>DASZDO010000042.1:0-6518 GCA_035941955.1 Chthoniobacterales bacterium
GTTGCAGGGAGGGGTCTAGGATACCGCACGTTTCCGAGGATGTGACCGAAATCAGGTGTTGACGCTTCCCGGCCGTTTCCTTAAACGAATACGAGATTACGTCCCCCGCGTGGTTGAGGTTTATGACCTCGACGCCCTCTAGCGCGAGAGACCGCGTCATCTACCCACATTTCAGCGGTGACCGCGCGGTCGCGGTCACCGCTGTTGGCGCACTGCTTCGAACAAGACAATCGCCACCGCGGTGGCGAGATTCAGGCTGCGCGTCCCCTGCATCGGGATCGTGAGCAGCCGTTCCGGATTGGCTGCCAGCAAAGCCTCGGGCAGCCCCTTCGTCTCGCGCCCAAAGACAAGAAAATCCCCAGGCCGAAAACGAACGTCGGAATAAGCGCGGTCTGATTTCGTCGTCAGAAAAAATGTGCGGGCGCCTGGGCCGATCGTTCTCTCCCAGTCGGCGAAAGAGTCCCAAAGCCGCACATCGACTTCTTTCCAGTAGTCGAGTCCCGCCCTCTTGAGTTCGCGATCGTCGGTCGAGAATCCAAGCGGCTTGACCAAATGGAGCGTGGAGCCGGTCGCGAGACAAAGGCGACCGATGTTGCCTGTATTCGGTGGAATCTCCGGCTCAATCAGGACGACATTGAACATCCAACAAGTGAACAGGATTCAGGTTTCAGGGTTCAGAAGGGCAGCGTGAAACGAGTGCGTTCTCTCTGAACCCTGAACCCTGAAACCTTTTACCCGATCTTGCCTGCGATAAATTTCTCCAGCTTCACAATGTCCGCGGCGAATTTGCGGATGCCTTCCGAAGTTTTCTCGGTCGCCATCGCATTGTCGTTGAACAGATACCGGAATTTTTTCTCGTCGAGCTCGAGCCGCTCCACGTTTGCGCTTTTCGCTTTTTCCGGATCGAGCTTGCGTTCCACCGGCTCGGAGGACGCGGCCAGTTTTTCCAGCAGATCCGGGCTGATCGTGAGCAGATCGCAACCCGCCAGTTCCAGCATCTGGCCCACGTTGCGGAAGCTGGCCCCCATCACCTCGGTCTTGTACCCGAACTTCTTGTAATAGGTGTAAATCTCCTGGACGGATTGCACGCCCGGATCTTCCGCCGCGGCATACTCCCGCTTGTTCGCCGCCTTGAACCAATCGTAAATCCGGCCCACGAAGGGCGAGATGAGTTCGATGCCGGCTTCCGCGCAAAGGACGGCCTGGGGCAGGGAAAACATCAGCGTCAGATTGCAATTGATTCCCTCTTTCTCGAGGACTTCGCCCGCCTTGATCCCCTCCCAGGTCGAGGCGATCTTGATCAGGACCCGCTTCCGATCGATCCCCTTTTCTTCGTAGAGCTTGATGAGATGCCGGCCTTTCTCGATCGAGCCTTCCATATCGAACGAGAGGCGCGCATCGGTCTCAGTCGAGACCCGTCCGGGAACAATCTCTAAAATCTCACAGCCGAATTTGACCAGCAGATGATCGATGATGTCCTCGATCTGTGCCGCTCCGGACAGGCCTGAATTCTTTCGCTCCGCGAGCACTTCATCGAGCAGATGAAAATACTGCTCTTTCTGCGTCGCCGCGTAGATCAGGCTTGGATTGGTGGTGGCATCGCGCGGCTTGAATTCCTTGATGCTTTGGAAGTCGCCCGTATCGGCTACAACGATGGTGAATTTTCTCAGCTGCTCGAGCTGGCTTAGTTGGGTCGCGGCTTGGTCTCTTTCGGCGGTAGCGGTTGTCATGAATTTAGCTCCTGGCGTCAACCGAGGCGGCATCGCCCGGTTGCTTGAAGCATAAGGGCGCCGTCCCAACCCGACAATGAGAAACTACCGTGAGTCAGCTCTCAATTCGCGTCGAGGTTGTAAACCTCGACTAATCCCACCCCGGTGCCGCTATTCTTGCCGCGGACGATGGCGGTGTAGCGGCCAGGTTCAAGCGCCAGCAGCAAGGCGGATTCGAGATCGTTGGTTGGGGCCAAACCTGAGTCGATCAGCTCCTGCTCCTGCGACGTCCGCCAGTCGTCATTCTGCACGAGCGCGGCGCCGTTGCCATCGTACAGTTCCAGTGTGGGATCGGCCAGTGATCCGGGAACGCCGCTCTGGGCCAGGGTGGGACCGATCGCCCGGACAACCACATCCGTGCGCTCATTTCCTCCAATGATGAAACCTCCAATCAGAACGTCGTCACCCGTGCCCACGTGCCCGCGTGTTGAGATATTGGCCAGCGACGAATCGTACGGAGTAATGTCGTACGCCTCCACCACAGCCACACCGGTGGTGTTGTTCACTCCGAAAAGCCCCATCGTGTACTGGCCGGGATCCAGGTTATAGACCAAGGCTGGTTCGAGCCGGTGGCCGGGGGCCAGACCAGTTCCAACGACCGATTGCCAGCCGCCGTAATAGATCGGGTAATAAACATCCAGCCAGTTATCGATCCCCGTTACCCCTACCGGAAGCGTGAGCCTCAGGAAAGGATCGGCCAGCGCTCCCGCCACAGGGAGGGACGGGCCCAGACCGCGCAGGACCACTGTCTTTTGCTCAGCACCGGTAATGATGAAGCCGGCGATCATTAAGTTATCACCGGTGCCGACCCGGCCACGCGTCGAAACATTGAGCAAAGAATGCGGGCGCTCCGGTCCGGGATGGATCGTGATGGCGGTAGTGGTTTCACCGGTGCCGAGATTGTTCGTCGCAAATAACCGCGCAACAAAGACGCCGGCGACGATCGGAGTGCCCGAGACTTGCCCGGCCGGAGAACACGTTACGCCTAGCGGGAGCCCAAAGGCCGCGTAGGTCGTGGCCCCATTGTTCGCGCTCACCTGGAAAGAAATATGGCCGCCTTGATTGATTTCGAGCGAGGCCGGCGCGCTCACTACCGGCACCACCAGGGGATCGTCGGCATCGACATGATACCGAATCTCCCCAGTGTGGTGCGACCCGAGCCCGTCCACGCAATCTTGCTCGAAAGTGGCCCAGAACGACAAAATCGTTTCTCTCGCACCGAAGATGATTTCGTGGACGGTAAAGGCGCCGGCGCCTTCAGCGCATCCGCTCCCCTCTCCGATAATTTCCAGAGCGGTCTGACCGCCGCTTCCGTAAACGCTGGCCACCGCACCCGGATAGAAACCTGGTTGCAAAGGCTGGAAGCCCTCCGCCTGAAAATGGATCCGGGGCAATCCGTTTCCGACATTGACCACCACGCGATTAAACTCGTCGCGCACCACTCTCAGGTTGTGGGTCGCGGTATAGAAGGTGTGAGTCTGGCTGGCGTAGTAATCCGAGGCATAATGGAAATCCAAAAAAGTCTGAAAGGCATGCGCTGGCGGTCCAATCGCGAAATGGAGATTCGCCGACACCGCGCCATTCGACGTGTTGGCCACAACTGCCGTAACGGATTCTCCAACCCTGGTCGGCGTCCCTGAAATGACCCGGGTGGCACTGTTGTAGGACAATCCCGGAGGAAGGTAATTGAGGGTGATGCTCGTGGCCGGCGGATTGGTGGTCAGCGGTAGATAAAGCGGGTCGCCTACGTTTCCGTTTATGTTCGTTTCACTGATGAAGCGGGGACCATACAGAAACCGACCGCCCGCGATGTCGTCGGCCGCGAGATGATCGAGATCGCTGATGACCGAATTCATTAGCGCGACAACGCTTTGACCGCTTTCGTCCGGATGGGCGAGACCGAGGGTGTGCCCAAATTCGTGCAGCGCCACCCGATGAAAATCGAAAATCAGCGCTCCCGTCCCGGAATCGAATTGAAGCGGACCCCGGTAAGAGTTAAAGCTTTGGGCGGTGTTGAAGAGTGTGTCCGTTTCAAGCATCCGCTGGGTGCTCGCTTCGTAACGATACACCGTCACCGCGAGAACGTTCGTGCCGAAGTCTTCCCCAAATATCGTGCTCGAAAAGAAGACGGAGTTTACGCCGTCTGCCATGGCCCCTGGTCCCTCGCTCTCGGTCCAGCTCAAGTGCACAAAATTCAATTGTTGATTCCAGAGGGCGAGCGCATCGGCCGCCGAATTGTTCCAGGTCCCGCTTCCGTCCTGCAACACAACTCCGGTGCTGCCCAGTTGAAGCCTCATGGCGATGTCGCCGTCCGGCCACGAAAGCCCGGTCAGCCCGTAACCGCGGAGGTGCGAAACGCTGGTGGACAGGGCAAGAATTGCCGTAATTAAGCAAAGAATCCGGCCGACGGGAGGGCGCATGAAAGCGCCGATAGTAACGCGTGGCGCGTAGAAATCCAGCGGTTTCTCGGACCGGAATTTCGCCTCGCTTGAGGTCGCGCGGACCCACGCGACCCTCTGCCGCGAATCGGCTCGTCAAAGAGGCAGATTCCACCTGGAAATCCGCCGCGGCTGGTTAATAGCTGGAACGCTTACTCCTCGACTGCGATCTTACTGACGATCTTCCGATCGCCATTGACCTCGTACGTCACCTGCACCTTCGTCCCCTCCTTGATCATGTCAGACAGGGTGTCGCCTCCGGTCTTATCCACGTATTTCACTGTCGCGCCGAAAACAAAACTCTCCGGATCCGCCGCAGCCGTCTTCAACACCATCATCTCATCCGGCGCGAAGGAGAGGACGGTTCCGCTTGCTGTGGCCGTGGCTTCGGCTTTCGCTGGAGCCGGGGGTGTGGCGGGGTTTTCATCTTCGGTGGGGGTCGTCTGGGCGAAGGCCAGCGGGGAGATTAAGGCGAAAGCGAAAGTGAGGATTGTGTGCTTCATAAGCTGTTGGACTGATCGCGCCGCCGTTCTGTTCATTTCCAAAGGACAAAAAAAATCTCGCGGCCGGCTCGGAAAGCTTTCGCGAGTTGAGCGTCTGGTCACATCGGCTAACGTGCGCAGCAGATGTCTGCCACCGCCGATCCCGCCGTTACACCTGAGCTCGTCGCAAAACACGGCCTGACGCCGGACGAATTCGAGCGCATCAAAAAGATTCTGGGGCGCGAGCCTAATTTTACCGAGCTCGGCATTTTCTCGGTGATGTGGAGCGAGCACTGTTCTTACAAGAATTCCCGCCGCGAGCTGAAAAAATTTCCCACCACGGGGCCAAACATTCTGGTCAAAGCCGGCGAAGAGAACGCGGGCGTGGTTGATATCGGTGATGGCTGGGCGGTCGCGTTCAAGATCGAGAGCCACAACCACCCGAGCGCCATCGAGCCATTCCAAGGCGCCGCCACCGGGGTCGGCGGAATCATTCGCGATATTTTTACCATGGGCGCGCGGCCGGAGTTTCTTTTGAATTCGCTGCGCTTTGGGCCGATCACCGAATCGCGGAAATCGGAAACCGGAAACCGGAAAGATCAGACCAAGAGCAACCGCAGGCTATTTACCGGCGTCGTTTCGGGCATTGCGCATTACGGCAACTGCATCGGCGTTCCGACCATTGGCGGCGAAATCTATTTCGACGAGAGTTTCGAAGGGAACCCGCTCATCAATGTTTTTTGCCTTGGGGTGTTGCGGCACGAGCAGCTCGCGCGCGGCGCCGCGAGTGGTGTGGGCAATCCGGTCTTTTACGTGGGCGCCGAAACGGGCCGGGACGGTTTGGCGGGCGCCGCGTTCGCGTCCCGCGAGCTGACGGAAGAATCGCGCGAAGATCGCCCGGCCGTGCAGGTCGGCGATCCGTTCAAGGAGAAGCTCTTGCTCGAAGCCTGTCTCGAATTGCTCGCGACCGATGCGGTGGCGGGTATTCAAGACATGGGCGCGGCGGGCTTGACCTGTTCCACTTGCGAGACCGCAAGCCGGGGTGGAACCGGCGTGGAGATCGACCTGGCCAAGGTCCCCAAACGCGAGCCCGGCATGACGCCATATGAGATTTTGCTCAGCGAATCGCAGGAGCGAATGCTCATCATCGCCAAGCACGGCCGCGAAGACGTGGTGCGTGAAATCTTCGAGAAATGGGACGTGCCCTGCGCCGAAATCGGTCGCGTAACCGATGACGGCATGATGCGCGTCCGCAACAACGGAACACTCGCCGCGGAAATTCCCGCGAAACCGCTGGCAGATGAAGCGCCCCTTTATTCCCGCGAAGCGGTTCCGCCGCCGCCGGTAGCACCGCTCGACCTAACGAGCGTCGACGAGGTAGATAACCACCTTGCGCTGAGACAATTACTACGCGATCCGACGATTGCTTCAAAAAACTGGGTCTATCGTCAATACGATCACATGGTGCGCACCGGCACTGTGGTGACGCCCGGCTCCGATGCCGCGGTCTTTCGTGTTCGCGAAGCGAACAAGATTCTGGCCGCCACTACCGACTGCAATTCACTTTATTGCCGGCTCGATCCTCGCGAGGGCGCCCGGATCGCGGTGGCGGAGGCCGCGCGAAATCTAGCCTGCTCCGGCGCGACTCCTCTCGCCGTGACTGACAATTTGAATTTCGGCAATCCCTACAAGCCGGAGAATTTCTTGCAATTGCGCGAAGCGGTGGAGGGTCTGTCCGAAGCATGCCGCGCGTTCGGCACTCCGGTCGTCGGCGGAAACGTCTCTCTATATAATGAGAGCCCAGCCGGAGTCGTCGATCCGACGCCGAC
>DASZDO010000043.1:0-46509 GCA_035941955.1 Chthoniobacterales bacterium
CCTCAGCTTTCAAGAGGGTGAAATCGCTCCGGCTGACCCAAAGCTTGCCGGCGAGCAGGCCGAAAAACCGTTCCTCGCGGGACCGGGTGTTTTGCTTGGGCTTCGGTTCAAAGGCGATGACGTAGGCGCTTTCTCCGGCGACATTCTCGTCCGGCAGGCGTTTCCAGAGATATCGATCACGCAAATTGTACTTCCGCACTGCTTCGACGGCGGATTCGGCCTGATTTTTTTCCGGCTGGACCCTGGTTTTTTGCGGCTGTGGAGTGGCGGATGCCCCGGTAGGTCCCGCCTCATCGGCGCCTGCTTTGAAAAAGGACAACTTCCCTTCCATGCTCTCCCGGATGTATTCCAACGGCCGGGGGTCGCCGGGCCGCACGATCGACTTCCAAGTTCCTTTCGCCACAACCTTGCCCGCGCCGTCGAGCTGATGCGTGGTAAGCGTTTGATGATACTGCCACTTCCTCAACGCCACCCGGCTGTTGTCGAATTGGGCCAGGGCAGCATCGAAGATGGCCAATGCGGTATGCTTGTCTTCCGTTTCTGCTTTTAGCGGCGACGCGAGGGACAAGAGAAGGACCGCGAGCAGAAATCGACGCATACGGAGTCGGTTACCGCGACATTAGAGGCGGTGCAAGAGACTGTTGCGGCCGCTCACCCTAAAATCGGAGGGACGTGCTTCTGCACGTCCCATTCTTTGCTGTAGGGCAAGTTCTTCAGCGACGCGGGAAATCTTCATTTAGGGACGTGCGGAAGCACGTCCCTTCGACAAAGGTCCAAGTGTCGCGCGGGCTTAGCGAGTCCGCTCTTCGACGCGATCGGGTTCCCCGGCCTGGCCGGTCTCGGCGGCGGCGCGCTCCTTGAGCGCGGCCTTGCGGCTCAATTTCACGCGGCCCTTGTCGTCGATGCCGATGCATTTCACCCAGATCATTTCGCCCATCTTGGCGACGTCTTCCGTGCGGTTCACCCGGAAATCCGCCAGCTCGGAAATGTGGACGAGGCCATCTTTTCCTGGGAAAACCTCGACGAACGCGCCGAATTCCTTGATCGAGACGACGCGGCCGTGATAGGTCTGGCCGACCTCGATCTCGCGCGACATGCCGCCGATGATTTCTTTCGCGCGTGCCATGCTTTCGGGGCTCGTGGCGTAGATGTGGACGGAGCCGTCGTCTTCGATGTTAATCTCCGCGCCGGTTTCAGCGACGATTCCTTTGATCGTTTTGCCGCCGGGTCCGATGAGGGCGCCGATCTTATCAGGATTGATCTTGAGCGTCTCAATGCGCGGGGCGTATTTGCTCAAATCGCTGCGCGGCTTGTCGAGCGCCTGGGCCATGATGGCGAGGATTTTCGTGCGCGCTTCTTTCGTGCGCATGGTCGCTTCGGCCATGATTTTGTGGCTGACGCCGGGCAACTTGAGATCGAGTTGGAATCCGGTGATGCCGGCTTCAGTCCCGCAGACTTTGTAGTCCATGTCCCCGAAATGATCCTCGGAGCCGATGATGTCGGTCAGAAGCTCGTAACGCTTCAATTGCCCGTCTTCGCCGTTTTCCGTAACGAGCCCGACGCTGATTCCAGCAACCGGCGTCTTGATCGGCACGCCGGCATCCATGAGCGCGAGCATTCCTCCGCACACGCTCGCCATCGAGCTGGAGCCATTTGACTCCATGATTTCGCTCGTGATTCGAACGGCATACCGGAAATCGTCGGTGCCGGGCACGACTGGCTCGAGCGATCTCTCCGCCAGCGCTCCGTGACCGATCTCGCGACGGCTGGCGCCGCCAGTCCGGCCGGTCTCGCCTACGCTGAACGGCGGGAAACTGTAATGCAGGAGAAAGCTCTTGGAGGTTTCGCCGCCACCGTAAGCATCGATGTTTTGCGCTTCCTCGATGGGCGCGAGAGTGACGAGCGCGAGCGCCTGCGTTTCGCCGCGCTGGAAAATCGCCGAACCGTGAGCGCGCGGGAGCACGCCGACTTCGCAATCGATCGGACGCAGATCCTGATAGCCCCGGCCATCCATGCGCTTCTGTTTGTCGAGCACGCTGATGCGGAACGCCTTCTTCTGCACGTAATCGAACGCCTGCGAGATCGCGAACTTGTCGGCCTCCGGAAATTTCTCCAGGACCGCCGTTTTCACTTCTTCCTTCAAGGCATTCACCGCCTTGCTGCGGTCGACCTTCTTCTCGTTGTAGAGCGCGCCTTCGATGCGGTCGCCCGCGACTTGGTAGGCCACTTCGAGGATCTCTTGATTCACTGTCATCAACGGCATCTCGCGCTTCGGCTTGCCGACTTGCGCGGCGAGCTCCTTTTGGATCCGAATCATCTCGCGGGCATGCCCGTGGGCGAACTCGAGCGCCTTGATGAATTCCTCCTCGGGCACTTCCTGCGCGGCGCCTTCGATCATGATAACGTCGTTCTCGGTGCCGACGTAAACGAGATCGAGATCGCTCGAGTTACGTTCGTCGTGGGTCGGGTTCGCGATGAACTGGCCATCGACGCGTCCCACGCGCACCGCGCCGATCGGGCCGGCGAATGGAATGTCTGACACCGTCAGCGCAGCGGAGGCGCCGTTGATCGCGAGAATGTCGGGATCGTTCTGGCCATCTGCGCTGAGCAGAATCGAAATGATCTGCGTGTCATAAAGATAACCGGCCGGAAAGAGCGGGCGGAGCGGCCGATCCGTCATGCGCGAGGTGAGCGTCTCCTTTTCGGAAGGCCGCCCTTCGCGCTTGAAATAGCCGCCGGGAAATTTGCCGACCGCCGCCGCCTTCTCGCGGTAATCGACCGTGAGCGGGAACCAATCCTGGCCCTCCTTGATTTGGGTGGCGGAAACCGCGCTGACGAGGACCATGGTGTCTCCGGTGGAGACGACGACCGAGCCGTCGGCCAGCTTGGCGATTTTGCCGGTTTCGATTGAGACTTGCGTGGACCCGATTTGGGCCGTGACCTTGTGTTGCATAACTACTTTCTGGAATTTGGCGAATCCCAGGCCGGTCACCCTGATTGTAGGTTTTAGGCCCGAGCGCGGTCGGGGCTAAAACCTCTAATCAAAGTGGAACGTCGGCCTGAGCGCCGGGTTTGCTTTCTATTTAACGATGGCGTTGACGGCGAAAAGGCGAACGAGAGACGGGAGCGTGAGCCTGGGATCGACTGGCGGTTACTTCCGCAAGTTGAGTTTCTCGAGCAGGTTCTTATACCGGTCGGACTCCGACTTGCTCAGATAGTCGAGCAAGCTCCGGCGCATCGCCACCATCTTAAGGAGGCCGCGGCGCGACGAATGATCTTTGGCGTGGCTCTTGAGGTGGTCGGTCAGCTGCGCGATCCGGCGGGTAAGGAGCGCAATTTGCACATCCGCGCTGCCGGTATCCTTTTCGTGGAGCTGAAACTCCTTCATGTCCATCGTGTCACTGCTTTCTGCCATAAACGAGCCGGTATTGTAGGTGAAGAATCCTCCTCCGCAACCGGGATATTGACAGAATGAGCTTGAACGGGTGGACTGGAACCGCCATGCCCACCAGGGAGACCGATGAAATCGCCGGGTCGGAGGGGGTCGTCACGCGCAAAGGATTTTTACGCTACGGCTTGCTGGCGACCGCCGCCGCGTTCGCCGGCTCGCGGCTCTTCGGGCAAACGCCCGCCCCGTCCGGCACGCCCGGTGCGCCCGGCGCCTCCCCCGTTGTCCCCGATCGCCCCCCGCCGATCGAGGACGAGCTCGTTAAGCAATTTGTCATCGCCGGCCATGGGAACCTGGACAAAGTAAAAGAGATGCTGGCCGCGCGGCCGGCGCTGATCAATGCGACGTGGGATTGGGGCGGCGGGGACTTCGAGACCGCGCTCGGCGGCGCCTCCCACATGGGCCGGCCCGACATCGCCCGATATTTGCTCGAAAATAACGCCCGGATGGATCTTTTCGCCGCGGCCATGCTCGGCCGGCTCGACATCATCAAGGCCGCGGCGGCAGCGTTCCCAAACATTGTGCGCGTGCCGGGGCCTCACAAGATTCCGCTCATCGCCCATGCGGAAAAAGGTGGCGCCGATGCCGTAGCGGTGGTCGAATTCTTGCGAACGCTCGCGAGTTAGATCAAGGAGAGGCGGTTTACAAACCGCCTTCTTTTTGGGTTCGGCGGTTTGTAAACCGCCGCTCCTTGATATTCCAATGCCCCAAAGGTAAGGCTCGCGGTTAAGCCTTGGTATGGCGGGTGGCCGATTCGCGGACCTTGGTTTCCCGCCTTCCATCGTACCAAAGGTCCAGTTTATCGCGCGAGCGAACCCCTTGTTTCCCCCGAAGAATTATGCCCACCGACAGGCCCAGGATCTGCCGCGCGGAATGCATGCGCAGTTTCCTTCCCGAGGTCACCATCGGTTCGGCGAGCACGCGGAAACGCCCGAGTTTCTTCAGGGCTTGCGAAAAATAGATCTCCTCGCCGGCGAAGAGCTGCGGGTCGAAGCCACCGGCGGCCTCAAAATTTTCCCGGGTCGTAAAGAGGAACGCTCCCGCGCCAAGATTTGCGACGGTAAAGTAGAAGGCGGAGAAAACGTGAAGGAAAACGCGTCCCCAAAGCGGCACCGGCCCATCCATCGCGCCGCGCGCACTGCCGCCCGCGCAACCGGCCGCGAGGGCGGCCCGGGCGCCCGAAACATGAGCGGATGAAATCCGAGTGTCCGCATCGACGAAAAAAAGAACATCCCCGCGCGCCGCGCGCGCGCCGGCGTTACGGACCGCCGCAATCTGCCGATGATGGACGGAGACGACGACGGCGCCAGCCGACTGGGCGATCCGGGCCGTCGCGTCGGTGGAAGCGTCGTCGACGACGATGATCTCGTACGGTTCGCGAACCGTCTTGGCTGCGGCGTGAATCGCGGAGAGCGTGGCAGGCAACTCCAACTCTTCATTGTACGCGGGAACAATAAACGAAAGCATGTTCAGTCTGACCTTACGGTACGGCCTTCCGCAATGTAGAGGCGTTCGCCGCGGCGAGCGCCGATTGTTTGTTGAGCCGAGCGTTCAGCTGTTCGCCCGGGCCTGCTCGTCCAGCGCGAGATAATCGTCGCGCGGCGGACTAAAGGTATCGAGAACCATCGTGTCCTCCATGGTCTCGACGCCGTGCGGGACGTTGCTCGCGAGATAAAATGATTCTCCCCCCTTGAGCTCATGCGGAACTCCGGAAACGATGAGGCGCATCCGGCCTTCGAGAATGTGCACGATCTGTTCCTGCGGATGTTTGTGCTCGGGCATCCGGCTCCCGGCATCGAGCTTGGCCAGCATCTGGTACATCGAGGCGCCGTGCGCGATCGTGCGGCGCCGGATGCCCGGAGCGATGTCGATCCACGGATTTTCCTTCGTTGTTTCGCTCATACCATTCTCCTAGCTCGGACGATCGCCTGGTTCAATCGTCATCTGCTCGGACGCGGCGACGGGGGGATCGACTTCCACCTTCGACAGCTCCACGCGCAGATAATTCAGGATCACCGGCGAGAGAATCATCCCGGGGATGCCCATGAGTTTTTCGCCGACGATCAGGCCGAACAAGGTGAGCCAGATCGGATTACGAATGCGGTCACCGATGATCTTGCTGTTCAAGAAATATTCCAGCTTGTGGATCAGGATCAGAAAGATGAGCGCCCCGAGGGCGACCCTGGGCGAAACGATGAAGCCGACAAACACGATCACCGTGTTGCTGATCACATTTCCCACGATCGGCACGAGTCCGCAGAGGAACGTGATCCCAATGATGACCGGTGCGTAGGGCAGACCGACCGCCAGGACGAAGATCGAGGTCAGGACGGTGTTGATGCAGGAGATGGTCATCTGCGCGCCCATCACGGTGGCGAAGCTGTGGTAGAACTCGCGGAAGCGGGCGCTGATTTCCTCGCAGCAAATCGAGTAAAGGTTGTGCCGCACCGCGTGCGATTCGGGGAAGAGATCGAGCTGGCTGTTAAAGAAGAGACTCACGGCCGCCACCACGCCAATGATGACGAAGACGATGAGCGTGGTCGCGTTGCGGGCGAAGTTCGCGAAATTGCGCAGGTAATGGACCTGCTCCTTGAGTGCGTCCATCGCCACGTTTTTGAGGCTTTCGAAATCCGTGAACGGCAACTCGATCTCACGGGCCTGTGCCCAGGCGGTCGCGGCGGGAATGGAGTTTTCCGCGATCTTGGGCAGCGCCGTGATGGCCGCCCGAGTGAAATGAACGGAGGCGTAAGCAAGGCCGGCGAGGACAAGGAGGAAAACACCAAGCGCGAGCCACTTATTGCGAATGAACCCTCCGAGCTTGCTCAGCGCGAAGTAGGAAAACAGCAGGGCGAGGAGCGGCCCTCCCAGGTGCAAAAAACCGGCCAGGACCAGCGTGGCGGCCAGCACGGCAAAAGAGAAACGCGCAGGTTTTGTCATGCTGGCCCAAGGTGCGTTTCAGGAGTTTTGTTGTCCAGCGAACTCTGCGGGAGGCGGGAGTTGGAGTGGAGTGATGGAGCAATGGAGTGATGGAGAAGACAATCACCTCACTCCATTACTCCATTACTCCATTACTCCATTACTCCGTTACTCCGTTACTCCCTTCCCCCCTTCGGCCCATCGAGATATTGAGGATAAATCTGCCGGGCGCACTGGGGACAGACGCTGTGGCTGAACTGCGCTTCCGAATGGGCGGAAATATATTTTTCCATGACTTCCCATTCCCCGCGCTCATTGCGGATTTGCTTGCAGGACGCGCAGATCGGCAACAGGCCCTCGAGACGCTTGTTCTGCGCCAGCGTCTCGAAAAGTTCGGCATGCAGCTTTTCCTGCGCGCGAAGTTGCGTTCGCACAACCGATGCGATCGTGGCCACGACGAGGCACGCGGCGAATTCCATCAGGGCATTCCAGCCGGCGATTGCCGGTGAAACGTAAGGGTGACCCGACCAGTCGTCGGCCATGAACCACACTCCCGCCGCGAGCAGCGCCATGTATGCGCCGCTGCGAAGGCCGACGTGCCAACCTATCAGCCAAACCGGAAGGAAATAAAAGGCGAAGACATGGAGATCGTATCCGGTCGCGTAATCGAACCAGCCGATCGCGCCGAGAATGACCAGAGCCAGCGCCCAAAGAAATATGGCCGTCTGGTGCCAGGGACGCTTCGGGCTCGGAGAATCGGCCACGGCGCGATCAAATACCGAAAGCGTTCCGCGGTCAATCCGCCAGCGTCCCGCTCACACTTGCGCCGCGGTCGTTTTCGCTCTGCCTTACGGCTGAACCTGCCGCGCACCGCGTTCGCGCGCTTCCCGCTCCATTTCGCGGCGAATCATCTCTTCTTTGCGGGCGCCAGTCTCAATTCGACATTCGACATTTGGCATTCGACGTTCGCTTGAATGTTTCGTCCTGTCTTCACCTCGCTTGGCGCCCTTCTTCTTCTCTGCTTCCTCGCTTTCCTGAGCAGTTGCGCTTCCACGACGACCACCACGGTCGGTGTCACCACCAACGAGGCCCCGCCCCGTTCGGAACTGGGTCGTTAGGCGCCTTTTTTCCAATTCGCTAAATCACTAACTCGCTAAATCGCTAATTGTCTCGCTCGCCGTGCGAGAAACCATTTGTGCACCGGCACCAGAACGGCCATCGAAAAATAAACCCACCCGCTCCATGAGATTTGGTCTTCAGGAAGAGTCAGCGCCAGGACCAGCGCAATCACCCCGACGGTCGCCGGAATGCTCCATCCCGTCATATCGGCGCGCGTGAGGAACTCTTCCCGCGCATTTAGTCGCAACGGCCCGCGCAATTTCCAGGCGCGCAGATAAAGCAGCACGATTTCCAGGGCGATGGCGGTGAAGCCGATCGCATAAATCGCAAAAAGCGTCCGGAATTGCGCGGCGCTGCGAACCCCCAGCGCCTGGCCCATTCTGCCGTCGCTCAGCAGGTAAAACATCGATCCGAAGATCGCCTTCAACGGATAAATATAGATCAGGATCGTCACGAGCAGGGCCCAGCTAATGAAGATCGAGACCCCATCTTCCAGGCCGTAACGCCGGCTCCATACCCAATGCCCCCGCCAAAAAATCCCCAGCACCACGACACTCCCGATGAACGCGGGCACGTGCTTGAAGGCAACGAGAAGCGCACTGATGTCCTCCGGCACTCGTTCCGCCGCGATCACCATCATGGTCACGGCGAAGGCGAACGCCGCGTCGATGAAAGTCTCCAGCCGCGTCATCGCGATTCCGCGCAACCGAAATCCATCGCGCCGCGGCAGCGCGTCGAGATCCGCCGGCAAGCCCGAGGCTATTTCGTCATCTCTCGTTTCCCTCCTGCTCGTGCTCGTGCTCATGCTCGTAATCCCCTCTCACATCCGTTAAATCACTAACTCGCCAAATGGTTAAGTCGGTGCGTTCGTTATCACGATGATGGCAAAACTTATCCTCTTGGCCAGCTTGCTCGCGCTCACCGCGGTGGACGGAGCGGAGCAGATCAACGCGCGCGCGGCCTTCACGCAACTACAGACCCTGGTGGGCGAATGGGAGGGGAAAACGGAAAAAGGCCGCGCTCTGAAGGTTTCCTACAGGCTCACCGCCAACAACACAGTGCTGATCGAGACGTGGACCCTGGGCCCGCAGCGCGAATCGCTCACGCTCTATCACATGGACAACGAAAGCCTGCTCGCGACGCACTATTGTCCCATCGGCAATCAGCCTCGCCTCCGGTTCAAAGAGGGCGGCAGCGCCTCCCTGTTTATCTTCGAGTTCGTCTCCGCTACCAACCTGCCCAAACCGGAAGTGGCGCATCAGCATCGCTTTGAAGTGGAACTTCTCGATGCCAACTCCTTCGCCCGGAGCGAGACCTACCTGGAGAACGGCGCTGGTGAGCCGGAGCGAATTGTTTACACTCGAGCCACTCGCTGATCTTTCCAGCGGTTGCCGCCCTCTCCTCTTCATTCGTCATTCGTCATTCGACCCTTGTCCCTTGGCCCTTGGCCAAAAGCTCCCGCACTTCCTCATCGGTCGTTTGCGAAAAATCTTCATAGAACTGGCCGACGCCATGAAAAGACGCCGGCATGGCCAGGCAAATTGTTGCGTCCACTTCCGAGTCAATCTCGCGACACGTTTCCGGCGCCCCCACCGGAACCGCGACGACAATTTGCGCCACGCCTTGTTTCCGCAACGCCGCGGCGGCGGCCCGCATCGTTGCGCCGGTGGCGAGGCCGTCATCCACCAGGATGACGACGCGCTCACGCAAATCCGGAGCGGGCCGGTCCTGTCGATAACTGGTTTCCCGCCGTTGCAGCTCAATCTTTTCCCTGGCTCTGACCAGCTCCAAGATCTCTTCTGCATCCGGCAAGGCGCGCATGACGTCCTCATTCAACACGCTCACGTTGCCGGTCGCGATCGCGCCCATGGCCAGTTCCTCGTAGCCCGGCACGCCCAGTTTGCGCACCACAAAAACATCCAGGGGCAGGCCCAGTTCCTGCGCCACTTCGTAAGCGACGGGAACACCGCCACGCGGCAGTCCGAGGACAATCGCGTCCTGGCGGCCGCGGTAAGCCATTAATCGCTCCGCCAGCCGCCGGCCCGCCTCTGTGCGGTTTCGGAATTTTCCTTCCACGACCCCTTCTCCTCTCTCCAAAATCGCTAAATCACTAAGTCGTTAATCGCTAAGTGTTTTTGATACACCAGACTCGCCGCCGCGATGTCTTCCACCGCTACCCCAACCGACTTAAACAGCGTGATCTCTTCATCAGATCCGCGGCCGCTCTTCGTGCCTGCGATCACTTCGCCAATCTCACCGAAGACCTGCCCTGCCGCGATGACGTCTCCCGACTCTTTCATGGCCGCTTCGCGAGACTCGACATAAATGCGCGCTTTGCGCAGCAGATCGTCATCCAGCTCGCGCCAGGTGGGCCGCGTCGCACCGACGGCATTGATGTGCGCGCCGGGCGATAACCACTCACCCATCAGGACCGGCACGGTCGCCGCCGTTGCCACCACAATCACGTCAGCTCCCCGGACGGCTTCCTCCGCCGACGCAGCGACCGAAACACCGTGCTGCCGGCAAAATTCAGTCGCGTTCCGCGGACTCCAGACTCGCACCTCGCGAAACTTCCGGACAACCCGCATCGCTTCAAGATGGCTTCGTGCCTGCACTCCCGAACCGAGAATCGCCAGCACCGGCGAATCCGCGCGCGCCAGCGCATCGGTGGCCACGGCTGAGACCGCCGCCGTGCGCATCTCGGTGATCAGCCGTCCGTCCATCGTGACCAGTGGCTCACCTGTTTCCGGCCGAAAAAGGAGAACCATCGCATGATGCGTGTGAACGCCTTTGTTGTTCGGATAAAACGTCACGAGCTTGGCCCCAAGCGCGGCGCCGCTGTATGTAGGCATCACCGCGAAGAACCCTGTATGTTCCGCCACCGGCAGAACCAGCCGCATCGGTTGCTCCACCTTACCCGCCGACAGCTCACGCAACGCGTCACTCATCGCCGGAATCAGCTCCTCCATCCGCAAGTGCGAGCGGACCGCGTCTTCACCCAGGAACATTTCTCAGTTGTCGTCTACTACGCCTGACCCCTCAACTCTGGCTTTCCGTATCGCCTGCGTTCCATCCCAAAAATCTTCTTCCATGAATATCCAGTAACTGCTAACACAACACCGCACCCGGAGCGGGTGCACACCATGACTGCAAAACACTTCCTCGCTGCATTCCTTGGCGCTCTCGCCATGTTTCTCGCTGCCTTCATTTTTCACATGTTCACACCCTTGGGCGAAGCCGGGATCACTCCGATGCCCGGTCCCGAAGCCGTCATGAGCGCCATGTCGTCCTCGATCAGGGACAAGCCCGGCATGTACATGTTCCCGACCGGCGGGTACAGTCCCGATTTACCGCGCGAACAGCATGCTGCCGCCATAGACAAAATGATGGAAGAAATGAAAACGAACCCGTCCGGCCTGCTCATTTATCATCCGGCTGGGCGCACGTTCAATTTCGGCAAATGCCTGGCCATCCAGTTCGGGATCGACTTCTTGAAAGCCTTGCTCGTGGTCTATCTTTTGGCCCAGACCAGTGTGACCGGCTTCGGCGGGAGAACCATGTTCGTCACCATAGCCGGCGCGCTTGCGGCCATCGCGACCACTCCCTCCCTTTGGAACTGGTACGGGTTTGCCGGCACCTACGCCTGCGCCAACGTGGTTATGATAACAGTCGAGTTCCTCGTGGCCGGCATCGTGATCGCGCTCGTCCTTCGAAGGAAGAACTTGGAAGGATGAAGGAAGAAGGCGACCTAAGAGGGCGCTAGGGCCACGAGACCAGAATCGCGGCCACGATCATGCAACCGACGAGATGGTAACTCGCGTCGATCATCCAGACTTTCGTCGGCTTTCTCTCCCAGACGTGGACGATTGTGAGCGTCGTGATATCGAAGGCCACCGCGAGACCAGCGCCGAGTTTGAGCGCGGTCGAGAGGTCGACGATGGCCATGTGATCGAGGAGGCAGGCGATCGCAGCCGAGGCCACCAGATTCGAGACAAAGGTTGCGACCAACATCCCGACGAACTCACCTTTGGCTGATCCGCATGTGTCGCGACGATGCCGGATTTGCTCCGCGGCCCAGATCTTGCCGAAGAGTAACGAATACCAGACAAAAGCCACTAACCAGTAAGCCACGCCCGCGCAAAGAATCGCCAGCCAGTTCATATCCCCGATCGTCTCAGCCTCCGTTCTGCCGCACAAGCTTAATGAACCCGGCAACCTACGTAGACGCCGCAACTTCCCCGTTCGCTAAATCACTAAATCGCTAACTCGCTAAATGTTCCTCGCTCGCTAAATGTTTTCGCTTCTCCTATCTTCTCACCCATGAACAGTTCTGAGAAACCGCGCCTCCTGGCGACGATATCGTCCGAAGCCCTCATCGGCATAGGCATCACCGTGGCCTGGCTGGGCCTCATGTGTCTCCTGCTTGGCTGGGCGCAGCACATGAGATCCGTTCCCAAAAGCGCCTTCCTCTGGCTCGGTCTCGGAGCCGTCTTGTTCGTGCTGGGTGGATTGGCTGCCGTCTCTGCCAAGTCCAGGGACAGTCGTCGCCGAATTCGTCCCGATCGCGTCCGCCCATCCGACGTGCCGCAGGAGAAAGCCCAGAGCAAACCCGAAGAGAGCGAGCCCGAAGAGGAGCGCTTGTAGCGGCAATCGCTAACTCGCTAAATCGCTAATGTGATCATTCCTCCTTCTCGGGCGATTCGCTGTCGAACTTAGTGCGCAGCCGGTCGGCCGCTCGCTCAACGACCTCCCGGGCTCGAACGCGGGTTCCGCTGGTTTCCCGATGCAGCTGATCGATCGCCCGATCCATGGCGGTCTTGATGCTGGCCGCCGTCCCTCCCTTCTCATACTCGCGCACCAGGACGCCCTCGAGCCGCGCGATCACGCCATCGATCGTGTAAGTCGGATTGTTTTCGGAGGCGCCAGGTTCGTGATGCTCGATCGCGCTATAGACATCGATGATCTTTTCGCTGTGCGCGCCCCAGCGCAACACCTTGTAAAAGAGCGCGCCTTCGCGCTCGCCCTTGAAGACAAGATCGGCCAGGGCCGCCGCCAGGGAGATCGGCATCAGTGCGAAATCGCGTAGATTATCGACCAGCAATTTAAGCTGAAAGACCAGGACATCGCGCAGAAACGTCCAGCGATCCCCGGCGTTTGCCCGCCGCGTCGTAAGCGTTGAGGTCATGACGCAACTATCGCGCGCCTCAGACGGAGCGCCAGTTCCGCTCAGATACCTTCTCCCCGGGTCGTCGTTAGGTTGACCTGTGGGAGCCCGCTGTTCGTCCCGCCCTTCGCTTATCAGAAAACGCTCTCCCTCCACTTGACCTTTTACGCTTCTTGCTCTTTTATCGCTGGTTCCCAAACGCCCTCCACAACGTGATCGATCAAGAAACATTCGAGCAGCTTCTGCCCTTCGCTTATCAGTGGGTCAAAGCCCAGGAGGAATTAATCCTCGCGCACGGTTCTCCGTTAGGGGAAACCCACCTCGCCGATGCGCGCCGGGTGGGCGTTCAGGATTGTGAGCGGATAAAAATCCTCATCGTCGATCGCATTCCGATGCCTGATAATCCGGAGCTGGCCGAAGCCGCGCGCCGCACCCACATCATCACCGATGCTTCCCGCGGCGTCGCCCTTGGCCATGGGATCGTCATTCGCGGCGATTCCTGGGGCGACCGCGAATTGCTCCTGCACCAGCTCGTGCACGTCGCACAATGTGAACGCAGCGGCGGTCTGGAGCCGTGGGTTCGGCAATATCTCAGCGACCGCCGGAACTGCGCCAGCTTCACCCTGGGCATTCTGGAAGAGGAAGCACGGCGGACGGCCCGCGAACTGTGCGCCGCGGCCGCGGGCGAGTGATTTCGGTCGAATCCCTCGGCGCTGCCGCTTCAATCTCGGCGTTGCCAAAGGCCGCGTAAAACATAGTATTACGCCATGACCAAGACAATTTCCAAGGTCGGCAATTCGCAAGGAATCATCTTCGACTCGGCGCTCATGGATTTGGCGCGCGTGAAAGTGGGGGACCAGGTGAACGTGACGGTGATGCCGGAAAGCGGCGCCATCGTGCTGATGCCGGTTCGCAAAGGGCCTTCGAGAAAGGAAATCAGTTCGGTCATCAAGCAGACGGCAAAGGATTACCGGAAAACGTTGCGGAAATTGGCGTGAGCGCGTCGCC
The DNA here is from genome assembly GCA_035941955.1 of Chthoniobacterales bacterium. Lineage (GTDB taxonomy): Bacteria > Verrucomicrobiota > Verrucomicrobiia > Chthoniobacterales > UBA10450 > AV80. The sequence goes on from DASZDO010000043.1 coordinate 13,656, forward strand.
GGACGATTGCGTTCATCTCAGCATCGAGATTGTTCGCGAGATTCACTCGGAAGCAGTCGGAAAATTCGGCGGATTGCTCGGGGTGCGGGACGAAAATTTGCTCGCGTCCGCGGTGCTGGCTCCGCAATCGACCTTCGGCGGAAAATCGCCCTATGCGGATCTGGTGGAGGTAGCGGCTGCCTATCTCTTTTACATCTGTGGCAATCATCCTTTTCTCGACGGGAACAAGCGGACAGCGATGATGGCGGCGATTGTGTTCCTGAGGTTGAACGGCCTCGAGCCCTTGCCCGACAGCGAAAATTGGGAGCAACTAATGCTCGATGCCGCCGCGAGCAAAGTCGACCGCGAGGCGACCACGCGGCGCTTGCGTAAACTGGTGAAGCCATCTCGCAAACGCTGACTCCTCCCCGTTAATTTCGCCGCGCACCTTTACCGGTCGAACCGGAAGAGCCGGGCCGCTGCATTCGGCCGCTGCAGCAGTTGATCGCGGATGATCTCTGCTGCCACGGCGCCAAAGGTGATGCCATTCCCGCCAAAACCGAGAGCGAACAGGTAACGCGGAAACTCCGGGACGGACCCGATGTAAGCGAGCCCATCCTTCGTCTCCGCAAAGGTGCCGGCCCATGAATACGCCACTTCCAGGTCCATTTTCGGAAACATTTCGCGAAAACACGCGGCCAGTTTGCCGGCCTTTTTTGGAAGACGGCGGTCGCGGTGGGCCGGGTTGTGGAACGAAATGTCTTCCCCGCCTACGATTGCGCGGCCGTCTGGCGTCGTGCGCAGGTAAAGGTAGGGGCGGGCCGTCTCCCAGATGAGACATTGTTCCCACCAGCCCTCGAAGCTTGTGAGCGGCCGGCTCACAAAAGCGAACGTGCTCTTCAGCGTCACCGCGCACCGTGGTAGAAATTCGACCGACTCATACCCGGTCGCGAAAACCACGTGCCGGGCAGTCACCTTAAAGCCTCGATCGGTCTCGCTCGTCGTCTCCGTTTCGCCGCCCTGATGTTTCACCACTTCAGTGCGTTCAAACACTCGCAGCCCGCGCTTCGACGCGGCCGCCAGGAGCTCATGGGTCAACTGGTACGGATCGACCTCCGCGGCGTCTTGCGAGAGCAGCGCCGCGGGCCGTTGAAAAGAAAACATCGAGCTCAACGTGCGCTCGTCCAGGTACTCGACCGCGATCCCGGCCTTCTTCCGGGCCGCGCACTCTTCCCGCAACAGCGCCGCGTCCCGTTTCCGGCTGGCCAGATAGACACTTTTCTTCCGGCGAAAGCCGCATTCGCCCATTTCGCGGACGATCGCCTCGATTTTTCCAATGCTGTCGCGGCAGATTCGATAAGCATCCTCGGCCTCGCGTTGACCGATCATTTTCGCCAGATCGGTCAGCGGAATGTCGATTTCGTATTCCAGGAGAGCGGTGCTCGCGGCCGTGCTCCCGCGGCCGATATCGCGCTTATCCACCAAGGCCACGTCCAGGCCTTCGCTCACCAGATGGTGAGCGATGAAGGCGCCGGTAATGCCGCCACCGAGGACGAGCACTTCGCAGTTCAAATCCGACTTGAGCGTTGGATAAACCGCCGGCAACCCGTCTTGCAGCGGCCAAAAAGGCTGCGCCGAAGTCAAGTCCATGATCGGCGCTCGTTTGGCTGATCCACGGAAATGCATCGCGCGCGCACCCACCGCTGGCTGCCGCTCTCATTCCACGCCAGGCGTTTGCCGCCTCCCGCAATCGCTAAATCATCCGCCTCAGGCGGATCGCTAACTCGCTAAATGCCTAAGATGATTTTCCCAAACGCTCCCGGCTCCATGACCGCCCGATGCGCCTGCGGCGCTTCCGCCAGCGGCAATTCCTTTCCGATGACCGGACGCAACGTGCCGTTTTCCAAACCGGCGACCAGCGCCGCGTGAATGCTCGCCATCTCCGCCGCTGATGTATTGGGCAGCACCATTCCGCGAATATCGGCGTCACGCGACATCGTATCCCGCGCGTCAATTTCCACCCGGCCCCGGTTGCCAATGACCACGACCCGGCCGCGCGGCGCCAGGATCGTGAGATCCTTCCCGAGATTCACGTTCGCGAGCATTTCCAAAACTACGTCAACGCCCCGCCCCGACGTTGCCTTGAGAATCTGGGCCAGATAGTCCGGCGCTCGATGGTCGAACACTTCGTCCGCACCCTGTTCGCACACCAGCTCGCGCCCACGATCGGTCCCAGCGGTCCCGAGCACGCGCAGGCCGCGAGCGCGCGCGAGCTGCACCGCCGCCGTTCCGACCCCGCCGCTCGCGCCATGAATGAGGACCGTTTCGCCGGGCTTCGCCTCCGCCCGCTGCAACAACCCTCGATACGCCGTGGCGTACGGCGTTCCCATCGCCGCCCCCTGCGCGAACGAAACATTCGCCGGCAACGGGTGCATTTGCGCCGTGTGGCAGAGCGCATACTCCGCGTACGTCCCGCTGATCGACCCGGCGGTGTAAACCCGATCACCCGGCTTAAGCTTGTTGTCGGAATCACCCACTTCCTCCACCACACCGGCGCCGTCATTGCCGGGTGTGAAAGGCAGCGCCGGTTTTCTGGGATAAGTGCCCGCGCGAATGTAAGTCTCCACGGGATTGACGCCGGCCGCGTGCAGCCGCACCAGCACCTGTCCGGCCTCCGGTCGCAGCGGCGGCACCTCCACTAGTTTCATCACCTCCGGCCCGCCGAACTCTTCCACGCGGATCGCTTTCATTTTCTCCTCCTTAGTTTTTAATTCTCACTTTGCTCCCTTTCCCCTGGAACATCCAATGAGCTTCGGATAAAACTTCATGCGCCCCCCGACATGCCCTCCAAGAAACTAACGCGCCCGGATCATGGGATTGACAACCTGATCCAGGAAATCCGCGGTCAAAGAGTCATCCTCGACAGCGATCTGGCCCGCCTGTACGGCGTTCCCACATTCCGCTTCAACGAAGCAGTCAAACGCAACAGAAAGCGATTTCCACCGGACTTCATGTTCCAAATTACCATTGAGGAGAATCGGGCTTTGACATCGCAAATTGCGATCTCAAAAACAGGTCGCGGCGGGCGTCGCACTCCCCCCTTCGCCTTCACCGAGCACGGAGCGCTCCAGGCCGCGAACATCCTCAACAGCGCACGAGCCGTCCAGATGAGTGTCTTTGTCATTCGCGCGTTCGTGAAGATGCGCGAGACGTTGCTTGGCACGCGGGACCTTGCGAAAAAGCTAACGACCCTGGAAAAACAGCTCACTGGCCGGCTCGATTCGCACGAAGCCGTCATTTTCCACGTGCTTCAGGAGTTGATGCTGATTCTTAATCCACCTCCAAACCCGCCCGCTCCTCCTCGACCGAAGATCGGCTTTAGCCAGAGTAATTAGTACGCAGAAAGCTCTCGATCGCTCTTCCTCTTGTAGGGCGGTGTCTCACCGCCTATCCAAAATCGCTTGCCGCGCTGTAGCCATGGCAACGGCGGCTTGGCAAAAGTGGGCGAATGCTTCACACGCAGCAACGCGAGCAGCGCCGATTCAGATTATCCACGAAAGTGACATAAAATATGACTTCCATCCGCTCCCTGCCCCAACTCGCACTGCTTCACCTTGTAATCGCTTCATGCAGCAGCCTCTCCGCCTTCGCTCAGCAGCCGGCGCCGGCCTTTAGCCAAATCATCGTCTTTGGAGACAGCCTGTCCGACACGGGCAACGTGCGCGACCGGACGGGTTCGGCCAGCGGCGGCCTGGTCGATTATCCGAGCGATACGTTCAATTACAGCGACGGCCGATGGACCAACAGCAGCGACACCGACCCGGCGTCGGCCACTTACGTCGGCGTCTGGCACGAACAGCTTGCGAACACTTTCTTGAGCATTCCCGCGGCGACTTACAGCCTCGGCGGCGGAACCAACTATGCCTTCGGCGGCGCCACCACGAACGACGGCACCCACGAGGAAGTGGCCGTCTCACCTCCTTTTTTCGGCGACGTGACCATCACCATCAATGACATGGGCAAGCAGATGGACGATTATCTCGCCGAGCATACGGTTGATCCAAATGCTCTCTACGTCGTCTGGGGTGGCGGCAACGATCTTTTCGATGACGACAGCGCGGCGAACGTGATCGCCACCGCGGCTCGCGCCGCCGCGTTGATGAGCCGCCTCGCTAGTGCGGGCGCCCAATACATCATGGTGCCGAATGTCCCGCCGCTCGGCGACATTCCAAAATATGCGGACGACCCCGCGAAAATTCAGTCGCTCAATGCCGCCTCCGCGAATTACCGGGACGAGCTCAACGCGGATCTCACCGCCAGCCTGGACGCCCTCGCGCTCCAGGGCATCACGCCTACGCTCTATCGCGTCGATGTCTGGACGAACACCGTCCGCGTCATGACCTACCCCGATCGGTACGGGTTCCTCGACGTCAGACGCATTTCCCAGGGTGAGTCCAAGGGGAACCCCGATGACTTCCTCTTTTGGGACGATAAGCATCCCACCACCGCCGGCCACTATTGGACCGCCAAAGGCGCCAATGACACGCTCACCATCCCGTTCGTTCCCCCCGCTAAGGCGCTCAACATCTCGACGCGCGTCTTCGTCGACATCGGCGAACGAGTTTCCATCGCCGGCTTTATCGTCACCGGCGATGTCCCGAAGAAGGTTCTCCTTCGCGGCATCGGCCCTTCGCTTGCCGCGAGCGGCGTCCCGGCCCCGCTGGCAAATCCGACGCTCACCTTGTTCGACGCGTCGGGAAACCTGCTTCTGATGAACAATGACTGGCAGGATTCGCAGGCAGCGGAAATCATCGCCACCGGCATTCCTCCGCCGAACGATCTGGAATCCGCGATCGTGGCCACCCTCTCGCCGGGACGTTACACGGCGGTCCTGGCCGGCAATAACGAGACGATCGGCAACGGCCTTGCGGAAGTTTACGATCTCGAGCCCGGGACCAGCTCCACGCTCGCGAACTTGAGCACGCGCGGCTTCGTCGGCATCGGCGACAACGTCATGATCGGCGGCCTCATCATCGGAAGCGGCGACCTCCCCATCGTGGTGCTCCGCGCCATCGGACCGACGCTAGCAGAATCCGGCATCGCCAATCCTCTGCTCGATCCCACCATCGAGTTGCATGATGGGAACGGCGCCGTCATCGCCTTCAATGATAATTGGCAGGACAGCCAGTTGCAGGCGGTGCGCGCCACGCAACTTGCCCCGACCGACGACCGCGAATCAGCGATCGTCGCGTTCCTCGACCCTGGTAACTACACCGCAATCGTCCGTGGCGATGGCGGCGCCAGCGGCGTGGCCCTGGTCGAAGCCTATCGGGTCCCTTAGCGCGCTGCCTTCTCCATCAACAATCGTTAAGTCACTAAATCGTCAGGTTGCTAAGTAACCAGAGGGTCGCCGTTTAGGACTATTCTTCTTCCGTAAAGGACGCAATTTTCCACTCTGATCCGAATCAATGGGGTAATGATTAAAAACAAACTTCTGTTCGCCGCCCTTCTTGGGGCGAGCGTTCTTCTTCCGGTCGCGGCTATTCCGGCCCAAAGCATCAGCATTTCAATAGGCGATCGGCCTTACTACAGGCATGGTCCGCATTATTGGGCGGGCGACTATCAAATGATTTGGGTCCCCGGGCATCGGTCAGGGCGCCATTGGGTTCACGGACGTTACGTCCGCGGGGAAAATCGCCGCTATCGATCGTACCGCCGCCATGACGACAGACGATACGATCGCAGCGATGACCGGCGCGATTATCGCGACGAGCGTCGTGACGACCGCCGCTACTAGATCAGACGATAACTAAGTATTCCAAAACGCCGGCCTGCGGGCCGGCGTTTTTGCTTTGCGCTCCGCTCTCCCACATTCGCTAATTCACTCAGTCGCTAAATCGCTAAGTGATCTACTCCCAGCGTATCCGTACAGGCCGGAAAGTTACTGCAACCCCAGAACTCAGACCCGGCGCGAGGGCCGCGGCGGACGGTTCGCTTCACCATCGGGCGGGCGCACGATGGGCAATGCGGGACGTTCAACGTTCGGTGGTCCGGTCGCGATTCATGAAGATTACGTGTCGCCCGTCGCCCGATCCTCCGCATCAATTCCCGTAACAAGACCGCTCCAATTCCACCAAGGACGAGCCACGGTCCTGCCTTCCACACCAGGGCGTAGATGAGCTGGTCCAGCTGTGCGTTGGCCATGCCCCACGTTTGCAGCGGGTTTCGCGCCAATCTGCCTCTACTGGTCCCCGCTTCCGCTTCCGCTCACAATCGCTAAATCGTTAACTCACCAGTTCGCTAAATGCCTCCGTCTCGGCTGGCGGGAAATTGCAGCCACGCCAGCAGCCAAAACACCGTCGAAGAACGAAAGAAAGTAAGTCAACCGAGGAACCACATGACAAAACTCATTGCCCTATTGATCGGCTTTTCCCTTGCCTTCGCGGCCGTCGCGCAGGCGAAACAAGCGGAGCAGGAGAACCCGAAGAACAGGAAATCGAAGCCGGTCCAGAAACAGCAAGCCGCGCCCAGGCAGCAACCCGCGCCCAAGCGGCAGCAAGTCGCGCCTAAGCAGCAGCAAGTCGGGCCCAAGCAGCACCACCCGGTGCCAACGGATAGCGGACCGAAGGCCCCCATGAAGGAATCCATGGAGACGATGAAAAAACCGCACAAGGATCCCGCGGTTCAGCCAAACAGACAGGTGGTTCAGCCAAACAGACCCGACGTTCGGCCAAACAAATCCGTGATTCAGCCGGATTCCCTGCCCGCCGTCCAAGCGGACAAGCTTAAGGTCAACAAAACCGTCAAAACCTTCCAACCACGGCATCAGAATTTTCACGCGAAAGTGAATCCATCGATTGCCACCGCGCGCTTCAATCAAGACTTCCGCATCAGGAACGCCGAGAATTGGAGGGGCGACCATTACAATGCCTTCAGAACCTATCGCCCTCAATGGCACGACCGGGGCTGGTGGCGCTCAAATCATAGTCACATCGTCCTGATCGGCGGCGGGTGGTACTACTGGAACAGCGGGTATTGGTATCCCGCCTGGGGTTACGATGACTCGGCGGCCTATTACCCATACGACGGGCCCATCTATGTCGGCAGCAACCCCAGACCGTTCGACCAAGTGGTGGCCGACGTGCAGGCCAGCTTGCAGGAGCAGGGCTATTATCATGGAGAAGTGGACGGCTTGGTCGGTCCACTTACCCAGGAGGCGCTGGCCGCATATCAGAGCGCCCAGGGTCTCGAGCCGACCGCCGCGATCGATCAACCGACGCTGGAATCGCTCGGGATCAGCTAGCAAAGAACTCATTAACGAAGAGCCGCACGTCCGATTCGTGGCGGCCTTTCTGTCAGGTGGATCGGCCTGCCTCCTTGCGAAAGCTTTCGGAGTTCCCAGGCTTGGTTGGCTCCTCGTTCCCAAGTCGGCGCCTCGTTCCCAAGCGACTCCTCGTTCCCCAAGTCGGCTCCCCCCTCGTTCCCAAGTTGAACTTGGGAACGGGTCGCCCCTTCTCCAATTCGCTAAATCACTAATTCGCTCAGTCGCTAAATGATCTGCTTCCCAGCACCAGCAGCCACTCACGGTCGTGCGCGATTCCATCGCCACTCTTGTAGTTCCGTTCGAAAAAATCGACCCATGTGCGGTGAAATTCCTCCCGGCGCGCGCCTAACGAGTCCGCCAGTGCTTTGGTCGGACCGTAATCGTTGGAAAAGATCTCCCAGTATTCTTCGCCGCTCGATGGACGGAAAATGGAAATATGCTTTTCGAAACGCAGCTCGAACATCTCTCCGAACAGCTCGCGCACACGGTCTTCCTTCCCCCAGTCAAACGGACTCGAGGGTGGCGGGGTCTGGACGAATGGCGCCATCATCCGGAACATTGCCCCCAGACCTCCCTCCGGGGTCCAGTTGGCCAGACCCAGCCGGCCGCCGGGCTTGAGCACCCGTCCGAGCTGGCGCGCCGTCGCGGCGTGATCGGGCGCGAACATGATGCCGCAGGTCGACGACACCACATCGAACGCGCCGTCCTCGATCCCCTCCAGCCGTTCGCAATCGCCCTGTCGATAATCGATCTCGAGACCTTCCGCCTGGGCGCGCGCCTTCGCCTGCTCGAGCAGCGCCGGAGCGAGATCAAGTCCCGTCACCTTCGCCCCCGCGCGCGCCGCCCGTTCCGCCACCGCTCCCGTTCCGCAGGCGAGATCGAGCCAGCGTTCACCGGCCCGCGGCTTCAACCGCTCGACCACCAGCTCATGGATATCCGCGATCGTTTCCGTGACGCGTTGATACGGGCCCGAGCCCCACATCACGCTTTGGCGCTGTTTCAATTCTTCGTAAGCCATATCGCAAGCGTACCCAGCCAATCATTGGCTGCAATTGCGACCTGTTTCCTCGGGGAAAAGAGGCCGCTTTCATCCTTCCGCTTTCCGGTTTCCGCTTTCCGGTTTCCGGTTTCCGCCTTCCGCTTTCCGCCTTCCGCCTTCCGCCTTGATTAGTTTCCTCTTCCCTTTTTCGACCGCGACTATTAAACAGTCCCGGTGTTTCTCCACCCAGTGAGACGTCTTCCCTTGGCCCTGGCCGCGATCCTTGCCTCGCAATTCGCCGCTCACCCCCTTCAGGCCCAGGATGGCGTCCTCGATCTGGCCGCCCTGGAGAACTACGCCAATCAGGGAAAGCCCGCCTACATCCTGAAGAACAACACGACGGCCGGGAACCCGATCTCAGATGCCGGGGCGACATTAGGCCGCGTGCTCTTTTACGATAAACGGCTCTCACGCAACAACACCGTGAGTTGCAGCTCCTGCCACCAACAGGCGCGTGCTTTCAGTGACGGCGCGATCGCGAGCACCGGCGTGGCGGGCACCACCGGACGCCATTCCACCCGCCTAACGAATGCAAAGTTCGGCACCGAGCGCCATTTCTTTTGGGACGAACGCGCCACCACTCTCGAAGCTCAGGCCACCCAACCGGTCAGGAACGCGGTCGAGATGGGGTTCAGCGGGAGCAATGGCGATCCGGCTTTCGCCGATCTCATCTCGAAGCTCTCCGCCATCCCGGAATATCCGGTGCTCTTCAACTTCGTTTTCGGCTCTCCTACGATCGACGAAACGCGAATCCAAAACGCCATTGCCCAGTTCGTCCGCAGCATTCAATCCTTCGATTCAAAGTACGATGCCGGGCGAGCCGTGGCGCAAGATAACCAGCCTTTTCCAAACTTCACCGCCAGCGAAAATAACGGAAAGCAGCTCTTCCTCGGACCGCCCGCCCAGGGCGGAGCAGGCTGCGCCGCATGTCACAGGCCGCCCGAGTTCGACATCGCTCCCAACAGTGGCAACAACGCCGTCATCGCCGCGATCGGCGGGGGCACCGACCTGACCAACACGCGCTCGCCCACGCTCCGGGACCTGGCCGGCCCCACCGGGCAATTGCACGGGCCCTTCATGCACAACGGCACCTTCACCACCATCGCCCAGGTGATCAATCATTACGCCGCCATTCCGGCCGATAACCCAAATCTCGATCCGCGTTTGCGGCGTCCCGGTGGCGGCGTCCAAACGCTGAACCTGACTCCGCAGCAGCGCCTCGACCTAGAGGCCTTTCTCCTCACCCTCTCCGGCAACGCCGTCTACACCGATCAGAGATGGTCCGATCCCTTCAGCGCCGCCGGCACCATTACCCTCATTAATGTTCCACCCGGCCCAACCCCGAGCCCGACTCCCGCGCAGCCACTCAATATCTCGACCCGTCTCGGAGTCGGGACCGGCGACAATGCCATGATCGGCGGTTTCATCATCACCGGGAACGCTTCGAAGCCGGTCCTCATCCGCGGCCTGGGACCTTCCTTGAGTAATTTCGGGCTCACCGGTTTGCTTCTCGATCCTGTCCTGGAGTTGCGCGGCGCGGATGGCAGCTTGCTCTTCCAGAACGACAATTGGAAAGACAGTCAACGCAGCGAGATCGAAGGCACTCCCTTCGAACCCGGAGACGACCGCGAATCGGTCATCATCGCCTCCTTGCCGCCCGCCGCGTACACCGCCGTTTTGACCGGCACAAATCAAACCACCGGTCTCGGCCTGCTCGAAATCTACGACCTCGACCAGGGAGTCGACGCGCAATTGGCCAACATCAGCACTCGCGGTTTCGTAGGCGCGCAGAACAATGTTATGATTGGCGGTTTCATCCTCGGCGGGAACCCGCCCCCGGCCGGCAGCACCCGGGTGGCCGTGCGCGGCCTTGGGCCATCCCTGGTTCAGTTCGGCCTCAGCAATCTGCTCGCCGATCCCACCATCGAGCTGCACGACGCCAATGGCGCCACCCTGATCGAAAACGATAACTGGACCGACGATCCCGCCTCCGCCGCACTCTTGAGCGCCAACGGTCTTGAGCCGGCCGACTCAAACGAGTCAGCCATCTTTACAACCCTGCCGCCCGGCCAATTCACCGCGATTCTCGCCGGGAACAACGGGGGAACCGGCCTCGGCATCATCGAGGTTTACAACCTGCGATAGGTGGCAAACAATGGCGGGGGTTACGACAGATTTCCCGGCAAGTCCCTCGTGGTAGTCCCTCGTTCCCAAGTTGAACTTGGGAACGGACCGCCGGAGAACAAGAAAATCAACCAAGGAACCAGAATGAAAAGATTCATCACCATATTGATCGGCTGTTCCCTTACGCTCGCAGCCGGCGTTCGGACGGGACAAGCGCAGTTCCCGCATATCAAGAAACCTAAAATCACGGTGCCGAAGCCTCATGTGCCGGCGATACACAAGAACGTGACGACGAACCTAAACAAAACCGTGAAGGTCTTTCAGCCCAGGCACCTGAATTTTCACGCGTCACCGAGCTCAGCGATCGTCAGCGTAACGTTCAACCAAGACTTCCGCATCAGGGGGGCCAACAATTGGAAGGGCGCACATTACGAGGTCTTCAGAACGTATCGGCCCCAATGGCACGACAGGGTCTGGTGGCACGCGAATCATAAGCACATCGTTTTGATCGGCGGCGGGTGGTACTACTGGAACGGCGGGTATTGGTATCCGGCCTGGGGTTACGATGAGTCCGCGGCCTATTACCCATATGACGGGCCGATTTATGTCGGCAAGAGCGCGAAACCGTTCGACCAGATCGTGGCCGATGTTCAGAGCATCTTGAAAGAGCAGGACTTATATCGCGGAGAAGTGGACGGCCTGGTCGGCCCGCAGACCCAGGAAGCGCTGACCGCATATCAGACCGCGCTGGGCCTAGAGCCCACCGGCGCCATCGACCAACCGACGCTGGAACAGCTCGGAATGGGCTAACAAAATACAACGAACAGAAACGCCGCCACGACCGCTTCGTGGCGGCTTTTCTGATTTCAGGCGTCTTCTATAGCGGCGCGTCTGCGAACGCCGAGCTGTAGCCGCCTCGCTGCGCCGAGGCGTTTGTTTCCAGCCCTCGGTTGAAAGCCTGCCCGCCGAGGTGGGTTGGACTTGGGAACGGGGCGCATCTGCATTTCCTCTGGCACATCCACCCGTCGCCAGATAGAAACATCTGTCCTCCCCGACATGCCCTCCAAGAAATTAACTCTCCCGAATCAGGGAATCGACAACCTGATCCGCGAAGTCCGCGGCCAAAAAGTTATCCTCGATAGTGATCTGGCGCGCGTTTACGGCGTTGCGACCAAGCGCTTGAATGAGCAGTTCCGTCGCAATCGGAGCCGTTTCCCGGAGGATTTTGCATTCCAAACAAACTTGAGGTCGCAAATTGCGGCCTCAAAAAAAGGTGATCAGAGCGACACCTCGAACTGGTCGCAATTTGCGACCAGTTCAAGCAAGCACCGGGGTAAGGTTTACCGCCCTTGGGCCTTTACTGAGCATGGGGCGCTCCAAGCCGCGAATATCCTCAATTGCGCGCGTGCCGTGCAGATGAGCGTGTTTGTCATCCGCGCGTTCGTGAAGATGCGCGACGAGCTGGCCGCGAAGAGCACCATGGTGAAACGGCTGGCGCAGATTGATAACACGCTCTTTCTCCATGATTCCGCCCTGCGCGATTTGTACCAAAAGCTGCGCCCACTTCTCGCACCTTCCTCAGAACCACCGCCAAAGCCACGTATCGGCTTCCACCCGCAGAACATCAAGCGCGGTTGAACAGTACCGACACGCGCTGGCGAATTTCCGCAGGCGTGTAGGCTCGCTGCGCGGGAATTCGGACGAGCGGAACACCCGCGCTCGACAACGCTGCGTCGACGAATTTGTCGCGACGCTGCCGGCCAGCTTCGCCGTGACTTGAATCATCCAACTCGATTACGGCGACGACTTGCAGAGTCTTCGGATCGCACACGGCAAAATCCACGTGCTTCGAGGTAATGCGGTTGAGCGCCGACGTGCGCGCACTCGCCGAGAGACCCTTCCGCGGCCGAATAATATCTGCCATCCGCACTTTGCCGATAATTCGGTATTCCTTGCCAAGAATTTGCTCCAGCACGCCGAGGAACGAACGCTCGGCCGGGCTAAATAAGCGATCAATTCGCTCGTACGAGACTTTCCCTCCGCTCCCGCCACCAAGAATTCCTTTGAGGACGACAACGATGATCAGAATAAAGAAGATCGGGAGAAGCGGGGCGAATTGCTCTGGGTGCACGGTACCCAATGCCGCTAAATCCGTACCAGCCTCCTGCCCTAAATCGCTAAATCACTGAATCGCCGGCTCGCTAAATAATGATCGTTTCGTACCAGCCGCCTGCCCCAGAATCGCTAATTCGCTAATTCACCCGCTCGCTAAATGATTAGCGCTTCTTCTTTCCCTTCGACTTCTTGGAACCCGACGGGATCACGCTGGCCACGGTACTAACGATCGAGCTCGCGATCGTCGCCACGACGCCTTTCTTGGAACTGCGCTTTTTCGCTCCTGTCGTCGTCTTCGACTTGGTTTTTGTTTTCGGTTTAGTCGTCGTAGCTTTCTTTGCCATCACCGACTCTCCCATGCGTTCGCCGTTTCAGAATTTTAATTGGATACGCGTGTTTTACCTCTTTGCCCGATTCGCTAAATCACCAGCTCGCTAACTCGCCAAATGATTGTCCTTCGTCATTCGTCATTCGTCATTCGAACTTCTCCTCCGCCTCATCCTTCATGTACGAAGGCGCAGCGCAAAGCTTCTTCCAGATCATATTTCTCACGCCAGCCAAGCTCTTGGCGGATGCGGGTAGTGTCCGCGCAGAGGTGCTGGCGCCACTCGTAATGCCGGTCCGCAGACTCGGGCGATTCGGTCGAGGTCTCGATTTCCACATTGCAACCGTTTGCACGCGCCACCGCTTCCATCCACGCCCGTTCCGTCAGCACTGGCTCGTCCGCCACATTATAGATTCGCGACACGCTCGCCTTTGCCGCGATGGCCAGGGCGACCGCCTCCGCCGCGTTCTCCACATACGTGCGGCTCCACCGCCATTCGGATCGTTCCTTTGACAATCGGGCCCTGCCGCGACGGACCTGTTCCAGGTAGTCCTGTGCGTGCCGTTGCGGATCTCCCGGCCCGTACACCTTGCCCAGCCGCAAGATCGTGACCGGTCGATTCATTTCGTTCATCGCGAACTGCTCCGCCGGGATTTTGTCATAGCGATACAGAAGGTCATCGACCGAGGCTGCATTCTTTCGGTACGGATAAAGCACGGTGCGGAGCGGCGCCTTCTCATCGAACATTCTCGTATCCGGCGCTCCCTCTTCCAACCGGCAGTAAATGCCGTACGCCCGATATACGTCCATGCTGCTCAGCAGGACAAAGCGGCATGTGATTTCCTCCGTGGCGCGAGCCACCAGCGCGAGATCGTTGCGATCGTATGCGAAAGTATCGAGGACAACATCGGGCGTCCACGCGCGAAACAGCGGCGCGAAACGAGGCAACTCTGCGCGCTCACCCTGGATATGCGCTACCGACGGCGGCAGCGCTGCGATCGTGCGGCCCCGATGAAAAACCTGCACCTCATGCGCCTGCTCCACGAGTGCGCGGACAATCCACCGCCCGATAAATCCCGTCCCGCCAATAATCAACACTCGCATCGCTCTGCGCGTTCCTTATGTCCGATTCCGCCGCTTTACCAGTTCGCCGGGGGACGAATCCGCCGTGGTGGACTCGCCAAGTCCGCCATAGGACAGACTCGTCGTGGGGAACCTCCGATCCGCCAATGGACGAATGGAGCATGCCGGGAGGCTGCGACATAGATCGCACAACCCGAGGGGCGAGGGTGAGGGAGGGGATGCGACCGAATCAATCCCCCGTGGTGGACCATCAGCATGCTCCTCGCTAGACCGGCCCGCCTGCATGAGCGAGTTGCACTCCCCCGACTTCCTTGGCTCGCCGTAGCTTCAGCGAAGGAGGCCGCCTTCCGGTTTGAAAGCCCGGCCGCTCCTCCCCCCGCGTCTACAAAAAGAGAAAGCCGCCGAGGTCCCGCGACTGCGGGACGCCCGGCGGCAATTTCTTAGAGGTTCCTACTTCGCTCCGCTCATCCCATCCCGAGCGAGTCGAGCGTCGGTTCGTCGATTACCGCGGTCACGACCATTCCCTGGTCGGTCTGATAACCGGTGAGCGCCGCACGGGTCAGCGGCCCGAGCAATCCGTCCACTTCACCCTTGTAGTAGCCCATCTCCTTGAGCACGGCCTGCACGTCCGCGATCACTTTATCCGGCGGAAGGGCGCGCTTACCGGCATAGATCGGGGCATCGTATGCATAATATTCATTGGTAGGATTGTAACCCCACGCCGGGTACCAGTAGTTGTTGTGGAAGTAGTAATAACCCCCAGCAATTAGCTCCACCCGCTGGTAGCGCGAGCGGTAATAGGCCTGATCGCGCCGTTCCGGACGGTAAGAGCGATACACTTCGTACTGCGGTCCCTGCCACTGGTCGCTTCCCTGGATTCGATAGTTCGCGGTGAACGTGACTGGCGGAACCCTGTCCGGCCTGGCTTCCGCACGAAAGCTCGTGTGCTGCTGCCTGATCTGCTCGACTTTTTGAACATCCAGCTTCTTCGGAGCCGCAGGATTGACCGGCTTTGTCGGGCTGGTTTGCGCGATCGACGGAGCCGCGCTTGCAGGCGCCGTCGCCGCCGGGGCGGTGCTGGCTGCTGCCGGCGGAGTGGTGCTCGCTGCGGTTGGCGCTGCGGTGGTGCTCGCCGCCGTTGCTGCGGGGCTCACGTTCGGCTTGGTCGTTGCGGGTGTGGTGGCGGCCTGAGTTGGTGCGGGAGTCGTTGGTGTGTTCGCGGCGGCAGGCGCCTTCCTATCCTTCTTGCTCTCGGCCGACTGTTGCTTCTTGTCGGCAGGCGGCGCAATCGCGGCCGGTTGTTCCGTCTTCGTCTCCGGAGCGGTAGCGGCGGGCGCAGGCTTCCGAGAAGAGGGCGCCTTCTTTTCCGGCTTTGTCGCGGCCGGTTCTTTCGCTGCCGGCGGTTGGGCCGCTGCTGCCGGCTCCTTCACTGCCGGAGCCTCAGTTTTCGGCGCACGCGCCGGAGCCTCGGTTTTCGGCACACGCACTGGAGCCTCAGTTTTCGGCGCGACGGCTGGAGCGTCGGCTTTCGCCGCACTCGGCGCTTTGGGCTTCACTTCCGCGGGGGCCTTTTTGTCGGGTTTTTTGCCTGGTGGCTGCGCTTCTGGCGTGGGCTGTTGGGCCAATACGGCTCCAGCCAGCGCCAGCGAACAGACTATCAATAAGTTGGTGATTTTTTTCATGTTGTCCTTGTTTGGTCGTAGATGGAGCCGATCTATTCGATCCTGCGCCTTTTCCCTGCCCGCAATGCTTCCATGCCCGCAACGCTTTCGCGTAGCGATACGGGCAGGGCGCATAACGATGCAGGCGGGCCCTCCGCATCGAGGAGCATCGACTCGCCTAACGGCTATAGTTCGTGCCAGCCTGCCCATTCGGTCTTGTCACGCCATCTCGTCACGCCAAAGCTTTAGCGACGGCGGAAGTCCGGCGACTGCGGGACGTAGGCGGATCCCTCCCTGCCAGATTAGCGGTGTAGCCGCGGCGCTCTGCCGCCGCGTCCTGACTGGTTTCCCCTTGTCTCGCCGTAGCCTTGGCGGAGGCGGATCGCCTTATCCCAATTAACGGACGCCGACTGACGCGTCGTCGCTGCCGTGCCTTCGCCGTTCGTGCCCTCGTTCCCAAGTTAAACTTGGGAACGGGCGCTACATCGACCGTGTCTCGCGGCAACGCGGATATTCGGAGCAACCCCAGAAATTTGATCCGGCGTTCGCGCCGCGGCGCGCTGTTCGTTTCACCATCAGGGTGCGGCATGACGGACAGTGCGGCGCAGAATCTGACACCGAGTTCAGCCTGGTGTTCGATGGCAATGTCCCACGCTTCGCCCGTAAGGACTGACCGACGCGTGCAGCCTTGCGATGGACCCATTGGAGAAATTCTCGCAACAAGAATGCTCCGATGCTGCCAAGAACGATGGCAGCGACCGCTTTCGCCGTCAGATCCTGCATGAACTGGTCCAACTGAGGGTTTGGCATGTGCCAAACAGTAGCAATTTTACTGCCTCCCAGGCGAGACCCCTAATTGCAAAGCCCTCTCGTCTCCAAATCGCTAAATCACTGAATCGCTCACTCGCTAAATGATTGCCGATCACCCGGTCCCCCCCAGCTCGCCAGTTCGCTAAATGATGATCGATGTTTCGATTCCACTGGAAAATTCCGCCCCCACCGGGTAAAAGCACGCGTCCCCGATGCCTACCCCTGAAGAACTTGCGCGGCAGAACATCGACGCATTGCTTCAGCAGTGCGGCTGGATCGTTCAAAATCATAAACGATCTCTCCGCTGGACGAGGCATCGCCATCCGCGAGGTCCGGCTTAAAGAAGGCCGCTGTGATTATCTTTTGCTCATCGGAGACAGGCAACGCACTCCGCGGGATCCGAAGCAAATCAGCTTTCCCCGCTTCAACGGGTTCTGTCATTGTTAGTTTTCTGAAACTAAAAAAAACATTGACGACTATGCGGACTGTTTTAGACTGGCCACCTGTCTGAGTGGTTCAGGCGGTGTACGAAAGGAAATTAATATGGTAGCGATGGTGGAACAAAGAAGTGAGAATGGCTCGACGACGATGTCGATCCGTCTCGGTAATCGAGACTTCGCGCTCGAGCGGAAGTTGGTGCCGATAGATCAACTGCGGCTCGATTCGAGCAATCAGCGACTGACGTATCAGCTGCGGTCCAAGGGAATGGTGGCGACCGATGGCGATCTTCACAAGCTGCTTTGGAAACAGGATGACGTAAAAAACCTTTACGAAAGCATTCTGAACAATGGCGGTCTGATCGAAGATCCGATCGTCAGGCGGGACAACGTGGTTATGGAGGGCAACTGCCGAACCGTCGCCTTGCGCGAGCTCCGCAAAAAGTACCCGGATGATAAGCGGTTCGAGAAGGTTCATGTCCGCTTGCTGCCGAACGATGTAACTGACGAACAGCTCATGACGCTCCTCGGCGAGTTGCATGTTGCGGGCAAGATCCGCTGGGGCGCGTATGAGGAGGCCGAGTACGTCTGGAAGATGCAGACCCTCTTCCACAAGACGTACGACTACCTCGCGTCTCACCTCCGTTGGTCCCGTGGAAAGATCGCGCAGAAGATCGCGGCGTACGAGGAAACTCGGAAGTATCTGGAAGAGACTGGCGATAAACAGGGCATCAATCGTTTTAGCCATTTCGAGGAATTCATGAAGAAGCGGCCGCTCCGCGAGCGCCGCGACAGGGACTCCGCATTCATGAAGGAGTTCCGCTCCTGGGTGTTCGACGGAAAGCTGAAGGACGCGAAAGATGTTCGCGAGCTGCCGGAGATCATGGATAACCCGGCGGCCTTCACCAAGTTCAAGAAGGGCGACATGCAGGGAGCGCGCCAGGTTCTTTACGATGCGAACCCTTCGATGGCGTCGAGCTTATACGCGATCGTCGATCAGGCTACCAGCGAGTTGCGGACCATCGCGCTGTCGGAACTCGAAGACCTGCAGAGTGGGTCGCCAGTCAAGGAGCAGAAGCTGCGCGACCTGTCAGAGGCCCTGAAGAAGGTCGCCAGCCACGGGGGCATCAAGCTCTGATCAAAGGATTGGAGCGTGGCTGAGGTTATCTCAGCCACGCCCCATAATCATCATGGACGCGATCATCGCAAAGATCAGAAAAAATAGCCGCGAAGACATCTGGATCACACGCGGCGAGTACCACGGGAAGGACACCGTCCATGTGCGGATCTATTACCGGGACACAGGAGGCGTGTTTGCCACCCGGAAAGGGATCGCCGTCACTCCCACAGATCTCGCCAAGCTCACAACGGCCCTGAACCGTGCCGTGGGCGGCAACGCGTCTGAACAGAAGCCGGACGTGATCGCGAAGAATGCTCGCGAACGGATTCATGTGTATGCGGCCGAATTCGCCGGGCATCCTCTCATTCACGCGCGGACTTACTACCGCGACGCCGACGATGGAGCTTGGAAGCCAACACCAAAAGGCGTAGCGATTAGTCCCGACTCAATCCCGCGTCTGATCGAGGCGCTCGAATCCGCGGAGCGAGTCAACGCGTAACTGCCTATGCCGAAATCCCAATTTAACGGAAAGAGCTCAGCCGCGCCGCCGAAAGCGGAAAGCAGGCTGACGAATCGAAATTTGACCGCCGCGAGGGAGGCCAAACAGGACGAGTTCTACACCCAGTACGTCGACATCCAGAAAGAGGTCGAGGCCTACCTCGAATTCGACCCCGACGCCTTCCGCGGCAAGGTCGTCTATTGCAACTGCGACGACCCTTTCGAGAGCAGTTTCTTCAAGTACTTCGCCGCCAACTTCAACAAGCTAGGCCTCAAAAAGCTTATATCGACCAGCTACGACGGCTCCCCCATCGCTGGCGCACAACTCACGTTCGGTGAGTACGACGAGGGCAATGGCAAGCGCCAAAAGCCCAACGCGATTGCCGTCGAGATCGAGGAAGTGAAGGATGTCAACGGAGACGGCGCGACCGGCATCGAAGACGTCAAGCTCTTCCTAGAGCGGAACCCCCACACCCGGACACCCCTCGCCGGAGGCGGCGACTTCCGTAGCGCCGAGTGCGTTGAGTTGCTCAAGCAAGCGGACATCGTCGTCACCAACCCGCCGTTCTCCCTCTTCCGCGGGTACATCGCGCAGCTCGTGGACCACCGGAAAAAGTACCTCATCATCGGCAACGTCCAGGCGCTCACCTACAAGGAGATCTTTCCGCATATCAAAGCCGACAAGCTTTGGATGGGGGTTACCATCCACAGCGGCGACCGTGAGTTCCGCGTTCCAGACCACTATCCGTTGAACGCGGCGGGTTACCGCGTCGACGAAAACGGCGTCAAGTACATCCGCGTTAAGGGCGTCCGCTGGTACACAAACCTGGACCATGGGCGCCGGCATCAGGAACTGCCGCTCATGACCATGGAGGACAACCTGCGGTTCAGCAAACACAAGGAGATCAAGGGGAAGGTAGCTTATAACCGATACGAAAACTACGATGCGATAGAAGTCCCCTTTACCGACGCAATCCCCAGCGATTACGACGGCGTCATGGGTGTACCCATCACTTTCCTTGATAAGTACAGCCCTGACCAGTTCGAGATTGTCGGAACCCTCGACTCCAGTGACCCAGACAACCCATACAGGACTCGGTGGTACTCGGCTCAGGACCAGAAAGACGCCTTCTTCCGTCGGTTCGGCAAGCCCGGAAGTTTCCCGCTCAACATGTCTGGCGTCATCAATGACGTGAAGGTCTACAAGCGCATCCTCATCCGCCACCGCCGCCGTTCCAAGCCTGCGAGAAAGACTAAAAAGTGAATACCACCCTGAGAACCGACATCTCCGTCGCCGCCATCTGCGACGGGTTTGTGTACAACCAGTTGGAGGGCAAGGGGCTGTATGGACTGTCCGGAAAGCTCACCATTCAGCCGGAGTACCAGCGCAACTACATCTATGCGGATGGGGGAGGCAAGAAAGAGGCGGCGGTCATCGAATCGCTGCTCAAGGGGTATCCGCTGGGGCTGATCTATTTCAACAAAGTCGCGAAGGATAAGTTCGAGGTGCTCGACGGGCAGCAACGGATCACCAGTATCGGTCGGTTCGTTACGGGGAAGTTTGCGATTATGGAGAGAGGCAATCCGAAGAATTTTGACAGCCTGCCCGCCGACCAGCAGGCGAAAATTCGGAACTCGAAATTGCTGATCTACGAGTGCGAGGGCACGGAGACCGAGATCAAGCAATGGTTTGAGACCATCAACATCGCGGGCGTTCCGCTTAACTCCCAAGAGCTCTTGAACGCCATCTACTCGGGGCCGTTCGTGACGGATGCGAAGGCCGAGTTCAGCAATAGCCAGAATGCGAACATCCAAAAATGGAGCGCGTACATAAAGGGCAGTGCAAACCGGCAGGACTTCCTGGAGCGGGCGCTAGACTGGGTTAGCAAGGGCGATATTGGCGGCTACATGGCCAGCCATCGCAACGGCAACAACATCACTGAGCTGAAAACCTATTTCAACAGCGCGATCGACTGGGTTTCAACGGTCTTCAAAGATGTGAAGAAAGAGATGCAGGGTCTGGAATGGGGCAAGCTCTACGAGCAGTATCACTCGCAGTCATACGATCCAGACAAGGTGTCTGCCGACGTGAGGCGGCTATACGGCGATCCCTACGTTAAGAAAAAACGCGGGATATTCGAATTCATCCTCGGCGGCCAGAAGGACTTGAAGCTGCTGGAAGTGCGCGTGTTCGACGATGCCACCAAGCACTCCGTGTACGAGAAGCAAACGAGCGCGGCAGAAGCCAGGAGTAAATCCAACTGCCCGCTCTGCGCCATGGGGCGCGACGCGAACAAGAGCAGAATCTATAAGCTCGATGAAATGGACGCCGACCACGTTACTGCATGGAGCAAGGACGGCGATAGTTCATCCAAGAACTGCCAGATGCTCTGCATTACCCACAATCGGGCCAAAGGTAATCGATAATAATCATCGATGACGCACTCGGCCCGCCGAGAACGCCAATGCGTGGAGGCTAATTCGATCACTTCGACACCATAGGTACGATGCCAGCGTGGACACGAAACGTCCCGGAAACGTGGGCGAGTAGAGACGGTTGGAGAACAGACATAGCTGTGTCGACGCTCCAAAGCACCGCCTATAGCGTCGCCGAATTCCATTTGGCAAACGGGACTCGCGTCCGCATTCCCATGGCGGATATGCGGCGAGCGCTCAGCTCCGCCAGCATCCGCAACAACCGGATGGTCGGGCCGTTTAACGTGAACCCGCTGGACCGCACGGTGAACGGCTACAGAGTATCGATGGAAGTCATCGATCCGAGCGGCGGGGTCACAGCAGAGCGACAGATTCCAACGTCTGTCACAGCGGAACTGCTGAACGAGGATGGTTCTTTTATCGAATTCGGTGCATTCTTAACTCGATACCGTCGGCCGGCCCTGTCCGACGATGATCTGCGCGCAGCGTACCGCGCTCTGTGTGATATTCACGCGAGGAGCCGCAATGCGCGAACTGACGCGGCTGTGGACGGCAGGCTGCGCTCTGTGCATTCGAATATCAACTTCGGCTCGCCGAGCACCGCGGCAATCGACCCTCACATGCAAGATCCTGCCAGCGTAGCCGACACGTCACCACCTGACCTTGGTGATCGTCGTTCAACTTCTCGCGGCGAATTTTTGAAGGCAGGCGGAGCCGCGGCGATCGGGGGACTCGCCGCGTTAGCAGGAACAGGCGTAACCGGGGCAATGGGACTTTCGGTAGCCGGAACTGCTGTTGCGGTCGGTGCAGCACCTGTTGCGGTAGCAGGTGCGATAGTGGGACTCGCCGGGTACGGCGTTTACCGCGCCATTAAAGGTTGAGGCATCGTTTTGACCGACAGCGAAATAACAGTTCTTGGTGACGCATTTGCGAACATCTTGATTTCGCACGCAGCGCACGGCTTCGCGACGTCGTCGTTAGCGGGCATGGGCGAGATAACTCTCCGCGACGGGCTAGTCGTTGCTGCGGCGGCAGTTGCCGCGGAACTTCGACAAGGCTGGCTGCTTACGCGCGAGTTCGAGCCACCGGATTGGCAGAACGCAGACGTGGATCTTCTAATTTCGCGAAGAGGAAACGGCGGCGAAACGCACCTATTGGCCGGGCTTGAGCTAAAATGGTGGCGTCGCGAGGACGGCGGCAATGCTGCGAATCGTCGGAAGGACTTAGTCCGAGATTTCTTTCGCGCGGCAGCGCTTTATTCGCTCGTTGAACAGATTGCGTTCGTAGCATTGCTTTCGACGTCCGCCTCTTGGGACGCCACCGCGACCACAGATGGGAGTGACCACGTCGCGATGGGAATGCTGGGCACTTCTGGCGCTCAGCAATGGAATATCAACCCCATGATCGCTAGCAGCGCCGTGAGAGGCGCTATGCGGGATCTGGTCGGCGACGTGCCGATCACTAACATTTTCCACACGAAGCTGATTAGCAACGCGGCGCTCCATTCAAACGATCAGCGGCGAGCATTCGCGAAAGTTTGGAGCGTCAAGAAGCCGCAAAACTCAAGATTCCTCGACCCAGATGAAGTCGAAACGCTCCTGCTCGGTTGGCCATGAGCGCTCTTCCGCCGCGACTGTACGGACTCCAACAATGGCGACCTAAAAGGCGCTGCTACCCTTTTTGCAAACAAGAAAGAGTCACCGCGTGAAGCGGTGATCGGCCGGAAGGTCGAGACGCTCTCCGTGCCCGCGGCGATCCGCATCGTGCGCAGCGTTTTTCGTAACGAGCTCGACAAGCTGATGACTGGATTAAAGAAACCGAACCCGGATTTCTATAACGCCTATTTTACCGCGAGGATTATCGTCGACCGCGCCGCGAGCCGTCCGCCAAAAGGAGTTACTCCGCCGCCCACTCCGTAGATTGTTAGGTCGTGTTCCGGGGGGAACACCCGCGGGCGAGGCTCGGCAACGGGTCTCGCCGGTTTCTTATACGCAGGCGCGCCTTTTTTGCTGCCAATCCATCGCGCTCCTGTTAAACGCTCGTGAAGCGTGAAGTTCCCCCAGCCCGAGAAGTCGTATTTCTTGAAACTCTCTGGACGCGAGGACGGACCGTACTCCGAAGAACAGGTCGCTCAGTTGTTCGCGGATCAACGAGTGAATCGAGACACCCCGTGCCGACTTGCGACTGGAGGCGAATGGAAGACGATCGATGAACATTTGCCAATGCTGAAGTACGGAACCCAGTTGCCGCCTCCGACTCCACGGCAGGTCCAAATCCCCCCAATACCAAGCGCAACGTTTGTCGCACAGCGAGTTGCTGTCGTGGACTTCGATATTCCCTTTGGTTCTCTCCTGAAAATCATGTTCAAGTGGATGGCCGCCGGATTCATCGTCTTTTGCTGCTTCATCCCGGTGATCATTTTCGTTTGGATGATCATCATGGCGCTATTCGCAGCCTTAGTCGGCGGCGCGATGTCGAGAATGCCTCAGCCGTAGCCCTCGGAATCAGCGGCTCCGGCTCTTGGAGCGATCCGCCACCACCGTGGTGGACTAGTGCGACCCGCACTGCCAGCTGGCGCGCAGCCGGATGTTGAAATTCAGACGTCTTTTTTGCGCTTAAGCGCCTGGCCATATCTTTCCATTTCGTTGTGGGCAATGACAGCCATGACCTTCGCTCCTGCCTTCGTTTCGGCAGCCAGCAAGTAGCTCGTATCGCAAGCATACAGAAGCTCGTGGCCGACGTTGAAGAATTGCCACTCGATTTCCACCAGATAAATTCCCGCACCAACAGTCCGAACATCTTTGATTGTATCCTTCCAGTCCACGGCTTCAATCTGCTCATAACGTCGAAGCAACGCATCAAGGTTGGCTGAGAGATGTTCCTCATCCTGGAACACGATCGGGCCAGTCTTAGTCAAAAAGGTCAAGGGCAGGCAGAACTTGGCCAATAATCGAGTTCTCGATTTTGATCGAAACGCCTCGGCGTAGTCCTGAAAGAATGTCTCAACCCATTGGCTGTCCTGCGGCATCGTTTGGCTGGGTGTTGAAAGCACCTCTCGCTTCTTGCAGCCTGCGAGCACCAAACAGACTGTCAACGCGAGAATCAACGCTCTCATTGCGAGCCTGCGATTGTACCATTCTCCGAGACCAGGGCAATCTCCTGCGGTGGCATCCCCATCCGCGCCGGTGCTATACGTGACTCACGTATAGCAGACGATCGCCGCTTGGACGCACCAAGGTAAGCGGCGCGGATATGCCGCTGACGCAATTGTGGCCCTGAGGACAGGCCGTCTTCAGAAGCCGGCGATCAGGGGAGAAGTCTGGGCAGCACGTTGCCGATGAAGTCGACGAACCAATGGCCGATCAGGCGCCACGCAGCCGTTGGGCGTCATACGAACGCCTTTCTCTCCCTCCAAACTGTGCAGTATGAGCTGGCCAAGCTTGAAACTTCCGACCTGATCTCCAGCCGCAGCAACGGCTATCACCGGTTCTACCGTGCCAATCCAGGACATCCACTTTATAACACTTTGCGGAGGATGGTGATCGAGGGCGCCTCGCATCCGCACCGCGCGACTCCGTCCAGAGGAAGCAGAGGCAAGAGCCGTCGCTCAACCTCAAGCGCCCGGAAGCCCGATTTCGCCCGCTAGAACTTCGGCACGGAGGTAGAACAAACAACCGTTGTTTGCGTTGAACGACACGTGCCGCCGGCGCATTGCAGAAGCACCTCGACTCGAATGGATTCGAGACTCGACCGCTTTAAGCGGTCGAGTGCCGAAGGGATTGTTTCGTTGGAGGGGCAGTACAGCCACGAGCAACAGTGACGGGGCCACGTCCGCTACGGAGCCAAAAAATGCCTAACCCGTGCGACTACGCTTAGGGGAGAAGTCTGGGCAGGACGTTGCCGATGAAGTCGACGAACCAGTGGCCGATCATGTTGGCGACAAGGTCCCGACGCCAGATGAAGAAGAACGCGAGCATGCCGCCGAGCACGAGGGCGATCAGGATGTTCGCCCAACCGCCGGTCCAATGGCCCACGCCGAAGATCAGCAGCGGTACTCCGGCCGCCAGGCCGCGCGGCAGGCCGAGGGCGTGCAAGCGTTCGATGGCGTAGCCGCGATAACAGAGCTCTTCGACGACCCCCGCGCGGAGGACGATGAGCGAGAGCAGCCAGGTAGGGAGTTTATCGAACGCTTTCCCCGACTCGCCGCCGGTGTATCCCGTCAGTGCAACCAAAACACCTGCGACGACAAGACAACCGATCCCGAGAAGAAATCCCCACAGGACCGACTTGCCCCAGCGCGCGGTTCCGAGGCCAATCGAACTAAGTGGGAGGCCTTCGCCTACTTTGATGATGACAAAAAGGAGAACAGCCACGAGCCACATGCCCGCTTCCTTGATCACAGCCGAGGCAAAGGTCGGGTCCGGCCAGACATAATTCACCACTTGGCGGACGATCAACATGCCAAAAAGCGCGATGAACAAACCGGCCCAGGTCACGGCCCTGGGTCGCGGAGGAGATGGATCGGTCATTGGGAAGGCGGCAGGATGAAGGATGAAGGCGGAAGTAGGAAGCAAAAACCGAAGCGCGAATCAAGGTTCAAGGCCAAAGTCGAAGGCGGAAGGTGATCGGATTTTGCAGGGCAGGCGCGTTGCCTGGAGTCGTTTTTTTGCTGCAAATCCGCCTCGCTCCTGCTAGACGCTCATGGAGCGTGAAGCTCCCCGTTTCGTTTTCAATCGCTCTCGCGGCATGTCTCATAGCCGTGGCGTCAAGCAAAGCGCAGCCCTCGCCGACAAAGTCACCGGAACTAACCCCGGCAGAAAAGTGGGTTCTCGATCAAGTGGCTGCGGGGAGACCAGCTGATCTGAGTGAGCTATTCCCTGAGGCTGAAAAAGAGAAACGAAAACTCACGGCGCACTTCCTGGAGAATCTGTTGGCCGGTACGATAATCGAAGCGAGGGCTCAGCGTAACTTCTTGGTGATCGTGGATGCGACAATTGAGGGGACCGTCAATCTCCGAGGCGCGCAGATTCCCTGGGACCTTAGCCTGAATGGCTGTGAATTCACCAGTGCCGTGACGTTCTTTGGCGTTCATTTCCTGAGACCAGTCTCATTCCGAGGTACTACGTTTAAGCAAGACGCCAACTTCAGCAGCGCGAAATTTGAAGGCCACGCCTTCTTCCGGAAAACTGTTTTCGGAGGATCGGTAAATTTCAGTTTTGCGGAAATTATTGGCAATCTCGAGGCAGACGACGCTCAGTTTAAGAACCCGCAAGCGCTAATTACCTTTAACACCCTAAAGGTAAAACAGAATGCCCTCTTTAGAAGGGCCACCTTCGACGGAACTGTTAACTTCGAGGCGGCAAACATTGGCATTTCTTTCGACGCGACGGGGGCCCGGTTTAACAACAAGGAAGAGGCGGTCAAGTTCAGCGGCATAGAGATTGGAAGAGCAATGCATCTTGAAAACACTATTTTTGAGGGCTCGGCTAACTTTAATGAAGCACAGATTCGCTTCCACTTTCAAGCAGATGGAGCTGAGTTCAGAAGCGAAAACGCGGCAGTCCTGAACGTAAAGTGCGGAGGGGACGGCTTCTTTGCAGGGGTCCGCTTTAGCGGACCTGCCGATTTTACAGCTTCGCATTTCCGCAGCCTGGGTATCGGGGCCAAGGAGCGTGAAACGCCGCCTATCCGCCAGTTGTTTCTATCAAATGTCACAATCAGGGATCTTTTGATCATCCGAAATGTCAGTATTCAGGAATTGATCGCCCTATCCCTAAAGGTGGAAGGTTCAGCTACGTTTACCGACGTTACCATTCAACAGGAGGCTGACCTGAGTTACAGTAACTTTACGGTGCTAGACCTGGCACGGACCAGCTGGCCGACTAACAATATGAACGGCCGTAAATTCAGGATGCAAGGGATAGGATATAAATACATCCGCTTGGAAGAAGACGGGCTGGAGTCTCGAAGCGCCCTCCTGAATCTGGTCGGGCAATCAGGTTACGCCGCAGATGTGTACAACAATCTGGAGGAATTTTTCCTGCGTCAGGGTTATCGCGAAGACGCCGATCGGGCCTTTATTGCGAGGAAGCGCCGCGAGCGCAATGACCTACCCCGTTGGCGTCCCGCCTGGCTCGGAAGCTTGACGCTCGATTTGCTCGTCGGTTATGGCCGGCACCCCTGGCAAGCGGGCGTGCCATGCGTGTTTTTTGTGGCATTGGGTTGTCTGCTTTTTTCCCGGGAGAAAATGGAGCGCCAAAAGCCGGAGGAACTGAAGGAGGGACAAGACCCCCTTCACGGTTACAGCAGGCTATGGTATAGCCTCGGCCTATTTCTCCCGTTTGTAGATCTGAAATCGGACAGGATTTGGAAACCAAAGGACGAGAGATGGTTTCTCCGCCACTATATGCGAGTGCATATCTTGCTCGGATGGGTCTTGATTCCAGTTCTCCTGGCGGCAATTAGCGGTCTTATTAAGTAACGAGCCGGAGACAACACCCACTAATCGGACGCCTGAGGCTCTTGCCGCCTTCGCCGCCGCGACGGCAATTCCTTGCACGCGATCAACTCCACCTGTTCGCAAGAACCGTCCAGATTGGCGTTAGGAGAATGGATGTTTCCTGGACCGACGTATCCCCTGCCCTTGATTGAAACTCGACTGGTTTAACCAGTCGAGTTTCGACGGAGGCTGAAGGAATTTTCCGCGACGGATGGAATGGGAGAACGACCCAGGCGCATCGAAAGGACGATCGGATCGGATTCCAGCTGGCCGATCTCTCGGGGACGGTGACAGACCGCCGCTGCAAAAGAGCGCTCGCGGGGCGCTACGGCGGCAATCCGTTGCGCGCGAACTCCATCTGGTCGCAAAAACGGTCCAGCTCGCCGTGGGTGGTGTAGACGTTCGCCAAGGCGAATCCGTCCGTCGGCGGATTGGGTGTGATGCGAAGGCCCTGAAACTCCTGGTGCACGATGGGCGTCGAGAAGGCCTACTCAATTGCTAGAATCAGGACAGGCGCATCTGGCGAGGCGAGGCGATTTGAACGCACCAGGAATTCAAAAAGCTTGTCTGGAGGGTTCGATATTTCGTAGTTTGTGCCTGTGCCCCGCATAGCACCCCTCGAGAATTCCTGGCGCGATCGCTCCCGCCCCGAGCAACGATGACATCCGTATTTCGGAAATTATTTCCCACTTGGTCGAAGACGCTTAGCCAAGAAATTGCCAAAATCGTTATCTCGGCACTGCTTGGAGCAATAGGCGTATGGTGTGCGTATTTGGTGCCGGCTGCTCGTTCCTGGTTAGGAACACCAGTTACAACAAGTTTCGGCGCAGTCATACTTGCAGCCCTGGTGCTGGTGATATTGGGGGGCGGCTTAATGATGTTGTTGCTCAGACGACGGATCAACGAGCTGGCGGCGCTCGCGGCAATGGATGATCTAACTAAGAGCTTAAATAGCCGCGAGGTAAAACGCCGTTTAGCACAGGAAGTATCTCGATCTAAACGACAAAACACGCAGTTTTGCTTTATCTTGATTGATATAGATGCCCTAAAGGCAACTAACGACACCTACGGCTATACGGCAGGTGACGATTTGCTGAGAGAATTCGCGCAATTGGCGAAATCGAAATTGCGATTGCCAGATGTTTTCGGCCGTTATCGCCAGGGTGATGAATTTGCGATTCTTGCCTTGGACACAGATTCCGTTGGTGCGCGAATCATTACGGAGCGGCTCCGGAGTGAAATTGCAGGATATCACTTTTATGCAGCCGCGAAGCGCTTGAATTTCAAGATCACGTTTAGCGCAGGTGTGGCGGCATTCGACAACACCAAAGATTCTATCGATACGATCGAAAAGCATGCCGAGCTAGCACTGGGAGCCGCCAAGAGAACCAAGAATTCTGTCGCGATCTACGATGTATCGCTGGAATCAGACGCGAGAAAATCTGCTAACGTCCTCCCCGAACCAACTGAAACGTAATTGCGATAGCGACAGGCTTTCGGCGGTTCGAGGATTGTCGCCCGTAAAGCAAAATGCCCCGCGTCTTGCGACGCAGGGCATTGCTGGATTAACGAGATTGTTGCTTAAGCTAACGCTTCGGCCGGGGCCTTGGACATTGAGGAGGTAGAAATGTCTTCTGCTCCCGCCTGCTCAAAGATCGCCTTCGCACGGTCCTCTTCGTCGCCATCATGCGTGTGCACCGCGATGAGATAGTTGCCGGACTTGAGTTTGTCCTCGTAGCGTTTGGCTTCGATCTCCGGGATGCCCATCCCGATCAAGCCGCCCACTACGCCGCCGGTAGTCGCGCCGATGGCGGCGCCGCTGAGCGCGGCCATGATCGGACCCGCTGCGATGAATGGACCAACGCCCGGGATGGCGAGTGCGCCAATGCCGGCAAGAAGGCCGATGACGCCGCCCGTGAGTCCGCCCGTGGCGGCACCAGTCGTGGCTCCCTCAGGCGCCTTGGTGGCTTTGACGTGACCGATGTCGTGCTTGCCTTGATTGTCCGGCAGCAGGACGGAAATTTCCGATGCTGAGAAGCCGGCGTTTTGCAGGCCTTCGACGATTTGTTCCGCTTGCGCGTGAGTTTTAACGATTCCGAAGAGTGATGTTTTGGACATAGTAATTTGGTTCCCTTTTTTCCTTTGTTGTTGGTTTGGTTATTCCGAAGCTTTTACTTCGAGTTGGTTATCGATCTTTGCCTCGCCGGCCGCAGACTTGGCCAACCTGGCGATCGCAGCTTTTTCTTCGGCGTTATTTACGGGGCCGCGCAGCGTGACCATTCCGTTAGCGGTAATGATTTTCACGTTCTTGGCCGTCATGGAAAGCGAGCCGTCCGCGACCACAGCGCGACGAATGGCCGCGGTGATTTTGATGTCTTCCGGGCTATTGGATTGATCGCCGGAGGTTTTGGTTTCGCCGGAACGATCGCGGTCGTTTGTCGCGGTGTTATCCGCCGCTGGTTTGTCCTCTGCGATCGCAGAAAGGGCAAAGGCGGAAGCGAAGATAAGAGATAAGGTAGTTTTTTTCATTTTTTTGGTGCGCCGCCGAGTGACGGCAAGGTTGAAACGGAACTGGTTTGCTCGCCGGCCCTCTTTTTCGAAAATTAGGTAAAAAATAGGCGGTGGCGTCTACCAGAGCTGTAGCCGCCTCGCTCTGTCGAGGCGTTTTCTCTACGACACGGCGGCATAGCGCCGTGGCTACAGCGCTGCGACGGCAAGCGGTTGCGGGCGATCAGTTCCATCTGGGTCGCAGAAACGATCCAGCCCGCCGAGCGTGGTGCCAACTTGAGCGTGATGCGGAGGCCCTGAAACTCTTCGTGAACGACGGGCTTAGCGTTTCAACTCATCTGTCTTCGGCGTCAACCCACCCCACGATGCCGCGGTAGTTGACGCGCTTCCAGCGCTTGCCGTCCTCCAACAGCTCGGCCTCTTCGAGCGTGGGTGCGAGGCCGATCACGGTCGCCCTCACTGTAGGCTCGACCCGGATGGGGAGGTTGCGCGGCGCGTCCGGCTCGGCGGACGCTTCCCCCGCGTCCAGGCCGCTCTGAAGCAGCATAGACTCGATCTGCGCTCTCTCCCTCTTGCTGATGCCGTCCTGCGTGTTCATGTACTTCTTGAGAGCCCTCGGCGTGATTTCGACCTCGTCGACGACCGCCTCGCCGGTCGCCAGCGCCCGCACCCAGTGGCACTGGGCGAGCACGTGGTCGCCGAGCTTGACGCTCACCTCGCGCTTCTTGACGCCCGGCTCGTCGACTTCACGGCCGACCAGGTCCCACGAGTCGAAGATCGCGCCTCCGTCGTGCTCGGGCACGCTGAGCTTTACGTTCGTTCCCTTGTCGTAGATGCGGATGACGTTGTTAAAGCCGTCGGCGCGCTTGGCGAGGTCGGGCGTGCAGGTGATGACCGCGCCGGGGGTGGTGCCGAGCGTGCGCACGGTGAGGAGGCGTTGGTTGGCGGGCGCGGGAATCGAGTCGGTCTTCAGGAGGAAGTAGAGGCTCGTGATGCGCGGGCCCTTGTTGGCCGGGAAGTCAGGCGCGTACCGGACGCTGATAGTCCAATCAGACCAGACCGGCGGGAGCGCAACCTTCTGTCTGATCTTGCCCGCGCCCTTGCCGAGGATGAGATCGAGCACGTCCTTTGAAGCCTCACTCGGCTCGCTGGGCGTTATCTTGCCCTTGGGCATCGTCCAGTTCCAGTTGAGCGGCTCGTCGCTGTAGACCGAGTAGAGCTGGTGGCCTTTGCGGATCGTGCCGGTATGCGCCGGCTGGAGCGTGATGATGACGTTATGCGAGGTGGGTTGCGGCCCCGCCGGATCGAACTCAAGCTTGTCGAGTTCCACGCTGTTGAGGCGCGCGAGATGGTAGTCAGTGAGGACGAGCCCGAAGGCGATGGGGTCGATGACGATTTCGCCCGTGCGGTTGAGGTATTCGAGGAGGCCGGGCGTCTGCTTGGCGTCGAGGCCGAACCCGAGGGTGAAGGTCTTATCGTTGACCTTGAAGTCGCCGAGCAGTTGGTCGCGGATGGTGTTGAGGTTTTTCTGGTAGATCGGGCCGAGGATTTTGATGTGCGCGTCGAGCTTGGCGGCGTCGAGGCCGCCTTCGGGCGTGATGAGCGTGTTAATCTTGTCGGCGATTTCGGTCAGCTTCCAGTCCACGTGGATAGTGTTAAAGACGGTCGTCTCGTAAGACTTGACCATCAGGTAGAGGTACTTCAGCAGCGTTAGGCGCGAGCGCTGGCCCATCTCGCGGACGAAGCCGGTGGCCTCCAGGTCAACCTTGCCGATCTCACGCGCGCTCTCCTGCTGCATGCTGAAGATGGCCGACGCCGCCGAAGCGATGCGCGCGTAGCCCTCGCTGACGGCCTGAAGCGCCTCCATCAGATCCGCGGCGAACTCGGCCTTGCGCTTGTTGAGGTCGCGAATCCGTTTGACGAGCGCCTTCCACTCCGGGCTGTCGGATTCGAGCTTCTGCAACTCGGCCTCGACCTCGTCCTCGGACACTTGCAGCTCCTTCATCGCGCCCGCGACGCCGGAGACGGCCGTGCCCAAACCTTTCCCGACCTTCGCCCAATCGACGGACTCCTTCTTCGCTTCGTCCTTGTCCTTCGGCGGTTTCTTCTTCGCCTTCTCCTTCGCTTTCTCCTTGGCCTTCTTCGCCTTCGACGCGGCGTCGGCCGCCTTTGTCATCACGCCGCCCATCTTCGAGATGGTGTCGGGCGTGTCCTCGTCTTTGCCGCCGACGAACGAGGCGGCCACGTCGCCGAGTTTGCCGATGGTGCCGAGGACGGGCTGGCCGACGGGGATGACCTGACAGATGGTGGCCGCGATCTTGATGGCGAACCGAATCTGCCCCTGGCGCTCAAGCTTGTTTTTGGCCTGCGCCATTAAGGAGCTGCGCAGGGTGCCGAGGTCGTTGCCGAGTTTGTTGAGCTCCTGCGTGATGCTTTCGATGCTGCTCGTCACCGAGTCGATCTTCGCCTCGGCCGCCACGACCCGCGCGGCCGCCTCCTCCGCGTCGTCGTTGGCCGCGCCGATGGCGTCGTTGAGAATGGCCGACGCCTCCTTGGCCTCGCGCTCCTTGGCCTCTATCCAACTGGCGAGGAGCAGGAGGCGCATCGCGCGCTGCGTCTCGTCGCCGTAGAGCTTGACCGTGCTCGGCAGAGAGAGCAGCGGCGTGTAGCCGGCGCCGTTGCCGAAGTAATCGAGGTGTCCGCGCAGGCGCGCGAGCATGGAGGCAACCTCGCTCTGCGCCGCCATCCAGTGCGCGGAGTCGGTCTCCCACGCCCCGCCCGTGGGCGGCTCCAGCGAGAGCGCGGCGTCGTAGTCGGCGAGCATCGCTTCGGTCTCGATGCGCTCGCCGCCGAGGAAGAGATCGCGCGCGTATTCGAGCGCCTTCTGGACGCCGAG
>DASZDO010000044.1:0-85128 GCA_035941955.1 Chthoniobacterales bacterium
GAAGCGTGGGCGAATGTCCTGAGCGCCGATCCAAGAAACACGCGCGTCCTGGAAAAGCTGGCCCGCCTCGAGAAGAAGCAACAACATTGGACGGCGGAAAACGATGCCTGGACCGAGCATATCGAGGTGCAAGACAACGCAATGGCGCGGATCAACCGCGCGCTCTGCCGGCGGCGTCTCCATCGCTGGCAAGATGCCTTCGACGATTTACAGCGAGCCCAGGAGCTGGCCCCGAATGATCCCGAAGTGTTGCGGGGCGGAAAACTTCTTGAACAGATGGGCAAATTCCTGGCCGACATTCGGGAGCTCAACGCCGGCCTGGCTGTCTCGCCGAATGATCCGGGGTTGCTGGCAGACCGGGCCCTGATGTTCCTGCGTAGCCAGGATTACGAGCTGGCGCTCGAGGACAGCACGGAAGCCGTGAAATTTGGACCGTGGGCCGTGCGGCCGAAACTGTTTCAAGCCATTGCCCTGATCGATCTCGGTCGCACGGACGAGTGCGAAACGCTGGCGGTCCAGAAATCCATCCGGCTCGAAGCGTTGACGCCGGAGTTTCTCGAAACGATCAGCCGGCTCGATTCGGAAATTTCGGTCGAGCGAAGTAACGCGGAGCTTCACATCTCGCGCGCCTGGCAGCTCAATGAAATCGATCAGCCGGCCCTGGCATTACAGGACGCGGATAAGGCCGCGCGGCTCGATCCGAAATCGGCCGGCGCGCCCGTCGAGTGCAGTTATGCGCTCATGAAATTGGGCCGCGCGGAAGAAGCGTTGCAACAGATCAAGCACGCGACCGCCCTGGACCCGACTCTTGCGACGGCGTGGCAATATCGCGGCGAATTGGAGATGGCCCGGGGAGAAATATTGTCGGCGATCGAGTCGCTCACCCATGCGCTCGAGACAACCCAAACAGCGGTGGCCCTGCAAAAACGAGAAGAATGCTATCGCCGCCTCGGTCTTCTCGTCAAAGCGGAGCAGGACCGCCGCGCGCTGGAAGAACTCAACAAGGGCACGGGCAAATGATGGATCCGCGCGCCCAATCGCGGATCAATAGCTCTTTTCGATCCTGATGTTTCCGCTGGTGGTTTTCATCTCGATCGAGCTTTCCGGCTGCGGCCCAGTCGCCGTCTCGAGCACGCGTAACGGAGCGCCCACCAGGTGCGGCTTCGGCCCCAAGAGATCGAGAATCCAGCCCGTCCCAGTGCGGGCGCTGAGGGCCACGGCCCCGTGGCTGGGCAGAATCGCCCGAAGCGCCCCGTTCACACTCGAGGCTTTCGCGGAGAACTTGTGGTTCTCCCACCAATCGTAAGCGACGTCCAAACGTCCGTTCACGATGCTGAGATTCAGGTCGCCGAAACAATTCACTCCACCCAGCCAGCCGTTGACCAGATGTGCCGTCGCGCTTCCGCCGCGCAAGTCTTTCACCATCACTTCGCCGTTCACCAAGTCCAGTTTAGTTATCCTGATCGTCTCCGGAACGATAATGGTGTATTCGACTCGGCCCGAGCGATCGCTCCAGGCGTTTTGCTGGGGAGGAAAGATCGTCTCGATCGCGACGCTGGTGCGGGTCGCCTTCACGTCTACCACAATGCTCCTCAGCCGCTCCGCCGTATAAGCCCTTTTGGCAGCCCGGATGGTGATCTCAGGAACATTGCCGCCGTAAACGCGAACGGACCCGTCGGTGTTGCGGATGCTCAGAATCGCATCGCGATCGACGGCATGTTTTTGTTCGACGATCTCCTCGAGGACTTTGGTGGCGGCTTCAGTCCGCCCCAAGGGCAGGAGGGCAACGAACAGGACAAGCCCGGTAGCCGCGCTATTCACCACATGTCTTCTACAGCGACGATTTAGAGGAAGCATCAAGGAGCGGCGGTTTACAAACCGCCGTGAGAAGGCGGGCGGTTTGGGAGAAAAGCGCCGTAGCCGCCCCGCTCTGTCGGGGCGTTGTGGCACGCGCGGCACGGCGACAGAGCGCCGTGGCTACAGCGCTTTCACTCATACCTCAGCGCCACCATCGGATCGACTTTCATGGCCCGCCGCGCCGGAATGTAGCTCGCGAAAAGCGCCGCCACGCTCAGCAATAGCACGACCACCGCGTAAGTCAGAATGTCATTGGCGCCGACGCCGTAAAGCAGGCTCGCCAGCAGACGCGTCGCGGCGAAGGCAGCGAGCAATCCAAGAACAAGACCGATCAGCACCACAGTCAGGCTCTGCCGCAACACCATGCCAAGCATCTGGGTGCGTTGCGCGCCGAGCGCCATGCGGATTCCGATTTCTCTCGTCCGTTGCGTCACGCTGTAGGCGATCACGCCATAGATGCCGACCGCCGCCAGCACCATTGCCACCGCGGCAAAGATTCCGAGCAGCATCATGTTAAACTTTGGCTGGGCCAGACGTTGCGCGAGCATCGCAGTCATCGGCTCCAGCCGTGGCACGAACACGTCCGGATCCATGCCCTGAATGGCCCGCCGCACCGCAAGATCGACTCCAGCCAGGTTCGCGTTCGTCAGGCGTAACGTGAGCCAGATCCGGCGGTTCGGATATTGCAGGAATGGTTGATAGAATTCCGGCCGCGGCACTTCCGACAGCTCTTCATGTTTCGTGTCGCCGACTACACCCACAACCTCCATCGGCAGTTCGCCCTGGTCCCCGCGATCGAGCACCACCACCTGACCGATCGGGTTTACGTTCGGCAGGAAACGCCGCGCGAACGTTTCGTTCACGATCACGACCGTCGGCGACTTGTCGGTGTCGCGCTGATCGAAATCGCGGCCGTTCCGGAGCGGTATGCGCATGGCATTGAAGTAGCCCGGCGTGACGGAGAGATGCGAAGCATCGGGGCGATTGCCGGGAGCGATCGGAGGTTGCCCGGCGATGTAGAAGGTGGTCCCGCTGTCGTTGCCACTGAAGGGCAACGGATTTGCGCCGCCGATCGCTTCCACCCCCGGAATGGCCGCAAGCTTCGGCAAAAGCTGATCGTAAAAACGTCGTTGTTGATTCGGCTCCGGATATTTTATCCGCGGGATGACCTGATCCATCACCAGCAGACGTGATGGATCGAAGCCGGGACTGGTCGCGCGCAAATTGAAAAAGCTTTTGATCAGCAAGCCCGCGCCCGCGAGGAGCAGAAGCGAAAGCGAAACCTGCGAGACGACGAGGAACGCGCGGACTCGCGTCCCGTGAATTCCACCCGTCGAGCCTTTCGAGCCTTGTTGCAGCGAATCGCTCACATTGGGCCGCGAAACCTGCAGCGCCGGCACGAGGCCAAAGGCGAGCGTGCTGACGATAGCCAGGCCAAAGGTGAACAGGCAAACGCCGTTGTTAACCTCGATGTCCGCGATGCGCGGAACGTCGCGCGGACCAAGCGCGCTCAGGAGATCGACGCCCCACCAGGCCAGGAGAAGACCGGCGGCGCCACCCAGAAGCGCGAGCAGAAAACTTTCCGCGAGGAGCTGGCGCACAATGAGCGTCCGGCTTGCCCCAAGCGCGGTGCGAATCCCCATCTCGCGGCTGCGCGCCGCGGCCCGCGCGAGAAGAAGGTTGGCCACGTTCGCGCAGGCAATCAGGAGCACGAGCGCTACTGCACCTAACAAGATCAAGAGCGCCGGCCGGACATTACCGACGACATCTTCCAGCAATGGAATCACCGCCGCGCCGCGCTCGTTATTCGTTTCGGGAAATTGCTGGGCCAGACGGGCTGCGATCGGCTTGAGCTCCGATTCCGCCTGCTGCGCAGTCACGCCCGCTTTCAAACGCCCAATCAACCTCAGGAAGTGCGATGCGCGCCTTGGCACTTCGGTCGCCACCAGAGGTTCAAGCGGCGAGATGTAATCATTGTGCTCTCGGAATTCTCCTTGCAGAGGGAACTGCCACTCCGGCGGCATGATCCCGACGAGAGTGTGACTTCGGCCGGCCAAAAGAACCTGCTGCCCAACAACTCTTGGGTCGCTGCCGAAAGCGCGCTTCCACAAGCCATGGCTGAAAACGACCACCCCACCCGCTTTTAATTCCTCGGGGGTAAAGCCGCGGCCAAGCATCGGCCCCACCCCGAGAACCGTGAAGATGTCACCGGCCACGGCCACGCCTCCCAACTCCTGCGCTTCACCTGCCCCCGTCAGCACGGTGCCCGCCCCCGTGTAAGCGGCCATCGCGGTGAAGCTCTGGCTTTGGTCGCGGAAATCGAAAAAGTCGGGGAATGATTGCGTATATTTACCGTTGGGCTCGCTCTTGGAGTTGCCCCAGATCATGACAAGCTGATCGGGACTTGGGTAAGGCAACGGCCGCAACAAGACGGTGTCGACGACGCTGAAGATGGCGCTGTTCGCACCGATCCCGAGAGCGAGGGTGAGGACGGCGATCGCGGTGAAACCGGGTGCCTTGAGCAGCATCCGCAGGGCGTATTTGAAGTCGGTAATCATGAGGAGAAAAGCGCTGTAGCCGCCCCGCTCTGTCGGGGCGTTGTGGCACGCTCGGCACGGCGATCCGGCAGCTGCCGGACCGTGGCTACAGGGCTTGTATTGCAGCGAGCGTCATTCATATCTCAGCGCCACCATGGGATCGACCTTCATGGCCCGCCGCGCCGGGATGTAACTCGCGAGCAACGCGGCCCCGCCCAGCAGAAAAATCACGATCGCGTAAGTCGAAAGATCGTTGGCGCCGACACCGTAAAGCAATGTCGCCATCACTCGCGTGGCAGCGAGCGCGACGAGAAATCCAAGGACAATTCCGATGACGACGAGCGTGAGACTCTGTCGCAGCACCATGCCAAGCATCTGGGTCTTCTGCGCGCCGAGCGCCATGCGGATCCCGATTTCTCTCGTCCGCTGCGTGACGCTGTAGGCGATCACGCCGTAAATGCCGATGGCCGCGAGGATCATGGCCACTCCGGCGAAGACCGCGAGCAGCAGCATGTTGAAACGCGGCTGGGCCAGATGCGTGGCCAGGAAGTTCGTCATCGGCTCGAGCTGCGGCACGAACAAATCCTTATCGACCTCATGCACGGCGCGTTTCACGTCGGCTTGAAGTCCCACCAGGTTCGTGGATGCGACGCGCATGACCACGTCCAAGCTCCGCGTGGGATCTTGCGACAACGGCACATACATTTCCGGACCGGGGTCGGCAGCGAGCGAATCGTGCCGCGAGTTGCCCACGACACCGACCACTTCGCACGGTGGCGCCTTGTTCTCCGGGCGATCGATCATGACTTGCTGGCCGATCGGATTCCGATCCGGGAAATGTTTACGCGCGAACGCCTCATTGATCATGACCACCAAAGGGGAATCCTTCGTGTCCGCGCGGTTGAAGGCGCGCCCTTGCCGAACGGGGATTTTCATAGCCTGGAAATAATCGGGTTTGACGATGAGGTAACCCGCGCCGGGATGATTCCCGCGCGGAAGTGGCGCCGCCCCGCTCACCATGAAGGTCAGGCTGCTCTGGTTGCTCCCCAGCGGCAGCGGGTTGGCGCCGCCGGCGGATTCCACGCCGGGGATGGCGGAGATTTTTTCCATGATCGCGTCATGCGCGCGGATTTGCTGGTCCAGCTCGGGATAGCGCACTCGCGGCAAAGTCAGCGACAGGGTCATGAGCCGGTGCGGATCGAAACCGGGATCGGTGGCGCGCAGATTGAAGAAGCTCTTGATCAACAGCCCCGCGCCCGCGAGCAGGAGGAGCGAAAGCGAAACCTGGGAGATGACGAGGAACGCGCGCAGCCGGTTGGTGTGCAATCCGCCCGTCGATCCCTTCGCCCCCTGCTGAAGCGACTCATTTACGCTGGGCCGCGAAACTTGCAGCGCGGGGATGAGCCCGAAGAGGATCGTGCTGCCGATGGCCAGGGCGAAGGTAAACGCGCCGACGAAGAAATTGACCTTGATCTTGCCGAGGTGAGGAAGCCCCTGCTGACCCGCCGCGCCGAGAAGATCGACGCCCCACGACGCCAGCAACAGACCAGCCGCCCCGCCCATCAACGCCAGGAGCAGGCTTTCACAAAGCAACTGCCGCACGATGCGAGTGCGGCTGGCGCCGAGCGCAGTGCGGATCGCGATCTCACGGCTGCGCGAGGCGGCCCGCGCGAGCAGGAGATTGGCCACGTTCGCGCAGGCGATCAGCAGGACGAGCGCGACCGCGCCGAGAAGAATGAACAAGGCGGGACGCACATTACCTACCACGTCGGAATGCAGCGTCACTACGGCCATACCAGTGAAGTTCGTGTTGGTGTCGGGATATTGCTTCGAGAGGCGACCGGCAATGGCGCTCAGCTCCGCTTCGGCTTGCCGCATTTGCACTCCCGGTTTCAAACGCCCAACCACGCTCAAGAAATGCGCACCGCGATTGTTCAGCGCGGAGGCGACCAGGTATTGCAGGGGGATGACGTAATCGATTTTCTCGTCCGCGACCGGGAATTTCCACCCTTGCGGCATAACGCCGATGACCGTGATGCTGCGCCCGGAAATGTTAATTTGCTGGCCGAGAATCTTGGGATCGCCACCAAAGGCGCGTTGCCAAAGCGGATAGGTGAGGAGAACGACCCGGTCCGCATCATTCTTCGCTTCCTCCTGCGTGAAACCGCGGCCCAATAATGGAGGCACTCCGAGCACGTCGAATATCTCCGCGGTGATGGCGACGCCCTCGAGGTATTGAGCGTCCTCGGCGTGAGACAATGTCCCAGCCGTCCGGGTAAAAGCGGCCATGGCGGAGAAGCTCTGGCTCTGATCGCGCAGGTCCGTGTAATCGGGAAAGGAGTGGACGCCGTTGCGAAAGTCTCCGCCGTCATCCAGGTACCGCGCCCAGGCCATGACGATCCGATCCGGATCTTTGAAGGGCAACGGCTGCAGCAAGAGCGTATCGACGACGCTAAAGATGGCGCTGTTGGCCCCGATGCCGAGCGCAAGAGTAAGGACCGCGATGACGGTAAAGGTCGGAGCTTTTATCAACATTCGAAGCGCGTATTTCAGGTCGGTGATCATAGAATGGGTGCGTTAGCTGTTTGGTTTGTGATTGCAGAGTAGTGCTGTAGCAACGGCGCTCTGTCGCCGTTCATCCGGCATACGCCCCGACAGAGCGGGGCGGCTACAGCACGAAATGTTGTGATTGGGCTCAAACCACAAATCCATCGCGGAGTTGAATGATGCGGTTGCCGTAGGCCGCGTTGATATCGGAGTGGGTGACCTGGATGATCGTCGTGCCGCCGGCATTCAAGGTCTTGAACATCTCCATGATCTCCTTGCCCTGGTCCGAGTGAAGGTTGCCGGTCGGTTCGTCGGCCAGGATCAGCTTTGGGTTCGCGATCATCGCCCGGGCGATGCTGACCAGCTGTTGCTGCCCGCCGGAAAGCTGGCGCGGATACAAATCCTTTTTCCCAACGATGTGAAATCGATCCAGGGCGTCGCAGACAATCGAGTCGCGCCCGGCTTTGTTCACGTGCCGGTAGGAGAGCGGGATGTCCAGGTTTTCATACACCGTCAGATCATCGAGCAGATGGTAGTCTTGAAAAACGAAGCCGATCTTTTCGTTCCGGACGGTCGCGCGTTCCTTGGGCTTGAGGGTGTGGATCGGATCGTCTTCAAAGTAATATTCGCCGCTCCAGGCATGGTCGTGCATCCCAAGCACGTGGAGGAGGGACGACTTGCCCGCGCCGGACGGGCCCATGATGGAAACGAAATCGCCTTCGTTGACTTCAAGATTGATGTCTCGCAGGACGTAAAAGAACTTGCCCTTCGCGAGTGGGTAAAAGCGTTCGAGGTGTTTAAGAGTAATCATCGACATAAGGTTAATTCTGGGCTAGCGCGACGGTGGGATCGAGCCGGGCAGCGCGCCGTGCCGGCAAGTAACAAGCAATTAGAGCAACAAAAACGAGCAGAAGCGGGATGCCGAGGAAGGTGGCGGGATCGGTCGCTGGGACGTCGAACAACAGACTGCTGATGACTCGTGCCAGCCCGAGCGAGCCGGCCAAGCCGACCGCGACGCCGATGAGCGTGAGCACCATCCCTTTGCTGATGACGAGGCGAAGCACGTCACCTGTCTGTGCGCCCAGCGCCATGCGAATGCCGATTTCCTGCGTGCGCTGCGTCACCGAATAAGCCATCACGCCGTAAATCCCGACTGCCGCCAGAATCAGCGCAGCCCCGGCGAAAACCGTAAAGAGCAAAGTCGAAGCGCGACGGGCGCCCATCGATTCGGCGACTGCGTCTTCCATGGTGCGGACATTGTAGATCGGCTGGTCCTTATCGATGCTCAGCACTTCGCGTCGCACGGCGGGCGCCATCGACGCCGGATCACCGGCGGTGCGAATCACCAGCGCCATGAAACCCCAGCCCGCGTCCTGCGCATGAGGCACATACATCTGCGCGCCCGCCTCGAGATCGAGAGATTGCGGCTTGGTGTCGCCCACCACACCCACGATTTCGCGGAGAAACTTTTCGTCGCGCCAAATCGTGACACGCTTGCCGAGCGCGGCTTCAGGCGAACCGAATGATTGAATCGCCATCGATTTGTTGATCACGATGACTTTGGGCGCTTCCTCCGTGTCGCGATCGGTGAAGGCGCGGCCGGCGATCAGCGGAATCTGAAGGGCCTGGAAATATTCCGGTGTCGCGGCGGAGAAACTGGCGTTTCGCGATTCTTCCGTAGTCATCGGACGCCCCTCTGGAATGAAAGCACGGCCGATCGAGTAACCACTCGCGCCAAGCGGAAGATTGACGCCCGCGCCGGCCGATTGCACTCCGGGCAAAGCCTTCAGTCGCTCGATCAGAGTCCGGTAGAATTGCGCGCGCTGTGGATTCTCTTTGTACTTCCCGCCTGGAAGAGAGATGGAAGCGGTCAGCACATTCTGTGGATTGAAACCCGGTTTCACTTCCTGGAGACGGAGGAAGCTTTTGATGAGCAATCCGGCGCCGATCAGGAGCATGAGCGACAGCGCCACTTCGCCGATGAGCAAAAGGCTGCGGGCGCTCGTGCGGCGATTGCCTTCGCCCGTGCGGCCGCCTTGTTTCAACGAGCCGCTCACGTCCAGCCTGGAAGCTTGGAGTGCCGGCACGAGACCAAAGATGAGTCCGGTCAGGCCCGAGATGGCGATGGTGAAGGCGAGCACGCGGTAATCGAGATTCACTTCGCCAAAGCGCGGGCTATCCGGCGGGCTCACAGAGATCAGGAGCTCGGTGAGCCACACGCTTAAGAATAATCCGAGCCCGCCCCCAATGATCGAAAGCAGCAGACTCTCGGTGAGCATCTGCCGGATGATGCGCGTCCGCGTCGCGCCGAGCGCGGTGCGGATGGCGACTTCTTTTTCACGCGACGCAGCCCGGGCCAGGAGGAGGTTCGCGACATTCGCGCAGGCAATGAGAAGGACGACTGCGACCGCGCCCAGAAGCACGAGCAAAGAGGGTCGGGCATCTCTGACGAGACGCTCCTGTAACAGCGACACGTTGGCATCCCATCCGGTGTTGGTGTCGGGATGCGCCTTTGCGAGTTGCGCGTTGATCGTGCTGACCTGCGATTGCGCCTGTGCCAGCGGCACGCCGGGTTTGAGGCGGCCAATCACCGAAAAGGAGCGATTGTCGCGCGGTTCTTCCTGGGGATCGATCGGCAAACTCCACCAGACTTGGGTGCCCTGGGGAAAATCGAAGCCCGCCGGCATGACTCCGACCACCGTCCGGGGAAGGCTGTTGATCATAACCTGCGTGCCGACGATTCTCGGATCCGCACCGAAGCGCCGTTTCCACAAGCCTTCGCTCAGAATAGCGACGTTCTCCTTCTTGGCCTGGTCCTCCTCGGCCAGGAAAACGCGGCCTATCGCCGGCTGGACCCCGAGCACGGAGAAGAAACTGCTGCTCACGCCAGCGCGCGGCACCCGCTCCGGTTCGCTGTTTGGCGCGGAAAAGGTGGCGCTGGCCGTGTAAAAGGTCGCCAGGTGTGAAAAGGCCTCGAGTTTCGACCAATCAAGATAATCGGGGAACGAGACGTTGCTGTCGGTAATGCCGCTCCGTGGGTTCTGCCCGTCGAAGTAGACGATTTGGTCCGGCTGGGGATAGGTGAGCGGACGCAAAAGCACGCCGTTCACCAGGCTGAAGATGGCGGTATTGGCCCCGATACCGAGCGCGAGAGCTATGATTGCAACCGCGGTGAAGCCCTTGTGCTTGAGAAGCATGCGGAATCCGTAGCGAATATCTTGAAGAAGAGTGTTCATAGGGTGTCGCGGTTGATGGGTTGGCCGGCTTTCATGACGAAAGTAACTTTTTGCAAAGCATTCAGGTCATCCAAAGGATTTCCCTCCACCGCGATGATGTCGGCGCGGTGGCCACTCTTGAGCACGCCGATCTGGCTTTCGAGGCCGACGGCCGTGGCGGCTTTCATAGTCACGGTGCGAATCGCATCCAGCGGCTTCAATCCCAACGCGGTGAGCTCGATGAATTCTTTTGCGTTCTGGCCGTGGCGGATGACGCCGGCGTCAGTGCCGAAAGCAATAGGGAGACCGTCACGAACCGCCGCCGTCAGATGCGCACGCAACTTTTCATACAATTCGGGCGTCACGCTTTTTTTGAGCGAGAAAAGCGTAGGGACCTGGAAGACGCGGCGCTGCACCATTGCCGCCACCGTTTCCTTCGAGGTGAACCCGCCGTGCACAATCAAGTCGGCCCCTTGCGTGACCGCCGCCGCAATGGCCCGTTCGCTGATCGCGTGCACCGCGACGCGACGTTTGAGGAGGTGCGCTTTCTCGATCGCGGCGTGTAGTTCCTCCTCCGAGATCTCGCAGGCCTCGGGCCGCTCGGCCGCTTCCGCCAGCCAGC
The DNA here is from genome assembly GCA_035941955.1 of Chthoniobacterales bacterium. Taxonomy (GTDB): domain Bacteria; phylum Verrucomicrobiota; class Verrucomicrobiia; order Chthoniobacterales; family UBA10450; genus AV80. The sequence continues at coordinate 10,779 of DASZDO010000044.1, forward strand.
CGGAAGCGCAGACTTTGATCAAGTCCGCGCCTTCATCCACGTCTTTTTGGACGCGCGCGCGAAATGCCTCCACGCCTTTGACGCCGATGCCTTGGAAGTCGCAAGTCCCGCCGCTCACGCCGAGCCATGGTCCCGACGCCACCACATGCGGGCCGGGGAATTTTCCGTCGCGAATGGAGTTTCGGATTTTGATGTTCTCGTAATTGACCGCCCCGAGATCTTGGACGGTGGTAAACCCGGCCCGCAGGGTGGCTCGCGCATTTCCTTCGCCGGTGCCGCCAAGCGTCAGATGCACGTGGGCATCGATCAGACCGGGCATGAGGGTAACCTCGCCGAGGTTGATCTGCTCACCCTCCGGCGCGATCTCTCCTTTCCGTGCCACCGCGGCGATCCGGTCGCCCTTCACGATGATGATGCCGTTCTCGATGGCCGCGCCGCGCTCGACATCAAGGAGCCATCGAGCGGTCAGGGTTCGCGTTTCCTGGGAAAGAGCCGGCGGCGCGTAACCAAACAGGACGAGCGCGGCAAGCGCAGGAATGAGAAGCTGAAATCGGAGCGCGCGCGTAGCTGGCCTCGCCATTTTATGCTCCGTGGCCAAGCGCGATCATTGGGTCGGCTTGGGTGGCTCGTCGCGCGGGGATGTAACTCGCCAGCAGCGAAACAGCTGCCAGCGCGACCGTGACGGTAACGAAAGTCATCAGATCGAACGCGCCGACGTTGTAAAGCAGGGCGCGAAGGGCCTGGCTGCTGAAGACGCCGAGGAGCAAACCAACCGCGGTCCCGACGAAGACAAGCTTCGCCGCCCGTCCGAGCACAAGCCACAAGACATCCGTGCGTTGCGCGCCGAGCGCCATCCGCACGCCGATTTCATGCGTGCGCTGCACGACGAGGAACGACATCACGCCGTAAATACCGACCGATGCAAGCACGAGCGCGACTGCCGCGAAGACACCGATCAGGACGACCGAAAGCCGTCGCGGCGCGATCGAGTCGGCGGTGACTTGGTCGAGCGTCCGCACATTGGCGGCCGGAAGATCGGGATCGAGCCGGCTGATCTCGCGGCGAATGGCAGAGGTCAGCGAGCGCGGATCCTGCGCGCTCCGCACGGTCAGGATCATGCCGCGATACGGGGTCTGATTGTGCGCCAGGTAATATTCCGGCTTCGGATCGAGATCGAGTCCACGATGCCGCATATCGCCCACGACCCCGACAATGGTGAGCCATTTCACATCCGGCTTGCGGGGATCGTTGAAGGTGATGCGTTTGCCGACGGCTTCCTGATTCGGAAACCATTTCTTTGCGAAGGTGTTGTTTACGATGATAACGCCCGGGCCTTCGAACTGGTCGCCGTCGTTAAAGAAGCGGCCTTGGACGAGCGGCACCTTGAGGACGGAGAAATACTCGGGCGTGATGCCGCGAATCTCTTCGTCCGGATAAACTTTTTCCGCTATTGGGTCGCGGCCTTCGATGGCGAACGAACTGTCGCTGTTCGTCCCGCTCAGCGGCAGGATCGTGGTGAACGCGGCCGCTTCGACACCCGGCAGCGCTTTCACGCGACGGGTGGCCTCCGCGAAAAAGTCGGCCACCGGCTTGCCGCGCGGATACTTCAGCAAGGGCAAGGCGACTTCCATCGTGAGAACGTTCTTCGGCTCGAAACCGGGATGGACGTTTTGCAGCCGCACGAAGCTCTTCAGCAACAGACTCGCGCCCACCAGCAGCACGAGCGCGAGCGCCACTTCCGCCACGACCAGCGCGTTGCGAAGCCGATTCCGCCGAAGGCCGCTGGTTGAACCGCGCCCGCCTTCCTTCAACGCCTCGGTCAATTCCGGCTTGCCGCTCGCGAGCGCGGGAATGAGGCCAATGACAATCCCCGTGACGACCGCGGTGCCAAGCGTCACGAGCAGGACGCGGACATCGAGATTGACTTCGGCGAGCCGCGGAACGGTTTGCGCGCCCATCGATCTCAACAGGTCCAGACCCCAAACCGCGAGCACCACGCCCGCGGAACCGCCGACGAGCGCGAGCAAAAGGCTTTCCGAAAGCATCTGCCGGACGAGCTGCGTGCGGCCGGCGCCAAGAGCGAGGCGAATGGCGAACTCGCGTTCCCGCGCCCCGGCGCGCGCGAGCAACATGGTGGTGAGATTGGCGCAGGCGATTAAGAGCACCACGGCCACCGCGCCGAGCAGAATCATCAGGGCCGGCCGCATTCCGCCGATGACCAGATTGTGCAACGGATAAATGGTGGCGCCGAACTTCGTGGCGGGCTCGTAGTTATCCGGAAAGAGCGGGTGCCAGTTGGCGACGATCGTGTCCGCTTCCGCTTGCGCCTGGGCGACCGTGACGCCGGGTTTCAAACGGCCAATGACGCCGTAGCTGCGAGAGCCGCGCGATTCGAGCTCCGACTTGGTAAAGGCGATCGGTTTCCAGATGTCGGCCCGCTCAGCGAAGGTTCCGCCTTGCACGCCGAAAAGGGGGAGCGGGAATTCGAACCTGGAGGGCATGATCCCTACGACCGTGAAGCTGCGCCCGTTGATCGAGAGCTGCGTGCCGACCAGCTGCGGATCGGAATTGAACCGCCGCCGCCAGAGACGCTCGCTGATGACGACAACGCCGTCATTGCCCTCGCCGAATTCACTCTCGTTGAAGACGCGGCCTTTGATTGGCTGCACGCCCAGCAGCGGGAACAAACTCGGGGTGACGGCGGCTCCCTGGATTCGCTCCGGCATGTCGCCGCCGGTCAGGTTGAAATTTGCGAAATCGAACGCGGCGATACGCTCGTAGCTGCGCGTCTGTTTTTCCCAATCAAGATATTCCGGCGCCGAGACGGGAATCTGGTCGAGACCTTGGCCGGTGAATTTTTCGAAAAGCAGCACTAGATTCTGCGGCGCCTGGAACGGCAACGGGCGGATCAAGAGCGCGTTGACGAGGCTGAAAACCGCGGTGTTCGCGGCAATCGCCAGGGCGACGGTGATCACGGCAACGATCGTGAAGCCGGGTGTTTTGAGAAGGCTGCGAAGAGCGAAGCGGAATTCGTGGAGCATAGTTATTCAGCGCGGAGCGCGGTCATGGGATCGGTGCGGGCGGCGCGGCGGGCCGGGAGCCAGCCAAGAACGAAGGCTGAAACGGCGATACAGGCCAGCAGGGTCAGGGCGAGTCGCGGTGTGCGGAGCCAGGAGCGCAGCGCGAACATAGGGCTACTCGTAACGAAGCGCTTCCATCGGATCCAAACGCATGGCGGCCCGCGCTGGCAGATAGCAGGCGGCCAAGCCGACCACGAACAGAATCAACGGCACCAGCGCGAAGCTCGGAGGATCGTGCGCGGAAATGCCATGGAGGCTCCCGGCCAGCAGCTTGGCCAGGAAAAAGGCGCTGACGAACCCGATGGCGAGGCCGGTCAGGACGAGCCGCAAACCCTGGCCGGTGACGAGCCGCAAGACGTCGCTGGTTTGAGCGCCAAGCGCCATCCGCACTCCGATTTCCTGCGTCCGCTGGCGGACGGAATACGCCATCACACCATAGATCCCGAGCGACGCGAGAAAAAGCGCCATGCCGGCAAAAATGGTAAAGAGGTTGCCAAAAAATTTCCGGTCCCAGAACGATTGCGCGACGATTTCATCCATGGTGTAAACGCGATAGATCGGCAGCTCCTTGTTCACGGCCAGGACCGTGGTGCGCGCGAGGTTCGCAAACTTGGCCGGATCAGTTTTCGTCCGGACCATGACGGACATGAAGCGATCGTAGTTCTGGCTCTGAACAAAGTAGGCGGCGGGGAGCGGACGGCGCTTCGTCAAACGCTCGTAAACCACCGGTTTGACGATGCCAATGATGGTCGCCCACTTGGGTGGCTCGCCCGGTTTGTCGAGCAATCGCAATTGATGCCCAATTGGATCCTGATTTGGGAACCAGGCGCGGGCCGCATCTTCATCGATGATCGTTACACGCGGCGCGTCCTTGTTGTCCGACGGGGTGAAATCACGCCCGCGGAGCAACGGGATCCGCGCGGTCTGGAAATAGCCCGGGGTGATATTGAGCTGACGCATGTTCCGGGCGTCCTGGAGTTCCTTTGGCTCGGCCTCGCCTTCGAGAACGAAGGCGTTGATCCCGATATTCCCGGAGGCCGGGAGTGCAGCCGTCGCACCCGCGCTTTCAACCCCAGGCAAGGCCGCCAACTTCGGAATAAGCTGCTCAAAAAAGCGCACGGCCGTCTCCTTGTCTGGAAATTGCGCCTCCGGCAACCCGACCCGGAAGGTCAAAGTGCGCGAGGGATCCATCCCGATGTCCGTCTTTTGCAGGTGCATGAAGCTCCGCATCATGAGACCGGCGCCGATCAAAAGAACGAGGGCGAGCGCCACTTCAGCCACGACCAGAGAGTTGCGCACGCGCTGGCCCTTTACGCCGCCTCCGCCGGAGCGGCCGCCTTCTTTGAGCACATCGATCAGTTGCGGATTAGAAGATTGCAGCGCCGGCAACAAGCCAAAGAGAATGCTGGAGATCGCGCCTATCCCGAGCGCGAAGAGGAAAACCCGCCCATCGAAATCAAAGTTGAGCCAGTAAGGAACCTCGTTGGGAAGCGCGGCTACCATCAAATCCACTCCCCAGACGGCCAAGATCAAACCAAGCGCACTGCCGGCCAGGCCCAGCACCATGCTTTCCGTGAGAAGCTGGCGCACGATCTGGCCGCGACCGGCGCCGAGAGCAAGTCGGATTCCGATCTCCTTGGTGCGGGCGGCGCCTCGCGCCAGCAAGAGATTCGCGACGTTGGCGCAGGCGATCAGATGGACAAAAAGGACCGCTCCCATGACGAGGAACGTGAGCATCTTGAAGTTCTTGACCATTTCCTCGCGAAACGGGGTCACGTGCACGCTCGTGCCGCTGTTTGTCTCAGAATATTGGGCCGCGAGCCGCGCAGCTATCGCCTCCAACTCAGCGCGCGCCTGTTCGACGGAAACGCCTTTTTTAAGCTTCCCGATTGAGTCGAGGAAAAAATTCCCGCGGGGATTCTCTTTCTCCGAGAACTGAAGCGGCATCCAGAGGTCGCAAACCTCGGGGAAACGCCACCCCTTCGGCATCACCCCGACGATCGTGGCCTGCTTGCCGTTGATCGGGATGGTTTTGCCGACCACCGACTTATCGCCCGCGAAATGTTTTTGCCAGACCTCGTAACCGATCAACGCGACAGGCGGCGCATTCAGCTGGTCTTCCTCGGGACGAAATAGACGGCCGAGAATTGGCTGCACGCCGAGAAATGAAAATGTATCGGCGGAGATCTGGCCGCCAAGGTAACGCTCCGGCTTCTCGCCGCCCGAAATGATAAAGGTCGCCTCCTGGATGGCGGCCATGCCTTCCAGCGTGGTCGCCTGTTTCTTGAATTCCAGGTAATCCGGGAAGCTCATCCCGGCGTTCTGATCCGGCAGCTTGGTGAAAAACTGCGAGAGGTGGACCAGGCGATCCTGGTCCTGGATCAGGGGCATCGGGCGCAGAAGAAGTGCGTTGATCGCCGAGAACATCGTCGTCGACGCTCCGATCCCGAGCGCCACCGCCAGAATGGCGATGGCTGTAAACCCCGGAGTCTTTACGAGCATCCGAATGGCATATCTAAGATCTCGTAACATCAAGACTCCGGGTTGCGTTTACATGTCTAAGAAATAACTAACTCACTGGTGTTAGGCAGCCATCCGGTCTTCGACCACGCGGCCGTCGAAGAGATGGATGGTGCGATCGGCATGCTCGGCAAAACGGGTGTCGTGCGTGACCATGCAAATCGTGGCTCCGCCCGCGTGCAGTTCTTTCAGCAACGCCATGACGGCATCGCCGTTGCGGGAGTCGAGGTTGCCCGTCGGCTCGTCCGCCAGGAGGATGGCAGGCTTGCCGGCGAGAGCGCGCGCGACAGCCACACGCTGCTGCTGGCCGCCCGAGAGCTGGCTCGGCAGATGTTTGGCGCGATGGCCCATGCCGACGCGCTCGAGCGCTTCGATCACGAATCCTTTGCGATCGCTCGCGCCCATGCCGCGATAGGTCAGGGGCAGCTCCACGTTTTCGAAGACGGTCAGGTCGCCGATGAGATTGAAGCTCTGGAAGATGAACCCGATTTCGCGGTTGCGGATGCGGGCCCGATCCGGGAACGAGAGATTCGCCACCTCGGTCCCTTTCAGCGAATAACTGCCGCCCGACGGCGTGTCGAGCAGGCCGAGAATCGAGAGCAGGGTCGATTTGCCGCAACCGGATGGCCCGGCAATCGAGACGTATTCGCCCGTGCGGATATCGAGATGAATGCCGGAAAGCGCATGGGTCTCGACTTCGTCTGTCAGGAAAACTTTCGTGACGCCGTCGAGATGGATAAGTGTGTTGGAACCGTTCGCGCCGGGAGCGCGGGCGGGTTGTTCGTTGATGGTTTCGGTTGAGGCCATGGTGGTTGGGTTACGGATCGTGTTTTAGTTGTCTAGTTAAGTCGGATGCGTTCGTGAGCATCCATTGAGCTGGTATCGGAAAGAATGACTTGGTCGCCTGGCTCGAGGCCGTTCAAAATCTCAATCGTGTTCACCGAGCTGCGGCCGAGTTTGACCGGGGTGCGAACCGCTTCGGAACTGCCGGCGACCAGCTTGAAGATTCCGACCGTGTTGTTCTCCTGGCCAAAAGCAGGCCGGCCGACGTAGATCACATTATCCAGACGTTCCAGCTCGATCGTTCCGTCTACGCTAAGGTCGGGGCGGGCGCCTTTCGGCAGATCGCCATCGATGGCCACGTCCACCGTCACGGTTCCCTGTTCCACCGCGGGATCGACGCGAGTTACGTGGCCGGCCGCAATGCCGTTCCGCGTGTCGATGGCCGCCTTTTGATCGATCAGGATATCTTTAGCCTGCGTTTCCGCGATCTTGACCTGCGCCTTTAACTTCGTCGGGTCCGCCACGCGAGCCAGGTTCGTCCCCGGGGTGACACGCTGCCCGATCTGCACCGGCAATTGCTGGAGGACGCCGTCCATGCCGGCCTTCACATGCAACTGCTGGACTTGATCCATTTTTAGCTTCGCGAATTCCTTCGCTTGATCGACTGCGGCTTGCTTGGAGGCGATCTGCGGCTCAATCGAGTCGCGTGAAAATGCGAGACGCTTGTTTTCGATCTCGTCCCGGTTGGCGAGCTCGGCCTCCTTTACCTTCGATGTCTTGTAGACCAAATCAGAAACGAGGCCGTTCTTGGCTAATTGATCGTTGGTCTGACGCTCCATCTTGGCCTGTTCGTACTCGGAATGAACACGCGCCGTAATCGATTCCTGGTCGAGCAACTCGCGCTGAAGCGTTGCGCGCAAGGTGGTCAGCTCGGCTTCCGCCGCCTTCGCCTTCGATTCCGCATCGCCGGCGGTTTGTTCGAGTTCCGGGCTGGTTAATTCCAAAATAATCGTGTCGGCCTGCACGGTTGTCCCGGGCCAGATCACGATTTTTTCGACTCGCCCTTCGGTGTTCGCAGCAATCCAACGGATATCGACCGGAACCAGTGTTCCCAAACCGCGGACCTGGCGCACCATCGGACCACGCTTGACCGTGTCGATCCAAACGGTGGAGCGGTCCACACTCGGGACCGCGGGTTTGAGGCGTGACAGCAGGAACGTTACGAGAATGAGCCCGAGGATCGACCCGGCGATGATGATGATGCGGCGCTTGCGTTTTTGTTTGGCGACGTGCGGGCGTGGGACATCCATGGCAGAGGCGGTGGGAGTGAAGCCACTCGGCCGCACAATAGTCGTATCCATTTTTGCTTCCGAGCTTTTTGACATTACGAGGCCGTTCTACGGTTAGAGCATTCCGAACGAACGCACCAAGTGCAGCACCGCGCTCACGCTATTGAGGATGGGCACAGCGGCTGTCATCAAGATCACGCTGAACAAGGCGGCTTCACCGGCGAAATTGGGGCGGGCTTCGTTTTTGAAGTAATCCTGGCTGATCGACCGGAACGAAGGCCGGCGGGGATCGAAGCAACGGCCACCCATGTTCCCCATCGATGGCGCTTGATAGCTGAAATCTATTTGGGGTTGAGCAGAGCCTTGGCGGGAATCGCGATCGCTAAAATCGCGGCGGCTCTTTGCACTAAACTGAATGGTTGGTTTCATATTCTTTCTTTCCTGTGAGATGCGGATCGCAGCTCAATTGGATTCAAAATGTTTATTGGCGACGGGAGCTATTGCAATGGCCGTGCCACGGGTCATGACAAAGTTATAACTATCTTATTATAAGATGTTTATAAACTATGACGACAGACCGGTGCATTGGGAAAAGCTGCGGTAGTGGGATTCCACCGTCCCGATTGTGGGACGACCGCGACGCGGGAATTTCAAATTCCCAAAGTCCCAAGCTCCAAAGAAACTCCAAGCGTCAAAATTCAAGCAAGCGTCGCCGGAAACCTTTGAACCTTGGTGCCTGGAAGTTCCCTGGGATTTGGAACTTGGGATTTGGGATTTCTACTTCGGCAGGCGCAAAAGAGCTTCGCACCCCGGGCCGGCACGATTCGCCAGGGTCAACGATCCGCCGTGCGCTTCCGCGATTTGCCGGCTCAGCGCCAGGCCGATTCCAGAGCCGCCCGGCTTGGTGGTGAAAAACGGCACGAACAGATTCGTCGGATTCATGATGCCCGGGCCGGTGTCGCGGACAAATACTTCCACGCATTCCGCCATGTCGCGCCAGCCCGTCGAAACCGTTCCCCCAGTCTCGAGTGAGGCTTCCGCCCCGTTGTGCAAAATGTTGATGAGCAATTGTTCCAATTGCGCCGCGTCCGCCTGAATGATCACATCCGGCCCGGCCACGACCCGGACCTCGATGCGCGTTTCCAGGCTCGCCACGCGCCTAACGAGTTCGCCGAGATCGACCGGTTCCTTTTGCGGCGGCGGCAGCCGCGCCAGCCGCGCGTAAGCCTGCATGAAGCGGCTGAGCGATTCCGCGCGCGTCGCGATGATGTTCAATCCGCTCCTGGCATCATCGCGCCAGTCCGCCGGCGGCGGATCGCGCCGGATCAATGTCTCCAGGCTGCCCGCAATCGATTTGATCGGCGCGAGCGAGTTGTTCATCTCGTGTCCGATCACCCGCACGAGCCGCTGCCAGGCGTTGCGCTCCTCTTCGCGCAGCGTACGGCTCAGGTCTGTCAGCACCAGCAGCTCGTGAGGCAGCCCTCGCTCGCGGAAAGAACTTCGGCGCACGCCCCAGCGCCCGGAGCCACCCGGAAACGAGAGCGTCAGCGGCGCGTCTTCATTCGCGTCGCAACAAACTTCGAGTCCCAGGTCGCGGGCGCGCCGGCCGAGCAGCTTGTCCATCGGTTGTCCGAGCAGGTCTTCGCCCGCGCGGTTGACCAGCCGCAGCCGCCGGTCGGGATCGAAAGTGAAAACAGCGACGTCGATTTCCGCCATGATCGTCCGGAGGAGAGCGGTCGCTTCGAACGCGCCGAGGCGCTGCAAACGGAGCGTCTCGCCCAACGCGTTGATTTCGAGCAACGCTTCACCCAGTGCGTCGTCCGCGCGGGCGCCGCGGGCGCGGATCGAATAATCGCCTTCCCGTAACGCCGCGAGGAGGTTCGTCATCGTTTGCAGCGGACGAACGACATGCTCGCGCGCACTCAGGATAAATCCGAGACCAAGGCCGGCGATAAAGAGAGTCAGCGTCCACTGGACCTTTGGGGTGTAATCGCCAAACCAAAGCAAGACCAGCGCGACAATGGCGGCCGGCGCGGCCGCGGCCACGGTCAGCCAGGTCAGGCGGCCTTCATGCGTGATCCGTTGCCGCAGTTTCTTCAGCGCCTTCATGGTGCGACGAAGGACTCTTGCACACGGTGTAGTGGCGGGCGTGTCGCCCGCAGCGTCACCAGAAAGCGGCCGACACAGCCGCCTCTACACCTACAGCCCATACTGCTGAAGCCGCCGATAGAACGCGCTCCGGCTCAGCCCCAGCGCTTCCGCCGCCTTGCGCGCATTTCCATCAAAACGCGAGAGCGCTTTCTTGATTAGAAAAGATTCAACTTCCTCCAGGCTCATGTCTTCCAGCCGCGGCGAGTCCTCTCGTCCACTCGTTAGGCCAAGATCGTTCGCCTTCACCTGCTGCCCTTGCGTCATCAAGACGGCCCGCTCCACGACGTGATCCAGCTCACGAACATTCCCGGGATATTGGTGTTGCATCAGAATATCGCGCGCCGCTTCCTCAAATCCGGTCAACGTCTTGCGATACCGTTTGGCGTGCTGCCGCAGAAAACTATTCGCCAGAAGCATGATGTCCTCGCGCCGTTCCCGCAGCGGCGGCAACGCGATCTCGATCGTGTTCAGACGAAAAAGCAGATCCTGCCGGAACCGGCCCGCGGCCACTTCCTCATGCGGGTTGGCGTTCGTCGCCGAAACGATCCGGACATTCGCGTGCTGCGTCTTCGACGATCCGACCCGCTCGAACTCGCCCGTCTCGATCATGCGGAGCAACTTCGCCTGCTGATTCATCGGCACGTTCGCGATCTCATCCATGAAGAGCGTGCTCTCGTCCGCCAGCTCGAACCGCCCGGCCCGATCCGTCTTCGCATCCGTGAACGCCCCCTTCACATGCCCGAACAACTCACTCTCGAAAATCCCCTCCGAGAGTCCCCCCATGTTCACGGTGATCATGCTATGCAAGGACCGCTGCGACAACGCATGCAGCGCGCGCGCGACCAGTCCTTTCCCCGTCCCGTTCTCCCCCGTAATCAGTACGTTCGCGTCCGACGGCGCCACGCGTGAGATCAGCTCCAGCACCGGCCGCATCCGCGGCGACTCCGCGATCAGATTTGGCGCATTGCCCCGCAAAAGTTGATTCGCCGCCTCCAGCCGCCGCCCTTTCCGCAGCGCCCCCGCCAGCTCGATCTGCGTCCGGACGATCGCGAGCAGCCGGTCGTTATCCCAGGGCTTCGGAATAAAATCCCGCGCTCCCCGCTTCATCGCCTCCACCGCCAGATCGATCGTCGCCCACGCCGTCATCACCACGATCGGCAGCGTATTATCGAGCGCCTGAATCTTCGGAATCACCTCGAGACCTTCCTGCCCCGAAGTCGTGTCCCGCGTGTAATTCAGATCCATGATCAACAGCGCGTAATCCTTCTTCTCGAGCGCCTGAAACACCCCCGCCAGCGAAGTCACCGCGTCCGTCTGATGCCCTTCCCCCTTGAGCAAAATGCGCAACGCCTCCAGCACATCGTTCTGGTCGTCCGCGATCAGGATCCTGCTCATCAATTAACTGATGAACCGCGTTTCGCCCGCGCTGTCAATCAACCAGGTTTGCGTGGCAGACACTTGATTTCGTGAAACGAGAACGATCCGCGTGGTTGCCAAATCGAACATTCCGCTCAATCCGCCAAGAGACGCGATAACAATTGGCGGAAACCTTCCTCATGGAACCCCGCATCGCTCCCTACGCTTGCCAAGTGCTTCTGCATCTGCTCAACCGAAAAGCTCATCTCATCCAAGAGACTGATATAGTTGCGGCAGGCAGCCTGCATATGTGGATGCAGATGCCCACTGTTGCGGGTAACCTTCAAGAAAATCACCAAGTGCCGTCGCATCAATGGCTCCGCCTCGGCAAATCGGCCGGTGGCCTCCAACAACTTCGCAAGGTTGTTGAGGTCGATAGCGACGTCGGGATGCTCGGCACCAAGACTTTTCTCGTCGATCGACAACGCACGGCGAAATAATGCTTCGGCCTCCTCCAGCCGATTGGTGACCTGCAACAGCAAAGCGAGATTATTTACTGCTGTGCCAACCTTCGGGTGCTCGGAACCAAACACCTTTTCGAAAATCGCAATAGAACGAGACATACATGACTCTGCTTCTTCCAGTCGGTTCGTGGCCCGAAATAATTGGCCGAGATTATTAAGAGTCACACCTACTGAGGCATCTTCCGAGCCGAATGCCTTTTCACGGATTTCCAGCGCCCGGCGGCACAACGGCTCGGCCTCCCCATGGCGGTTGGAATTTTGCAAAAATGCGGCGAGATTATTGAGAGCCGTCGCAACCTGGGGATCGTTGGGTCCAAATGCTTTCTCCTTAATCTCCACTACACGTGACATCAACGGCTCCGCCTCCGCAGGCCGGCTTGTCGCCTGCAATAAGTAAGCAAGGTTATTGAGGTCGCGAGCGACGTCGGGATGCTCTGGTCCGAATGTCTTCTCATTAATCGAAAGTGCTCGACGAAATAACGGTTCCGCCTCAGCGTGCTGCGCCTTAGCTGTCAGGAGCATTGCGAGTGTGTTCATCAATCGCGCCGTCGGCTCCGCAATCCCGTGCTCATCTGCGAACCCCACCAAAGCGCGGAGGTGCGGCCGCACAACGTCCAAGAGCGGCCAGAAGCGGACATCCCCTGGGTCGCCCACGGTGCCGGCATCTAGTAGCTCCAATGCGCCACGTAGCGAGATGCTTTGCTCCTCGACAGTCTGCCGTTCACGCGCAATCAGAGACACAACTCGATGAAGATAACCCTCATTCGCAAACTCGACTTCTTTTGCAGGCAGGAGCAGCGAAAAGTCGCGCAGCATAGCAAAGGCCTCTTCTGGCTCCGCTTCCGTATCCTCCGAAAGTGCGCGCAAAATCTTTCGGGGCGCTTCTCTACTCCGGAACAAATGTCGCAGGTTCGTTGGCGCGGAGTCGTAATCGAAAAGCAGCCGAGGAAACGGCTCTGGTGCCATCCAAGCAAGTAGATGGAGGAGCGACCGTGCGGAGTCTGAAAGTAGATCAATGGTCGTCTGCCAAGTAGCGGCGAGAGGACGTTCGTATTGCATCGTACGAGCGTCATGCCATAGCCGAACTCGTTGGTCGGCTGCACGCCAGCGTTGAAAATAGTCCGAGAAACTCAAAGCGTGGCGGCGGATAAACGCCGCTGCTTGTTCCAGCGCGAGGGCGAGACCACCGAGTTCGCCCGCCAGAGAGCGCGCTTCTGCCGCGTCGTTGTCGTGGGGCTGGCGTTTGTCCGCGGTGCGAGCGAGGAGGAATTCTGTGGCGGCGTCGGGATCGAGAACATCAAGAGGGCGGGATTCGACAAACGCCGGCCATTCGCTCAAGCGACCCGTAATTAGAACGTGGCCACTTTCGAGCGTGGCGATGTTTTTCCCGGCTTCCTCGGCAGCTTCCGGCGTGTCAAGATTGTCCACGATGAGTAGCCAGCCTCGGTGTCGGGGATCGCGCAGCCAATCGATGGTCGCTGTGAAGCGGAGCGTGTCATCTGTAACGCCCTCGGCAATTTTCAGAATCGGGCCGAGAGCAGCAATGTTTGCGCGAAAGTCGAGCGGCGTCTCTGCTGAGACAAAGAGCAGGGCCGTGTACTCGGTAGCGAAGCGCCAGGCATATTCAACCGCCGCCCGCGTCTTGCCGATGCCACCCAGTCCGTGAACTGCTTGGCGCGCGCTGATCGCCTGTGCGCGTCCGAGATCACCAGCAAAGCCGGCACGAATTCCGTTGAGAAAGTCCTCGCGGCCTTTGAAGAGGGGGCCAAGGGAAGGATATGGTAGGTTTGTGGGCTTAGCTGCCGATTCAGATGATGGCGGGCGCGAAGGCAGGTCAGGCGAAAGGACTTTCCGTTCTCCGAGCATGGGCTTAACGACACCAGGTTGCGTAGTGAGCAGCCGGTAGAGGTTTGTGTACCCGACCTCCCCGCTCGCGATGCCGAAGCCAGAGACTTTGAACCACGTCCAGCCGCGGACGATTCGCGGGAGAGACTCCTCGCTCTCATTGTCGAGAAGGATCGGGATAAAGCGCTCGTTAGCCTTCGCTTCATAGAGGTAGTCATCGATAATGCTGCCTTCCCAAAAAACTCCACGTCCCTTGTCGGCCGGAACGCGGTTTTCGATGCGGTTTTTGTATTCCGCACTGCAAATCATGAGAACGAAGTCAGAGTTTTCCTTGCGCAGACGTTCCTCACACCAACGCGGCCAATCGACGGGTTCATTCTGATGATATTGGTCAAGCTCGACATCCAATCCATCGTCAGCCAATGCCTGTGCGAACTCGCGCACACGACGCGAGTGCTGCGCTGGATCGTGCTGGCTATAGCTGATGAAGATGCGCGGCGAACGAAACTGCCCTTGCTCGGCGGGGGTCATGCAGGCGGAGGATGAATCGGAAGGATATCAGAAGCAAGAACATCGACCACAGGCAGCTGGGACCTCCCGCTCGCCGAACTGAAAGATAATCTGCGGTTGGTCTTCTTGCCCGCGAGTTCAACACGGCCAGCGGGCCAATTGACCCACTCGATGATAACAAAGGCCGCCGAGCGTAACGGCCCGCAATGCTACCGCGGCGATACGGTGCCCAAATCTGAGACAGCCGTCTCAGTGGGGCGACGATCAAACTTCTTTCGATAATACCGCGTCCAAATAATGATGCCTGCTGTTCCGACGACCGTCGCCCAGAGCCAGCGCGTAAGCGGTGGCAGGAAGCGAAAGTTCACGACGGAAAACGCCGTTACCGTCGCGATGTAGGCGGCGAGCATTCTCGTCATATGGCTGTACCACCACGCCTGTTTGTCCGCCGGGAAATGACGAAACTCGTGGATGTCCCTGATCGCGAAGAGAAGACCCAGCGCTCCGAAGACCAGGGCGACCATCCCGAAGCTCGAGGTCAGCATCAAATACGCACCGTAGGCGAGCAACGCGACGCTGCCGGCGAGCATCGCTGAAACCGCGATCCAGTCGCCTTGAGTAGCGCGCTGCTGCGGAGTCTTGCGGTACAAAACGCGATACCCGGTAAAGGCCAGATAGAAGCTGAACAATGCGACGAGAAGGAAAAACAACCCGGATCGGATGAGCGACATGACGACAGCCGTGATCGCCACTCCTGTGATCGCCCAAAAGAAGAACTTGCCCCAGCGCCGGTGCCAAAGGCCGCCTTTGCTTGTCACCATCGCCGCCGGGGCGACGAACAAAGCGACGCTGCCAAAGAGAATGTGGATGATGAGGGCCGCCTGGAAGATGCCGTCCATTTCACCCTTCCTTTTCCCGATAGAGGCTGACCGAGGATCCACGATTGCTATCCATATCCTGAAGGTATATATCATTCAGATATATTTGGTCAATTCTTATGAGAGAGGTGAAAAGCAAATATGCAATTCTGGGGATGCTCAGCATCGAGCCGATGTCCGGTTACGATATCAAGAAGGAGGTCGAGAAGAGCATCAGTAATTTTTGGACGGAAAGTTACGGACAGATTTACCCAGTGCTGAGGAATCTGATTGCCGAAAAGTTAGTCACCAGAACCGTCGAGAGCGAAGAAGGCAGGCCCGATCGCCACGTTTACTCTCTGACGGCGAGCGGCCGCAAAGAGTTGCGACGCTGGCTGCGCCAAGGGTTCGCCCCGAAGATCCAGCGCGACGAGTTTCTCCTGAAATTGTTCTTCGGTGAGGAGATTGCGCCAAAAAACAACATCGCTCACGTCGAGCAATTCAGGGAGATGCAGCGCGGGCTGCTTCAGAAGTATGGGGCGGTGGAAAAGGAGATCACGCGTGAGTATGCCGATAATTCGAACGCGCCCTATTGGTTGATGACCGTGCGCTACGGACAACACGTCAGCCGGGCGCTTCTCCAGTGGTGCGACAAAACGTTGGCGGAGTTGAATCGAATGGCAGAAAGCGGGAGTGACTAGGACTACACCCAGAGTGTGCGATCGAAGGTGCGATATTGGATCGCTTCGCTCACGTGTTCGGTAGTGATCTATCGTTCGAGTGAAGATCGGCGGGGGTGCGGGACACTTTCTAAATGCGGTCGTAGGCCCGCGCCCTCACGTCTAGTTCGGTTACCATCGACTGTTGAGCCCCGCTGCGCAGCTCACCATCCCTGGTTCTCCCGCCGCGCCGTTCGTCAACGCACATACGTGATTCACGTATACGCGAATCAAAAGACCTGCGATTTGATCAATGTCTCAAGCGCGTTCAACGCGAGATGTCTGGGCCGCGCTCGATCCTGTTCCCACTCGTGCAACGTTCATGTCGATATCCGCACCTTTAAGGCTGCTTCGCTCTGCGAGAAGTCATTCTTTTTTCGCCATTCGTAAAGCCGCTCGCCGAACGTTACAGGGACCGACATCCGCCTCCCCTTTCGCCCGGCCGGCGGACGCAAGCGACAGCTCATTGAACACCTCCGGGTTTAGCACTCATATACGTGATCCACGTATATGAACCGAGAGGCAGAGGCAAGCCTGCCGCCCTCGAATTTCGTGACCGACGCAAGCACATACTGACATACGTGAGTCACGTATATCACTTTCCCGAGCCTTGATTGCTGTGAGGGCAGAAATAATATCCTTCGACGCGTTGTTGTCGTATCCCAACAAAGTCTTTGCCTTTCATATCAGAGGCCCATTCGCTGCGTTTCCGTTGTCTCGCGGCTTCGGAAAGCAGTGGCCAATGACCAG
Source organism: Chthoniobacterales bacterium (assembly GCA_035941955.1). Lineage (GTDB taxonomy): Bacteria > Verrucomicrobiota > Verrucomicrobiia > Chthoniobacterales > UBA10450 > AV80. The sequence goes on from DASZDO010000044.1 coordinate 27,163, forward strand.
TGCAATACAGCTTGTTCACCCAGCAAGTGGCTTCTTGTTTAACCTAGACCCACAACGTGCGGTCGAAAGTGCGATATTGGATCGCTTCGCTCACATGCTGGGTGGTGATTCCGTCGCTCGATTCCAAATCGGCGACCGTGCGCGAGACTTTCAGGATGCGATCGTAGGCGCGGGCGCTGAGATTCAGTTCGGTCATGGCGACGCGAATCAGCTCCTGGGATTCGTCGGTGAGGTGGCAGTGTTGCTTGATCTGGCGCGGGCCCATGCGGGCGTTGCAGTTGACCTTTTTGTCGGAGTGAAAACGGGCGTGCTGTTTTTCGCGGGCGCGTTGGACGCGGTCGCGAATTGGGGCGGAAGCTTCTTCGGTTCGGGTGCTCGAGATGTCGCGGTATTCGACGGCGGGGACTTCGATGTGAAGATCGATGCGATCGAGGAGCGGGCCGGAGATGCGCTGGCGATAACGTTGCACCTGGACGGGACCGCAGCGGCATTCGCGTTTCAAATCGCCGAAGTATCCGCAAGGACACGGGTTCATCGCGGCGACAAGCATGAACTCGGAGGGGAAGGTCACGCTGCCGGCGGCGCGGGAGACGGTGACTTTTCCGTCCTCGAGGGGCTGGCGCATCACTTCGAGGGTGGAGCGTTTGAACTCAGGAAGTTCATCGAGAAAGAGCACACCGTGATGCGCCAGGCTCACTTCGCCGGGCTGCGGAATGGCGGAGCCACCGAGCAAACCGACGTCCGAGATGGTGTGGTGCGGAGAGCGAAACGGCCGGGTGGAGACGAAGGCTTGTTCGCCACTCAGCATTCCGGAAATGCTGTGGATCTTGGTGCTCTCGATCGCTTCCTCGAGCGACATCGGCGGCATGATCGTAGCGATCCGTTTCGATAACATCGACTTGCCGGAGCCGGGCGGCCCGATCATGAGCAGGTTGTGCCCGCCCGCGACGGCCACTTCAATCGCGCGCTTGACGTGGCCCTGGCCTTTCACATCGCTGAAATCGACCTCGTAATTTTTGTGCGTCGCGAAAAAGGAAGTGAGATCGCCATAAGTCGGTGCGATCAGGGATTCGCCCCGGATGAACTGGAAAGTTTCCCGCAGGTTTTGGACGCCATAGACCTGGATTCCTTCCACCATGGCGGCTTCGTGTGCGTTACTAGCCGGAACGAAAATGGCCTCCTTGCCCTGCCGGCGCGCTTCGAGCGCCACCGGCAGCACGCCTTTCACGGGGCGGACGGCGCCATTCAACGCCAGCTCCCCAACGAAGCTGAATCTCTCGAAGAGAGCGCTATCCAGCTCCTCGCTGACCGCGATCATGCCGAGCGCAATCGGGAGGTCGAAGCTTGGTCCTTCCTTCTTGATGTCGGCTGGCGCGAGATTGATCGTCGTTCGCCCCCGCGGCCAATAATAACCGCTGTTGCTGATGGCCGTCGTGACGCGGTCGCGGCTCTCCTTTACCGCGGCGTCGGGCAACCCCACGATGATAATGTGCGGGTCGCCTCGGGCGCCGTTGACTTCGATTTCGACTTCATAGGCATCGACGCCATAGACCGCCGCGGAGTAAATCTTTGCCAGCATCGACGAGGGGGAACGTGTGAAGCACCGGAATGACACGGTAATTCCAGTGCGAAAATCAGCCTATTCGGCGTGATCCGGCCGCGTCAATCCTGCGAATTCTAAAAAAACGATCGCTCGGGCCTTAAACGCTTGTCCTGAGCGGTTTAGGGGCAAATCGCATAAATATTGAACAAGACCCGTCCAAATAATGTCAGAATTGCGATCTTTAACGTTGTTAACTACTTGAGGAAATGTTAAAACGAGAAATCGACGCGCCTCTCCCAAGTGTAGCGACGGGAAAAACCAAGGCGGGTCCCCCTCACCCTTTCGATGAAAAGTTATATGGCTGCTGAAGATAGCGATACTGGCATAAAGATTTACCTGCGAGAGATCGGGCAAATCCCGCTCCTGACTCCCGATCAGGAGATCGAACTCGCCGCGAAGATCAAGAAGGGCGACCGCGAGGCGCGCGCCCTCATGATTCGTTCGAATTTGCGGCTTGTGGTCAAGATCGCGCACGACTACGCAAACCTGGGCCTCCCGCTGCTGGACCTCATTTCCGAGGGCAACATCGGCCTGATGAAGGCCGTAGAGCGTTTCGATCCCGCCAAGGGCGGAAAATTGAGCACCTACGCGGCGTGGTGGATCAAGCAATCGATCAAGCGAGCCCTGGCGAACCAGAGCAAGACGATCCGCCTGCCGGTTCATCTGGTGGACAAAATCTCGAAGATGCGCCGCGTCTCGCTTCAAATGAGCGAGGAACTCGGCCGCGAACCGACCGATGACGAGCTCGGCGAAGAGATCGGCATTGCGAGCGGAAAAGTTTCGCAGCTCAAGACCGTGTCGATTCGTCCGGCCTCGCTGGATGCGCCGATCAGCGATGACGATTCGACCGAATTCGGCGAGATCGTCGGCGACGAAGAAGCGCAGACGCCGTTCGAATTGCTCCGCGACAAGAATCTGCGGAACGAAGTCGGCGGATTGCTCGATGTGCTGGACGATCGCGAGCGCAAGATCATTTTCTCCCGGTTCGGTCTCGACGGCGGCAAACCCAAGACCCTCGAGGAAGTCGGCAAGAAATTTGGCGTCACCCGCGAACGGATTCGCCAGTTGCAGAATATCGCGCTCTCGAAATTGCGCCGTGCCCTGAGCAAGAAGGAGCGCCCGGTAGATGTGGAGTTGCCGGTCGAAGCTTAACGAACGGCTGAGAATTCACGAAACGCGCGGATGGGAAACCTCCGCGCGTTTTTGGTTTTCAAGGAGCGGCGGTCTCTAGACCGCCGACGATTCCAATACGGCGGTTTGTAAACCGCCGCTCCTTGTCACTCAGCCACCCGCAACTGGACGCAATCAACCTTATCGCCGCCGGCCACCATGTCGGTCAAAACGATGAGGTTGTCGCCGGATTCGGCCAGCCGCGCCTGGCAGAGATACCTGAGCGCGGTCTCGATCGTGACATTCGGATCGTCCGCGAACTCCAGCATGACGGGGTGAGTCCCCCAGCAAAGCACGATCTGCCGAAAGACCACTTCGCTCGAAGTGAAAGCAAAGATCGGCGCGTTTTCCGGCCGCAAATTGGAAACGTGCCGCGCCATCGTGCCGTGATGGGTGAAGACCACGAGCTTCGCGCGCGGCAATGAATTGGCCAGGAAGACCGCCGAAGCCACCATTTTCTGCCGCCTGTCCTCCAGGATCGCGTCTCTGGCGTAACCGGCCCCGCCACTTCGCTCCGTTCGCCGCGCCACGCGATCGAAGACCTTTACGCATTCCACCGGATACCGCCCCGTCGAAGTTTCACCGCTCAGCATGATCGCGTCCGCCTGCTCGAAAACGGCGTTGGCCACGTCCGTAATTTCCGCCCGCGTCGGCACCGGATTCCCGATCATCGACTCCAGCATGTGGGTGGCGACGATGACGGGCTTCCCGAGGCGCAGGCAGTTCTTCACGATCTTGCGCTGGATGATCGGCAATTCTTCCATCGGCATTTCGATGCCGAGATCGCCGCGCGCGATCATGACCACGTCGGCCGTCTCGATCATCTCATCGATCAGGCGCACGGCGGATTGATCCTCAATTTTCGCCACGATCTGCGCGGTGCTTTTCGCTTTTTTCAAAACACGCCGCAGCTCCTGCAGGTCGCTTTTCTTTCGGGCAAAACTGAGCGCCACGAAATCGACTTTCAGCTCCACCCCAAGCGCGATGTCTTCGAGATCCTTTTGGGTCAATGGCGGCAGGTTCACCCGCACGCCCGGCAAATTGATGTGCCGGCGGGAACCAAGCGTGCCCGGCGTCAGCACTTTGCACCGAATGCGGTTGCGCTTTTTCCCCAGGACGAGCAGCCGCATGACGCCGTTGTCGACCAGGACCACGTCGCCGACGGAAATGTCATCGACCAGCCCTTCGTAGTTTACGTCGACGGAATATTTCTCCTCGCTCTTCGCGCCGCGCACGGTGAATTCGAGAATGTCGCCGGGCTTCAATTCCAAATTCGACTTCAACTCCCCCGTCCGAATCGCCGGCCCCTGCGTATCGAGCAGAATGGCCACGGGCCGTCGAATTTCCGCCGCGATGCGCCGGACGCGCGGCACGATCTCGCGCACCCAATCGTGCTTGGCGTGGCTCATGTTGAGCCGGAAGACATCCGCCCCCGCCTCCAGCAATCCCCGCAGCGTCTCCGACCTTTCCGTGGCCGGGCCGAGGGTGCAGATGATCTTGGTCTTGCGCATCCAAGTCAGGATTGAAGCTGGCCCGTGAAAAGCAAGACGGTTTTCCGGGGCTCGCCGGGACGCGCCTTGCAAATAGGAACCGGCTCTGTTTCTCTTGCCGTCTCCTCCGTGCGAAGATTCTTTGAGCTCATGCTGGGCGATGAACCACAAGGAGGCGGGTCGAGGAATTGGTCTTTAAGGGCCCTGGCCTTCATCGGGATATTTCTTGCCTGGTGGATCCTGACGGCGGTCGTCTATCGCCACACTCAAAGTAATTTTCTGCGCGCCGAGAGCGGATGGTACTTGTTCCTTTCGCACTCCGCTCCCGCCCCTCGACACGACTTCGAAAAAGTTCTTTCGCGCACGAGCTTCCGAGGACATTACACACCCTTTGCTTTTCTAGCCGAGTTCATGACGGCCAGGCTGGTGGGCACGAACGCCGGGTTCTGGAAGTGGCGCCAGATCACGGTGCTGGCGGTGCTCGCCACCATGGTCTTTCTGTTCGTCCGCAAAAGCGGGTCCGGTTTCCGGTTGTCGAGCATCAAAGCCAACCTTTGCGCTGCGGGCCTGACCACGGTCCTGATCTTTCAGGCGCAGATGCGATACTTCGTGGCGTGGCCCTTCATGATCCTGCAACTCTTCTGGCTCCTTTGCACTGTCATTGCCTGGATGAGTCTGATTCAAATGGTGCGCCGTCCCGCGGAAAAGCTGTGGCCCTGGCTCGCCGCGGGCACCGCCTATGCCTCGCTCCATTTTATCGGCCTGGGGCTGGCGACCGTGGGAGCCACGGCCGCCGCGCTGGCCGGCATCTGGGTTGGGACTCGGGAGAGCGCCTCCTCAAGTTCCCCGAAGGTAATTCTTCCCCTCTTGAGCATGATCGCCTTAACGGGGCTCCACACCGCACTCGCACTCAGATTTTATTGGAAAGGAGACATTCCGATAGCGCCAGCCTGGCAACCGACCTCCTTTGTGGTGGCGTCGCTTGGTTTCATTTCCAACTTTGCCCTGGCCACGGCGCGCAGTCTCTTCAGCGCCAACCTGCCCACACTGAATGCGGAGCAAATCGCCCAAGACTGGCCCTATGGTTTGGCGATCCTCCTGGGCTTTGGTCTTCTCGTTAGTTCCGCTTTTTTTCGCGTCCGCAGAGAACCAACGGCGTGGAACCAGACCAGGTTCATCCTTCGGACTTTCGCCTCGATCCTGTTCTTGACGATTATTGCCCTGACCGCGACCCGGGAGGGGCGAGAGCCATCCCCTGAAGGATTCGCGGGTTACCTGACCGGCTCCCGTCACCTCATCCCGGGCGCGTTCGCCCTGGCGGGAGTGATGTCCGAATTTCTTTTTCTTTTGGCTTCCGGGCCCATTCTTTTCGCCGCGTTTCTAAACATGACCCTGGCGGTTTGCGCGATCACCGGCAATCTGCATTACGTCCGGCACGTCTATCCAGAGGTGACGCCGAACTCGATGATTTCTCACGCTCACGCCTGGCAATCAGTCCTGGCCATGGCTCGCGAATGCCGGAAAGCGAATCTGCCGATTCCCAATGTGCCGCTCGGCGCGTTGACCCAGGAATTTGACGGCTGGGACCTGAAGTTGTTTGAGCCCCTCTTGCGAGCGGACCTCCTCGTGCCGCCCGGAACAAGTCTGGAATTCCTGGCGTGGCCCGGTTTCGTGAACGAATTGCCCAGCGAATACAGCCGCGATGTCCCATCACTCGGCGAGGTCAGAAAAAAACTCCGGCTGAAAACAAAGAAATGACCTCATCCCGCGGCGCTGCGTTCCATCGACGCCGCCCGTTTGGCGAATGCGACCGAGGCTTGGCCGTTCGTTGAAAACTCCGGCAGCCGGGGCGGAACAGCGAGTTCGAAGCCCGGCAGATTCAAAGACAAGTTAGGGTTGTAAAGCGGGTCGTGCAGCAGCTCGAAACCCCACTTCCGTTGCATGTAGGCCGCTTCGCGGACGAATTGGGCCTGCTCCTCCCGCGTCCGTTGATGGCCGCGGGAAGCAGACTCGTGATGAACCAGATTTGCGTAGGGGGTCCAAACGTTTTGCAGACCCGCGGCTCTCAGCCGCAGGCAAAAGTCCACGTCGTTGAAACTGATCCCGAGATTGATTTCATCGAACCCCCCGGCCTCCTCGAAAACCTCTCGCCGCACGAGCATGCAGGCGCCGGTCACCGCCGAGCAGTTCTGCTGCAAATAGGTGCGGTTAAAATAACCCGCATGACCACGCGGGACGCGAGCGAACGGGTGTCCCGCGACCCCGCCGAGACCGAGGATCACGCCGCCATGCTGCAATGTCCCGTCCGGAAACCAAAGCCTCGCGCCGACCGCGCCGGCGCCCGGCCGCACGGCGTGGCTCACCATTTCCCGCAGCCACCCGGGCTCGTCTGCTTCAATGTCGTTGTTGAGAAAAGCGAGCACCGCTCCCTCGGCCGCGGCGGCGCCGCGATTGATCAGGCGGCTGAAATTAAAGGGCGCATCGTCGCGCACAATCCGCGCTCCGGTTCCTTCCTGGAGCGCGCGCAAGAATTCCAGCGTGGCCGGCTCGGTTGAGCCGTTATCGACAATGACAAATTCGAAGGAGGGATAATCCGTTCCCTCGCGAATGCTCGCGACGCACCGCTCGATGAGCTCGACCCGGTCGCGCATCGGAATGACAATTGAGACTTTCGGGGACGGCTCTGGAACCGCGTAAACGACCCGATGCGATTCCACATTTTCCGGGCACGCCTCCACGCGGCCCGCAATCTCCTGCCGCCGCAGATGATCGCCGATCGCGCGGCGGGCGGCTGCCTTTGCATATGGTTTCGCGTCCGCGACGGCGGCGAGGCTTCCGGCAACCGCGCGCCAATGGTAAAGAATTCGCGGGATATGCCGGACCTGCGCCGGTTCCAGATTTTCGACGCAGCGCAAGGCAAGATCGTAATCCTGCGAGCCCTCGAACCCTTCGCGGAAGCCGCCGATCGCGCGCAAAAGCGCGGTCCGGTAAACCCCGAGATGATTGATGAAGTTCTGCCCGAGGAAGAGTTCCGGGTTCCAATCCGGTTTGAAAAATGGATTCGACCGAACGCCACTCGCGTCAATCTTGTCTTCGTCCGAATAGATCAGGCCGGCCTCCGGGTAGCGGTCGATCTCGAGCGCGGCAAACGCCAGCGCACTTTCGGCGAAAGCATCGTCTTGATCGAGAAGCGCGCACCACTCTCCGGTGGCAAGTTCGATCGCGGAGTTCGAACACGCGGAAATGTGACCATTCTTCTCGCGAAACGTTACTTTAATGCGGGCATCGCCACGTCCTTTCTCCTCAAGGAAAGGCCGCACGCGTGGATCCGTCGAAGCATCATCGGCAATGCAAAGTTCCCAACGGTCGTAGAGCTGCCGCTCGACCGATTCAATGGCGGCCGCGAGAACCTCTAGATCAGGATCATAGACGGGAAGAATGACAGAAATGAGCGGCTGCCTTTGGATCGCGCGGACGCGGCGGCGGAGGGCCGCCCGATCGCTCGGGCTCGTGGTGTCAAATCGCGCAATCCAATCCTCATAGCTAATTGACGCCACGGAGCGCCGCCCAATTTCCCGTTGAGCGACCGATTCTATCAACTCAGCGAACCGCGTTCCAAAACGCTCAAGCGTAAAATGATGGTCGAAAGTGCGGCGGGCAGTTGCGCCCAATTGCGCCAATAATTTTGGATCGGTCGCACATCGAGTCAGGGCGGCCGCGAGTTCTGGTGGGTTTTCCGGGGGCACGATCAAACCGTTCATTCCGTCGTAAATCCACTCGCAAACACCGCCGACGTTCGTGCTGACGACGGTTTTGCCCAGGCCCATCGCCTCCAGGATGGCAATCGGCATCGTCTCATCGCGCGACGGCGAGACAAGAACATCCGCTTCATTGAGGAGGGCCGTCGCTTCGGAATGATCGAGCGCGCTGATCAGCTCCACATTTTGAAAACCGGATGCGCGGGCCTGAAGTTTTTCGAAGAAGGCGGGCTCCAACACGCGCCCCGCCATCTTGAAGGAGCCCTCGCCGGGATGCGATTGATTGAAAAGGCCGATCGCCTCGAGCAGGACATCCTGACCCTTGCGCGGCTCGAAGCTTCCTAACGTAACAAAAGTGCCCCCGCGGCCTTTCTCCTGGAGCGTAACCTGGGGCGGGGCGGGAATCCCGTAGGGCACGACGGCCACCGGCCTGTCGGTCAAGTCTTGGTAGATTTCCGCCGTTCGCCGCGTCGGCGTAACGAGCAGGTCCGCCATTCGCAAGGTTGGCTGAATTTCCGGGATCAGCCCCATCAGCCGGATCGCGACCAGGGTCTCGTGCAAATACCAAATTACCGGCACCTTCAGCTGGGAGGCCGCGCGCACGGCCGGCCACGAGACAATCGTGTTCGCGACCACGACACCGAATTCGGCGCAGATTTCTCGTAAACGGGTTTGCGAAGGGTCGGTCAGCAGGGTCCCATCGATCACGGTCTCAACTCCTTCTGCTGCCAGCAGATCGGAAATCGGCCCGGCCTCGGGGGCCGCCATCGTAACCGCCCAACCGCGATCACGCAGCCACGGGAGGAGATGGAGCAGCTGCATCGGAGCGCCGCTCAATGTCGTCTCGTGCGAAAAGAAGAGGACTCGAGGCCGATTTCCGTTCACTCGATTGAGGTCCATCCCGCCATTAGCGACTCAGGCAGCAGGCTCTTTGCTGGCGCCAACGTCGATTTTTCGTGCGGAAATTACTTCCCTCAATGCTTCCACAAAACTTCCGCCGAAACGATTGAAGGTGAAATATTTCTCGTACGCCTTCCGCGAATTCCTTCCCAACCGCTTGACCAGATCGGGTTCGCGAACAAGGCGCTGGATCGCCGCGGACAAGGCCGTCGCGTCTCCGGGTGTGAAAAATAATCCATCTTCCTCGGCCGAGAGGATTTCCGCCACCGCACCTACGGCGGTGCTGAGAATTACTTTTCCCAGAGCGAGTGCCTCCATCAGAATCAGGGGGCCTGTTTCATCCCAGGAGGCGCAGACCATCACATCCGTATCCCAGATCAGTGCGAGAGCTTCCGCAGGAGAGACGCCCTCCCCATAAGTCAGATAAGAAGAGTCCTTCGCGGCCGCGATGACTTCGCTCGTGATGGCGGGATCATGCGGTCTGCCGATGATCTGAAAATGAGCGTTCTTTAAAACATCCTCGGGAAGGTTCTTCAGCGCTTCGAGAAAGACTTGTTGTCCCTTGCGCTGCTCAATCGTGCCGAGCAACAGGAATTTGAGGGGGCCCGTCTGGCGCTGAACGGCCGGCTCAAGCTTCGCCAGTGGATCAGGAATGCCGTAGGACATGACGCGCACCGGCCGGTCCGCATAAGGTTGATAGACCAGGGAACTGCGCGTGTCGGGAGTGACAATCAGATCAGCCATTCCCAGCGTTCCGCGTAAGGCAGGATCCGTGTCCAGGTAATGTTGCGCGACCCGCCCCTCGTGGATCCACCAAAGGTGAGGAATGCCGGCTGATTTAACGGCACGAACAATGGGCGCCCCGAAGATCGTGCTCGCGATCACGCAATCAAACTCCCGGGCAAACGCCGTAAACGATGGATGGCCGGTCGTGATCAGCGGATCCACCAGCAGGGGAATGCCCGCTTTGAAAAATTCTTCCCGCAGCGGACCGTCTTCGGGAGACATCACTGCCACAAAAATGCCCTGTTCCTTGCACCATTTCGCCATGTGCAACAAAATCAGGGGAGCGCCGCTCCAGCTCAGATCGTGCGAAACAAAAAGAAGGTCGAGGTTGTCAGGACTCGCTTCCGACTGGTTTTGGCCCCACATCCGCATCGGCGTGGGAGAATCCGCATACAACCAGTCGCGCATGTAATCTGGAAAATAGGGATCGTTGCAGGTATAGCCGGCCCAGCGCTGCAGCAAGTAAACCGACGCCTTCTCGCGCGGCGGCTCCTTTTCCTCGTGTTGGGCCGCCCCGATCGAGACATGTCCGCGGTGCGTCATGGTCACGAATGGCGTGTAAACGCACCGCAACCCGGCCTCGCGAACCTTGAAACAGAGGTCGAGGTCCGAATGGGCGATAGGCGTGTTCACCGCATCAAATTCGCCTACCCGAAAAAAATCGTCCCGGCGCATGGCGAGGCAGGCGGCGGACAAGGCGGAGACATCGCGCATTGATTGGGCGAGATTCGTGTAATCGACCGAATCTGCCGGCCATTCATGGCAGGCGGTGCCGACCAGCCCGCGCACGCCCGTGACCAACCCCGCGTGCTGGATTTTCCCAGTCGCGTAAAGCAATTTCGGCGCAACCGCGCCCACCTCCGGGTTTTCGAGCGGCTCGATCAGGTTCTGGATCCAATCGCGCTGGCCGCTCTCGACATCGTCGTTAAAAAAGATGAGGCGCGTGCCGGTCGCGGCTTGCGCGCCGAGGTTGCATTTGTCTGAAAAATTGAAGGGCTTGTCGTAACGAACGAAACGGAAACCGGCCTCTTTCGGCGCCACGAGTTCCAGCACGTCCGCCAGCCCGCTGTTGGTGACGATCACGATTTCGTAATTGGAATAGGACGTCATTCGCGGCAATTGCTCCACGGCAAGTCGCGCGCGCTCCGCCGAGTCGGTCGGGATAACGATTGAGACTTTCGGCCATTCCAAAATCTTTAGCCGGGCGCGATTTGCCGCCGGGTATTCGATGATCTCGGCCGCCAGACCGCGGCGTTCCATGGCGTCGGCCAGGGCGGCCAGATTCGTCTTGCGCGCTTCCGGCTTCCCCCCGGCGGACCCTGATCCTGGATGTTCGCGCCAATGGTAGAGGACGCCCGGCACGTGGCAGACGGCTTGCGCCCGCTCTGTCGCGCGCAACGCGAAATCGTAATCCTGGGATAGATCGAACTCTGTCCGGAAGCCGCCGAGCGCGTCGACCAGGTCCCTCCGGTACGCCGTAAGGTGGCCGAGATACATGCTCGAATAAAGAAGCTCAGGGCTCCACTCCGGCTTAAAGAACGGGGCGTGCCGTCCGCCTTTTTCGCTCCAGCGATCTTCGTCGCTGTAAAAGATTTCAGCTGCGGGTGAGCCGGAAATGGCGCGGGCGATTTCATACAACGCGAAGGGCGCCAGCAGGTCGTCGTGATCGAGACAGGCGATGAAATCACCGGTCGCCAGCGTCAGCGCGCGATTCGTATTCGCCGCAATCCCCAGATTGGCTTCGAGCCGCTCGAAGCGGATCCGCCCGTCGCGCCCGACCCAACTGTCGAGGACCTGAAGTGTCCCGGCATCCGTCGAACCGGCATCGACCACACAGAGTTCCCAGTTCTGGTACGTCTGTTTCGCAACGGAAGAGAACATTTCCTCGAGAAAATTCGCCTGTGCATTGAGAACCGGGACGAGCAAACTGATCTTCGGCTTCGTCACCCAACCTTGCGACGCAGCCGTTTGCCCCTCCAACTCCGCCGTGTCCGGTTCGTGTTCCTCGATCCACGCGGCATACCGGTCGGCGGGTTTTCCGCTTCCGGCCGCTTCCGATTCCCGCCCCTTCGGCGCCGGAGGGGCCTCAGCCGGCTCACGCCGGCCGAGCAGATTGCGCGGCGCGCGCTTGATCTCCCGCAGAATTCTTTCCGAAATCGAACGGCGCTTATTTTCTCCGGCAGGGTCGGCCCCCTGGAAACAACGGCCCTTTTTTCGGCACGCCTTTTTGGCCGCATTCAGGATCTGCTTTTGCTCTTTGACCTCTGCCTTCAGCGTCGCCCGTTCTGCTTCAAAACGCTGGGCTTTCGCCGCCCAATGCTTGAGCTGCTCCGCCTGCTCGTCCATGACGAGTTGCGCTCTCGCGCGATCCCGGCGCAGAATATCGAATTGTTTTAGCCGCTCCGTCTGCGCGTCAATCGTGCGCGACTGATGGTCCATGATCTCCTGGACCTTCCAGCGATCGGCCAGCAACGAATCGACCCAGATTTGTCTCGCTTCGAGAGCAGTCTGCGCGCGCTCGGCTTTCTCGGCCCGGACTTGCGCCTCCATTCTGGCGGCCGCCAACCGGTACAGTTCCACCAGTTCGGAAAGACCTTTGCGCCCGGCGAATAACTGCTCGAAAAGAAGCTCCTGGTCCTCACGTTCCTTCGACTGCAACGTGATCCCGAGTCCTATCCCATCCGGAAATTCCGCGGCGGACCGGGATGCGGTCCAATTAAGCCAGGCAGCCTTCGGATCGTCCTCGCGTTCCAAGGCGATGCCGTGAACGAGGACCAATCCATCCGGTGCAAGTTTCGACTCCCAGGTGGACAAATCGGCGCGAAGCCCGGCGCCCGAATCGCAGTCGTCGAACAAGATTAGATCAACGCTCTGATCGGCGAATTCCTCCGCCACGTTGGTTCCACTGTGGAAGCGAGTGAAGTCGCCGTAAAATTCGTCTCCGTAATCCTTGCCTTGAAGCCAGGCGAGATCATCGGCCCCGGTCTCGCCGGGATGTTCCCGGCGCACGGCGACACATGGGCATTCGATCTTCCGTTCGCGCGCAGCCTGGCAAAAAGTGAAAAAAGCCTGGCCGTCGCCAAAGCCCAGGGTCACGATCGACCTCGGTTTCTTGCTGGCCACGAGGTCGTAGAGCAACGGCAGATGAAATCGCGCCGGCCCGCCGGTATGAAATCTCGGCGTAAAACCAAGGAGACTCGGGAGTTTCTCGAACATCAGAGGAGCGTCGGATCGGAGTTGGATCTAGGAAACCGTTGTTTGATCCGTTCAATAGAGGACTAAACCAGCCTGCATGTCTAACGATTCGCGAAAATCCTTGTTGCCTGCGCGCGGTCATTGAAAATCGACGCAGATGACGTTCGCCGCGGGATTCTTGCTCTTGCTGTGGGTGGTTGCATCGATCCTGACGAACGGTGTGGCCCTGCTGCATTGTCTAACGAAACTGCGCGGCCTCGACCTGTTTGGTTATGGCGCCGCGGCGGGGGTTCTCCTGCATGCTCTTCTTGGCTGCGCGATCGCTGCCTTTCCGGGAGTGCGGTGGGCATTTGTCGCGATCTTGATCGCCCTGACGCTCTCGAGCGCGGTTTACTTCCTCGCGCGGCGGGTCGTGCAGGAACTTTCCCTGGAATTATCGAGGCCGAGTAAACTCGCGTTAGCTTTGTGGGGCCTGCTTCTGGTGTTGAGTCTGGGGCTGCTTCACCTGGACGTCCGGCTCCCAGAGCCTCTGCCCGATGGGATGTACGTTTTCAAGACTCCCACCACCAACGTAAAGGTCCAGCACCTCACGTCATTGCCGGCCGATAACTACTTTCCTTTCGCCGTGGCGGAATTTTTTCTGCGCGGCGTCTCATTCAAAACGGAGAGGCCGATCCTGCCTGCCAACGAGGTGAGCAACCGGACGATCCTGATGTCGCTCGTTGCTTTGCCGTTTCGAGTAGCGCTGGGCGCGCCGCGCGATCATCCGCAGCTCGGGACCTTCAATTATGTTGGGCGCCAGTGGCCGGATGTAGCCAAATTGAATACGGGCGATTACTTCGAGCAGTTCGCTGTCGTTGGTTTGGTCCTGAACTCGTTGATGCTCCTCGGGCTCTTTGTTTTTTGCTCCAGCCTCGGCGCCAATTCCATTCTGCCACTGGCCAGCCTTCTCTATGTCACCAATCCGTATTTCATCGCCCAGACTATTTACACGTGGCCCAAAGCGATGGCTGGGTTTTTTATCCTGCTCGCCTGGACCTCCATCCGCAGCGGCCACGGGCCGGTCACCGTGGCTGCCTTGCTGGCCCTGGCCTATCATTGTCACCCCTATGCAATTGTTTTCGCGGGCTGCGCCGCGCTGTTTTACCTGGCCCAGTGGCGGCGGGAAAAATCCCGGCTGCCCTCTGCGGTAATCTATCTTCTCGTCTTTGGGTTGATTCTCGCGCCCTGGATCGTTTGGACACGATTTGTCCTCCAGATCCCTTCCGATCTGGTCATGCAGAATTTCGCTGGACCGGGCACTGAAGCGGCCTGGGCTTCCCCCATGAGCTTTGTTTGGATTCGGCTCTACAATTCATTCTACCTGACGGGGTCGATGATTTTCACGGTCTACCCTTTTGATTTCAGGGCGGTTCTTAATTATTGGCTGTTTTCCGTGCCCGGTGTGGTTGGCCTTGTCCTGATCTACCCCGCCCTGGCCCAGTGCGCGGAACTCCCGAAACCACGTCCATGGCTCTGGTACGGCCTGCTCGGTCCCGCCTTGTTGATTCTGGCCGTCTATAGCTGTCCCGCCTTGCCCGTCCTGCACGGTTATCAACCCTTGCTCGGGATCTTGCTTTTCTTCGGTGTCTGGTGGCTCTCGCGGCACTGCACGCGAAGAGTCTGCGTTGGCCTTGTCGGTCTCCAACTTCTCTTCAATCTTTCTCTGGTCCTGGCCCGCGGGCTGATCACGGGCGTGCATTTCTAGCGATTTTCCCGGCGGACCCTTTCACCGCTTTGCGCGCTGACATCCTTACGCGGCGAGCTATCCTGACCTGCTCGAATGGGAACGGAAATGATCCACGCAGATTTGCCCTCGCGTCACTTCGAACCGCGCATCTACGGCGTGGGCGCGTGGACCCCCCATCTGCATTTCGCCTACGACCTCGTGGCCGTGATGAAACCGGGAAAACTCGTCGAGCTGGGGGTTGATCGTGGCGAAAGCTACTTCGCGTTTTGCCAGGCGGCGGCGGAAAACAAGACGGACACCCGCTGTTTTGGGGTTGATACGTGGCGGGGCGATCAACATGCGGGCGGTTACGACGAAACGACCTTTGCCCAAGTCTCGGCGCACAACCGCGCCAATTACGATGCGTTCTCCAGCCTCATCCGCGCCAGCTTTGACGCCGCGCTCGAGAAGTTCGAGGCCGGCAGCATCGATCTTCTCCACGTCGACGGCCTTCATACCGAGAGCGCGGCCCGTCACGATATCGATTCCTGGATGCCGAAAGTTCGGCCCGGCGGCGTTATTCTTCTCCACGACGTGGATGTTCGCAGCCGCGATTTTGGCGTCTGGAAAGTCTGGGACGCCCTGCGGGAACGGGGACGCTCCTGGACGTTTCATGACGGCCCAGGGTTGGGCGTCTGGCAAAAGCCGGGCGGGCAGGAGTTGCCCGGGTTCCTGGGGCAATTATTGGCCCCGCCTAACGAGTGGAACGGCGCGCTGGCGAAGTATTACAGCGCGCGGGCCGAGGAAATGCAGGGCAAAATCGGCGAACACTGGCGCGACGGGACAATTCGCCATACGCCGTTCGCGCAGCAAACAATCATTCAGGTCTTCTACACGAAAGACGGCACGCATCGCGAGGAAGACTCGGTTTTTGCGCGAGTCGGGCACGAAGAGTGGAAAGAGATCCGGATTGAGCTCCCGCTGGGCGCAGAGGCTTCCCCGCTGCGAATTGATTTTGTGAGCGCCCTCACCACCATCGACATTGCCTCGGTCCGGCTGACCAAGGCCGGGCCCACCTATTTCTTCGCCCCAGACCAAACCGGTTTCGACTCAATCGGATTGAGCGGGGACGTCGAGCGCCTGGCCCATCCGACGGCGCTCCGGCTGAAGATCACCGGAGTCGATCCTCAACTGTACCTCCCGATTGTGCCGCTTCCTCCCGCCGAGGAGCCGCTCGTCCTGCACATGCGCCTTCGAGTATCCGCGAGCCTTCAATAAGGACGAGTCTACCTTGTCGGCGTTGGCGTTGGAGTTGCCGCAGGTGCATAGGCGGGGTTTTCTTTTTTGTTGGCGTCCGGGCTCGCGCTGGGTTGCGGAGCCGATTGGGCCTGAACGGAGGGGGCCAGGCAAAGGCCACTGCAGGCCATGGCCATAGCCGCGAAGCACGAGATTACTTTCAGTTGGGTTTTCATAGGATCGCTCTCGTAACGCATTAGTCGTCAAAAGCCGATAAAATTCGCAACCCTGTCCTTGGGGGAGCAATGGAATCAGCCGCCGTTCGGGCCTAACGATCCGGCACCGGGCGCTGATAGGAGGCTTCCACCCGCGCCGCGACATCCCGATAGCCATAATCGGTTTGGTAGATCTGCTTCATCGCGGCGATCGATTTGTCACTGTCGCCCATCAACTCGTAAACCAGCCCCAGGTTGTACGTGATCTCCTTTTTCATGGCGTCCATCGAGCCGATCTCTCGCGCCGCTTCCTCGAGTTGTTTCTGGGCGAGATCGAGCATCCCGAGCTCGCGATAGCAACACCCGAGGAGATTCATCGATTTCAATCGCGCAGTAGGGTTCTGGCGCGCGCGCTGCAATTCCGGCAGGGCCTCCCGAAATCGGCCGGCGGAAAAGAGATATTCCCCCAGCTCAAAACGAAGTTGGAGATCGGCCGGATTGCGCTCGGAACGCTTGCGCGCATCATCCACCAGGAAGGCAGCGTGATTTCTCTTCGCGAGAACGAGCGCCTCCGATCTATCGGCAAAGAGCTGGTCTTGCGCGCCATGCGTGGCCAGGAATTCTTCGTGATCGGCGATCTCGCGCTCCGAGCGCTTCCTTTGCAAATCGGAAATTTTCTGGGCAAGGCCGGCATCGCTGTTGTTGGTGAGGTCGGCCGCGTATTGATACCAGGCGATGGCATTCTCGAGGTCCCCCTTCAAGGCATGCAGCTCCGCCAGCTTCCGGGCGCGATCGACGCTCTGCGGCTCCGCCTGATGACGCGTGAAAGCCGCTTCGATTTGCTGTTCGAGAGACGCGTCCGCCTGGACCAGGCGGCCCTGTTGCTCCAGGGAAACAGCCGCCTCTTTGTCTTTAATCAGGTCGCGATAACTTTCCGCCCGCGTCCATCCGCCGGTCTTCATCGAGGCACGGGCCGATGCATCCTTTCCGAGACGGGCCGCCTCGGCATCGGTCGAATCGATCTCTGTAATTCTGTGGTAGATCTCGACTTCCTTTTCGCTTTCACCCAGCTCGTGATAAAGCCGGCCCAGTTCGTGGAGAATTTTGGTGTCGTGCGCTTTCTCCTCCAGCAGCGTCTGGAGCGCAAACACGCCGATTTCCGGCCAGCCGGCCGCCAGCGCCGCCTGCTTCAGGACCAAATTGGCCTGGCGATTGTAAGGCTCGTCCTCCAGGACTTTCTCGATTATTTCCACAGCGCGTCCCGGGTTCTTTTTCAACTCGCGTTGCGCCTTCATGATCGAGATCGCGGAGGTCGAAATATTGAACAAAGCTCTCCGGTCACCTTTGTGTTTGGCAACTTCCGCGCGCCGCAAAAGCTGGCGACCCGTGAGAAATTCCGGCTCCTGTTTCAAGATTCCCTGCAAGAGCGAGATCGCGTAATCGAAATTGCGCAGCTCGATCGCGGCGACGGCCTTGAGCCAAGAGCTTCGCAATGGTTCGCTAAGTTCCTTTTCGGTCCTAACCGGCATGGTCAGAGCAAATCCATTTGCGGTTTCTCCGGCTCGACAGCCGTTTTCTTCACTCGCCGCCCCTTGCCCGGCTTTTGCACGTCTACTGCCCCATTGGGCCTTTCGAGATGCGAAAGAATGTCCTTGGCCCGGTCGAGAATTTCCTTCGGCACCCCGGCCAAGCGCGCCACGTGGATTCCGTAGCTCTTGTCCGCGCCGCCGGGAATGATCTTGCGCAGGAAAATGATCTGCTCGTTCCATTCGCGAACGGCGACGTTGAAATTCGCGACGCCCTTCCGCTCCTCGGCCAGCTTCGTCAGCTCATGATAGTGGGTCGCAAAAAGGGTCCGCGCCTTGATCTTGTCGTGCAGGAATTCCGCTACACTCCACGCGATCGAGAGGCCGTCGAAGGTTGAAGTCCCGCGGCCGATTTCATCGAGGATCACCAGGCTGCGCTCGGTCGCGTTGTTCACGATATTGGCGGTTTCATTCATCTCGACCATGAAGGTCGATTGGCCGCGTGAGAGATCGTCGTTCGCGCCGACGCGGGTAAAAATGCGATCCACCAAACCGATCTCCGCGCTCGAAGCCGGAACGAAACTGCCCACCTGCGCCATCAACACGATCAGCGCGACCTGCCGGATGTAGGTCGACTTGCCAGCCATATTTGGTCCGGTGATGATGGCCAGCCGCAGCCGTTCGCCGTCCAGGTCGGTATCGTTCGGCACGAACTTTTCCTCCGCCAGGTTTTGGTCGAGCACCGGATGTCTTCCATCATGAATGGCGAGCTTGAGCGTCTCATTTAGGAGAGGACGCGCGTAACCAAAGAGCCGCGCCGTTTCCGCCAGCGAACAGATGACATCGAGCGTCCCGAGCGCGCCGGCCGTCTGTTGAATGGGCGCCAGTTCCCGGAGCGTTTCGTCGCGCAACGTTTGGAAAAGCTGATGCTCGAGCTGGCGCGCGCGCTCATCGGCGCCCAGAATTTTTGCCTCCATCTCCTTCAACTCGGGCGTGATGAAACGCTCCCCGCCTACGGTCGTTTGCTTGCGGATGTAGCGCGCCGGCACATTCGCAAGATTCGATTTCGTGATCTCGATGAAATAACCGAAAACGGAATTAAAACGGACCTTGAGCGATTTGATTCCGCTCTCGGTAATTTCCCGTTCCTGCAATTCGGTGATCCAGTTCTTGCCGTCGCGGGAAGCCTGCCGCAGCTCATCCAGATCGGCGTTGAACCGATCGCGGAACATCCCGCCCTCTTTCAGGACCATCGGCGGATCGTCCACGAGCGCGTGACCCAATTTCTGCGCCAGCTCCGGCATTTCCTGGAGCTGATTTTGCAGCAGCTGGGCCAGCGACTCCGGCCGCCCCGTTTCTTCGAGGTGATTCGTCCCGAAAGCGAGCCGGTCGAGCAAAGTTTGCAGCGCTCGTTTCAGTTCGGGGATTTGCTGCAATGAGGTTTTCAAGGCCACGAGGTCGCGCGCATTGCCGGAAGCCTGGCTGAGCCGGCCCGACGCGCGTTCCAGGTCCCGGATCGATTTTAGCGAATGGCGGAGCGCGGCGATCAAGTCGGACTCGTGCAACAAATCGGCGATCATCTGCTGGCGCCGTTCCAGTTCGCCCAGATCGCGCAACGGCTGCAAAATCCAGGTGCGCAACTTCCGTCCGCCCATCGGCGTGATGGTCCGGTCGAGCGCGGCCAGCAGGCTCGTGTTCCGCGCCCCGCGGGATTCGACCAGCTCGAGGTTTACCTGGGTGGCGGCGTCGAGCAGCACATAGTCATCGCGCGCATCACACCGGAGCGACGCAAGGTGGTCGACTTTCCGCCGGAGCTGTTGCTTCAAGTAGTGAATGATCGCGCCCGCGGCGCCGATCGCGGCCGGCATCTCGGTGCAACCGAAGCCATCGAGCGATTTGACCCCGAAATGCTCGCACAAAGTGAAGCGCGCATGCTCCGCCAGGAAGGCGAAGTCGTCGTAAGCAAGCACCCCTTCGATCTCTCCGAACTGCACGTTCTGCCGTTCGCTCACCAGCAACTCCGCGGGAGAAATCCGAGCGAGATCGTCCATCAGCGTGCTGATGTCGTTTGATTGGGTGACGCGAAACTCGCCGGTACTCAGCTCGGCGTAAGCGAAACCAAAAACGCCGTCCTGGAAATAAACGGCGCCGAGATAATTTGGCCGGTTGGACTTGAGCAGGTCCATCTCGCTCACGGTGCCGGCCGTGATGATCTGCGTGATCTCGCGCGTAACGATTTTGCCCGGCTGCGGTTCGCTCGTCTGGTCGCAAATCGCGACGCGCCGTCCGGCCTGGATCAGTTTCGCGATGTAACCGGGCGCCGCGTGGTAAGGCATGCCGCACATCGGCACGCTATTCCGATGAGTCAGGGCCAGATTGAGCAGCCCGGAAGCTTCCTTGGCGTCTTCAAAAAAGAGCTCGTAAAAATCGCCGAGCCGAAAGAGCAACAGGGTATCCGCGGGCACGCTGGCGCGCAGCCGCTGGTACTGTTGCATCATGGGGGTAAGGGCGTCGGCCATGGTTTTCAGCTTGGAATCGACACGTTGGAATTGCGAGTTTCGATTTTCCGGAATCGCTGAGGCCTATTTACTGAATGCTGCCCGCTGTGTTACTATGCACCGATGAAATTCCCCACCCTGATTGACCGCGACGAAGATGGTATGTGGGTCGTCGAATGCCCAGCCATACCGGGCTGTGTTAGTCAAGGCCGCACGCGGACCGAAGCCTTGGAGAACATCAAGGAAGCGATTGCACTTTGTCTTGAGGTTCGCGCCGAACGAGGAATGCCGCTGACTTTTGAAACGTCACAAGTCGAAGTCGCGGTCTAGATGCCGCCTCTCCCCTTGATGAGCGGACGCGAAATCGTCCAACAATTCGCCAATTTCGGTTGGCAAATCGCTCGGCAACGCGGAAGCCACATCATCTTAGTCAAGGAGGGAGCGCGCGCTACGCTCTCCGTCCCAGATCATAAAGAGGTCGCGAGGGGAACTCTGCGCAGCTGATTCGCGCATCAGGCCTCACGGTGGAAGAATTTGTCCAACACCATTAGATAATCTGCCTACTCCAAACCAAGAGGATGAAAAATCACCGCCCTCCTGACTGAACCTGGACGAAAAATGAAATGAGCGGCGGCGGACTTTACCAGACTATTATCTACCTGGCGGCAGCGATCGTGGCGGTGCCGCTGGCCAAGCGCCTGGGTCTTGGCTCGATCATCGGATACCTCTTGGCGGGCGCAGTGATTGGACCGTACGCACTGGGCCTCGCGGGTGGAGGCGACGACGTGATGCACTTCGCAGAGTTCGGCGTGGTCATGATGCTTTTCGTGGTGGGGCTCGAACTTCGCCCCGCGATCTTGTGGCAGATGCGCCGGCCGATTCTTGGACTCGGCGGTTTGCAAGTGGTGGGCACGGCCGTCGCCGTTGGCCTGGTTGCATCCTGGTTTGGCCTGTCCTGGAAGCCGGCACTGGCCGTGGGAGTCATTCTCGCGATGTCCTCCACGGCCATCACCTTGCAATCGCTCACCGAACGAGGCCTCATGAAAACCCCGGGGGGCGAAGCTTCCTTCGCGGTCCTGCTCTTCCAGGACATCGCTATCATCCCGATCATTGCCCTGATGCCGCTGCTGGCCGACCGGCCAGACAGTGGCGCCGTGACAAAAACACCGGGAATGATGGCCGGGCTGCCGGCGTGGCAACAGACGCTGGCGGTCGTCGGTGCCGTCGCCCTCATTGTCCTGGGTGGCCGCTTCCTCCTGCGGCCATTCTTCCGTTACATCGCCAACACCCGACTGCGCGAGATGTTTACGGCTACGGCTCTCTTTCTCGTCGTCGGCATCGCCCTGCTCATGCAAAAGCTCGGCCTTTCCCCGGCGCTTGGGACGTTCATCGCCGGCGTCGTGCTCGCGGAAAGTGAATATCGGGTGCAGCTCGAAGCGGACATCGAGCCGTTCAAAGGCCTGCTCCTCGGCCTCTTTTTTATCTCGGTGGGCGCGAGCATCGATTTCTCCCTCATTGCGCGGGAGCCAGGCACAATCGCGCTGATCGTGGTCGGTCTGCTCTTGCTCAAGTTTACCGTGCTCCTGGCGCTTTCCCGGGTCTTCGGCCTGAAACGCGGCGAAGGATTTCTCCTCGCCTTTGCCCTTGCCCAAGGGGGCGAATTCGCCTTCGTGCTGTTCTCGTTCGCAACCGAAAACGCGGTGCTGCCGGTTGAAATCGCAAGCGTACTCGTTGCCTCGGTCGCGCTCAGCATGGCGGCGGCGCCCTTGCTCCTCACGATCAATGACAAGCTGGTGCAGCCGATCTTTCAAAAATGTGAACCTGAACGCCCTCCCGACGAAATCGACGAACACGATAACCCGGTCATCCTCGCCGGCTTCGGGCGCTTCGGTCACATCGTCGGCCGCCTCCTTCGCGCCAATGGCTTTGGCACGACGGTCCTCGATCACGACGCCGATCAGGTCGAAACACTCGGCCAATATGGGATGAAGTCTTTTTACGGCGACGCTTCGCGGCTCGATCTTCTCCAGGCCGCCGGGGCCGAACGCGCGAAGTTATTCGTCCTGGCGATCGACGACGAAGCGAAGGCGCTCAAGATTATAGAAATGGTCCAGAGCGAGTTTCCACACCTCAAAATCCTCGCCCGCGCCACGAGCCGCCAGCATGCCTATGAAATAATTCGGCTTGGGGTGAACCAGGTTTATCGCGAAACCTTCGGCAGCGCGCTCGATCTCAGTGTCGCCGCGCTGCGCGAGCTGGGCATGGATGAGCAGCGCGCGCGCCGCGTGACGGAAATCTTCCGAGAGCATGACGAAGCCTCCGTCCGAGAGATGGCGCATTTGCCGGATGACGACGAATACATTTCTATCGCGCGAAAGCACATCGAGAATCTCGAACGCGCCTTGCAGTCTGATTTCGAGATACAGAAATCGCCCCCCGCCTAGACGATGGGAAAACCTTCATTCGCTGTCCGCCGTCCGAAAGCCTCGCTTAAACGGCCTGTCATCGGACCCACCTGCCCGCTGCCGATCAGGCGATCGTCCACTTTGAGCACGCCGGCGAGTTCCCCCATCGTGCCGGTGCAGAACATTTCATCGGCGCGGTAGACATCATCCAGGGTCAGGTCGATTTCCGCGTGAGGGACGCCGGTTGCCGCGCAAATCTCCAGCACGGTGGCGCGTGTGATTCCTTCCGGACAGGCAACGACACGTGGTGTCGCCACTTCAACATGGCGCACGATGAAAACATGCGTCGCATTCGTCTCGGCCACGAACCCGCGCAGGTCGAGCATGAGCGCATCGTCCGCTCCGGCCTTGTTTGCTTCGATCTTGGCCAGGATCGAGTTCAACAAATTTGCGTGATGAATCCGCGGATCGAGAATCTCCGGCGGAGGGCGCCGAATTGTGCTGGTGATCAAGCTCAGTCCGGTTTTCGCATAGACCGGCGGCTTATGTTCCGCGAGCACGATCAAGGTGGAGCCCGATTGGTTTAGCCGGGGATCCATGCCGGAGGTGGTCTTCACGCCGCGGCTGAGCGTGAGGCGAATATGCACGCCATCGCGCATCTTGTTTGCGGCGAGTGTTCGCCTGATTTCGTCGACGATTTTTTCATCCGGCGGGATTTCTGAAAACGCGAGCGCTTCCGCGGAACGGCGCAGGCGGGCCAGATGTTCGTGCAGTTTGAAAATGCGCCCATCATAGAGCCGCAATCCTTCCCAGACCGCATCGCCACCCTGCACCGCCGAATCGAACGGGCTTATGCCAGCGTTGTCGCGGTGCACGAGGAGCCCGTTGATGTTCACCAACAGATCGCGGTTTTTCTCGTTGAATTGCTGGAGCATATACGACCTATCCGACCCATATGACCTATGCGACGTACGCTAACGCAGACGATATCGATAGAGCCGATCATAGCATTCGCCGGAGCGCTTATGAACCTCCTGCAAGCGCTCCGGCACTGGTTCCGCCTCGCGCGACGGCGGTTCTCGAAAAGTCGTCGAGGTCAGGACCTCGCCGTACCAGTGCTTCGCCCAAATCCCGTCTGTCTCGCGCAACCCCGGCGGCCAGGAAAGCATCGCATCGAGAAACTCCACGCCGACCGCTTCGCAAAGCAATCCCAAGACCCTTCTCGGATTCTCCAGCACATCGCGGGCGTCGATCACCGGCGGGATTGAGCCAGTTCGCGCGCGGACCCAATCGAAAATTTCCGCCTGCTGCACGAACCCGATGTCCTCCAGCGTGGGATCGTTGTTTTTCTTGATGTAGGAAGCAATGACCGCGCGCGGGTCGCGAATCAGAAAACAGTTCGTGACCAGTCCCAACCACTCGCGTCCCATGCCTGGCAGCAGGTGATGGGTCATCTGTTTTTGATAAAAAATGCGTTTCCCGTGGGGCACGCCCCCGGTCAACCGCGCGATTACCTTTCGCCAATCGGTCTCCCCGTTCGCGATTACTTCAGCGGCGCCGGGATGTTCGCGACCCGTCGCGTCCAAATAATGCGCGTAGAAAGGCTCGTCGCACACGAACGTATCCGGGCGGTTTCCCCACGAACGCATCATCGCCGTGGAGATATTCCGCGGGCCCGACCACATCGCGATGCGCACGGGTAAGTCGTTCGACATCCGCGGACACTCTAGCGCGAAGGCAAAAATAACCAGACGAATTCGAATGCGTCACGGCCAAAAGGTGCAATAGTCCCGGTCCAGAGAAAACGGTGGGGCGTTCGTCCCCCGGCCTAGTCAATCGACTAGAACCTCTGGAGAACCCGGAGCTAATCATGAAACATTTTTTTATAGCCGCAGGACTATTCCTGCTCCTGGCGCCAGGCATTTCTGCGCGCCAGCATTCTGTCCCCAGGCAATCCATCCTGGCCCGCATCACGGTCTATTGGGCCAGCGGAGGTGGCGGTTCGGATCGCTGGACGCGGCAGCACCAGTCCGCCATCGGCGCGCGCTTGCGGGCCGGCCATTGCGCGGTCGATCCGCGCCGGATTCCTTACGGCAGCAAAGTCACTCTTCCCGATGGCCCCTTGCTGGCCGTCGATACCGGCTCCGCCGTGGTGAGCCGGAAAGCCGCACGACGCTCCGGCCGTACACCGCTCGAGCGAAACGCGATTGTCATCGACCGATTTTTCGAAACCAAGCGGCAGGCGCTGAACTGGGCGAGCAGAAATCCCTCGTTTATGCTCGTGCAGGTTTCGTTGCCAAGTTCCCCGCCGCGGCCAATTCTCCGCTCGCAAAGAACCTCCCGAATTCTTCCCCTCGATAGCCGCCAGCAACCAATTCCGGCGTCGCAAACGGCCATGGCCAGTCCTCTGCAAGATGTGCGGGAGCGGCAAAGGTCGTCGCGGTACGCGCGCTAGCGCAGTCGGGCGAGTTCTGGTTTTGGTTTTTTTTGTTTCGACCCAATGGCCTAATCTGAAAGCATCCACCTCTCTTATGAACCGAATTGTCCTGCTGGTTTCTTTGTTTCTGGCTCCGCTTGGTGCAATCGCGGCTGATCCGCCGGCGAAACCGCCCCTCACCCCGGGCGACAATCTCGTGGTCGACGGCGTGCCGCCAATTCCCGGGGAACTGCCTGAGAAGGTTGGACGCTACACTGAGTCGCGGGCGGCCGGCTTCCAGGACTGGCATCCCACGCGCCCCGAGATGTTGATCACGACGCGCTTCGGCGATACCAACCAGATTCACCACGTCACCCAGCCGGGAGGCGCGCGCACCCAGCTCACGTTTTTCCCCGACCGCGTCGATGGCGGAACGATCGAGCCGACCAAAGGCGACTATTTCATTTTTTCAAAAGGTGCGGGCGGAAACGAATTCAACCAAAACTATCGCTACGACTTCTCGACGGGCGATATCACCCTGCTGACCGACGGCAAATCGCGCAACTCCGGGCCCGGCTGGAACAATCGCGGGGACCGGGTCGCCTACACTTCGACACGGCGCAACGGCGCGGATACCGATATCTACCTTCAGGCCCCGGCCGATCCAAAGAGCGATCGCATGCTCGCCGAAGTGAAAGGCGGCGGATGGGAGCCGGCCGATTGGTCGCCGGACGACAAACAGCTTCTCGTCCTGGAAGGCATTTCGATCAACGAGAGCTACATCTGGTTATTCGACACGCAGACCGGCGGGAAAAAGGAAGTGACACCCCGTCCCGCGGAAGGGGCTGAAAAGGTTTCTTACTCCGCCGCGCTTTTTTCAAAAGACGGCAAAGGGATCTTCGTGACGACGGATCGTGAATCCGAATTCCGGCGCCTCGCATACATCGATCTCGCCACCGGCCAGCACACCTACCTGCTGCCGGATGCGAAGTTCGACGTGGACAATTGGGATTTGAGCCATGACGGCAAACAAATCGCTTACACTCTGAACGAAAATGGCGTGAGCACACTCCACCTGGTCGAGGTCTTGCAAGGCAAGGGAACCGTGACCGCTGGAGCGAAGAAAGACCCTGTGTTCAACCCGCCCCTGCCCGCCGTGGTCATCTCCGGTTTGCGCTGGCACCGCGATCCGAAACAAAGCTTGCTGGCCTTCAACGTAGCCGGGGCGCGATCGCCCTCGGATGTTTACACCTGGTCGACCGCCGGTGGTAAAAACAGCACCGCGCGCTGGACGGCGAGCGAGACCGGAGGCATTCCCGCGTCGCGCTTTGTCGAGCCGGAATTGGTTCGTTGGAAATCTTTTGATGGCCGCGAGATCACCGGGTTCCTCTATCTGCCCGATCCGGCGACATTCTCCGGTCCGCGGCCGGTCATCATCAATATCCACGGCGGGCCCGAAGCCCAGTACCGTCCGGGCTATCTCGGGAGGAACAATTATTTCCTGAACGAGCTTGGGTGCGCAATGATTCTTCCAAACGTGCGCGGCTCGGATGGTTACGGGAAGACTTTCCTGAAACTGGACAACGGTCTGCAGCGCGAAGATTCCTACAAGGACATTTCGGCGTTGCTGGACTGGATCCGCACCCGCTCGAACCTCGACGCCGAGCGCATCATGGTCACCGGAGGTTCCTACGGCGGCTTCATGACTCTCGCGGTGGCGACCAACTATGCCGACCGGATTCGTTGCGCGCTCGACGTCGTCGGCATCTCAAACCTGGCCACGTTCCTGAAAAACACCGAGAGCTACCGGCGCGATTTGCGCCGGGTGGAATACGGTGATGAGCGCGATCCAAAGATGGCGGAGTTCATGGAGCGCACGGCGCCGTTGAACAACGCTCAGAAAATCACGAAGCCTCTCTTTGTCGTGCAAGGGGCGAACGATCCGCGCGTGCCCAAGTCGGAAGCGGACCAGATTGTCGCCACTCTGAAAAAACAAGGGACGCCGGTTTGGTATCTTCTCGCCAAGGACGAAGGACACGGTTTCGCGAAGAAAAAGAACGCCGATTTTCAGTTCTACAGCACCGTGCAGTTCATCCGGGAGCATTTGTTGAAGTAGAACTCCAGGAAGGGCGCTTTCCAAACCGCGCCTTTTCTTCCGGCGGCGGTTTGTAAACCGCCGCTCCTTGAAGCTTATTCTGGCAAAGATCTCTCTTATGCGATGGTACGGCGTTATCCTCCCGCGTTGAAAAATCGAACCGCTCTCACAGCTCTCCTGATCGGGTTCAGCCTGGCAGCTCCCGCTCAGGCTGGGGACGACATGATGCCAAACCGGAAGCTCACTCCGGGAAAGGTGGCCCAGAACGACAAAGATCGCCGCGGCGTCACTGAAGCGCTGGAGCGAAAGGTGTTCAAACGCTACGGCATCCCCTGGAGCCGGCGCGCGGAATTCAAGATCGATCATCTCATCCCGGTCGAATTCGACGGCGCGGACACCATCGACAATCTCTGGCCGCAAAGTCTTAGAGTTAAACCTTACGGGGCGGAGCGAAAGGAATTTCTGACCCAACACCTGCTTAATCGGATCGCCGCCGGAAAAATGACAATCGCCCAGGCACAGGAACAAATCAGTGAAGACTGGATCTCATGCTTTGTCGACCACCTGGGCATGGTCTACCTGCGGTAACCTGTTTCGCGAGGAGCGAAATCGTTTCGGCTAGGACGAGAATTTGCCGTAAACCGCGACCAACGGGTATTTGCAGCGATTCTTCGTCCAATAATCACTCACA
This sequence comes from Chthoniobacterales bacterium, assembly GCA_035941955.1. Taxonomy (GTDB): domain Bacteria; phylum Verrucomicrobiota; class Verrucomicrobiia; order Chthoniobacterales; family UBA10450; genus AV80. The sequence goes on from DASZDO010000044.1 coordinate 54,855, forward strand.
AAACCGGTCTTGGTCCGAATGACGACATGGCCCGTGGCGCCGTGGCCGAAAACCAGCACCGCACCGATCGGCGCCGCGAATTGATCGCGCACAGGCATGCGCTTGAAACCGTAATTGCGCACCAGTTCTTCCCCCGCTTCCGACGCGTAATGGGTCTTCGGGTAGGAGTTGATCACACCGGAAGCGACGAGCGCTTCTTTCACATAGCGCCAGCAACGACTTTTGGAACGCGCGTTGGCCCGTTCCTGGGCGATCGTGGCGGCGCGCCGCAGACGGGGATCGAGCCGGGAATCGACTCGCGCATCCGGACGAACGATCGGCACATTCCAGTAACGGCGAATAATTCGAGCCGAACCTGTCGATCCCGCGGGTGTCCGATAATAAAATCGGTTCCCGGAGGGGAGAAGACCTTCAGCGCGGACTTCAAGGGTGGAAAAGGCGAGGCCGAAGCCACAGAGAAAAACCAACAGAGAGAAACGTCGCACGAGTTGTGTGTATGCAAGGTGCGTACCACTGTGGCAAGTGTTTTTCCCCGCGATGGCGAACTATTTTTGCCTTAGCGATAATTCGACGAAAATGCGTCTGAATTCTGAGAAAATAGAGCAATAGCCGTAGATAAAATAGACGCTCCGTTTTATTGCGGATGAACCGAAATGCGAATGGCCTTAGAATCAAATCGATGGCTCAATTTCCCGACGAACAATCCAAATCCGGTGAGTTCAAGCGCCAGGAGGATGCGTTTCGCGACTGGGTCAAACGCGATGGCTCGACGCCTTACCAGCCCGCGCGCGACCGCTACCACCTTTATGTCTCGCTGGCCTGTCCCTGGGCCCATCGCACGATCATTCTGCGCAAGCTCAAAGGTCTCGAAAACACGATAGGCATGACCGTGGTCGATCCCGTGCGCGACGAGCGCGGCTGGGCCTTCCGCGATGGCCCCGGCCACTCCGAAGATCCCGTCAACGGCTTCCAGTTCTTGAGCGAAGCGTATCACGCGACCGACCCCGACTATCGCGGGCGCGTCACCGTGCCGGTGCTCTGGGACAAGGAAACCAAACGCATCGTGAGCAACTCCGATGATGACCTGCTGCGCATGTTGAACAGCGAATTCAACGAATTCGCGACCAGCGATTATAACTTCTATCCCCCCGATCTCCAGAGCGAGATCGACCAGATCAACCAGCGCATCTACGAGCGCGTGAACAACGGCGTTTACCGGGCCGGCTTTGCCACGGCGCAACGTGCGTACGAACGCGCCGCGAAAAGATTGTTCCAGGCGCTGGACGAACTCGATGCGCGCCTCGCGACGCAGCGCTACTTGTTAGGCCAGCGCATGACCGAATCGGACTGGCGGCTTTTTCCCACGCTCATTCGGTTCGACGCGGTCTATCATGGCCATTTCAAGTGCAACCTCCGGCGCATCGTAGATTACCCGAACCTCTGGCCTTATCTGCGCGATCTCTACCAGCAAGACGGCATCGCCGAGACGGTGAACTTCGACCATATCAAGCGTCACTACTACATGACGCACGGCGAGATTAATCCCACCCGCATCGTGCCGATCGGTCCGGCGCTAGATTTGCAGGCGCCGCATGGACGCGAGCGGATGTGACTGGTCACTGGTCACTGGTCACTGGTGATCGGTGATCGGAAATCATTATTCACTGATCACCATTCACGAAACCCGGCCGACCCGGTCGGATTTCTCCTCAGCCTTTGCCGTAAACGCCCAGCAACGGATGGCGGCTGGCGTCCTTCGAACGGTAATCGCTCACGAAACCGGTCTTCGTCCGAATCTCAACGTGGCCGGGTCTGTTGCGGCCTTTGTAGTAAACCAGGACGGAACCGACCGGAGCTTTGTAAGGATCGTGGATTGGCAATTTCTTGAATCCGTAGTCGCGCACCAGCTCATCGCCGGCCTCCTTGGCCAGGGCTGTCTTTGGGTAGGAGGTCACCGCCCCAGAGGCCAGAAGAGCTTCCTTAACGGAGCGCCAGCACCGTGAACGTGAATGGGCCCGGGCGCGCTCGTCGGCGATTGTCGCCGCTCGCGCCAGTCTCGGGTCGAGTTTGGGATCGATCTTCGCCAGCGGATGAACGATGCGATTCTTCTGGTATTTGTCGACGATGGGAGCCGAAACGGTCTTGCCGTTCCGATCCTTGAAGACGAAATGGGAAGTCGCAGGCGCCGGGGCGGTATCGCTGGCGGGCTTCTGGAAAACGGTCTGCGGCTTGAAAGCCAGGCTGTCGGTCCGAGCAGCCCTGGCCGAAACGGCCAGACCGGAGCCACAGAGAATAGTAATTAAGAGAGTAGTTTTTCGCACGAGAAGCGCCCCCTATCCATGCTATCGGGCACCGGCGCAAGCGATTTTTTGGGGTTTTTTTCACAAAATAAGTAACTCCTTGGCAGGATGGAAATTGCCCAGGGAATCCCGCCCCGGCCCAGGCGGAAATTTGTGCCCCCAATCCATTGAAAACAGTGGGTTCGCGGCGAACTATCCGAATGAAAGATTGCCCTGGGCCGTTCCGGCAATTCGGGCGCGCGCTCCGGCAGGTCGCTTGCGTCGCGGCAATCCTCTTTTTCGCCGGCGCCTGTGCCGGCCCGGTCAAATCCCTTTACCCGCCCCGGGCCGGCGAAACCGCCCGGACCGTCTACGTGATCAATCACGGCGCCCTCCATACCGGTCTGGCGGTGCGGCGATCCGACATCCCGCGCGGGGCTTGGCCGGCCCACCGCGACTACGCCGGATTCAAGTATCTCGAAATCGGCTGGGGCGACGACGATGGTTACCGGAAACCGCTCACCAGCGGGATCGCGATGAAAGCCTTGGCCGGCTCGAAACGAACGGTGCTCCTTTCCGATGGGTTCGGCGCGCTACGCGAGAAACTCGCGAAGCCGAAGTTTTCGGTCGTTGAGGTCGATCTTTCCGCAGGGGGCTTCGACCGGTTGTGCCGGCACATCGAGCAAACTTACGCGCTCGACGAGGCCGGTCAGCCCATTCGGCTGGGGCAGGGTTGGTATCGGGCGCGGGGGACCTATTCCGCCTTCAACACTTGCAACACCTGGGTGGCGGTCGGACTTCGCAAAGCGGGGTGCCCCATCACTCCCGCCTACTGTCTCACCCCCGGGCCGCTGCTCCATCAGGTGCGAAAATTCGGACGTAACCTGCCTCGATAACTTTCCACGCGAGATGCCGCGGACACCGCTTATCCCATGGGCGGAGTTTACGCTCGCCTTCATCCCCGGCGTCGGTCCCCCCTCGCCTTCGCCTTCCACGTTGGCATCCGGTGTCCTGAGCAAATCTCGTCGCGCTCCCGTTGGGAGAACGCGAAGAAGGCTTCGCCGGTCGAGCGTAACATCACGCAGGCAGCTCCTGGAAGCGCTCGTTCTTCCCAAGGAGCGGCGGCCTCCAGACCGCCGACCCCAAAAATACGGCGGTTTGTAAACCGCCGCTCCTTGGTGATCTAAGCCACGGACGGCTGGCCCTTTCCCCGGCTTGCCCATCACACTCCAAGTCATTTATTCTTTGCGTATGAGATTGTCTCCTTTCGTCGGCCAGGCCGTTATCGCCCTTGTTCTTTCACCCCTGAGCACAATCGCATCTGCTCAAGAGCCTTTGTTCGAAGGGCTGGGAGCCTACTCGCGCGCGGTTACGACCGATTCGCCCAAAGCGCGGCGCTATTTCAACCAGGGCCTCGCGTTCTTGCACGGGTTCAATCACGGCGCGGCCATCCGTGCCTTCCAGGAAGCGGCCCGAATTGACCCCACGTGCGCGATGGCACATTGGGGCATCGCGCTGGCGAGCGGGCCGCATATTAATTATCCCTTGGTCCCGCCACCGGCAGCTGAGCTCGCTTGGAAGGAACTGGGACTCGCGCAGCAACACGCGAGTAACGCCTCGCCGGTCGAGCGCGCGTTGATCGAGGCGCTCAGCCATCGTTACGCCAACCCGCAACCGGAAGACCGGAGTCCGCTCGATCGCGCCTATGCCGATGCGATGCGGGAAGTTTGGAAGGCGCATCCAGCCGATCCGGACGCAGGCGCGTTTTTCGCAGAAGCGATGATGGATCTCCGCCCGTGGGACCAATGGACGCCGGAAGGCGAGCCGCAGCCGGGCACGGATGAAATCCTGGCGACGCTCGACGCGGTCCTGAAACTCAATTCGAGACATCCGTTAGCGAACCATCTTTACATTCACGCGGTCGAGGCTTCGCGAAATCCCGAGCGCGCGGACGCGGCGGCGGACCGCTTGCGCAACCTGCAACCAGGCCTGGCCCACAACGTTCACATGCCGTCGCACATCGATATTCGCCGGGGCCGCTGGCAGAAGGCGATCGACACCAATATGAAAGCGGTGGAGGCGGACAAGCGTTATCGGAAAATAGCGGCGCCGCCGACCGGGATGCTGCCGGTCTATGCCGCGCATAACCGGCACATGCTCGCGTATGGGGCGTTGATGACCGGGCAGCGCCAGGTCGCCATGAAACATGTCCGCGCCATGGTGGCGGAATTGCCGGCGGCGTGGGTAAGGGAAAACATGGCGACGGCAGACGGCTTCGTGGCGGTTCCGCTCGAAGTGCTGGTGCGCTTCGGGCGCTGGGATGAAATTCTGGCGGAGCCGGCCAATTATCCGGAGGGCATGCTCTTCACACGCGCGTTGCACCACATGGCGCGCGCGACCGCGCTTGCGGCCAAGGGCGACGCACCGGGCGCGCGGAAGGAGCAGGCCCTGTTTTTGGAAGCCTCGAAGCTGGTGCCGAAGGAAACACCTCTTGGGAATAATTTCGCCCCGGCCGTGCTCTCGCTCGCCACTCACATGCTGGAGGGCGAGATCCTGGTGGCGGAAGGCAAGGTGGACGCGGGCGTGACGGAGTTGCAGACCGCGGTGAAGGAGGAAGACGCATTGAAATACGACGAGCCACCCGCCTGGATGATCCCGGCGCGTCATTCGCTCGGCGCCGTCTTGATGAAAGCCGGCAGGTTCGCCGAAGCCGAGCAAGTCTATCGCGATGATCTGACGCGTCTGCCGGACAACGGCTGGTCCCTTTTCGGTCTGGCGGAGAGTTTGCGCCGGCAAGAGAAGAACGAAGAAGAGGCCGCCACGCAGCAAAACAAATTCCAGAAAACCTGGGCGAAAGCCGATTTGAAGATCACCACTTCGTGCCTCTGCCAGGCAAAGAAGTAGCGGAGCTTCTTCGCTTCCAAGGAGCGGCGGTTTGAAACCGCCGACGTAGAAACGGCGGTTTAGAAACCGCCGCTCCTTGTTAAAGCAGAAGCGTCTCTTGCCTGGTTTCGGCCGGTGTGACGTTCGCAAACTTCTTCACCAGCTCGTCGAGCTTCGCGGCATAGTAGTCGATGTTTTCGTCGCGGTTCTGCGGATCGAAGGCTGAGGCGAGCTTCGCGTTTTCGTAGGCGGCAACCTTTTTGCCAGTGCCGGTGATGTAGTAGCTCACTTGCTCGCCCGGTTTGTAGTTGCGGCCGCTTGCCAGCGCCAGCTCGTAGGCGGCAGCGCGATTGCGGGTGGAGCCGGCGATTTTTTGCCGGTATTTCTCGAGCGAATCCTGGAGCGTGTCGGTCTTCATGAGCCAGGCAATCGGCCATTCGCGCTCACGGATTTTTCGCTCGAACTCGATCCGCAGGGTGCTGATGCCTTCCGGTTTTTCCTGCATGAGGAGCTTGATCATTTCCTCGAGGAAAACGCGCTGGAATTTCTCGAGCCCGCGCGACTTCAGCGCGCCACCTTTGATGATGACCTCGCCATCACGGGAGAGAAGCGCGTAGTTCTTCGCCTTGTAGCTGAACATCGCTTCGAATTGTTCGTCGAATTCTACCTCGATGCCGGGCGGCAATTCTTTCGCCAGAGCGTCTCTCAGTTCATCGGCCTGGGCGTTCGGCGGCGGGACAAAATAGATGCCGTCGGTGTCGACTTCTATAACTTGGGCGCCGCGCGCGTTCAGCCAGTCGATCATCTTCTGCAAAAGCTCGCGCCCGATCTGGGTGACGCGCGCGGCCGCGTCGAAATCCGCGAAGTGCCCCTGCGCGAACCCGAGATAGCCGTAGAAGCTGTTGATCAGAATCTTAAACGTATTCTGGAGCGCGTGGAGATGATGCCACCGCTGGCGATTGTTTTCCTTCTGCGTCGATTGCATCTGCGCCTTGGCTTCGAGCCGGAAGGTCCGCAGATCGGTCAACAAATGCCGGAAGATCTGGAGCTGATCGGTTACGGGGAAACAATCGAATTGCAGCATGACGGACGGATAGAGCGAGGCGATGTCGCAATGCCAGACGTTGCGCGCGACACCCGTGAAAAAGATCGCGGTGTAGCCGCCTTCGAAACCGCGCACCATTGGCATCTCGGGAATGGAATGGCGTTGCCGGTAATATTCGCGGAGGAAGAGCGCGTTGATGCGGGTGGCGTTGCCGCGCACGATCACGTCCTGGTAATTGTAGGGGAAAATCTGCGCCTGGATGAAATAGCTCGGGCTCAGGAGATCGGCGACCGCGCGCGTCTCGCGCACGGCGCAAAGGGCGCGGTGCTGGAAGCGGTCGGATCCTTCGAGATAGGCACGTTGCAGCTCCTTGCCCCCGAGCGATGAGATCTGCGCTTCGTCGGTGAGTCCAAAATGCTGGGCCACATCGATCCGCTCGAAACCGGACAGACTGCGCATTCCGATGTCGTAAAACTGCGCGAGCAAAAATGTGTCGACGAAATGCCGGCCATCGACGGTGAATTTTGGATAGTCAATTGTCTTCTCCGCGATCTGAAGCCGCGACGGACGCGAGCGCAAGAAACCGCCGCTGCGTCCCCAATCGAGTTTCACTTTCGCTTTTCGCGCGCGCGCGACGAGGTAGGGAAGATCGAAGCGAAAGAGATTATGGCCTTCGATCACATCGGGGTCGCGTTCCTTGATGATCGCGGTGAGGCGTTTGAGCGCGGCCCGTTCCGATTCCTCTGCCTTGGTCTGATCGACCACGATCACTTCCTCCCAGCCGCTGTTGTCCGAGAGCGCAATGCTCATGATGTGATCGGCCGGTTGTGACGCATCCGGGATTTCGGTTTCGCCGCCGACGAAGGAAAGAACTTCGAGCTGAAGCCGGCGCAATTCTTCGAAAGGAAGGCCTTTGAACAGGGTGCGTCCGGTCGAAGTCAGGTAATGCTGCACCGGATCGCTTAGGGCGAAAAAGCTGCGGCCCGCGCTCTTCAGTCCATTCCGGAGAGCGATCAATTCCTTCCAGCTATTGACGCTGATCCGCCAGCCATACCTTAAATCGCCTTCGAGTTTTTCGGCGTCGATATTGAGATCGGTGACGTCGGAATCGCACCAGACGAAAGGGTGAAAAGGTTCGATGTCGGCAGTGGTCGAGCCGTCCTTTTCGCGGCGGTAAACCTTGACCGTCCCCGTGTCGCCGAGCTCGATCGCAACGATCCGTGGAGTGGGGTCGGAACCGAAGAGGAGCGTGTTTTCCTCGAATGCCATGGGCCAGCAACTACGCGGCGGAGTAGTGCCGAATCAAGTGCTCGTGATCGTGATCGATGCTCATGCTCGATGGTTTGCTTCTGGCCGATCGATCACGAGCAGGAGCACGAGCACGATTACGAACAGAGTAATCGCGATATGCTTTTTCTTTGGCGCTCTGGTATACGTGCCCAATGAAGATTCGTTTCCTTTCGCTCGCGCTCGCTCTCGCCGCCTCACCGCTCCTCGCGCAACAAACTCCCCAATCTCTCGCCGAGGCCGAGCTGCCGTCTCTGGTTGCCATCTACAAGGATCTTCATGCGAACCCCGAGCTTTCCACCCGCGAAGAAAAAACGGCGGCGTTCGTCGCCAAGGAATTGAAGGCGGCCGGCTGCGAAGTGACCGAGCGTGTCGGCAAATATGAAAAGCCTGGCCTGACCAGCCACGGGGTCGTGGGGATGATGAAAAACGGCGCAGGCCCGACGGTCATGGTTCGCACGGACCTGGACGGACTGCCGGTGCACGAGGAATCGGGCGTGCCTTACGCGAGCAAGGTCACCGTCAAAAATGACGCCGGCCAGGATGTGCATGTGATGCACGCGTGCGGGCACGACATCCACATGTCGGCATTCATCGGCGCGGCCCGTTCGCTCGCCAAACTGAAGGATAAATGGAAGGGCACGATCATGTTCGTGGCCCAACCGGCGGAAGAGACCGGCTCCGGCGCGCGCGCGCTCCTCAACGACGGCCTTTACACTCGATTCGCCAAACCCGATTTCGTGCTCGGTTTGCACGATGACGCGGAGATCGCCGCGGGCAAAATCGGCGTCACGGAAGGGTATTGTTATGCCAACGTCGATTCGGTCGACGTGACCGTCCGCGGCATGGGCGGACACGGCGCTTATCCGCACAAGACGAAGGACCCCATCGTCCTCGCCGCCGAGATGATCAATGCCTGGCAGACCATCGCCAGCCGCGAAAACAATCCGCTCGATCCGATCGTGGTCACAGTGGGCTCGATCCACGGCGGCACGAAGCACAACATCATTTCCGATGAGGTGAAAATGCAGCTAACGGTCCGCAGTTACGAAAAGGAGGTGCGCGAACGAGTCCTGGCCGCGATCGATCGGATCGCGAAAGGGATCGCGGCAGCGGCGGGAATTCCGGCCGACCGTGCGCCGATTGTCCAACTTGCAGAAGACCAGTTCACCCCGGCCACATATAACAATCCCGCACTAACCAAGCGCGTGTCGGCCGCATTGCAGACCGCGATCGGCGCCGACAACGTCGTCGACAAAAAAGCGACGATGGGGGGCGAAGACTTCAGCGAGTACAGCCTGCCCGATCATTCCATCCCGGCGTTCATGTTCAACGTGGGCGCGGTCGATCCAGCGAAAGTCGCCGAAAGCAAGAAGACCGGCGCGCCCCTTCCGAGCCTGCATTCGAGCAAGTTTGCTCCGGTCCCAGAGCCAACCATTCGCACCGGGTTGATCGGGATGACGAGCGCGGTTCTCGAGCTAATGAAGAAGTAGAGAAACGGCGACGACGCGCGCGCCGCTATTCCAGAATGTGGCTATAGCGGCTGCTGGCCGCCTCTTGGAAGTGGCCTGTCACAAGATTGCCATCATCCCATGATGTGTCGATATCACGGAGCTGGGGGTGTAGCGCGATCGGGTCCACGACGGAAAGGCCGGCCTTGAAACCGAAGACATCCTTGTCCCAATCCCACAGACCGCCAATGGGGGTCGGCGCGGTAAAATCGAAGCTGTTATCGAAGTAGGGCCCCATGCCTGGCGGCACGATGCTGCGGAAGACATCGGGCGGATAGTTGCCGTGCTCGATCGCGTAGGTGTCAAAGGCCCCAGAAGCCACCCTCATTGCATTGATAAACTTGGCGTTTTGGGCGCGCTGGCGGGCCCGCAGAAAGGATGGCAGCGCGATGGCCGCGACTAGCGCGATGATCGCCACCACAATCATCAACTCGATCAGCGTAAAGGCATTTCTCCGGGTCCGCATAGGCTACAAAAAAGCACCAGATTTCGTGCCAAAGTGCAGCTGAGAAGCAACTTAGCGTTATAAATACCATAAACAGACGGCTTCCGAACCGCCAACAGCTCCCCGCAAATCGGCTTTTTCCCTCGGGTGCATCGGCGGTTTAGAAACCGCCGCTCCTTGGGGGCTGGAGCTTCTGCCTACTTTACCCGGACGTTCTTTCGGAGAAACGTCGGGATATCCAGATCCTGGCCTTCCACGATGGTCGGCTCGCTCTTCTCAAAACGCCCGCGCGTGACGGGCTCGAATTGCAGCACCTCTTGTTTCGCGTGCAGCTTTTTCTCCTCGATCGGTCGCGGCTCCTTGAAGGGAGCCGGCTTCTTCTTGGGAAGTATGACGCGAGGCTGGGCCGGCTCCTCTTCGGTGACCGGGGCCATTTGGGCAACCGGCTCCGGCGCGATCTCGGGACCGGGTTCCTCTGCCTCGATCAATTCGTCCTCGAAGGCAGGCTGCTCATCGGCAATCACTGGCTCTTCGGGTTGTTCCCAAATCGGCGGGGCTGGAGGCGCCACGGCCTCTTCCCTCGGCACTGGAAGCGGCTCGGGCGTTGGGGTTCGCGCCGGCGGCGCGACCGGCGATGCCACCTCCTCCTCACTCGCGAGCGAGCTGATTAAGGTGACGCTCAACCGATTTCCCATCCGTCCATCGACCGAAGTGCCAAAAAGAATCTGGGTGTGATCGTTGATATGCCGGCCGAGCTCATGCATCAGAATCTCGACTTCGGAGAGGGTCATCGCGGGCCCTCCCGCCACTTGCACGAGAACATGCGACGCATCCGCCAGCATGCGCCCTCGATCCATCAGCGGATTTTTCAACGCCTGGGTGAGCGCATCGTGCGCGCGATTATCGGAATCCGATTCACCAAAGCCAAACAGGCATCGACCGCTCGGACTGCGGAGAGCGGAGAGCAGATCGTCGAAACCGATCCGGATCAGGCCGGGACGCTGGATCAAATTCACGATCGAGCGCACGCTTTGGCTGATCGTGACATCGGCCACCGCAAACGCCTGATGGATCCCCGCTTTCGGCGCGACCATGTCGCCCATCCGGTCGTTTTCGAAACAGATGACGGCGTCGGCGTTCTCGCGCAATTTCACGAGGGCTTCCTGGGCCTGGGCCATGCGGCGTTTGCCTTCGAAAGCGAATGGCAAGGTCGCAAAAACCACGACGAGCGAGCCCGATTCGCGCGCGACCTGCGCGACGGCAGGCGCGGCGCCGGAGCCCGTCCCGCCACCCAGGCCGGTACAAACAAAAATCATCCTCGCGTCCGTGAGCGCCTGGCGGAGCTCGTCCGCGGATTCGTAGGCGGCATTGTAGCCGAGCTCAGGATCGCCCCCGGCTCCAAGGCCGCGCGTAACGGTTCGTCCAAGCTGGACTTTGTGCGCCGCCACGGAACTGGCGAGAGCCTGCACGTCGGTATTGATCGCGATGAGGTCGGCCTTGTTCAAGCCATCGAGCACGATCCGGTCGAGGACATTCGAGCCGGCGCCGCCGACGCCGACGACCTTGATGGGGATTTCCTCTTCTGCCTTTTCCGGCAGGCTGTAATTGCGGCTGAGTTGGATCATAGGCGTGGTCCTGTCTTTGGAGGGACGGGCGCTGTCCCGTCCGACGACGAATGGGACGCCACAGCGGGCGTCCCTCCATTTGGGAGTGAGAAGGACTCGCGTTTCATGAACGCATCCCGTCGAAGATTTTCCCGAAGAGGCGGCCGAATCCGCGACGCGGGCGGCGATCGACCTGGACCGCTTGCGCATATTTGATCAACCCGATCGCGGCGGAGAACTGCGGGTTCTCGAAAGCCGAGGTCAGGCCGGACATGGTTTGCGCGTGCGCGACCCGGGCCGGCAGCTCGAAAATTTCCTCCGCGAGGTGGTCGATGCCATTCAAATGACTGCATCCGCCGGTGATGAAGACCCCTTCGCCGATGTAGTTAATGAACGGCTCCTCTTCCAGATGCCGTTTCAAGAGCTCGAAGGTTTCGCGCAGCCGCAAGTGAATGATGGTGTTGAGCGTTTCGCGTTCGATTTCTTTTCCGGCAAACCCGGAATCGTCCTTCAGCAAGATAGTGTCGCCCGGCAGGCAATTGCCCAGCGTGACGCTGCCCTCCTCGATCTTTAATTTCTCCGCGCGCGTCATCGGAATGCGCAAGCCCATCGAGATGTCGTTCGTGATGTGATCGCCGCCCACGCCCAGGACGCCGCTTTGCTTCACCGCGCCGTCCACATAGAGGATGAAATCCGTCGTGCCGCCACCGATGTCGATCACGAGCGCGCCAAGATTTTTCTGATGCTGGGTGAGCACGACCTGCGCGGAAGCGAGCGCGGTAAAGACCACGTCTTCCACTTCGAGCGGCAGTTCCTTCACGCAACGGATCGTGTTCTGGATGCGGGTGCGCACGCCGTGAATGATATGGAAATCGGCCTCGAGTTTTTGTCCGAGCATGCCGACGGGGTTGAGCACCCCGTCCTGCCCATCGACGTGATAATGCTGGATGATGGAATGAAGGAACGCGTTCTGCGCGGGGATGCTCACCTCGCGCGCGTTGATCTTCACATCCTCGATATCCTGCTCGTCGATCTCGTCGCGCTCTTCCGGCAACGCGACGGAGCCCCGGTTGTTGAAGCTTTGGATGTGCGAGCCGGCGATGCCGACATACACGCTTCGAATCATCACGTCGCTCTTGGTCTCCGCGTCCACCACCGCCTCGTGCACGCATTTCATGGCCGTTTCGAAATCGACGATCTCACCTTTCCGCACACCGCGCGAGGGCGCCTGGCCGACTCCGAGAATCTTGATCGTGCCGTCGGGCCGGCCTTCGCCGACTACGACACAGATTTTCGAAGTGCCAATTTCGAGACCAACCAGGAGATCACTGCTTGCCATTTCGCTTTTTCCTTTCTGCCCGCCGCACGGGAATTGCCTTGCGGATTGGCGGTGAAGATGCGCTCTGGCGCGACTTCGCCGAAACCGGCGCGGGTTCTGTTTTCACCACTGAATTAACCGGGATTGCCCTGAGGATTCGCGGTTCCGACCCTACCGGATCGATCGTTTCGTTAATCACTTCCACGGGGGTTTTCGTAAAAGTCACGGGAATGTTTCGCTGCACGAGCAGGTTCACGGTTTCGAGCTCCCGGTTCGACTCGTCGGAATAAACGAGGAACTGCTCGAGCCGCTGCAATTGGGCGTCCAGCTTTTCGAACCCAAAGGTCACGCGGGTGTGGTTCTTGTCGGAGACGAGCAGGCAATAGCCTTTTGAGATATCGATTTCGCGAATCTGGAAGCGTGTTTGCATGAAGCTGCGCGTGCTCAGACGCAAGAGTTCGAGGGCCGCCTTCGCTTCGAAAGACTCGACGACCTTGCCCGCCTCGAGCGACTCGCTCGTGCATCCCGTGATCAACGGCAGGCCGAGATAATCAGGCAACAACTTCTTTTCTTTCATGAGAACGCCGCGCGCGTCCACCAGAAAAGCAAGGTCGGACCCGAATGGATCCGAGATTTGTTTATCGGAAGTAATCCACGCGACCGGTTTGCGCTCGACAATCCGAATATCGATTTCCGCCGGCAATTTGCGCAGCACCTGCACTTCATCCACCTGCGGCAACTGCTGCAACCGGTCATGCACCTGCGAAAGATTCACACTGAAAATATTTTCGCCCTCGTGCAAATCGGCGGTTTTCAGGATTTGCTCGCGCTGCAACGTGCCATCCGTCTGCACGTTGATCTGGCTCAACTGATAATCCGGATTCTCGAAGAAAAGGCGCTTCGCCCCCAGCCGCACCCCGAAGTAGAGGCCGACGCCAACGCCCGCGATCAGCACAACTTTCGAAACGACAACCAGGACACGGCGGTTGCGATGTTGCGTGGCTTTATGCGACCGCACCCGCACATCGAGGAGATGCTGTTGCCGCCGCTGGCGTGGATTGGAGACGCGCTCGTTTCGGGCGCGCGGGCGCTGGTTCGTCGCCTTCATTGCGTTGCCCCGCTTCGCTTTCGCGAAAGTTCGATGATCCGCGCGCACAATTCCGCGTAGCCGATGCCCGCCGCCGCCGCCGCTTCAGGCAGCAGACTCGCCTCCGTCATTCCCGGGATGGTGTTGATCTCGAGAACGGTCGGTTCCTCCTCGTCAGGCAACATGACATCGACCCGCGAATAAACCTCGAGCCCGAGCGCGCGGTGCGCCCGAAGAGCCAGATCCTGGATGGCACGGGTCTGCTCGTCTGAAATTTTCGCCGGGCAAACGTGCTCCGCGCCGCCGCCCGCACTCGGATTCAAGAACGGATACTTATTAGTGAAATCGTAAAAGCCGCCTTTCGGAATGATTTCCAAAATGGGCAGCGCCTGGTCGCCCAGAATTCCAATCGTCAGCTCGCGGCCCGGAACAAACTTCTCCACCAGGAGTTCCCGGGCGTACTTGGCCGCGTCCGCCATCGCGGCGTCAATTTCGCGGTCATTCTTGATGATATGCACGCCGACGGTCGATCCCTCCCGCGGAGCCTTGATGACGAATGGAATTGGAATTGTCGGACGCTGCCCCACGGCCACGATCTGCCAGTAGGGCGTGGCAACACCGTGGGCACGGAACGCCTCTTTCGAGCGAATTTTGTCGAAGGCCAGCTCGCTTTGCGCGACGCCGTCACCGGTGTAGGCGATCCCGCGCTCTTCCAGAATTTTCTGGACCTGTCCGTCTTCGCCGAAGGTTCCGTGGATCGTAAGGAAGGCGAGTTCGATTCCCGGAGGCAATTCGAAATCAGGCCCTTTTACATCGATCTCCGTGACCTCAGCGCCTAACGAGCGCAATGCCTTCACCACGCCCCTGCCCGTGGCAAAAGAAACATCCCGCTCCGAGCCAGGCCCGCCCATGAGCACCGCGATTTTTTGGCTGGCGAGAGGGTTGTTGGTCATGCCGCTTCCCCCACGATTTGCACTTCGGTTTCCAACTCGACGCCGCGTTGCGTCCGCGCAACGTCCTTGATTCTTTCGATCAGTTCGAGCACGTCCGCCGCGGTGGCGCCGCCTTCGTTGATGATAAAATTCCCGTGAACTTCGGAGACGCGGGCTTGCCCCACTCGCGAATTCTTCAACCCCAGCTCGTCGACCAGCTTGCCGGCCGGGCAAATTTCGGGGTTCTTGAAAATGCAGCCGGCGCTCTTCGCGCTTGGTTGGGTCGTGCGCCGTTTTTCCTGCGATTCCTCCAGGCGCCGGGCGATTTCCTCCGGCGCCGCGGATGTCCCGCGGAAGACCGCGGAAACCGCGTAGTTATGGTCCAGCGAGGGAACGTGACGGTAATTGATCTCGAGCTCCGCCGGCGTTTTTGTGTGCGCATTGCCCTCGGCGTCGAGATACCGAATGCGCACGATGTGCTCGAAAGTTTGCGCGCCCATCGCGCCCGCATTCATGCGCAACCCTCCTCCGACCGCGCCGGGAATTCCTTCCATCCACTCCAGCCCGCCGAGCGCCGCCGCTTTCCCGGCATAAGCCACTTGCTTGAGCTTGGCGCCAACACCCGCCGTAATTTCGTTTCCGGCGACCTCCACCCGGTCGAATTCACCGCCGCACGGATGAACGACTACACCGCGGATTCCTCCGTCCCGGACGAGCAGGTTCGAGCCTCGGCCAATGACGAAAAGCGGGAGATTTTCGCGACGGCAATACCGAATCAGGTCCGCGAAGGCCGCTTCATTGCGCGGCTCCACCCAAAACTGCGCCGGCCCGCCTACTCGGAGCGTGGTGTGTTTCGCGAGCGGCTCATAAAGGCGAACGTCGCCTTCTTCGCCCACAATCTCCTTCAACCTTTCAGCGATCACCAGATCGGCCGCCAGAATCGAAAGCTGCTCATGGATATTGCCAGCGCCCAGGCTCACGATCAGATCGCCCGACGCGATCATATTCCCGAGATCGCAATGAAGACGCTCGAGCCTCGGCTGGTAACTGACGGCGCCATGGCCGTGCGCCACGATCTCATCGGCGATGGTTTGCCCGGTAATACCCGGAAGCGGCGTCTCGCTCGCGGGATAAATGTCGGTCACCACCACGCGGTCGGCATTATCGAAGGCCCGCCCGAACTCGCGTCGCAATGCCTTGGTGCGGGAGTAGCGATGCGGCTGAAACATCGTGAGCACGCGGTTGCGCCCGGCCGATTTCGCCGTCGCCAGCGTCGCGGAAATTTCGGTGGGATGATGCGCATAATCATCCACCAGGAGAAAACGGTCGCTCTCGTATTTGATTTCAAAACGCCGCCGCGCGTGCTCGAAACGGCGGAGCGAAGTGACGATTTTCTCAAAGGGAATGCCGAGCTCCGTGGCGAGCGCAATGACGCCAAGCGAATTGCTTACGTTGTGGCGGCCGGGGACGTTCAAGACCGCTTCCCCCAGCTTCTCGCCTCGACGAAAGACACAGAAAATAGACGTGAAATCCTTCAGATCGATGTCCGTGCCGCGATAGTCCGCATCCTCCGCGAAACCAAAGGAGATGGAGCGCGCACGCGTGCGGCAAATCCGGGCGGCGTGCGAATCATCCGCACAATAAAAGACGGATCCCGTGGTCTGATCCATCAGCTGCGAAAAGACGGCTTCGATCGCGGTGAGGTCAGCATAAAAATCGAGATGCTCTTCCTCGACGTTCAAAATCAGCGTGTGTTCGGGCTTGAAGAATCGCAGCGTCCCATCGCTCTCATCGCCTTCCGCGACAAAATACTCACCCCGCAGGTCCCAGTGGGCGTTGGAACCCAGGAGCGGAATCTCCGCGCCGACATAGTGCGAGGGATGCGCTCCACCCTCGCGCAGGACGTGCGCCGCCATCGCCGAAGTTGTCGTCTTGCCATGCATTCCCGCGATGATGATTCCCCGTTTGCCGGACATGATCGCGGCCAGCGCTTCGGCGCGACGCACAAGCGGCTTGCCCGCCCCGCGCGCGCTCACCAGGATCGGATTGTCTTTCTTGATCGCCGAGGAAAAAACCACCAGTTCGGCGTCGTTCGCGTCTTCCGCGCGATGCGTCACATGAAAACGCAACCCGAGCCGAACGAGGCGCTCGGTCTCGATCGAGCCGACCTTGTCGGAGCCGCTGACCTCGTGGCCGAGTTCGAGCAAAAGCGCGGCGATTCCGCTCATGCCGCTGCCCGCCACGCCGACCAGATGAATCCGGTGCCGCTCGCGCGTGAGCAGTGTTCTCAAGTCGACTTCAGAGGCGAGCGTCATGATTTGTTTGCGTATATCTTTCCATCGTTTCGACGACGAGGGCGGCTGCGTTTTTCGGCGCCAGGCGGGCGGAATTTTCCGACATGCGCCGCACTTTGCCCGGCTCCTCGATCAACTCGCGGATCTTCCGCGCCAGCAGATCGCTCAAAAGATCGGACTCCTTCAAGATGAGGCCGGCCTCCGCACGCGCGAAAATCTCCGCATTCCGGGTCTGGTGGTCTTCGGCCGCGTAGGGAAACGGGATCAGGATCGCGGGCAAGGCAAAGGCCGCCAGCTCCGCGAGGCTGGCCGCGCCCGAGCGCGCGATCGCGAAATCCGCGGCGCTATAAACGTCCTCCATCGCATGATGAAAGGCCGCCACATGGGCCGGGATGTTTTCGCGCTGATAATTGTCAGCCACGAGCCGTTCATCGCGCGCCCCGGCCAGGTGGATCGCCTGAAAGGGCGCTCCTTGCAAAGCCGGGAGCGATTTGATCACGGCCTGGTTAATGCCACTCGCGCCTTGGCTCCCGCCCATGACCAAAACCGTGAGCAAATCCTCCTTTAGTCCCAGCCGTTGCCGCGCGACTTTCCGATCGAGCCGCTGAAGCTCCTTGCGAATCGGCGTGCCCGTGACTTCCGTGCGCACTTTGGGAAAAAATGGCGCGCATTCTTTAAACCCCAGCAGAACCGCGCGCACCATTCGCGCGGTGAGCCGATTCGCCTTGCCCGGAATCGCGTTGGATTCGTGAATGAAGGTCGGAATGCCGCGCAGCTTTCCGGCGAGCACCGGCGCGGTCGAGGTAAAGCCGCCCATCCCAAGAACCACGTGGGGTTTGAATTTGCGATAGATGCCGCGGCAGAGGGAGAGACTTTCGTTGAAGCGGCGCAGGAACCCGAGAACCGCCGGCGAAAAAGCCGAGGGCAGGCCTACCGTCGGCAGTTTGTGGAAGCGGAACTCGGAGTGGCCGGAAAGCGCGAGCGCGTCTATTTCCTTCTCCGAAACGAAGAGCATGACCTCATGGCCGCGGGCCCGCAGGACCTCCGCTACTGCCAGGCCGGGAAAGAGATGGCCGCCGGTTCCTCCGCATGCAATGACCGTGTTCATGCAATAGGACCCATAAGACTTATATGACTTATTAGTCGCATTAGATTCTGGGCGTCGTTCGTGCCTGGATCATCGTCCGTTTTTGGTTCGACGGCTCGAAGACTCCCTGCCGATAAATATTCAGCAGCAATCCTATTCCGAAAAGGCACGCTGCGAGGTTCGATCCTCCGTAGCTCACAAACGGCAGCGGCAATCCTTTGTTCGGCAGGAGCGATGTCGTCACGCCGATGTTCACCGCTGCTTGTAATCCGAGAAGCGACACGATGCCGCACCCGAGGAGCAAGCCGGCGCGATCCTTGGCATGAAGCGCGATGACCATCCCGCAAACGACGATCACCACGAAGAGAAACACGACCACCAGGCTCACGCGCAAGCCCAGCTCCTCGCCGATCATCGGGAAAATGAAGTCGGTGTGGGCATAGGGAAGGTAGAGCATTTTTTGCCGGCCGTTCCCGAGCCCGAGGCCTTCGATTCCGCCGCTCCCCCACGCGATCAGGGCCTGCATCTGCTGGAGACCGGCGTCGTCCTTGAAGCGTTCCGGATCCATGAACGCGGAAAGCCGGCCCATCCGTTCCGACATGTGGGTGGCGACGAAGAGAATGCCGCCTAATCCACCGAGCGAGAGCAAACCCAAAAGCACCGGGTGAGTCCCGGCGACAAACATGATCACGAACATCGTGGCGCCGATCAGCGCCGTCGTTCCAAGATCCACCTCCAGCACGATCAGAAGCAAAAGAATCGCCACGACCGCGAAGGGCATGACAAAGCCCTCCAGGATCCGGCCGCTTTCCTTTTCATGACGCGCGAACCACCAGGCGAGGAAAAAAACCACGGCGATTTTCGCGATTTCTGACGGCTGAAAGGTGACTGAACCGAACCCGACCCAACGGCGCGAGCCGTTGATCCGCATCCCGATGTGGGGCACAAAACAAAGCGCGAGCGCGATGACCGCCAGGCCGAACCAGATCCACCAGGTCCGCTGCCAGAAATGGTAGTCGACCAATGCCGCCGCGGTGCAGACGGTCAGGCCCACGCCCAGCCAGACCGCCTGGCGCTTGACGAAGAAATAGACGTCGCCATGGCTGTCGCGCGCGAATGCACTGGTGCTGAAAAGCATGACAATGCCGATAACGAGCATCCCGAGAACAGCCAGGAACAAAAAGTGGGCGCTCTTGCGATGCATCTAGTTTCGTGGTGGCGGAGGCACTGGCGGACAAAAGCTCTGCCCGGTCGTGCAATCGGCGTCCGCCGCAGCGAACGCCTCTTTCTTCGCTCGAGGTTTCATTAGTCCCCTTTCTTCGGTTTGGTGGATTTGGCTGGAATGATCAATTTCTGCCCGATCTTCAGCTTGTGCGGATCGTCGATTTGATTCACCGCCATGAGGGCGTCGTAGGAAATCTTCAACTTTTTCGCGATCGAGACAGGATTGTCGCCTTTCGCCACGACGTAGGTTTTCGGAGAATCGGATTTGGCGGAACTGGTCTCCGCCGGTTTCGCCGGGTCGCTTTTTCGCTCTTCCTTCACCACTGGCTTTGCCGGCAGTTTCGCCACCTTTGGTTCGTCACTCCGGGCCGAAGCGACAGTCGAAGTAACAACGGTTGGGCCCTCGGATTTCGTTGATGGGACGGGCGCAGTCTTCGCGGGCACGATCGCGCTCGAAATCGGCGGGCGCGGCCCTTGCCGCGTCTTAATCGTGTTGAACGCAATGATGCCGGCGACGGCGACCACGTGAAGCACGAGCACAATGAGCAGCGCGCGGGAGAGCTTCATGTTGGGCTCGGACATTTCTTCGTAATCCATTTCAGGACCGAGAGCGCGGCGCGCAGCCGTGGCGCGCAGCTTTTTGCGGGTGAAAAGCGTTGGTAGTTTCATGATTTCATTTGGGCAAGGCGTGCACCAGGGCACGAAATTGATCGCCGCGATCGGCGTAGCTCTTGAACATGTCGAAGGAGGACGTTCCCGGAGAAAAAAGGACGACTTCGCCGGGCTTCGCCATCTGGTGTGCGCGCTCGACGGCGTCAGCAAGCGAATGCGCGATCTCGCAGGGAACGGCGCCGGCCCAGTCCTGCGCGATGCGCGCGGCCATCTCACCGATCAGGATCGCGGCTCGAGTTTTTTCCGACACCAGCGGCCGCAATGTCTCGAAGGTAAATCCCTTGTCCTTTCCGCCCGCGATCAAGATTACGCTCTTGTTTTGGGCGAGAAGTCCCTTTTCAACCGCATCGAGATTAGTCGCCTTGGAGTCGTTGATATAAGTCACGCCGCCGACTTCCCGCACGAATTCACAACGGTGCGGCTGCGGCTCGTAGGCGCAAAGCGGCGGGAGCATTTGCTCGAACGACAGGCCGCGCGCGAGGCCCACGGCGAGCGTCGCCATGAGGTTTTCGATATTGTGCGAACCGCGCAATTTCGTGTCGGCCATGCGGAGGACCGGCGTGTTTCGATAAACGATCGACCCGCCTGCGAGGCGGAAATCCGCCTGGTCCGCATACGCGCTGAAGGTGACCGCCCGCGCCGCAATTTCCGGCAACGTTTCGCCGGCGTTTACGACCGCCACATCGTCCGCCGTTTGATTTTCAAAGATGCGCAGCTTCGCCGCCCGATATTCCGCGACCGAGCGATAGCGATCGAGATGGTCCGGGGCAAAATTCAGCCAAACGCTGATCGAAGGCCGAAAGGTGCGGATGGTTTCGAGCTGGAACGAGCTCACTTCCACCGTCAGCACGTCGAGATCGCGGTCCTCGAGCGCCACCTCGGAAAGCGGCTTGCCGATATTCCCGCAGGCGATGGTTCGTTGTCCGCATGCATTCAACATCTGCGCGATCATCTCGGTCGTGGTCGTCTTTCCGTTTGTGCCGGTGATGGCGATGACCGGCACGTTGACGGAGCGCCAACCCAACTCCAGCTCCCCCATTGTTTCGATGTTTCGCGATGAAAAATTTGTCGCGAGCGGGGAGGCCGGATCAATGCCCGGACTCAAAACGACAAAATCGGACGGGGCCGAATCTTGTTCGGCTCCGGCGCCGCAACGGACTTTCACTCCCTGCGTCCGCAGATTTTCCAGGGTCGATTTGAGTAGAGTCGTTTCCTCGGCGCTATCCAGAACGGTCACCTCGGCGCCTTCGCTTCGCAGAAGAAGGGCGGCGGCCGTCCCGCTCAGGCCCGCTCCCAGTACCGCAACTTTCTTGCCCTGGTATTTCACGATTTTACCTCAGCTTGAGCGTGGCCAACCCGAGGAGGGCGAAAATCGCCGAAAGAATCCAGAACCGGACAATCACAGTGTTTTCCTTCCACCCGGTCAGCTCGAAATGATGATGGATCGGCGACATCGCGAAAATGCGCTTACCGGTCAGCCGAAAACTAAGCACCTGGAGGATGACGGAAACCGCTTCGATGACGAAGACGCCGCCGACCACGGCCAGGAGCAGTTCCTGTTTGCAGCAAATGGCGATGACACCGATGACTCCGCCGATCGCGAGCGAGCCGGTGTCGCCCATGATGACTTTCGCAGGATGGCAGTTGAACCAAAGAAAGCCCAGGCCCGCTCCGACTAGCGCCGAGCAGATCACGGTCAGCTCGCCGGTAAACGGGTAGAACGGCACCTGCAAATAGTCGGCAATACGGAAATTGCCCGCGGCGTAGGTCAGCAGCGCATAGGCAAAGGCGACCGTGATCGTGCAGCCGATGGCAAGGCCATCCAGCCCGTCCGTGAGATTGACGGCGTTGGACGAGCCCACGATGACGAATGCGAAAAAGATGAGGGTGAACCCGCCCATATTCGTGAGGACCGGAGCCTTGAAGAACGGCAAATAGAGCGACCGGGCCTGGACTTCGATGAGCGGATTGGTCAGGAAAACCGCGGTGACAATGCCGGCAAGAGCGATTTGAAAAACCAACTTGAGCCGGCCGCTGATGCCATCCGATTTCTTCTTGGTGACCTTCAAGTAATCATCCGCAAACCCAAGCGCCCCAAGATAAACCATGCTGAAAAGGGCCAGCCAAACGAAGCGGTTGTCGGGGCGCGCCCAGAGAAAACTCGAGAGCACCACCGTGCCAATGACGAGAACGCCGCCCATCGTAGGCACGCCTTGTTTGGCGCTATGTAATTCAGCCAGCCGATGCACTTCGTCCGCCGTCCGGATCGGCTGACCCGCCTTGAGCGCCACCAATTTTCGGATGACGAAATTGCCGAAGGCCAGGGAAAGGACGAAGGCTGTGACCGCCGCGGCAACGGCACGAAACGTCACGTAACTAAAAACGTTGAGACCTTTGATCTCGTCGCTCAGGAGATGGAGGTAATACATCATGGCGCGACCTCCGCGGCGGACGGGCGTTTCGAAAACGCTTCGAGCACTCGTTCCATCCGGGCCGAGCGGCTTCCCTTGACCAGGATCAGATCGCCGGGCGAAGCGGTTTCCTGAAGGAGATCGGCAGCTTCCTCCGCGTCCGTCACACTGACGCTCTTCACCAGGCCGGCTTTCTCCGCGGCCCGCGCAATCCCCGCGCCGGCCGTGCCCACCGCGATCAATTCATCGATGCCAAAGGCCGCGGCCGCCTCACCCACGTCGCGGTGGCCGCGCTCTGATTCTTCGCCCAGCTCACTCATTTCGCCGAGGACCGCAACGCGGCGGCCGTCGGCATCCAGCTCGACCAGCGTCCGAAGCGCCGCTTTCATCGAATCGGGATTCGCGTTGTAGCTATCGTCGATGAATTGAATTCCGTTGATCTCCTTGATTTGGAGCCGCGCTTTGGTCAGCGGAGCCGAGGCGAGGCCGGCGGCGCAATCTTCCAGGGAAAGGCCAAAGGCGCGCCCGGCCGCGATGGCCAGCATCGCGTTTTGCACCATGTGAATTCCGGGGACGGGCAGTTGGGCCCGGCATCGATGCGCGCCCTCCAGCACAGTGAACTCACATCCCGTTGGGCTCTGGCTCACCTCGATGGCGCGAACGGAGCCATTTTCAATTCCGGCGAAAACCACTTTCGCGTTAGTGCGTTCGGCGATGCCCTGGCTAAATTGGTCGTCCGCATTCAAGATCACCGTTCCGTCGGCGCCGACCGCTTCCGCGAGAGCGCCTTTTTCGGCAGCGATCGCTTCGCGGCTGCCCATAAACTCGATATGAGCGACGCCGATGTTCGTGATGATCGCCGCGTCCGGGGCGGCGAGGTTCGTCAGCGCGGCGATTTCCCCGGGATGATTCATCCCGATTTCCCAAACCGCGATCTCGTCGTGGGAATTGGCCGCCAGAATGGTTTGCGGAAGCCCCACGTGATTGTTGAAATTGCCTTCCGTTTTTGTGACTCGAAACCGGCGCGAGAGGGTCGCGGCCAGAAAATCCTTTGTGCTCGTTTTGCCGTTGCTGCCCGTGATGACGATTACCTTTAGCGGCAGCGATCTGCGGTAGTTTGCCGCCAGCTTTTGATAGCCGGCCAGCGTGTCGGGAACACGGATCAGCGCGAAAGTTTTCGGCGCCGCGCCCTTCCAACTCTCTTCGACCATCGCGCCCGCGGCGCCGCGGTCGCTGGCTTGCTCGACGAATTTATGGCCGTCGAAGTTCTCGCCTCGCAACGGCACAAAGAGATCGCCTGGCTGCAATGTTCTCGAGTCGGTGCTGACCCGCGAGACGGTTAGTCCCTCGTCGCTCGCAGTCAGCGTGCCCTGCGCGAGTTCGGCGATTTTGCGAAGTGAAAGCGGGTCCATGATCAGAATTCGAGCGGGCGGTCCTCCAGGGCACGCCGCGCCACCTGGATATCGTCGAAGGGCACGGTGTGATCGGCGAATTCCTGGTAAGCCTCGTGGCCTTTGCCCGCGATGAGAACGATGTCGCGCGGCTGAGCCAACTCGATGGCGCGGGCGATCGCTTTCGCGCGATCGGGGATTTTCTCGTAGTGATCCGAGCGAAAGCCCTTTTCCACGTCCGCGATAATGGCCTCGGGATCTTCTTTCCGCGGATTATCCGAGGTGATAATGCCGTAATCCGCATTTTGATCGACCACGCGCCCCATGAGCGGACGCTTTTGGCGGTCGCGGTCGCCGCCGCAGCCGAAAACGACAATGAGACGCCTGGGAGAAAGTTCCCGCAGGGTCTTGAGGACATTGAGCAACGCGTCATCGGTGTGCGCGTAATCGACAAAAACCTGAAACTGCCGCTTCGCCGGGACCGCTTCGAGCCGTCCCGGGACCTGCGGCGATCGCGACAGGCTCAAAATCGCTTCGCGCAAATTGATCCCCATGCTGCAGGCCGCGGCCAGAGCAGCCATCGAGTTGGCGACGTTGAATCGGCCGATCAAGGGCACGCGCACCAGATAGCTCTTCCCGCGGGCGTCGAGCTGATAGGAGGTGCCGGCAAATTCCGCGTGGTAACTTGATGCGCGAAAGTCGGCGCGGGCGCTCATGCCATAAGTGATGACGGGAGTTCTCTTCTCGAGCCGATCGGCCAGTTGCGCGCCGTAGCGATCGTCGATGTTAATCACGGCCGCCGGGTTGGTCTTGGTCTTCTGTTCGGCGAGTCCGGTGAAGAGTTGGGCCTTCGCTTCGAAATATTTCTCCATCGTTCCGTGAAAATCGAGATGGTCCTGGGTCAGGTTGGTGAAGACCGCGACATCCCATTCCAGCCCGCGCGTTCGATCCTGCGCCAGCGCGTGGGATGACACTTCCATCGCGACAGCCTTACAGCCCGCCTCCACGATCTGCGCGAGAAGCTCCTGGATATCGAGCGATTCCGGCGTCGTGCGGACGGCGGGCAAAACGCGATCCCCGATTTCGTAGCGAACCGTTCCGAGCAATCCACAGCGCAGCCCGGCCTTCTCGCAAATATGTTTCAGCAAGAAGGTCGTGGTAGTTTTGCCGTTGGTCCCCGTGACCGCGGCGAGCTTGAGGCGCCGCATCGGCCGTTCGAAGAAAGCCGCGCCGAGATCGGCCAGGGCGTGGCGCGTGTTCTCGACCGTGATGCACGTCGCGCGCGCCTGTTGGACCTCTCGCTCCGTCACGATGACCGATGCGCCTTTTTCGATGGCCTGCTCGATGAATTGATGGCCATCGCTTTTTTCGCCGCGCAATGCGACGAAAAGAAAGTTCCTTTGCACACGCCGCGAGTCATACGCGATGCCTTCCACGACGCGATCAAGCGGCCCGATGATTTCGCGGGGGGAAATCGCAGCGGCGAGAATTTTGAGCTGCATGGCGTGTCGAAAGGAAGGCGCAAGGCGCTCAACGGCGTGGGGCATTGGTTAAGGCTACTCGTCCCGCGACGGGCGGTTTCCCCACTTCCTCACGCGGCTCCAGGTCGAGATAGCGCGCCGCCTTCTCGGCAATGCGCGAAAAAATCGGACCCGCGACGAGACCGCCGTAATTCAACTCCGGGTTGGCGGTATGCGCTTCGTCGACCACGACGAGGCCGACAAACGCCGGATGCTCGGCCGGCAGATAGCCCGAGAAAGAAACGATGTATTTTCCGTGTTGATAGCCGCCTTTCGGATCCGCTTTTTGCGCGGTGCCGGTCTTGCCGGAGATGGTGAAACCGGGGACGGCCGCAGCCGCGGCGGTGCCGCGATCGCTTACGACCCCGCGTAATACGTTCCCGAGCTGCTCCGCCGTTTCGGGCGAAATGACCTGGCGCAAAACTACCGGCGAAAAGGTGCTCACCTTGCCGTCTTGCCCGGTGATCGACTTGACGATGCGCGGCGTAACGAGTTTTCCGCCATTCGCGATCGTCGCCATGGCGGAGGTCATTTGCAGTGGAGTCACGCCCACTTCGTGACCCATCGGAATACGCGTGATCGAAATCTTGCTCCAGGATTGCGGCGAGCGAATGACGCCTCCGATTTCGCCGGGCAATTCGATGCCCGTGCGCTCGCCGAAGCCAAAGCGGCGGATGTATTCGTAAAATTTCTGTTCGCCCACTGAGATCGCCAGCTTGGCCGCGCCGATGTTGCTCGACTTCACGAGAACGTCCCGCACGCTCAAGTCCGCGTAGGGCCTGTGATCGTGCAGCGGCCGCCCGCCATAATTCCAAAGGCCGTTCTCGCAAAAAATCGTCGTCTCGGGCCGGACCTTGCGCTCATTGAGGGCCGCCGCGGCGGTGACGATCTTAAACGTCGAGCCGGGCTCCATCATGTCGATGATGGCGCGGTTTTTCATCTGTTCCGGCTTCGCGTCCGAGCGCTGATTCAGATCGAAGTGCGGCCGGCTCGCCATCGCGAGAATCTCTCCGGTCTGTGGGCGCATCAGGATGATCGTGGCCGTTTTCGGGGTGTATTCGCGCATGGCCGTGTCGATTTCGTTCTCGACGATATTTTGCAGGTTGAGATCGATCGTCAGGTGCACCCGATCGCCATGTTTCGGCGCGCGCTCCTGCCCGCGGTAAAGCACTATTTCCTGGCCGGCCCGGTTGTGCTCGATGTGACGATAACCATCCTCACCATGGAGATATTCTTCCATGGAAGATTCCACGCCTTGAATGCCGCGATGTTCGAAGTCCGTGAAGCCGATCACGTGACAAAGCATCGAGCCATTCGGATAAACGCGGGTGGAATCGCGCTCGAAGTAAATGCCGCGCAAATTCTGCGCCCGCAATTTTTCCCGGAGCGCGGCCGCGACGGCTTCCGGGACCTCGCGCTTCAGAACGATGTAACGCCGGCCGCCTTCTAATTTTTCCGCGAGTTCCCCCGCGGGAATTTGGAGCGCGTCCCGCAGCAGGGGAATGAGGGCGTCGCGATTATTGAGATGCGTCGCATCGGCCACGACGGTCTCGACCGGAATATTGTGCGCGAGGACTTCGTTGTTCGCGTCGAGAATCGAGCCGCGGTCGGCAAAGATCGCCTGTTTGTAGACGTGTTTTTCCGCAGCGAGCCCGGCGTACTCGTCGTGCTTGGTCATCTGGAGATAAACGAGCCGGAACGAAAACGCGCTGAACAATGCCGTGAATCCGAGGCAGACCAGGGCGCAACGAATCCGGCTGTTCCACTTCATCTGCCGGCACGTTTGTTCGCGACCGGCTGGACGGCGTCTTCTCCGGACGGAGGCGGCGCCGCGCTCAATCGCACAATGTTGTTCTCAGCGATGGGGATCATCCTGAGGTAACCTTCCTTGAGCCGGTGCTGCATCGCGGAACGCGAACTCAAGGCTTCAATCTGCACCTTGGTCACGACATTTTGCGCGCGCAAACTCGTCAGCTCATTTTCCAGCGCCTTCTTGCGAGCACCCAGATCATGAAGCTGCAGGCTGAGGTAAACATAAATCAATCCGGTCAGGGCCAGGAACGCCGTGATCACGATCCAGCGCGCCAGCGAGGCGGCATTGATTGAATTGAAGACTTTTCGGCGCGGGGCGTGCATTAGACTTTTTCGGCGACGCGCAACTTCGCGCTGCGGGAGCGCGGGTTGACTCGTTGTTCGTTTTCACCGGGCTCAACCGGCTTGGAAGTAATGAGGCGCAGGGCGAAATCCGGATTGGGGCGCGGTTCCGGCCACTCCGGCCGGTCCAGCAGCGCACGGCTGCGATCGCGAAAGAAATTCTTCACGATTCGATCCTCGAGAGAGTGAAAGGTGATGACCGCGATGCGCGCGCCGGACTCCAGACGCGCGGTCAAAACGCGCAACCCTTCCTCGAGCGCGCCCAGCTCGTCGTTCACTTCCATGCGCAGCGCCTGGAAAACCTGGGTCGCCGGATGACGGCGTCCATGCCGCCAGACGATCTTCTCAACGGCCTTCGCCAACTGCAAGGTATCGTGAAACGGATTGGTCTTGCGCTGTTTCACCAACTGGCTGGCAATGCGCCGCGCGGCCGGCTCCTCGCCCAGGTCGCGGAAGAGCCGCGTCAGCTCTTCCTCGGAGTAGGAGTTGACGATCATCGCGGCCGTGCGCTCACGGCGCGGATCCATCCGCATATCGAGCGGACCGTTGCGCATGACACTGAAACCGCGCTCGGCATTTTCCAGTTGCCGAGACGACACGCCGAGGTCGAGCAACGCTCCGCCAATGCCGACGATCCCGAGTTGGTCGAGCGCCACCGCAGCGTCGCGGAAGTTGATTTGCCGCAGCGTCACGCGGCCGCCGTAGGGAGTGAGCCTTTCGCTGGCGTGCTCGATCGCGTCGGGATCCTGATCGAACGCCAGGACATCCGCACCGGTGCGCAAAATTTCTTCGGTATGACCCCCGCCCCCGCAGGTGGCGTCCACGACCAGCGCGCCGGCCCGCGGCGCGAGCAGCTCGACTGCTTCCGCGACGAGCACCGGACGATGATAAGTAAAATCCTCCATTTCCTGCGCCTCCTCTTCGACCTCCAGCGGACCGGTCGCGAACCAGATGGGCCGCTCAAACAGCAATGCGTTAATCATTTTCCAAAGACGATCGCTACAGCCCGATCACGTTGGCGACGTGCTGATACGTCGCGGTTTCTTCCTCGTGAGCGCGCTTCCATTTTTGCAGATTCCAAATCTCAAATCGGCCGCGGCCCCCCACGAGCGCGACCTCGCCCTTCAAGCCGAGCTCGCGGCAGTGAGCTTCGGGCAGGACGAGACGGCCCTGCTTGTCCGAAGCGCCATGTTCGGCGCGCGCATGAAACTGGCGGGAAAACACCCGGCGATCGCGCTGGGAAAGCGAGCTGTCCGAGGCTGCCTGCGCTCTCATCCGGGCGAACTCCTCCGGCGACATGACCAGCAAAAACTGGCCGCTCGGCTCGGGTAAAATGATAAACTCCTGCGCCTTCTCGCCGCGCCACCAGGAAGGAATGGTGATACGGTTCTTCCCGTCCATGACATGGCGGAACTCGCCGGCAAAGAATTTTTGGGGTTGAGAGTCGTTGTCCATGCGCCAGCGGATGCGTGTTCCATTTCAATCCACTTCCCCCCACTTTTAACCACCTTCCGTACCAAGGGTCAATAAAAATTAACGCCCGTTTGCGGCCTTTTTCCCTCGCCGTAAACTGCCCCATGTTTTCCCGGCCCTTCACCGCCACCCTCGCCATCGCCCTGGTGGCATTTGCGGCCACTTCGCCAGGCCAGTCGGTGAGCCCCACGCCGGACACGGTCCGGGTTACGGTTTCCATCAATGCCGACGGCTCGAAGACGGTTTATGAGTTCGATGCCTTGCGCCATCGAGCGACCGCGACCACGACCCAAAAAGACGGCAAGCTCGTGGGGAAAATCCGCTACACGCTGGATGACGCCGGGCGTTTCGCCAGCGGCGAGGTCTATGGGCCGGATGACCAATTCCGTTTTCGGACCCTCTATAAGTATGACGCCGCCGGCAAACTCACTGAGGAAACCCAGCTTGGGCAAAACGACGTCGTGCGGAGCAAGATCGTCTATGCCTACGACAAAAACGGGAAACAGACCGGGTACACGGTTTACGATACCGCCGGCAAAGTGATTCGGCGGACGCCAGAAACGCGGCCAAAGCCGACTCCCACGCCCAGACGAAGGTAGGCCAGCCGCCCCTCTTCGCTTGCCACGAGCCTCAAAGCCGACTAAGACAAAACCCCATGATCGACTACATCCAGAAGGGCGGCCTGCTCATGTGGCCCATCCTGGTTTGCAGCGTGATTGCCGTCGCGGTCTTCGCCGAGCGGCTCTTTTATTTGCATCGCGCCACGATTCACGTGGGCGAATTTCTCCAGGGCCTTTCGAATCTCGTGCAGCGCCGCAATTTCGCGGAAGCGCTCCATGAATCGGCCGGCACGCCGGGACCGGTGGCGCGCGTCATTCACGCCGCGATAATCCGGCATGACGCGCCGCGGGCGGAATTGAAGGAGATCGTCCAGGAAGCGGGTCAGCTCGAAGTGCCGAAGCTCGAGCGCTTTCTCGGCGTCCTCGCGACCCTGGCTTACGTCGCGCCGTTGCTGGGACTGCTCGGCACGGTTGCTGGAATGATCGACGCGTTCGGGACGCTCTCGTCCAATGGCGGGTACGCGACCGTCACGGAATTATCCAACGGCGTTTACAAAAGTTTGCTCACCACCGCGGCCGGTCTCGTCGTCGCCACTCCTACGTTTGTCGCCTACAGCTATCTTTCTTCCCGCGTGAATTCGTTGATGCACGAAATGGAACGCGCCGGGATCGAGGTCGTCCATATGTTGACGGATCGCGAACCGAGCAGCGACATCATCACCTTCCAGGCGCCTGCGGGCGAACGGGAAGTCCGCTAGTTATGAGCGGCCAGCCGGCCGGAGCTGTATGAAGCTTTCCCGCACGAAAGAATATCAGTTCAGTTGGCTCGCCGCCATTCCGCTCCTGGACGTGATCTTTCTCCTGATTTTCTTTCTCGTCCTCAGCTCGAACTTCATTCTCCAGCCTGGCATTTCCGTTTCGGTTCCGCTGTCGCGCTTCACGCTCGGCCCCCAGATCAATCCGCAGATCATCAGCATTACCGGCGGCGCCGCGCCCGCGATCTACTTTCGCGATCAAAAAGTCGCGCTCGATCAGCTCGGGCCATTGCTCGACGAAGCGAAGAAGGAAGGCCGCCCGATCATTATCAAGGCGGATCG
>DASZDO010000045.1:0-13714 GCA_035941955.1 Chthoniobacterales bacterium
AAAACCGGCCGAGTCGGCGGATCCGAAGCCGGTCGAGTCAGCTGATCCGAAACCAACCGCTCCGGCGCCCGCAAAGGCCGCGGCTCCGGCAGCCGCAAAACCGGCGACTCCGGCTGCTGCAAAACCCGCGCCCGCGAAACCCGCGGCGGCGCCCGACCCGGAATCAGAAGCGGCGCTGGTCGAGTTTATCGATCGCCAGATTCTCCCCTACCTGCGCGCGACGCGGGGCGAAGGGTTCCGCCTGGGCAAGGCCCGTTTCTCGGACGACACGTTCCGCTTTGTTAAGCTACGCGTGGCGGAGACCTACCGCAGCCGGGTCGAAGAAATCCAGGGCTGGTGCGACGAGCGGCGGATGCTCGATGTGCAGACCCGCCTGCATCATTGGCTCCACGCCTGGCTTTTCATTCATGTGCCCTTTTCGTTTTTGCTCCTGATGCTCACGATCTGGCACGCCTTCGTGACCCTCTTTTATTATTGATGACATCTCTTTTCGTAATCGTGCTCGTGCTCCAGCTCGATCTCCTGTGATCGCTTCGATCACGAGCACGAGCAGGAGCACGAATACGAACAGAGGCATTGGAAGTTAATAATAGAAAAGGGTTACGAAGGCGTGCCAGATCGTGAGCATCAGGAGCAAAAACGAAAACGGCACGTGGATGAAAAGCCAGCCATGGAGCCAATGATGAAGGCGCGTCTGCAGATCGAGCATCCGCCGCTCGTCGCACCAGCCCTGGATTTCTTCGACCCGGCTGCGGTAGGTTTCCGTCACCCGCAGCTTGACGAAGCGAAACGTGTCGTCGGAGAAACGCGCGTTGCCGAGGCGGAATTTCTCCCCGCGCCCCGCTTGCAGGTAGGGCAGAATCTGGCGATCGATAAATTCGACCAGAGCGGCCTCGGATGCTGGGTCGGGTGGCGGCGCAGGCTTCGCCGCGGCCGCAGCGGGCTTCGCGGCAGCCGGTTTCGCGGCAGCCGGCGCGGCGGGCTTTGCGGCGGCCGGAGCAGTTGGTTTCGGTTCAGTGGGCTCGGCAGGTTTTGGGGCCGGCGGCGGCGGCACCGGCGCGCTGGCAGGAACAGCCGGAGGATTCGGCGCAGCTTCGTCGCCGGCCGGAACCGAGGCACGCGGAACGGGAGCGCCCGGCGGTTCGCTCTGCACCCGTGCAGTCGGAGTGCCGATCGTTTCGACAGGTTTCGCCGGCGCCGGTGAGGCTGCGGCGTTTGCGGCGGAAGAGATCGCCGGTTCGGAAGCAGCCTTGGCCACGGGCGCCGCGGTAGTAGTCGCCGCGGTGACCGCAACAGGTTCCGCCGTCACGGTCGAACCGGTCGCTGATTTCGCGCGGGCGACCGGAGTGCTCAACTCACCTTTCGTTGAAGCCATCACGGCGGAACCCGCAGTCACGGCCTTTGCGGGACTCGGCGCGGGCGCGCCCGCATCCGGCTTTTTTGGCGGAGCGGGTTTGAAAGAATCGCGCATTTTTTCCGCGGCGACGCAAAGCTGGGCTCGGATATGCGGGATCTGTTCGAAGACCGTCTCGGCCGGCAACCGCTCCTTCATCAGACGCGGCATGAGATGCTGGAGCATTAGTCCGTAAACCCCGCTCACCATCACGAGGGCATAAAGCCCCATGAGCAGCGTGGTCATCGGCCCGCCCAGTCGGAAACCGCTGTGCAAAATAATGAGCGGGATCGTAAGAAACGTGAGCCAGATGTGCGCGCGCAACCACCGCTGCACGGTCCCCACCCGCCAAAGCGGGATTTTCTTGCGCAGACTGAGGAGCGCGGCAAAAACAAAAATCCCCAGCGAGATCGCGCCGAAGGCCAATCCCAGCGGCGTTCCGCCCACCGTCTGGTGCTCGGTGGGAGTTTGGATCAGCGACGGCGGCAAACGAACCCCGGCCGGCATCCGATCTGGATGAAAATTCCCGAAGTAGAGAAGGCCCGCCGCGACCGTCGCCAGAATAACGAAGAGGAACCAGGGGAAGTGCTTCCAGTTAGTGATCCGCATGGTTCAAAATCCCAAACCAGGCAACGTGGAAATCCCAAGTTTCAAAACCCAAATCCCATGTTGAGTGTTGTTCGACATTTTTGGGGATTGGAACCTGGGATTTGGGAGTCCACGTCAGTGGGTAGTGCGCGACTCGTAGCGCCGCTCCGGCGTCCAACCGGTCTTCAGAATCTCCGCCTGCGCTTCCAGCGCATCGCCGAAAAAGCGCTGGGGATCGACGCGTTTCGCGGCGTCATGCGGGCAGGCATAAACGCAGCTCGGCACGGAGAGCTGCGTGCAGAGATCGCAGGTGTTCGCCTTGTAGGCCGTGGTCTTTTTCTTCTCGATCTTCACCTTCGGGGGCACACCGGGCGTGGGCGATTTGATCTCGGTCTTCACCTCCTTGATCACTTCGAGCGGGTGCATGTTGATGTTGCCGTAGGGGCAAAGCTCGGCGCATTTCCCGCAACCGATGCACCAATCCTCGATGATGATCTCGAGGTTTTCCTTGCGGCGGATGGAGCCGACCGGGCATTGCGTCATGCAGAGTGGATCGCGGCACGAGCGGCAAGCCGTGGCGACCAGGAAATGATCGTAGCGCAAGCCATCGCGCAGCAGGCGGGAAACGCCGTCGTGCGCCTTCGCGCAAGCCTGCACGCAGGCATCGCACCGCGTGCAGTTATCCAGGTCGATCAGCAAAAGATTTTGCGCCTCAAACAATCCCTGGTTGAGGAATTCATCGAGCCCAAGTCCAGGAGGAGCCGTTCGTGCTTTGTTCTGGGCCTTGCGGGCTTCGGCCACGGGCTCGAGCTGCGCCCGCACTCCGGGGAATTTTTCGAGCATGAGATTGAACTCGCTCGCGGGGATCTTGACCACGTCCACCGCATCGAGCGCGGTGCAGGTCGCGACGCGCTTGGCCGACCAGAGCAACCCCATCTCGCCGAAATATTCGCCGCGACTCAGGTAAGTGCGGACCATTTCGCCGCCGGGCATCGCCATCGAGATGCGGACCATCCCGGAACGAATCAGGTAAAACGCATCCGCCTCCTCGCCTTCCTTGCAGATCACCTGGCTCTGATTGTACGAAACCAGTTCTACCTTCTCTTTGAGGTAAGCGATGAACTCGTCACCGACCGAAGCGAAAAGCTGAACGCTGCGAAGATGAGTTTCGAGGGAGCGCTCGCGATATTTCTTCTCCATCTCCACCTTGAAGGAGGTGCCTTTGAACGTAGGCATTTTCACTTTCGAAGTCGCCTTCGAGGCGTCGGAGACCTGGCGATTGCCGACCAGCATATCGAGGATCACGCGCAACATTTCCACCATCACACACGGTTCCCGGGTCATGACCGTGGCCGAGCGCGGCTGAAAGGTGCGGCAGGTCATCTCGCCGAAAAGCTCGCCCGGCCCGAGCTGCGCGATCGGCTTGTTCATGGGCAGATCGACGTTCGCGTCGATCCCGATAAACTTGCGCTCGTGCGCTTCGGCGCGCTTGTCCTGCCCGTCGTCGACGAGAAAACTTTTCATCCGCGCCACGCTCCGTCCGAAAAACCCCCAGCCGGGTTTCGTGCGCAGATGGGCGAGCGGGTTGTTGATCGAAATGTCCACCGTGCCCGAGACGATGTAATAGGCGGTCGAGCCGAACTCGCCCTCGGTGCAGACCGTTTCGCCTTTGCGGTAACGATGAAGCACGGCCGCGCCTTTCGCCCAGTTGTCCAGTTGTCCCCGCGCCACTTCCTTCAAAGCAGGCAAGAACTCGATCAACTGATCGACACTGAGCGGCTCTCCCGAAGTTAGCTTACCGGCTGGTTCATCCATCGCGCTGCGAGGGATGATACTCAACGCGCCCTTCGTGGTGGAAGCCTTTTAACGTTGCCGCGTCGAAGAGTTATAGCGCGGCAGGGTGACCGTCAGTTCGCTTCAACCCTTCAACGCTCTCCGCCGCCGGCGAAGTGGAGCAGCTCCAGAATTTCAGCCCGGAGACGCAGAAACTCCGAGCTGCTGCGGTCGCGCGGGCGATCGAGGTCAATCGGGATTGTCCGCTCGATGCGTCCCGGCCGCTGGGTCATGATGACAATGCGGTCGCTCATGTAGATCGCCTCGTCGATGTCGTGAGTGACAAGGAGCATCGTGGTGCGGCGCGCTTGCCAGAGACGAAGCACTTCGTCCTGCATTCGCATCCGCGTAAAAGCGTCGAGCGCGCCGAGGGGCTCGTCGAGGAGGAGAACTTTCGGATGATTAATGAGCGCCCGCGCCAAGGCCACGCGCTGCGCCATCCCGCCGGAGAGGTGATGAGGGTAGGCGCTCGCAAATCCTTCTAGCCCAACTAGATACATGAATTCATCAACTTCCTGCCGCTTCTCGTGCAGGACGCGGCGTGCAACCAGCCCCGCCTGAATGTTGCGACGGACCGTGAGCCACGGAAAAAGATTTGGATCTTGAAAGACCAGGCCGCGCTCCGCGTGGGGAGCGGTGATTGGCTCGGAACCGATCAAAAGCTCGCCGGAGTCAGCCACCTCGAGGCCGGCAATGAGACGAAGAAGCGTGGATTTCCCGCAGCCGCTCGGGCCCACCAAAGAAACCAATTCGCCGGCTGCGAGCGACAACGAGACCGCATCCAGGGCCAGTCGCCGGGAAAGCGGATCGTCCGGAGCGGGAAAACTCTTGCTCACGTCGCGAACGCGGAGCGAGGACGCTTCCGTTGGGGCGATGGCTACCACTTGATCATTCCCTTTTGCCAGACCAACACGCGATCGCGCACTTTGAAGAGCACAGTCATGATAGTGGAAAAGAAGGCGGCCATGATGACCAGCGCCGCGTAAACTTTTCCGTATTCCGCCCAGCCCTGGGCCCAGCTGACATACCAGCCGAGGCCCGACTTTACCCCTACGGTTTCGGCCACCACCAGGGTCAGGAACGAAGCGCCAAGTCCCATGAAAAGCCCAACGAAAATGCTTGGAAGCGCCGCGGGAATGGCGACGCGGAAGATCAGGTAAGCGCGGCCGGCTCCGAGCGTTCTCGCCACATCGAGGTAAGAAGCGCGCGTGTTGGAAATGCCGGAAGCGGTCAGCATCGTCACCGGAAACCAGACCGCGAGCGCGATGAGGCCGGTGGCGGAGAAGGTCGCATTCGGCGAGAGAACCATGGCGAGGGGAATCCACGCCGTCGCGGGAATCGGGCCGACGACTTTGAGCACCGGCATTCCCCAATAGCGCGCGTGCTTGAACCAGCCGATGCAGATGCCGGTAATGAGGCCGGTGAAGACGCCGAGCGCGTAACCACCGACGAGCAGAATCAGCGAGTGCCACGTGCTGTCAAAAACCACCGCGCGGTCGTCGATGAGACTCAGGAGCACGGCCGCAGGGCTCGGAAAATAGGGCATCGGCAGCCAGCGCAGCCCCGAGGTGATCGTCTCCCATGCCGCGAGCAGTGCGACGGTTGCGGCGAGGACCGGGCTCATGTCGCGCATCCACGCCCGCAGGCCCGCCCACCACGGCTGCACCACCGCTGCCAGCACACTCGCGCCAAAAAAGGCCGCGAGGAAAATCGAGTAGTAGCGCGTTTCCAATGGCAGCTCGTTTTGCGAGACGAGGAGATGGAGGCCGAAAGTGAGCGCGGTCGCAATCGGCACGGCGAGGAGCGTGCGCCATGGCAGCTTCGCACCGCGCGGAGTTTCGCCCGCGGCGGTCGCCACGGGCGCGGGACCGGTCGCACGCGACGGGGAGTCGAGAAGTTCGGTGGAGCCGTTCACTGCGCAGTCGCGACCATGCATTTCAAGGCCGGGCCCGGCCGCGGCGCGACGCGTGAAGCCGGCGCGCAGCACGTGGCGACCCTTGGCGGCGTGCCCTGCGTGGCAAGCTCGGCAGCGAGCCGCATCGGCTGATCCTCCGGCACGCGTCCGCCGGGGAGCTGCGCGATTTGCAGACCTTCCACCCAGCTGTCATTCACGCCTTCGAGGTGGACGAAGGCTTTCTTCGCTAGCTCATCCACGTCGGTGTTCGCGCTCAACATACCCGCCCGTTTCATCTCGTGCGCCGCTGATTCCACGGCCGCTTTACCGCCCAACACGCTGGGCAGGTAATTGAGGTTTCCGATGGCTGTGGTGTTCAGTTCGGGATTGGACGCGAGATATTTCTTTTCCACTGACAGGCGCGCGGCCAGGCGCGGGTTGGTGTTCACCCATTTCGCGCCCTTCAGCAGCGCGCGCGTTGCGGCGGCGCCAGCCTCGGGGTTCGCCGCGAGCCAACCGCCGTGCGCGATGACCGCGCAACAGTATTCCTCGCTAAAAGGGAGGTCCTTCGCCTGGTCCGCGACGTTGCGGACGATACCCTGGGCGAGGAGGAGCGTGCCGATCGGCTCCGAGTCCGCGCACGCGTCGATCTCGCCCTTTTCCATCGCCAGCCCAAGTTCACCGGCGGGGAAGACGCGCCACTCGATCTCGCGCCGCGCATCAATGCCGTTCGCTCCCAGAACGCGGTGGGCAAAAATGAACGGCGGCGTGCCCATTCCGGGAACACCGATCCGTTTGCCGCGCAGGTCGGCGACCGTGTGGATATTGCCCTTCACCGGCGCTTGCACGCGCAGGCAGCCCTTATGGATGCCGGCGGTAAACTTCACGTCGAGCCCCTGCTCGATCGGCTTAAGGAAATACATCACGAGGTGGTGCGTGATGTCGTAACCGCCGAGCGCGAGCACGTCCTTGTATTTGCTCCACTCGCATTTCACGAGCTCGACCTCGAGACCTTCCTCCTTAAAAAAGCCCAGCTCGAGGGCGGTGAAAATCGGCGCCTCGCAGGTGATTCCGATGAAGCCGACGCGCACTTTGGTTAGCCCGTCTTTCGTTTTTGTCGCCAGGCGACTGGTTTCTTTGCACCCCGCCAGGAGCAGCGCTGCCGGAGGCAGGCGAAGGAGAAAATCTCTGCGCGAAAAAAATTGGCTCATGAAGTGCGGGCAGCGGCAGGGAGTTTGATTCTTATAAGACCGAAGGCAGCAGAAATAGGGTGATAACCAATGCCTATGGACGGGCATCTTGGCTTCAAACCTTTAACAGGGCAATTGCATTTTTTAGATCAAGTGCAGAAGCTTCGAGACCCATGACCCACGATCCGCTTGCCATTCGCCATCTGCGCTACTTCCTGGCGGTCGCAGAAGGGGGGAGTTTCAGCCGGGCGGCGGATCGGCTCGGGATTTCGCAGCCGAGCGTTTCCCAGCAAATGCGCGACCTGGAGGCGAGCCTGCGCGTCTCCCTGTTCCAGCGACGCGGCAAGCGCATTCTCCTCACCCCGACGGGTTTGATTTTTCAGGAACACGCTCGCTCCATTCTCCGGCAGCTCGAAAGCTGCCTCCAGGAACTCGCGACCGAGCCCGGGCAATTGCGCGGGGCTCTCCATGTCGGCGTCGTCCCCATCCTTAACGTGGCGTTGATGCCCGATCTCCTGGGTCTGTTCGCGGCCAAACATCCCGGGATCAGCCTCACGGTTGAGGAGATTTCATCCACCGAGATCGAGACGGCGCTGGAAGAGGGACGAATGGACGTTGGCCTCGGCTTCCTCACCCGGCATTCGCCCAACCTGCGCTACGAACGCCTCTGCACCGATGAATTTGCCTTGATCGTCTCCGAAGCACATCCCTGGGCCAGGCGCCGGGTCGTTCAATTTTCCGAGCTGCACCAGCACCCCCTGCTCCAATTGTCCGACACCTTCGTCATGCGGCGAATGTCCGACCAAATCTGCCTGAACCACCAGGTGCGTCCGCGCACGGTGGCGGAGCTTAATGCGATCGAGACGCTCCTTCGCTCGCTCGGTCCCCTGAAAGCGGCCGCCATCATGCCGAAAATAGCGTTACGGGGAAGAGAAGCGTTGAAGCTAAAAGCGATTCGTCTTCAGGGCAAGAAACTTGACCTGGACATTGGCCTGCTGCGCCTGAGCGACTCGGGAGCGAACAGCGCCGTCGGCGCCTTCACCACCCTGGCCAAGGCCGAAGTCCCGAAGATGATCAAACATTGAATTGAGGACTTGTCGGCGGATTCCCCTCTTCTGTCGCGATCCCGATCCACCGACGAAACAATCACGGCCATGCTGTATCGCAAGGCCGACGCCGGAGGCGTCAAGGAATGTAGCCGGTGGTGTCAACCACCGGTCTTAGATACAAAATCCGAACAGCCCCGGCAGGGGCGACGGAATCGCGCGGCGCGCCTTTTCCTACACCTTCCAGAGCGCCATGATCAGCAGATCCATCGCGAGAATCCAAACCAGGATCACCTGCCAGAGCCGCAAATTACGGGCGCCATAGTGATCGCCCGTCACTTCCGGATCGCGGTCGAAGAAGCGTTTCCGATTACGCAAAAAATAAATCCCCGCGAAAAATACGATCGCGAGGCAGATGCTGAAGACGATGCGAAGCGCGATGACCGAATCGGCGTGGTCGCGGACGGCGGCTAGGAACAGGGTGGGCACACCCCTGTTTCGCATGGGCCGCGCCGTTTGGCTAGAAGCTCGCTGCGATGGAGGCTTGCCGCCGCCGCCGCCAATCTATATAAATCGCCTCGGCGAAAGCGTTTTGCCACCTCGCCGCAAGAATGACTCGAACGCGAAAGGCACGAAGGCCATGAGCTCCGACCCAGTTCACCAATCAGACATGCCCGAAAATTCCGATACCCGAAATGGAACGATCGACGAGACCGGCAAGGTCGACCGGATCCGGGATATTCTTTTCGGTTCGCAAATGCGGGACTACGACAGCCGCTTCCAAAGGCTGGACGAACGGCTGACCAGGGAAGCCGCAGATGCCCGCGCCGATACCCAGAAGCGACTCGAGGCCCTGGAGAACTTTCTCAAGGGCGCGTTGGAATCACTCACGAACCGGTTGAATACGGAACAGTTCGCGCGCGGCCATGCGGTTGAGAAGCTGGCGCACGATCTCGCGGAAACCGCCAAAACCTTGGAACTCGCCACGAAGAACCTCGGCGAACACGCCGACCGCGAGTTTCACGCCCTGCGGCAGCAGCTCCTCGAGCAATCGAAAGCTTTGAGCGACGAGATCCGGGAGAAGCACGGCCAGGTGAAAGCGGACCTCGATCGTGAGGCGGAGCAGATTCGCGGGGCGATGACGGGCCGCGAGTCCCTGGCCGAGATGTTGAGTGAAGTGGCGCTCCGCTTGAAGAACGAGTTTCGCGTTCCGGGAGCGTAATCGAGCGACCGCTCATGCAACGGCCTCGTGATCCGCTGGGGGAATTCGACGAACTTCGCCGCCTGCTCCTGAGCCGCGAGCGTGAACAAATACGCAATCTGAGCGATCGCATCTCCGACAAGGAGCGCCGCTCCCAGGATATCGCGAGCGTGTTGCCCGAGGCCGTCAAAATGAGCCGGGAACGGGGCGAGCAGTTGACCAACGCGTTACGGCCGGCGGTAGAGGGTTCGATCGTAGATTCGATCGGCCGGCGGCCGGAGATTTTTGTTGAGGCGCTCCATCCGATCATCGGGCCGATCGTGCGAAAGTCGGTCGCGGAAACGCTTCGGCGTTTACTCCAGTCATTCAACCAGTCGCTCGAACACACGTTCTCGTGGCGCGGCTTGAAGTGGCGCTGGGAAGCCCTGCGAACGGGCCGCAGTTTCGCGGAGGTGGTGATGCTGCGAAGCCTGGTTTATCGGGTCGAACAACTGTTTCTCATTCATCGTGAGACAAGTCTCTCGCTGCTCCACGTCACCGCGGACGCGGCGCTGAGCAAGGATTCCGACATGGTGGCCGGAATGTTGAGCGCCATTCAGGATTTCGCCCGCGACTCGTTTGCGACCGCCGAAGATTCCGCGCTGGAGGAATTTCGCGTGGGCGACTTGCAAGTCTGGATTGCGCCGGGGCGCCATGCCTATCTGGCTGCGGTCATTCGGGGAAATCCCTCCCTGGAGTTGCGTCCCATGCTCCAGGAAACAATCGAGACCGTCCACGTGCTGAAGGGCTCCGCCCTCGCTGAATTTCAAGGCGATGCCTCTGCTTTCGAGCCGCTCCGGCCGGAGTTGGAATCGTGCCTTCGCGCCCAACACGCCACGACTAAAAAGGAAGGCCGGTCAACCCGCGCCTGGATTGTCATCATGCTCATCGCAGCCATGATCACTTCCGGGTTGATCCTCGCGTGGCGAAACCATTCCAGGTGGAAGGACTTTCTCGACCGGCTCAGGACGCAGCCCGGCCTGGTCGTGACCGAAGCGCGAAAAGGATGGTTTGGACGGGCCGACGTGCGGGGATTGCGCGACGCTTCGGCGCCCGATCCCGCGGCGATCGCGCGGGAGGCGGGTCTTGATCCAAAGCGGATCCGGTTTCATTGGAATGATTACCTCGCGCTCGACCCCGCCAGCGTGAAGCGCCGTTTCGAGCAACGATTCGCCGTTCCGGAACAAACCCGCATCGCGATCAAGGACGGCGTCCTGGAAGTCGCCGGCTCTGTTCCCTACGAATGGCTGGACCGGGTCCGCCGTGAAGCCACGCTCATTCCGGGTGTGAGGTCGGTCGTCGAGACCGGCGCGAACATTATTTACGATCCGGAGCTGGCCCGGAGACGTTTCGAACAACAGTTCGGTTTGCTGGATACGGTGAATGCCGTGGTGGCCAACGGCGTCCTTACTCTCACCGGCGAAGCATCGCATAAGTGGCTGATGCGGGCCCGTGCCGCGGCCACGACCTTGCCCGGAATTACCTCGCTGGACGATCATGTCGTCGACCTTGACCAGCGCGCCTTCGACCAATCCAAGTCGATCATCGAGTCCGCGTTTGTTTATTTCCTGACCGACAAGGACGACATCGCCACGGAAGGTTTTGCCGCGTTGTCGCGATTGCCGGATGAGATTCGCCGCTGCGAAAAGGCGGCGAAACAAATCGGGCTGGATGTCACGCTGGAGATCCATGGATATGCGGACGCCGTCGGCACCGAGTCGAGGAATGCCGATTTGCGGCAGCGGCGCGCGAACAAGGTCCGCGACTTCCTTGTTTCTTGCGGCTTCGAGCCGGCGCGCCTGAAACCAATGGGAATCGAACAACCGTTCAAGCCCGCCCTCGGCGACAAGGCGACTCCGGAGCAAGCTCAGCGGCGCGTCGCTTTCAAGGTGATGACGCAACCGTCAGTTCCCGCGCCATGATTCAGAAAAAAATCTGCATGATCGGAGCGTCCGGTGTGGGCAAGACGAGCCTTATCGCGAAATTCGTCCACAGCATGTTTTCGGATAAGTACCTCACCACCGTCGGGGTGAAGATCGACAAAAAGACGGTGTCCGTGGATGGCGCGGACGTGATGCTAATGATCTGGGACCTGGAAGGGGACGATGATTATCAGCGGCTGAAAACATCGTATCTGCGCGGCACCAGCGGTTATCTGCTCGTCGCGGATGGGACACGCCTGATTACCCTGGATCAGGCGATCGAGATTCAGGGCCGAGTCGCGGCGGCGACCGGTCCGGTGCCATTTCTCCTGGCGCTCAATAAGTCCGATCTCGCTTCGCAATGGGAGATCGATCAGGCACGAATGGATGATCTGTCGGCGCGCGGTTGGAAGCCGTTCAAGACGAGCGCGAAAGAGGGTGCCGGGGTTGAAGAAGCCTTCGTCCAGCTGAGCCGGCAAATGATTCACCCTCACTGATTCTATGCCGATTCCCCATCGCGATTCCTGGGCCGGCGCGGTGCTCGAATCTCTCGGGATTGCTGTTCTCGTTCACGCCTACGGAGCGATCCGCATCCAGGGGAAGCCGCCGGATTGGCTGCGATCGATCTGGCCCACCATGACGGCGCCAGACGCAACCCTGCCGGGCAACTCGCCTTTTCTGGAGAATTTTCTCGTCGATGCGCGCGAATGCTGGGCGGAGGGCGGAGAAAAGCGCGTCCGATCGGGCCCATGGATCGAGCAAACCGGGGACGGAACGGAACTATCGCTGGAAGCCACCGCGCTCACCGCCGGCGGCCAGGCCATTCTGTTGCTCGAACGGCTCGGCGAAGTGTTCGAGGCGAAAAAATCGATGCTCCAGAAGGCGCGCGAAACGGTAATCGCGTACCAGCGTTTGAATTCCGAAATGCAGAAAAAAGAAATCCTGCTCAACTGCATCTCCGAGGAAATGAACGCCGCGCTCGCGAACGTCATCACCTCGCTCCGGTTGATCGAGCTGGAAAGAGATCCCGCGCGAGTCGCGCAGCTCTTGAGCCTCGCCTTCCGCGCCACAGAGGAACAACAGACCCTGATCAATAAGGTGCTGAACGTGTTCGCCGCCGAGTTGGAAGGACTTCGCGGGCGCGACGGGGCCGCGATCGCCGAAACAAAATTAGGCGACGCCATTCGCGCCGCGGAAGATAACGTCTCCGCTCAATTCGCCGACAAAGGCGTGCGCTTGAGGCTGGCCGGGAGCGGGCTTGATGAAATCCGGGTCGCCATGAATTCCACGCACCTCACCCGCGTTTTATCGACTCTTCTCGAGAATGGCCTGCAAAGCGCGCCTGTGGGCGACGAAGTTCAGCTCAATTTCAACGAGGAATCCGGGTCGGTTCTCATCCGGGTGTCCGACAACGGCCCTTCTTTCCCGCCGGACATCTGCGCGAACCTTTTTTCCAGAGCAGGGTCGGCGACACCCGGGCCGCAAGCTGCACAGTTGCCTCTC
This sequence comes from Chthoniobacterales bacterium, assembly GCA_035941955.1. Taxonomy (GTDB): domain Bacteria; phylum Verrucomicrobiota; class Verrucomicrobiia; order Chthoniobacterales; family UBA10450; genus AV80. The sequence continues at coordinate 12,610 of DASZDO010000045.1, forward strand.
CAGTTTTGCCGGATCGCGGTGGAGAACTGCGACGGAGAAATCGGTTACGAATCCCGCAAGGGTGGTGGCAACGCCTTCTGGATCATGCTCCCGACACTGGTTCCGGTGAAATGAAAACGCTCGTCCTGATCGACAGTGACGCCTTGACGCGCGCGCTCATCGCCCAGTGCCTCGCCGGGCAGCAGTGGCGCGTCCTCGAAGCGGAAGACGGACAGGCCGGGCTCGATCTAATCTCAAAACACAAGCCCGCTGCCGTCGTGTGCGATCTGCGGACGCCAAAGCGCAACGGTTTTCAAGTTTGCCGCTGGATTCGGGAACAGCCCTCGCTTCAGCCGACTCGCGTGATTCTGATAACGGTGAGTCGTTTCGCGAACGACCGGGAAACGGCGTTTGCGGCCGGCGCGGACCATTACCTCGTCAAGCCCATTGCGCCGCCGGAGCTGATTCGCACGATGGCAGGGTGCGGCGATAACGGCGAGGCGGCCGCCGCCGAGCCAGCGACGGAGAGCGCCGTCTCCGGGCCGACCTTGATCCGATTCTGGGGCGTCCGCGGTTCCATTCCTACACCGGGCCGGGAAACTGCCATCTACGGTGGAAACACCTCGTGCGTCGAAATTCGCGTCGGCAGTCAGATTCTCATCCTGGATGCCGGCTCGGGAATTCGCCGGCTGGGGCAATCGCTCATGAAGGAGGTATCGACCACCGGACTTAACATCCTGATTCTCGTCACCCATACCCACTGGGATCATATCCAGGGATTTCCTTTTTTCGTCCCGGCGTATCATCCGAAGGCCAATATTCGCATTCTGGGATACGAAGGCGCCGTGCACGGATTGCGCGGCGCGCTCTTCGAGCAAATGCAGACCGCTTTCTTTCCCGTCGGTCTTAACCAGATGGCGACGCACCTTACGTTTGAAGAACTGGCCGACATGCAATTCAATCTCGGTGTAGTCAAAGTGCGGACCATGTTCGCCAACCATCCGGGCATCTGTCTCGGCTACCGTCTTTCCACGCCGGGCGGCGACATCGTTTACCTGCCGGACCACGAAGCCTACGAACGTTGCGAGGTCGAACGTCAGAAAGCCGAGCGCCAGACGTCGCCGGA
>DASZDO010000046.1:0-14999 GCA_035941955.1 Chthoniobacterales bacterium
GCCGTCGTGCTTGGTTCGGCGGTTTGTAAACCGCCGCTCCTTGTTTGCGAAGCATGTCCCTCGGATCTGCCGCGCTTTTCCTTCGCTATTGCGCACCCAAACTCTAGAGTGGTGTTGGAAAGCCGCAGCCACCCGCAACCCCCAAAAACAAATATGAAGAAACGCCGAAATAACTCGACCGGCGCGGCGGCGCTTCGAATCACCCTCTCGGCCGCTCTGATCTCGATCTCCGCTATCTTGCTGGCCTCCACGTTCAAGGCCGTGCCGGCAGCGAGCGAGACCTGGACGGACACGGGCAGCCTCGACACCGGGCGCGTCGGTCACACGGCGACGTTGCTGCCTAACGGCAAGGTGCTGGTGGCAGGGGCCTACAGTAACGGCACCTATTTTACCAGCGCGGACCTGTACAACCCAGCGAGCGGGAGCTGGACGGACACAGGCAGCCTCAATACCGTGCGCGCGAGTCATACGGCGACGTTGCTGCCCAGCGGCAAGGTGCTGGTGGCAGGGGAAGCTGATGGCAGCACCGGCGGCTTTCATGCCAGCGCGGAACTGTACGATCCGGCGAGCGGGAACTGGACGGCCACGGGCAGCCTCCACGGCGCCCGTGGTAAGCACACGGCGACGTTGCTGCCCAACGGCAAGGTGCTGGTGGCAGGGGGAAACAACGGCGGCTCCTATCTTGCCAGCGCGGAACTATACGACCCGGCGGGCGGGAGCTGGACCGACACGGGCAGCCTCAACACCGCACGCGGTGAGCACACGGCGACGTTGCTGCCTAACGGCAAGGTGCTGGTCGCAGGGGGATTTCAGAGCATGGGCTTCCCTACCAGCGCGGAACTGTACGACCCGGCGAGCGGGAGCTGGACGGAGTTTGCGGGCAACTTCAATACCGGGCGCACACTTCACACGGCGACATTGCTGCCCAACGGCAAGGTGCTGATGGCAGGGGGATACAATGGCATCGCCCCTCTCGCCACCGCGCAACTGTACGACCCGGCGAGCGGGAGCTGGACGGCCACGGGCAGCCTCAACGCCGCGCGCGGCTTCCACACGGCGACGTTGCTGCAAAACGGCAAGGTGCTGGTAGGAGCGGGAGAGGAAAGCGCCTCTCTTAGCAGCGCGGAACTGTACGACACGGCGAGCGGAAGCTGGACGCCCACGGGCAGCCTCAACACCGCGCGCACGGGTCCCACGGCGACATTGCTGCCCAACGGCGAGGTGCTGGTGGCAGGCGGAGTGAATGGCGGCGGCTACCCTGCTAGCACGGAACTCTACACCCCAACGCCCAGAGCCGCGACGCTGGGAAACATTTCGACCCGATTACAAGTAGGGACTGGCGACAGGGTGATGATCGCTGGTTTCATTGTTCAAGGAAACTCTTCGAAGAATGTGCTCGTCCGGGCCGCCGGCCCTTCCCTGGCAGACCTTGGAGTTCCGGGCGTGCTGGCTAACCCGAGGCTGTACCTCGACAACATCGCGAAGAACATCGCGATAAACGATGATTGGCAGACCACGCAATTCGGCGGTGTTATTACGGGCGACCAGGTCGCGGCGATTCAAGACAGCGGGCTGGCTCCGAGTGATCCGCTCGAGCCCGCTATCATCGCCTCCCTGACGCCGGGGAGCTATACGGCCATCGTGGAAGGGGTAAGCGGCGGAACGGGCGTAGGGACCGTGGAAGTTTACGATTTAGACCCAACCGGCAGCTCCCTTCTGGCCAACATCAGCACGCGAGGATTCGTGCAGACCGGAGACGATGTCATGATCGGTGGATTTATCGTGGTGACTCAACCCACGAGAGTAATTATTCGAGCGATCGGTCCATCGCTTGGCCAGGCCGGCGTGCCCGATCCGCTGGCCAATCCGCAATTGGAATTGCACGACGCCAGCAGCACCATTGCCCAGAATAACGACTGGCAGACGACGCAGCTTGGCGGAATCATTGTGGGCGACCAGGTGGCGGAGATTCAGAACAGCCAGCTCGCGCCGACTAATGCCGCGGAATCGGCCATCATCGCCACGTTGCCGCCGGGGAGCTACACCGCGATCGTGCGCGGAGTTAGTAACACCACGGGCAATGCGCTCGTGGAAGTTTACATGTTGCCATAGCGCAAAGGCGTCCGTTAGGGCCCCCTCAAGGAGCGGGGGTTTACAAACCGCCGTCGTTCTTGGTTCGGCGGTTTGTAAACCGCCGCTCCTTGTTTGCGAAGCAAAGCTGCATTTTAGTTCGCTCAATTCGAGGGAAAATCTAGATTGCGGGAGATGAGCCGCATTCGCCTCCTTCCGGAAATTCTCGCGAGCCAGGTGGCGGCCGGCGAAGTGGTCGAGCGGCCGGCCTCAGTCGTAAAAGAGCTGGTCGAGAACAGCATCGATGCCGGTGCCGGAAAAATCGAAGTCAGCATCCGGCGCGGCGGGATCTCACTGGTTCGGGTCGTCGATGACGGCTGCGGGATGGACCGCGACGACGCGCTCCTTTCGCTCGAACGCCACGCGACCAGCAAGATCCGCACGGCCGCCGACCTGGCGGCGATCGCAACGCTCGGCTTTCGGGGCGAAGCGCTCCCGAGCATCGCGAGCGTGTCGCGGTTCCGCTTGACCACGCGCGAGCCGGAGGCCATTGCCGGCACCGAAATTCTCGTCGCGGGCGGCCGGATCGAAACCGTGCGCGACGGCGGAGAGGCGCCGGGAACGCAGGTGGAAGTGCGCTCCATTTTTTACAATCTGCCGGCGCGCCGGAAATTTCTGCGCTCGGAAAATACCGAGAGCCGCAACATCGAGCACCAGCTTCATTTGCAGGCGATCGGCCATCCCCGGATCGCTTTCGCTTATGTCCGGGACGACCGGATCGTGTTCCAACTTCCCGCCGCCGCTACTTTGCTCGAACGTATTCGCGATCTGCACGGCACTGAACTGGTCCAGCGGCTCGTGGCCCTGGAGGAGCCCGCCGCCGCCGCCCCGATCCGGATCCGCGGCTTGATCGGGCGGGCGGGCGTAAGCCGGCCCAGCCGAGCGCAGCAGTTCGTCTTCGTCAACGGTCGTGCGATCGAAAGCCCGGTGCTCACGGCCGCGCTGCGCGAGGGTTATCACACCGCTCTGATGAAAGGCCAATTTCCGGTGACGTTTCTTTTTCTCGACCTGGATCCTGCCGCGGTGGATGTGAACGTGCACCCGGCAAAACGCGAAGTGCGTTTTCGCGATCCCGCCGCCGTGCGCGAAACGCTGGTTGGATCGATTCGAAAGACGCTGGAAAGCGGGCGGCGGGATTGGCAGCAGCAGTTTCAGAAGCCGGCCACGCCTTCTGCCCCAATCCCGGAGCCCACCTCGCCGGCGCCGATCGAGCAGCGGCAATTCCCCGAGCCTGCGGGAGCGCGCGTCATCCCGAGTCCCGAAAGCGTTCGGGGCGAGGGACCCCGCAAGCAACCGGACGCGCGGCCTGCCGAAGAAGCGATCGATATTGCCGGCTCCTCCCGGCAATTCCAGATTATCGGCGTCCTGAACAAGCTCTATGTCTTGATGGAGAATCAGGACGGCCTTGTCCTGGTCGACCAGCACGCGGCGCATGAACGGATCTTGTTTGAAGAATTGCGGCGGCGAATGGAAGAACAAGGCGTTCCGTCGCAGCGATTGCTCCTGGCCCAAACCTTCGAGCTGGCGCCGCGCGATGCGGAATGGGTGGAGCGCAACGCCGCGACCCTGCAAAAGATGGGCATCGGCGTCGAGGCCTTCGGCCAAAACGCCTTCAAGATCGACAGCCTCCCGACGTTTCTCGAGGTCTCCGATCCGGTGACTTTCATCCGCAAAGTGATCGACGGTCTCAAGAGCGCGAGCAACGGCAGCTCTCCGCTGCGGTTAGGCGAGGATATGATCGCCAAAACAGTCTGCCGGCATGCGGTCAAGGCAAACGATCAGCTCGGGTACCTGGAGGTCGAGAAACTGATCAGCGATTTGCTGGAATGCGATTTGCCTTACTGCTGTCCGCACGGCCGGCCGACGATGATTCAGATTTCGCTGGCCGAGCTGGAGAAAAAGTTCGGGCGAAAAGTGTAGCGCTGCGTCGCTGCTTTGGCAGGGCGAGGCGCTTTGGCAGGGCTAGGCTGCTTTGGTAGGGCGAGACTCCGTCGAGCCGCATCGACCTTGAAAAACGGCGAGAGGAACGGAAGCGAAAGGATGCTCAAGTCCAAGTTCCCACGAGGTGATTTTCGTGCTCATGATCGTGCTCGTGATCGTAATCGAAGGGCGAAGATCGATCACAAGCAGGAGCACGAGCACGATTACGAGAACACAAAGAAAAATCACCGCCATTCGTGCTTGGGATACGTCCGTTGAAGCTCTTCTTGCTCTTCGGCTATTGAAACTGGATCAGCGTTCAGCCTTCCAATGCTTCGCGATCAGGGCTTTGATCGGGGCCGTCTGCAACCGGTAGTTTTCCTGTTCATCATCCGGGACCTCGGGAAACCATTTCCACCAATACATGCCGGCGATAAACGGATATTTCGCCGGCAGCCCCAGGGCAATATCGATGCAACGCTCCTGGATTTCCGCCGCGTGGTCGCCACCAGTCTTGAAGCCCCACGGCTCGGCCGCCGCCCGCGCGCTTTCGTTGTAGCCGATCTCCGCGAAAAGAAATTGTTTCCCGTTTTGCTTTGAGAATTTCTCGAGTTCCCGGCATCGCTTATCCCACGCCGCCGCGATTTCGGACGCGCCCGGGTTGGTGGATTTCGTCAACGGGAAATACGCGAGCACGCCGATGTAATCGAGCGCATCCCAAAATTTCACCTCGGCATATTCATTCCAATTCGCTCCGTAGGTGACTTTGCCATGATAGACGGCCCGCACGGCCGCGATGATCTTGCGCCAGCGTTCCTCATGTTTCTGTGCGTAAGAGAATTCGAGCCCGACGCAAAACACCGCGGCGTGCTCCGCTTCGGCCAGCGCCGCCATTTGCACGATCCAGGCCTCGTAGTCGGCGAAGAAGGTGTCCCATTCCCCCGGCGTGACAAAATTGATCTCGCCGCGCCAGGAAAACTTCGTGCCCCAGTAAGCGATGTGCGGAATCAGCATGACCGAGATGCCGCGTTCATGGGCCCAGCGCAGCGGCGTCGTGATGTGGGAGGTGCTGGCGCCGGACCGGCGCCCGGTGATCACGTGCCCGTCCTCGCGGATTTGCGCGTAGGGATGGATGGCAATGCTGTTCACGCCTAACGACTTCAATTCATCCAGCGCCGTCTCCATCTCCGGCGTCTGCCATTCGATCCCCCACGTCTGGCACGAGACGGTCACACCTTTGAAAAACGGCAGAGGGGCAGGTTCTTCGCCGGGCAAGCTGATGGCTGTCATCATCAACCCGCCGGCCGCCAATGCAGAAAGAAAATCGGATCGTCTCATGATGAACAGTCCTCGCACCTTAGCCATGAAACTGTTTCGCATAAAGCGGCGGGGTTCGCCCTTGTGCGAAGGATTCCCTTCGCTGATTGGTCCCAGCAGAAAGTTGAGACGGTGAGCCGGGCTCCCGAAGAATTATGAATGATTATCTTATTTCCGTCCTGCTCGGGATCGTCGAAGGCCTGACTGAATTCCTCCCGATCAGCTCGACGGCTCATCTTCGGGTAGTCGAAGCGCTCCTCCATCTCGATCTGCGCGACAGTTTTTGGAAAATGTACACGATCGTGATTCAGCTCGGCGCGATCCTGGCGCTGCCGGTCTATTTTCGAGGGGCCATCGTGAAATTTCTCTCCACCTTTCCCAAGGGCGCACGCGGGGACCGCACGGTCTTCACCCACCCGTTGAGCCTGACGCTCATCGCGTTTGTCATCACCGCAGTCCCGGCATACCTGCTGAAAAAACAGATCGGCCAGAACCTGGAGAGCCTGACCGTGATGGGTTGGTCCATTCTGCTCGGAGGTGTGATCATGTGGGTGGTGGACGTGGTTTTTGCGCGGCCGCGAACGGCCAGCATGGAAGAGATGAGTTTCATGCAGGCGGCGTGGATCGGGGCGGCGCAGATTCTTTCCGCGGTCTTCCCGGGCACTTCTCGCTCCATGTGCACGATCGCGGCGGGCCAAACCGCGGGATTGTCGCGAGCCGCGGCGCTGGAATTTTCGTTCTTCCTCTCGATGCCGACGATGGCGGTCGCGACCGGCTACGATTTGCTCAAGACAATCATGCCGCATCGCGAGGCCACGGACGCCGGCCTGGCCCCGCTCGCGATGAATGTTCACCAATGGGCCGTTCTCGGGATCGGATTCGTTGTGTCCTTTGTCGTCGCGCTGGGCGTCGTCGCCTGGTTCATGCGCTGGGTGCGCGCGCGGGGGTTCGTTCCGTTTGCCGTTTACCGGATCGTGTTGGGGATCGGGTTGCTTGCCGCGATCGCCCTGGGCTGGATCTAGCCCGAAACGGGGGCGCCGGAGCTCTCCCATAAGTTTCGGAAAAAATCGGAACGGAGCGCTTGCCAGGCAGGGGCGAAAAGTCTAAAAAGGACGCTCCCATGCTCCGAGCGCTTCCGACCGCACTAATTCTTCTGCTGTTTTTTGTCGGGCAAACTCAGGGGCAGGACGTGTTCGTGCCCCGGGAATTGAAGGCAATTCCGGTCACACAATCCGACAGGGAGCGCCCGTCTGAATCTCCCGTGCCTAAGGCCCTCCCCGTGGACGAACCCGCCGCGGTCCGGCAACCCCGGCCAGCGCAATCAATCAAGGCCCCGGTGAAGGAACCAGCGGCGAAGAATCAATCGGCTAAGGCCGAAGAGGTAAAGCCGGCGGCGGTCAAGGAGCCTGCGGCGAAACCGAGTCCGGAGAAAGTCCGGTCGGTGAAAGCCGAGCCGGCGAAAGAACCCGCGGCGAAACCGAGTTCGGAGAAGCTCCAGACCGTCAAAGCCGAGTCGGCGAAGGCGCCGCCGGTGAAAGGACCCTCGGCGGAACCTCAAGAGAAAGTCCGGTCAGTAAAAGCCGAGCCGGCAAAAGAACCCGCAGCGAAACCGAGTTCGGAAAAAGTCCAATCGGTGAAAGCGGAGCCGGTCAAAGCGCCGCCTGTAAAAGAACCTGAGGTCAAGCCGGCTCCAGAGAAAGTCCAATCGGCGAAAGCCGAGCCGGTGAAAGCCCCGGCGGCAAAAGAACCCGCAGCGAAACCGATTTCGGAGAGAGTCCAATCGGTGAAAGCCGAGCCAATGAAGTCGGCGAAGCCGAGTTTGGAGATAGTCCAGTCGGTGAAAACCGAGCCGGTGAAAGCGCCGCCGGTAAAGGAACCCGCGGCGAAGCCGGGTTCGGAGAAAGTCCAATCGGTGAAAGCGGAGCCGGTCAAAGCGCCGACGGTAAAAGAACCTGAGGTGAAGCCGGCTCCGGAGAAAGTCCAATCGGCGAAAGCCGAGCCGGTGAAAGCACCCACGGTAAAGGAACCCGCGCTCAAGCCGGGTTCGGAGAAAGTTCAGTCGGCCAAGGCGGAGCCAGCAAAGGTCCCGTCGGTGAAGGAACCCGCAGATAAGCCGAGCCCGGAGAAAATCCAATCGGCGAAAGCCGAGCCGGTCAAAGCGCCGGCGGCAAAAGAACCTGAGGTGAAGCTGGCTTCGGAGAAGGTTCAGTCGGTGAAAGTCGACCCAGTGAAAGCTCCACCGGCCAAAGAACCCGCGGTTAAGCTGGCTTCGGAGAAGACGCCGGCGGCAAAAGAACCCGCAGCGAAGCCTAACTCGGAGAAAGTCCAGTCGGTGAAGACGCCTTCAGTTGACCCGGTCAAGGTAGCCTCGATGACAGAACCACCGGCAAAACTGCAGGCGCCAAAAATCCAATCGGTCAAAATCGAGCCAGTGAAGATACCGCCGGTGCAAGAACCCACCGTGAACGTTCAACTGTCGAATGGGCCGATGGAAACGGCTTCCACCAGGCTCGCGGATGGTTTCGATTTCCCGGTCGGCAAACCGGACGCCCAAGGCTATTACAAGGCCCGCGGATTTCGTTCGGGCGGACATGTGGGTGAAGACTGGGACGGCACTGGCGGCGGCGACACGGACCTCAGAGATGCCATTTACAGCATCGGCGATGGGATTGTGGTGTTTGCGCGCGATGTGCACCTGGGCTGGGGAAATGTCGTGATCGTGCGGCACGCCTACCGGGAAAACGGCACCGTGAAGCATATCGACGCGCTCTACGGTCACTTGAATTCAATCCTGGTAAAGCGTGGACAAAGGGTCACGCGTGGCCAGCAAGTCGGCACGATGGGCACGGCCCATGGCCAATACGACGCGCATCTGCATTTGGAGATTCGGAAGAACCTCGAGATCGGAATGAGCCGGTCGAAATTCGAGAAGAGCTTCAGCAACTACCACGATCCGAGCCAATTCATCGCCTCACACCGCCGGCTCTCTGGCGGCGGAGCAAATTTTCAAGTGGCGATGAACACGTTCACGCATGATGCGGGACGCCGTTTTGATACGGCCCGGAATTTTTCCGCGCGCAAACGCAGCACCGCGCAATCCGCGGCCGCGCTAAAGCGAGCGGTCTCCAGCACGAATCGCTAGCCGCGCAGGCGGTTGGAAAAATAGGTTGCAGGGCGGCTCTCTGCTTCGCCAAGACGCATGGCGCGCCATCGCCGCAGGACAACCGCGGTTCGCCGAAGTGCCGGACGCTTCCTACAGCCGCCCCGTGAGCGCCAGAATTAGAACGATGAGCAGAATCAGGCCGATCCCACCGAACGGATAGTAGCCCCATCCCGAACTGTATCCCCAACCCGGAAAAGCTCCGATGAGGAGAAGAATGAGGATAATGAGGAGAATATTGCGCATATGGCGAAGCGTAGGGCGATGCGCCGCTGCGTGACAATCCTTTTTTTGTCCTGCGTCACGGAACACAGGCATTCTGCCTGTGCGGCCAGCGGACATGTTGTCCGCTGAAGATAATCGAGCGCGCTGAAAGCCCGCTCAACCCACAGGCAGAATGCCTGTGTTCCGGACCCTGCGACGCGCCTATCGCCAGGCGATCCCGAAATCTCTTGCAGCCGCATCCGCGCATCCTATCATTTTGCGCAGTCCCGAATGTGTCCGGCCGGATGCGTCGGGACAATTTGTTGTCACTTCCGTATTTTCATGGCGAACACAATTTTGATCGGCGCGCAGTGGGGCGATGAGGGCAAGGGGAAAATCATCGACGTCCTGACGGCAGAGGCGGACATCGTGGTGCGCAGCCAGGGTGGCAACAACGCCGGCCACACCGTCATCCATCAAGGAACAAAATATATTCTTCACCTCATCCCGTCGGGAATTTTGCGGCCTAGAAAAGTTTGCGTGATCGGCAACGGAGTCGTGATCGATCCCGTTGCGCTCGTCGAGGAGATCGAGGGATTGCGCAAGCTTCGGGTCGAGATCGGGAAGAATCTCCTGATCAGCGATTGCGCGCACCTCGTCCTGCCTTACCACCGGTCGCTCGACGAACAACGCGAGCTGCGGAAAGGTCACGCAAAAATCGGCACGACCAAGCGCGGCATCGGCCCGGCCTATGGCGACAAGGCCGCGCGCACCGGCCTGCGGATGGCGGACTTGATGCAGCCCGTTTTATTTTCGAAAAAGCTGCAGGCGAAAGTCCGCGAAAATAACAGCATCCTCGAAGCCCTGGGCGCGAAGGCGATCAACTATCGCGAAGTCAACGAACGTTATCTCGACGCTGGCCGGAAACTGCGGCCATTCGTTTCCAATACCGTGGTCTACCTTCACCGCGCGCTCCAGCGCGGAAAGGAGATCTTGTTTGAAGGGGCGCAGGGGACGTTTCTCGATATCGATCACGGCACCTACCCCTACGTCACTTCATCGAATACGACCGCGGGCGGCGCTTGCACAGGGACCGGCGTTCCGCCGCACCGGATGGATCTGGTCCTCGGGGTGATGAAAGCTTATACGACCAGGGTGGGCGAGGGGGCGTTGCCCACGGAAGACCCGACGCTGGCCCGGATGCTCCACGAGATGGGGCGGGAATTCGGGGCGACCACCGGCCGGGCGCGCCGCTGCGGGTGGTTCGATGCTGTGGCGGCCCACTATGCGACGATGATCAACGGGATCGATGAACTCGCGGTGACCAACCTCGACGGCTTGGACGACGTCGATCCGATCCGGGTCTGCGTGGGGTATCGACTCAACGGAAAACGGCTCAACGTCCCGCCGTCCGATGCAGCCCAACTGGAGAACTGCGAGCCGATCTATCGGAACTTCCGGGGGTGGAAGCAATCTACGCAATCAGCGAAAAAAATGACGGACTTGCCTTTGGCGGCAAGAAGTTACGTAAAGACTATCGCCGAGCTAACCGGAGCTCCCTTGAGGATTGTCAGCGTGGGTCCGACGCGGAGCGAAACAATTATTCTCTGACCAAAGTATGGCGGCAGTTGCCAAATTAGTTCCTCGCCACATCGCGATCATCATGGATGGCAACGGGCGCTGGGCACGGAATCGCGGGTTGCCCCGCATCAAAGGCCACGAAAAAGGGGCCGATGCCGTGCGGGCCTGTGTGGAGGCTTGCGGCGAACTAAAGGTCGAGTTCCTCACCCTTTACGCTTTCTCGGCCGAAAACTGGCAGCGGCCGAAGACGGAAGTCTTTGCGCTGATGCGACTCCTCGAGCGTTTCCTGAAAGAAAAAACCCCGGAATTGTTGGAGAAAAATGTCCGGCTCCAGGCGATCGGGCGTTTGACCGACTTGCCGGAGCGCTGCCAGAAACAGCTGCACGAATCGATCGAACGCACCGCGTCGAATACGGGATTGACCCTGATTCTTGCGCTGAGCTACGGAGGCCGGCTGGAGATCATCGATGGAATCAAGAGCCTGCTGCGACAGATCGATTCCGGGCACATCGATCGGGCGATGATCGACGTGGACATGTTCAGCAAGCATCTCTACACGCGTTATTACCCCGACCCGGACCTGCTCGTCCGCACCTCCGGCGAAATGCGCCTCTCGAATTTTCTCCTCTGGCAACTTTCCTACACGGAGATGTACGTGACGCCCAAGCTTTGGCCGGATTTTACCAAGAAGGACCTCTTCGACGCGGTCGAGGATTTCGGCCGGCGAAACCGCCGGTACGGTGCGGTTGAGCAGTAATTGCTCATCAAGGAGCGGCGCTTTCCAAACCGCCGACTTTCATCGGTACCAGAGGGCGGTTTGGAAAGCGCCCCTCCTTGAGGCATCAAACAAACGCCGCCGCCACGGAATCTGCCAGCAATTTTCCCTGGCGAGTCAGGACACAATTTCCATCCGCTTCCTTCATCAAACCAAGCTCCTCGAATTCGCGGCGCTCGTCCGGCCATGGATCCAGCTCGGCCATCGGAACGCCGCGTGGAGTGCGGAGCGAAAGGGCAATTCTTTCTCCACGTTTCATCTGGGGCGTCAGGATTTCCGTCGAGCTGACGGCTGAGCTACCGGCAAGAATCCGGTCCGAATAGCCTCGGTAATCCGAGATATTCTGGGATCGCTCCAGTCCGACGGTGGAAAATGCACTCGGCCCCAGGCCGAGGTAATCCTCCCCGGCCCAATATCCGCGATTGTGCACGGAGGCGAATCCTTCGCGGGCGTAGTTTGAGATTTCGTAATGCTCGAAGCCGGCGCTCTCGAGTATTTCCATGGCGCTCTCGAGGAAACGCGCATCCGAGTCGGGATCTTCGCGGAATTCGCCGCGCGCCTGTCGCGCGAAAAACTCGGTGTCTTCCTCGTAGGTGAGGCAGTAGGTCGAGATGTGCTCCGGTCCAAGCGCGATGGTTTTCCTGAGCGTGGCTTCCCACGCCGCCAAGGTCTGTCCGGGAAGGCCGAACATGAGGTCGATGTTCAGATTGCTGAAACCGGCGTCGCGCAAAATCTGAAAGGAAGCTTCAGCCTGGGCGGCGTTGTGTTCCCGGCCCAGCAAGGTGAGCAATTCGTCATCCCAAGATTGAACGCCGAGGCTGATGCGATTGACCCCCAGGCTTCGAAGCAAGGCAGCCTTGCGCGGCGAGACGCTTCCCGGATTTGCTTCCACCGTCCACTCGCGCAAGGCGGACAGGTCGAGGCGTTCCCGAAAACCGCCCAGAAGATATTGCAGCTGCGCCGTAGTCAGCGCAGTGGGTGTGCCACCTCCGATGAACAGGGTCTCCGGCGCCAGGCGCACGCCGGTCCGGCGCTCATCGAGTTCGCCCAGAAGCGCCTCGCAAAAGCGCTCCGTTTGCGAGCTATCGGCGCGCTCTTTGTAGAAGGCGCAATAGGGACAAATCCGCGCGCAAAAGGGGATGTGGACGTAAAGGTGGGTGATTGGCGCGCAGTTGTGAATTGCCCCGCTGCTCATAAAGTCCGTTTCCACCGCTCAATATCTTGCCGATTCGAATCTTAGCTCTGTTTTTTTTCTGCGGTCTCGCCTCGGCCCTGGCGCAGAACGCGCAAACCCTGCCTGGCCGCTCGACCGTCTACTCCGCGCACGATCCCGCCGCGATCAAGGATTACCGGACCGATCCAGCAGTCGTCCGGGCCATGGTGGACCGGCTGCTGCTGGCCGTGACCGCGCAGAGCGATCGGGTGCGCGCCTGGCGCTCACTCGTCTCGCCTAACGACAAGATTGGCATCAAGATTTCCGCGGCCGGCGGAGAGCTTTTCACCACGCACCGCGACGTGGTCAACGCCATCGTCGATGGCTTGGTCGCGGCCGGGCATTCGCGCAGCAGCATTATCGTTTGGGACCGGAGCCTCGGAGGGATGAAAGAGGCGGGTTACCGCCCCGGCGCGGAGGGCTATCAATTGAAGTCAATCGCGCCACGGGATGGCTACGACCCGAAAGCGATCTTCACCGCGCCGCTCCCTGGGAAATTAATCTGGGGAGACCTCGACTATCGGACCGATCAAGGCACCCTCCCGATCATTTCCGATCAGGAACAAACCAGCGATCAAAGTTATTTCTCGCGAATCGTTTCCAGCGAGGTCACGAAAATCATTAACGTCCCGGTGATGAGCGACAGCTCCACCAATGGATTGGCCGGCTGTTTGTATAACGTCACCATCCCGAACGTCGATAACTGGCGGCGTTTCACTCAGGTCAACGGTTACGGGGGCGCGGCGATCGCCGACCTTTACAACACCCCGGTGATCGGCAAAAAAGTTGTTCTCAATCTGATGGACGGACTTGCCGCGCAATATGCCGGGGGCCCGCAACCTTATCCCTATTATTCCGTGCATCACGCCACGCTTTTCGCCAGCAAAGATCCCGTGGCCCTCGATGCCATCGCCTTGCGACAGATCGATCAATGGCGCGAAAAGGCCAAGCTTCCTCCCATCGGCCGGTTGGCGGCCCACGTGCAGATCGCCGCGCAAATTGGGATCGGCAACGCAGACATGGCGCGCATCGAAGTCAGGAACATCGACCGGTGAAATCGCTCGAGATTAACCGTTTGCGCGGACCGATTCTTCGCTCCGTTTCTCGTTCGTTTTATCTTTCGCTTCGTCTGTTGCCGGCGCCGCTCCGGGACCCGCTTTCGCTCGCTTATCTTTTGGCCCGGACGACCGACACGATCGCGGATACGCCGGGGGCCCCGGTGGAGTTGCGCGTGGAATCACTTCGCCACCTGGCCGGCGCGATTCAAGGAAACGCTCCGATTACGACAGCGGAAAACATCCGCGAATCATTCGCCCCTTTTCAGAGCGACGAGGCGGAGCGTGCCTTGATCGGCGCGTTGCCGGAGACGCTGCAATGGCTCGAACTGTTGGACGACCGCGATCGACCTGAGGTGCGGAATGTTTTGCAGAAGATCAATCAAGGGCAAATGCTCGACCTGGAGCGCTTTGGAAGTGGCAGGAGCACGAGCACGCGCACGAGCACGAGCACGAGCACGAGCACGAGCACGAGCATTAAGGCGCTCCCGACGTCGGATGATGTCGATGAATACACCTACCTCGTGGCCGGATGCGTCGGGGAGTTTTGGACCCGGCTCTGTTTCGCGCACGTCGCGGATTTCAGCGAGCGACCGGAAGCGGAGATGCTGGAGCTGGGAATGAAATATGGAAAAAGCTTGCAGCTCATCAATGTGCTCCGCGACGCGGGTTCAGATCTAAGGGCGGGCCGATGTTATCTGCCAGAAGACGAGCTGCACTCGTTAGGCCTGACGCCTGGAGAGGTCCTGAGCCAGCCGGCGCGTGTCGAACCAATCATGCGGCAGTGGCGTGAGAAAGCGGAGCGCGGCCTGGTCGCCGGGCTGGACTACGCCTGTGCGATTCGATCCCGCCGTGTTCGCTTTGCCACCGCCCTGCCGGCACTGATCGGCGCGCGCACCCTCTCGCTCATGCGTCAGACCGGGCCGGAGGTTTTCGAGCGCCGCGTTAAAGTCTCACGCGCCGAAATCAGGAGAATGATGTTATCGATTGCGCTCGTTTCGCCTCGCTCGCTGCGTGCGAAGTTCGAGAAGCTTCAAGGAGCGGCGGTTTGAAACCGCCGGCCAACTAAATCGGCGATTACAAGTCGCCGCTCCTTGATTCTTTTGGTGGATTCGGACGCGGAGCGCAGGGTCAACCTACCGAAAGTAATTACGCTGCTTCTCTGTGATCGGGCGGCCGAGCCGCTCCAGAACCTGCAACATGTCTTCCCACACTTTCCGCTTTTCCGACGGCGCTTGGTTCCGGAGCAAATAGGAAGGGTGGTACGTAATCATGAGCGGCGTGTCCTGATGCGAGTGCCACCTTCCGCGCAGCTCCCGCATCACACCGCGAGTTCCGAGTAGGCCTTCAACCGCCGTAGCTCCCAACGCGATCAAGACTTTGGGCTGAATGATGCCGATCTGCTCGGCGAGGTAGGGCAGGCAGGTCTGCATCTCCACCGGCGTCGGCGGCCGGTTGCCCGCGCTGCCGGGCGGCATGTCCGGCCGGCACTTCAGGACATTCGCAATGTAAACGTCAGCGCGTTTGAACCCCATCGTCTCAATGATCTTTGTGAGCAGTTGACCCGCTCTGCCGACGAACGGCTCGCCCCGCGCGTCCTCATCAGCCCCCGGGGCTTCGCCGATGAACATCAACTCGGCCTCC
>DASZDO010000047.1:0-2709 GCA_035941955.1 Chthoniobacterales bacterium
ATCCTAGACCCCTCCCTGCAACCGGTTAAGCGGCCGGCTTCGTATCTTAATATCGAGGTTGAATAAATGAGCGGGGCGCCGGTCTAACGCTTCAAGGACAAACTATGAAAATCTTCTTTCTCTTAACATTTTGTTTCACGACAGCGTTTGTGCCATTGGCCAGCGCTGAGAAGCAGGACGAGGCAAAAGCGGTGAAAAGCAAATCGCAGCCGGCGAAAAGCCAGCAGGTGAGTCCGAAAGTGGCTCCCTCGCGCCAGGCTCAGCAGGAAGCTCAAATTAAACGAAATCTGCCTCCGTCGGCTGTTGGTCCGCGCATACACCAAACGCAGCCGAAGGTTAGGCAGCCGGTCACAACGGTTCAACCTAGCCCGAAAATCCATCGCCAGGATTGGCAGGACCAACCTAATCCCAAAAGCCAACGTCAGGATTGGCAAAACCAGCCTCGCGTTTACCAAAAGCCGACGGTGTCTCCGCGGACCGCGCCCATCGCGCCCACTGTCCGAGCCGACACTGACAGAAGCAGGAACTGGGACAGGACCGATCAAGACAGCAATCGAAACTGGCGCAACCGGACTTCCAACAACGATAACAGTTGGCAGAACGCGCGCCGGCGGCACCATCGCCAACATCGCCACCGTGATTGGTGGAGGAGCCACTACACCCGGTTCGCCCTTTTCGGCACCGGCTATTATTTCTGGGACGGCGGCTATTGGTACCCGGCCTACGGGTACGATCCAGCCTATAACACCTACTCTTATGAAGAGCCGATCTATGGTTATGGTGACCTGGAGCCGGCGCAGGTCATTGCCAATGTGCAGACCGAACTTCAGAGGCTGGGCTATTATCGCTACGCGGTGGACGGTCAAATGGGACCGATGACCCGCGCGGCGATCGCGGATTACCAGCGCGACAACGGCCTGGCGATCACTTCGGCCATTGACGAGCCGACCCTCGAGTCGCTCGGGTTGGCTTAAGAAATCAGATCTCGTTCGGAAGCCGCACGATGGGAGACCGTCGTGCGGCTTTTTTCTGATGGCCGCATTGCGCGCGTTGTCGATTCGGCCAATGCTGATGGCCGGATGACTCAACCCCAGCTCGTGGCCAATGATCTGCGCCGATCTTTTCGGATCGGCTCACGCCGAATCGAGGTGCTGCGCGGCATCTCTTTGGCGGTCGAGCAAGGCGAGGCCGTGTTCCTTTGCGGCGCTTCCGGCGCAGGCAAGACGACGCTGCTTTACACTCTCGCCGGATTGGAGCGGCCGGAATCGGGCACGGTGGAATTCGAGGGCCGCCGTCTCTACACCGGGAGCGCTTCTTCACAAGCCCAGGTGCGGAACCGGAAAATGGGGTTCGTTTTCCAGGGATATTTTCTGCTGCCGGAACTGACCGCGCTCGAAAACGTCATGTTGCCGGGAATGATCAGCGGGAAGGGGAAGCGGGCCGTGGCCGAAGCCAGTTTGCGCGATGTCGGCCTGTCCGAGCGGATGCACCATTTGCCGGCCGAGCTGTCCGGCGGCGAACAGCAGCGTGTGGCCATCGCACGCGCTCTCACGAATAATCCGGACATCATTTTCGCGGATGAACCGACCGGCAACCTGGATTCGAAGACGGGTGACGTGATTATCGATTTGCTGCTTCAGTTGGCCCGGAGCCGGCAGAAAACGTTGCTGGTCGTGACCCACGATTCGGGCCTCGCGCAACGCGGCGACCGGACGCTCCGAATCGTCGATGGTTTGCTGGAGTAACCGGGCTGGACGAGGGCCGTCCGCGGGGAGATATTTCGTTCATGAACCGGAAGGCGGTGGCGGGCCTGGCCGTGATGATTTCCATCAGTGCGGCGGGACTTCTGAGCAGTCAGGAATCCACCCGATGGCACGACCGCGGGTTTACGACGCAAGCGCCCACGTCACAGTTGACCGCGATGGTGGAGCGGCAGCTGCGCGGCCGCGGCATCACCGATCCGCGGACGCTGCGAGCGATGGCTTCCGTCCCGCGCGAGAAATTTGTCCCGCCCGAGCTCCGCGCCCGCGCCTACGACGATGGGCCGCTTCCCATCGGTCACGGCCAAACCATTTCGCAACCTTACATCGTCGCTTTGATGACGGAGCAAATTCAACCGAAGCCGGGCCAACGCGTGCTCGAGATCGGGACGGGGTCGGGTTATCAAGCGGCGGTGCTTTCGGAACTGGTGGCGGAAGTGTACAGCATCGAGATCGTCCGTCCGCTGGCGCAGCGTGCCGAAGGGCTGTTGCGGGAGCTGGGCTACAAGAATGTGCACGTCAAAGCTGGCGATGGGTACAAGGGCTGGCCGGAGCACGCACCCTTTGACGCGATCATCGTGACGGCTGCGCCCGATCATGTTCCGCAGCCGCTCATCGAACAACTGCGAGAAGGCGGGCGTATGATCATTCCCGTCGGCGAAAGCCGTGCGCAGAATCTGTACTTGCTCGAGAAACGGAACGGCCAGGTGAAACAAACAGCGGTGATACCCGTGAAGTTTGTTCCCTTCACGCGCGATCCGTGAAGGGGGACGTTGAAGAGTTGAAGCGTTACAGCGAGGAGAACCCTCCAACGCTTCAACGCTCCAACGCTCCAACGCTTCAACGCTTCAACGCTTCAACGCTTCCACGCTTCCACGCTTCAACGCTTCAACGCTTCAACCCCTCCCACCTGCCAATGAGAAGCATCACTCGCATAGCACCGGATCTC
>DASZDO010000048.1:0-47233 GCA_035941955.1 Chthoniobacterales bacterium
GGAATCGAGCCGGTGGGCCCGATACCGGACATCGACAAAATCCCGCGCGCGATCCTCCCCTCCGCGCTGGCTAATCTGCGCAAGTCGCTCGACTCAGTATTGAGCTTCAGCTTCTTCATCACGAAAAATATGAAGGTCGATCTCAAGCAGACGCAGCTCAACGGGACCCTTCCGGTCCTCTACGTTTTTCTCGCGCGCGCCGGCTGCACCGTCGATTCCGTTACGCCGGTCGCGCTCGATCGCAATGGCGACTTCGTGGACGAGGGCAAAGGCGCGACGGCGGGCGTGAAGATCGCCTTCTTCGGTCCGACTGGGCGTGAGCAAACGCTCTACTACTTCACGAGCGACGTGGCGGACTGGGCCTTAAAGGTGAACCCCGGTTTCTTGAAGTTTTGCGAGCAGCAAGGCCAGGGACCGGCGCTGCTCAAAGCCGCCTCGTACCTCATGCATTCCAACAACTTCTCGCAGGTACGCGATTTTCTTCTCACTCACTCCAAGTTGATTCTCCAGGACGATTCCGGAATCCCTTTTCGCTTTTTCGCCGCGGACAAATGGAACCGCCGCCATGTCGGGCACTACATCGGGCCGATCAATCGGTTTTTGCAACATGGGCAGATGGACCTGAACAAAGAGAATGCCGCAAGCGCACCGCCGCCCTTGGAGTTCAGCTTCGGTTATCAGTGGCAGCCCAGCCGCTCTTCGCTCATGATCGCGACGCCGAAGTGAGGGATGTGAAGGGGTTACAAAGTTACAAGAGTTACAACGGCGGGCGCGGGAATCCTTCTTAACGCTTTAACGCTTTAACGCTTTAACGCTTTAACGCTTTAACGCTTCAACGTCCCATCACGCCTGCGTGTGCCGGGCGTAATGGACTTCCGCGCCCTTCGGCAGGAGGCGTTTACGGCCGCGCTGCCGCCGCCGCGCCAGGCACGCCCGACCGCCCTTCGTGCTCATGCGGGCGCGAAATCCGTGCTGATTCTTTCGGGTGCGCTTGGAGCGCTGTAAAGTGCGTTTCATAAGAGAAACCCGCTAGCCGGGCGATGAAGAGCGGCAACTTTAGGGAGGCCTGTCGCTTTGTCAATTTCCTCCTGCTCGTGCTCCTGATCCTGATCTTGACCTTGCTCTTTTTGTTCGCGCTATTGCCAGGAAGGATCAAGAGCAAGCTCAGGAGCACGAGCAGGAGATCGAACGGCCGGAATATCGTTTGCGCCGGAAACGGACAAACGCCTACCTTCGCCCGGTGAAATACGCCAAGTGCCATCGCCTTCTTTGCCTTTTTGTCGCGGCTGGTTGCTGTGCAGCCACGGGAGCGAACGCCCAATGGATGGCACCCGGCGCCAAACCGGACGCCATCGTCGCCGCGGACGGCGGCGGGACGCACAAGACGGTTCAGGAGGCGGTTGACGCAGCACCGGACAAAGGCGGCTCGCGTTTTTTTATCCAGATAAAGCCCGGCGAGTACTACGAGAAGCTCGTCATTCACGAAAACAAGGGGCCCATCACGTTGTTCGGCGAGGAAGCGAAGACCACGATCCTGACTTATGACGACTTCGCTGCGAAGCGGGACGAACAGGGACGGCCCCTCGGGGGGGCCAACAGCTACAGCACGAAAATCGCGGCCGACGGTTTCGCGGCGGAGAACATTACTTTCGCAAACTCGCATTGGCGCAGCGGCGGTTCTGGCAACCAGGCGATCGCCCTCAGTCTGACGGCAGATGGGGCAAGCTTCCGCAAGTGCCGGATGATCGGGAAACAGGACACGCTTTACGCGAGTGGCGGGCGGCAATATTTCGAGGACTGCTACATCGAGGGAGAGGTCGATTACATCTTTGGCGATGCGACCGCCTTTTTCGAGCGCTGCGAGCTGCACTGCGTCGGAAGATGCACGTTCATTACCGCGGCTTCGACGCCGCGGGAGAAACCAGTCGGGTTTGTCTTTTCCAACTGCAAGATCACAGCCAAGGCAGTCGAGAAAGGTAAGACGCACCTCGGCCGGACGTGGGGGCCCCATGCCAGCGTGACATTTCTAAACACGGAAATGTCCGAGGTGATCGCGCCGAAGGGTTGGGATAATTGGGCCAACGCCGAGAACGAGAAGACTGCACGTTTCGCCGAATACAGGAGCAAAGGGCCAGGTGCGGCGGTGAAGGAACGGGTGCGATGGTCCCGGCAACTCACCGACGAAGAGGCTGCTGCTTTTAGCAAAGAGAAGGTGCTCGGTCCTCAATCAAGCGAGCCTGAAACGAAAGTGGGCGGCTGATGTTCGTTTGCGGCGATACAACCGCCATGCTCGCGCTTAATGCGGAGGCGCCCGCTGCGGCGAGCGCCTCTCCATCCTTGCGTCTCGGGGCGGATTCGCGACATTCGCCGCCGCTTCATGCTCACGATTTCACAAGTCACCAAAGCCTATGCCGGCCGCACGCTCTTTGAAGACGCGTCGCTCCAGGTAAATCGCGGAGATCGCGTGGGCCTGGTGGGCCCGAACGGCGCCGGAAAGTCGACGCTCTTTTCCCTCATTCTGGGCGAAGCTCTGCCCGATGAAGGCCGGGTCTCACTGGAAAAATCGGCCACGATCGGATTTCTGCCGCAGGAGCACGCGCCCGCGGGCGACGAAACCGTTTTGGAACTGGCCTGCGCCGTTTCGCCGGAGGTGACGAAGGCCCAGCGCATTATGAAAACGACGCCGGAAGATTCGGCGGAACACCACGAGGCGTTGCATTTGTTCGACGAGCATGGCGGCTGGCAGCTCGAGCCGAAGGCCAAGCGCATCCTGGCGGGTCTGGCGTTTCGCGAGTCGGATTTTGACCGCCGGGCCAAGACACTGAGCGGCGGCTGGGTGATGCGCGCCCATCTCGCTCGCCTGCTCGTGCAGGAACCTGACCTGTTGCTCCTGGACGAGCCGACGAACCACCTCGATCTCGAATCGCTCGTCTGGTTCCAGGAATATCTCGCGAATTATCCCGGCGCGATTCTCATGATCTCGCACGATCGCGAGTTTTTGAATCAACTCGTCGGCTCCATTATCGAGATCGCCCATCGGCGGCTGAATCGGTATCGGGGAAACTGGGACAGCTACATCGAGCAAAAGGCGGCCCGCGAAGAGCAGCAACTCTCCGCCTACAAGAACCAGCAGAAGGAGATCGCGTCGCTGCAACTCTTTGCCGATCGGTTCCGGGCGAAGGCGAGCAAGGCTTCGCAGGCGCAGAGCAAGCTGAAGCAGATCGACCGGATGGAGAAGATCGAGGCGCCCGTTTCCCGGGAGAGGACGGTCCACTTTCGTTTTCCGCAGCCGCCGCGCAGCGGGCACCGCGTCATTACCCTGAAGGAGGTCGGTCACGCGTATGGCGATCTCGTGGTCTATCGCGGCCTGGATTTCGAAGCGGAGAGGGGACAGCGGACCGTGCTGGTGGGCCCGAATGGCGCCGGAAAGTCGACGTTGCTCAAGCTTCTGGCGGGAGTGCTTCCGGTCCAATCCGGCGCGCGGGAAATCGGGCATAATGTGAAGGTCGGGTATTTTTCGCAGTATCGCGTCGAGATGCTCGATCCCAAGCAGACGGTGCTGGAAACCGCGCGCGACATGCCGAACCCGGTGTCCGAGCAGACCGCTCGCACGGTTCTCGGTTCGTTTCTTTTTCGGGGGGACGATGTTTTCAAGACCACGGGCGTGTTGAGCGGTGGGGAAAAGACGCGCCTTGCGCTCGTCAAGCTCCTCCTCGATCCGCCAAACCTCCTCCTCATGGATGAGCCGACCACGCACCTGGACGTTGGCAGCATCGATGCGCTGGTCGGGGCGCTCGCGCAATACGAAGGGACGCTGATTTTCATCAGCCATGATGTTTACTTCATCCGGGCGGTCGCGAAGACGGTCCTGCACATCAATGCCGGGAAACTGACGCCGTATGCCGGCGACTACGACTATTACCTGGATAAATCGCGCGCGACTTCTGCTCGCGCCGCGTTGACGAGCGGCGAGAAGCTCCAAAACTTGCAGCCCGTCGCCCAAAATGCGGAGAAGCCGGCAGGCCCTGCGCCTGCTTTACAAAAGACTGGGATGCGCGAGACGCGCGACCAGCGCCGCGCCGCCGCCGAGGATCGCAAGGCCGAGGCAAAAGTGAAGCGCGACCACGAAAAGCGGGTTCGCGATTTGGAGATGCAGATCCTAAAGCTTGAAGGCCGGCAGAAAGAGCTCACCGAAGAATTGGAAAAACCCGAGACGTATGAGCGCGGCGGCGCCGCGACGCAATTGAACCGCGAGCTTCAAGCAATCACGACCGATATGGAACGGTTGACCTCGGAATGGGAGAAATTAGAGGAGCGGAAAGCAGTGTAGATACTGCGGTTCACAAGCGTGGCACCGATGCTGCTATTAGAAGATCTGCAAGCTAGGAAGACACCTACCAAACATAACTTTCCTCAGCTTCAACAGCGCGGCCAGCAATGGCCGCGTCTTTTTTTAGTCGTTCTTGGCCGCACCCCGAATGTTGAGAGCGGCCAGGCCGATCTGAAGAACGATGAGTGCGTAGGCGCTGGCATACCAGCCCCAGGCCGCCCAGAGAACGTTGCTGAGCAGGAAAAACCAGAATCCCCCCTGGCGCCATTTCTTGGACTGCGCGGCCACGAGCCAGGCCGATAGGAGCGTAACCGCCATCGCCGGCCATTGCAGATAGTTCATCCAGTCCACAGCAGGTAAACGGTTCTAGTTCCAGGCCTGGCTGCGTAGGAAGCGTTGAAAGAATTGACGACTCGCGGGCGAAAGTTGGTAGGGCGAGACTCCGTCGAGCCGTCCGAGTGGAATATGGGCGCAGTCTCAAGAGGCGAACGGCTCGACGGAGTCTCGCCCTACCAAGGAAGATGGGCGCGCGAGAAAAATATCCGCCTGCCTTCGGCACCTGAACCGATTGTTTCTCGGAGACAATCGTTATGGCGCGACAGCGAAAATCTTTTTTCCAAAATGCCTTCCAATTATTGAAGCAAACCGCCGTGGAATGGATGGAGGACAAGGCGCCCCAGCTCGGTGCGGCCCTCGCCTACTACACCGTCTTCTCGCTGGCCCCGCTCGTTCTCGTTTTGCTCGCGATCATCGGGTTCCTCTTCCGCGACGATCCCGCGGGTGCGTGGAGCAAGGTCACCGAGCAGATGAGTTACTTCCTCGATAAAAGCGCCGTGCAAGTGGTGCAGGATATTGCCAAGACGGCCGCGGAGCCGGGCAAGAGTGCGGTCGCGACGCTGATCGGAATCGCGCTCGCTCTTTTTGGGGCGAGCGGCGTCTTCGGGCAGTTGCAGGACGCGCTAAATACAATTTGGGGCGTGAAGGCGAAACCGGGCCTGGGCATTTGGGGATTTCTGCGGGCGCGTTTCGTCTCCTTTGCCATGGTCGGCGGCGTTTGTTTTCTCCTGCTTGTCTCGCTGACGGTCGAAGCGATCCTCAAGGGTTTCAGCCATTATGTGCAGGCGGCGCTGCCAGGTGGGCTCGCGATTGCGATTACGGTCTACCTCATTTTCGATTTCGCGGTCGTGGTGCTGCTTTTCGCCATGATCTTCAAGTTTCTCCCGGACGCCAAAGTCCAATGGCGCGACGTGTGGATCGGCGCTGCGATGACGGCGCTTCTTTTCGGCCTCGGCAAGTGGGCACTGGGGTTATATCTTGGCAGCGGTTCGGCGGCATCTGCTTACGGCGCGGCGAGCTCGCTGATTACGCTGCTCCTTTGGATTTATTATTCGTCGCAAATCCTGCTCTTCGGCGCGGAGTTCACCCAGGTCTATGCGAACCAGGCCGGCCGGCGTGTCCAGCCGAGCGAGTACGCGGTGCCGATCGAAGAGATGGAAGTCGAAAGACCTCGCGGAACGAAACGGTAGGTGGATCGCGCCTTGGCGTCGGCTCGCTCACGCCGAGCTCCAGCGGCCATTACCGTCGCGCGCGAGGGCGGGCTCCGGCAAATCGGGCTCAAGATCGATGCTGCCGTCGAGGCTCTCCGGTTCCGCTTCGCGGCCTTCGTTGTGCGTTTTTGCGATCAAGACATAGAGCGAAGGGACTATGAAAAGTGTGAAGATGGTCCCGATCGTCATCCCCCCGACGAGGACAAGACCGATGGAGTTACGCGCTTTCGCGCCGGCACCAGTCACGAAAACAAGCGGCATATGACCCGCTACCGTCGCAATCGTCGTCATTAGAATGGGCCGCAGTCGCACTCGCGCGGCTTCCGCGACCGCCGCGATTTTCGAGAGCCCGTTTTGCTGCAACTTGTTCGCGAATTCGACAATGAGAATGCCGTTCTTGGCGATCAGCCCGACCAGCGTGACCAGGCCCACTTGTGAGTAGATGTTGAAACTCGTCGTCCACGCGTTGGTGAAAAACTTCAGGTTCGGGTTTCCGGATTTCTCGAACATAAAAATCATTGCGCCGAAAAGCGCGAGCGGGACCGACCCAAGCAGGATGATGAAGGGATCGCGGAAACTATTGAACTGCGCGGCCAGGACAAGAAAGATCAGGGTCACAGCCAGCCCGAAGGCGGGCAGAAATTTGTCGCCTTCCACGCGGAGCTGACGCGATTCGCCCGTGTAATCAACCGTATAACCCTTGGGCAGGATGCGTGCGGCTTCGGCTTCGAGCAGCTTGAGCGCTTGATCGAGCGGCAAACGCGACGCGCCACTAATCGTCACCGCGTTGAGCTGCTGCAGCCGATTCAACGAGCGCGGCACGGTTTTCTCACGAATCGTCGCGACAGTGCTGAGCGGAATGAGTTTTTCATTCGGTCCCGTGACGTAAACATCCCTTAATTGATCCGGATTCAACCGCTCGGCGCGCTTGATCTGCGGGATCACCTTGTAGGCGCGCCCGGCGATATTGAAGCGGTTCACAAAATTTCCGCCGAACATCGCCGAAAGATCCGCACCCACGTCCTGCAAATTGAGACCGAGCGCCGCGACTTTGTCATGATCGAGCACCACTTCCGCCTGCGGCTGGTCGATCTTGGTGTCGATGATAGGAGGAAAGAAAAACGCGCCGCTTTGCATCGCTTTCGCCTGAATTTGCTTGGCAAATTCCAGCATCCGCTCGGGCTCTTCCGTCGAAAGTAACACGATTTCGACCGGGAAATTTCCGCCGCCGGGGAGGGCAGGGGGCATCACAGGAAACATTTCGATGCCGGGGATAGTGCTTAGTTTTTCCATCACCGCAGGCATCAAGTCGAAGGCGGTTTCCTTGCGCTGATCCCACGGCTTGAATACCATTCCGCTGAAGCCGTTGTTCGGGAAGGTGAGCTGAAAGGTGAATTCGGTCTGCGGAAAGCTCTTGAAAACCTCCCCGGCGGCGTCCGCGTAGGTGGAGGTCTGTTCGATCGTCGAATTTGCCGCTGCGGTCATGATACCGAAAATGACGCCTTGGTCTTCCGTGGGGGCGAGTTCCTTGGCTGCGAACATTGGCATCAGCAGGAACATGATCAGGGCAATGATCGTGAGCCCGATCCAGGCCGTGTAAACCGCCGGTCGCGCGCGCAAGGTGGCATCGAGCCGGCGGCCATACCAATCGCGCAGGCGGTCGAAGGCGTGGTTTACCTTGCCGGCGAAGCCGCGCTCTTCGTCGCCCGCCCGCAGAAATTTTGCGCACATGACGGGCGAAAGGGTGAGCGCGACGACACCGGAAATGGTGACAGCTCCGGCGAGGGTAAACGCAAATTCGCGGAAGAGCGTGCCGGTCAGCCCCCCCTGGATTCCGATTGGAATATAGACCGCGGCGAGCGTGATCGTCATGGCGATAATCGGCCCAATCAGTTCACGTGCGCCCAGCAAGGCCGCGTTCACTGGAGCCAATCCCTCGCGCAGATGGCGCTCGACATTTTCAACCACCACGATGGCATCGTCCACGACGAGACCGACCGAAAGAACGACCGCGAGGAGAGTGAGCAAATTCACCGAGAACCCAAAAATCTGCATGAGAAAGACCGCGCCGATGAGCGAAATCGGGATCGCGACGATCGGGATGATGACGGAGCGCCACGAGCCCAGAAAAAGGTAGATCACGATCATCACGATGAGCAGCGTCTCCATCAGCGTGTGGAAGACGTCTTTGATGGCGGTGTTGATATAAGCGGTGCCGTCGTAGGCGATGCGACCTTCCATGCCGGTGGGCAGCTCGCGCTGGATTTGCTCCATCTCAGTCCGCACGCGTTTTACGACATCGATCGAGTTGGCGTTGGGCAAAACGAAGATGCCCATGAAGACGGCGCGCTGTCCGGAGAAACGGACCTCAGCGTTGTAGTCTTCCGCACCCAGCACCACATCGGCGACATCGCCCAGCCGCACGAGCGTGCCACCTTCCTGCCGGATGACGAGATTCTTGAAGTCTTCCACCGTATGCAGGTCGGTGTTTGCCGTGAGGTCAACCTGGACCAGCGCGCCCTTCGTGCTGCCGAGGGCCGA
Organism: Chthoniobacterales bacterium; assembly: GCA_035941955.1. Classification (GTDB taxonomy): domain Bacteria; phylum Verrucomicrobiota; class Verrucomicrobiia; order Chthoniobacterales; family UBA10450; genus AV80. The sequence goes on from DASZDO010000048.1 coordinate 8,419, forward strand.
GAGAAAATTATTGGACCCGAGCGCCTTTCGAACCTGCGCCGGACTGACATTGAGGGCCGCCATTTGTTCCGGCTTCAGCCAGATCCGCATGGCAAATGTGCGCCCTCCGAGAATGTCCGCGCGCTGGACGCCGCCGAGAGCCGTGAGGCGTGGCTGTATGACGCGGGTGAGATAATCCGTGATCTCGTTGGCTTGGAGGATGTTCGAGGTAAAGCTCAGATAACAGGCGGCGAAACGCGAATCAGCCGACTCGATGTTGATCACGGGAATTTCCGCTTCCGGCGGCAAGTCCCCCCGCACCTGGTTGACCTTCGAGCTGATCTCGGAGAGGGCTTTGTTCGAATCGTAATTCAGTTTGAGCCGAGCGGTAATCGTCGAGACGCCCTGCGAGCTCTGCGATTGCAGGTAATCGATGCCGTCGGCCGCGGCGATCGCGCGCTCGAGCGGAGTGGTAATAAATCCGCGCACCAGGTCCGCACTCGCGCCGACGTAGATCGTAGTGACGGTGACAGAGGCGATGTCGCTGCGAGGATACTGGCGGACGTTGAGCGACGAGATCGCCTGCAAGCCCGCGATCAAAATCACGAGACTGACGACCAGGGCGAGAACCGGCCGGCGAATGAAGAGATCGGTGAAACTTTTCACGGCGACGCGGTCAACTATCGAGGGGTTTCGGGGCGACTTCTGATTTTGGCGCGAGCGTATTATCGACCACGACGACCATCCCATTGCGCAACTTGAAGACGCCGGTGCTCACCACCTGCTCCTTCGCTTTCAGACCGTCGGTGACAGCGACAAAATCGCCGCGGGTCTCTCCTGTGCGAATGAACTGCTGGCGCAAGATCAGATTCTCTTGCTTGGTTTTGTCGTCGCTCTTTTTCTCGATCACGAAGACGGAGTTCCCGTAAGGCGCGTACGAAACCGCCGTCGCGGGAATGAAGAGGGTGGGGTGTTTTTGGGGCAACAGCACCTTGACTCGCCCGAACATTCCCGCGCGCAAAGCATGATCCTGATTGTCCAGGGTTGCCTGGAGAGAGACATTTCGCGTTGTGGGGTCGATGGAAGAATTGACGGCCGTCAGCTTTCCCTCGAACTCGCGGTTTGGGATCGCGTCAGTCGTTAGCTTCACCTGTAGATCGGTCTTTACCTCCGCCAGCTGTTGCTGCGGCAGGGAGAAATCGACAAAGACCCGATCGAGCCCCTGCAACGAAACCAGGGGATCTCCGACCTTGACCATTTGACCGGGATTGACGGCCCGGATCCCCGCCGTCCCGTCGAAGGGCGCGCGGATCTGCTTTTTGTCGATGGCCGATTGCATGTTTTCGACGGCGGCCTTCTTCTGCGTGTACTTAGATTGCGCCGCATCGAGCTCCGCGGCCGAGATCACCTTGCGCGCCGCCAGGTCGCGCGCTCGCTCGAGGTCGTTCTTCGCCAGCTCCGCGTCAGCGTAGGCTGAACGCATCTGGGCCTCTTCGGCCGAGGCGTCCAGCTTCAACAAAACCTCGCCCTTCTTCACCAAAGATCCCGATTGAAAATTGATCTCGGTCACCGTCCCCGCGAGTTCCGCGCTGATCATCGCTCCTTGCACCGGCGAAATGGAACCGACGGCGGTGAGGATCGGCTGCCAGTCGCCTTGCTTGACGTCCGCACTGGTCACGGTCGTCGCCGGCATCGTCATCGGCATCGACATCATCTTGTTGAATTGAAGCAACTTGATGTCCGCCAGCACCAAGAAAACAGAGAGCAACGCCAGCACTGTCCCCAGCACCAGCCGCTTTGATCTTAAGAGCAAAAGCAACGCGAGGAGACCGAACACTACGGCGGCGATGCTCACGAAAATAATAATTGTGGTCAGCATTGGACTACGAATGGTGTTTCAAAATCTCCCTAGGCACCGGCCGGCTCGAGCTGACCGCTGAACAACAGCCGCCACAAACTGCGCACCACTTTTAGCTGCCTCTCGCGCCGTTGCTCGTCCGAGGCACGCGAAACATCGAGCACTTCACGCATCAACGTGCCGTCGCTCACCGCAAAAATCAGGTCTGCTATTTCGCGTGCCGTCAAATTGTGCGACCTGGCCTCGGGCGAACGTGCAATCAAATCTGTCACGCCATCCATGGCGGTTTTTCTCACATCGCTGACAAGTTGCCGCACCCCGGGATTGCGCGCCGCTTCGGCGAAAAGATCGACCACGAAGGCCGAAGTGACCCGGGGCGAGTTCTCGCAGCAATGCGCGGTAAAAAGAACTTCCAGCGACTCGAGCAAACTCGGAGCCCGCCGGGCGCGTTCCAGCACGTCCTGAATTTCGGCCTTATGCCGGTCGGCCATGGCCGAGATGACAGCTTCCTTGTTTTCGAAATAGCGATAAATGAGACCTACGCTGATCCCGGCTTCGGCGCTGATGTCGTGCATGCTGGCTTGGTGAAAGCCGCGTTTGGCAAAACAAACCATGGCCGCATTAAGGATTTGCTCCCGGCGATCAAGAGTAGGCTCTAAGAGATTGGAAGCCATGAGACTGCACTAATGAATGAACGTTCATTCATTGTCAAACGCTGATAATTTCTTGGCGCTCGCCGCACCGAGCGCCTCTACATTGGCGCAACGATGCCGCAACACCGAATAGATCGCCGCGAGTTCCAGCTGAAGATCCTCGAGCAGTTTCCGCAGGACCGATCATACCTCATCGGCGTCTCCGGCGGGCGCGATTCGGTCGCGCTTCTCCATCAGCTCAACGATCTTGGTTATCGGCGGCTCGTTGTCTGCCATCTCGACCATCAATTGCGCGGACGCCCGAGCAAGGCCGATGCGAAATTCGTCGAACGCCTTGCCGCGAAGCTTCTGTGCAAGTTTGAGCCTGGCCGAACAGATGTTGCCGCGCTTGCCCGCAAGTCCAGGCAGTCGCTGGAGACGGCGGGCCGCATGGCGCGCTACGACTTCTTTGCGAAAGTCGCCCGGCGACGCCGATGCTACACAATCTTTCTCGGGCATCACGCGGATGATCTCGTTGAGACTTTCCTGATGAATTTGTTTCGGGGCACCGGCCCGGCGGGTTTCAGCGGAATCCGCGAGGTCACTTCGCGCCGGGTTGCTGGAACGGAGCTCAAGATTGTCCGGCCGCTCCTTGGTGTCTGGCGCGAAGAAATCGATCGCTATGTCAAAACGCATCGTCTCGAGTTTCGGGACGACGCTACCAACGAGGATCTGGAGCCGGTGCGGAATCGCGTGCGACGCCGGCTCATCCCCTACATCGAGAAACAACTGGGCCGAAAAGTGCGCGCCACCATCTGGCGGGCTGCGATCATCGCCGCGGATGAGGCCGAGTGGCTCGAGGGCTTGGTGGAGGCAAAAGAGCCGCAACCCGGGCAGTTGGACGCGCCCCAACTGCGGGCGCACCCCCGGGCCCTGCAACGCCGCGTCATTCACAAATGGCTCCAATTCCAGGGGGTCGGAGACCTCGATTTCGAATTGATCGAGCGGGTTCGAGGACTGCTCGACCCTGAAGCAACGACCGCAAAAACGAATCTGCCGCAGGGCCGGCATGTTCGCCGCCGCGCGAAGAAGCTTTTTATCGAATGAATACCGCCTGAGCGACGCGCAAAAACGTAGTCTTTGCGTGAATACGATTCCGTACTGGCTCGACACGGCGAAGATCAAGACATTCCCCGCTCTCTCCGAAGACATCACGGTCGATGTGCTCGTCGTCGGAGGCGGCCTGACCGGCCTAACGACTGGTTATTTATTGAAAGAAGCCGGAATGACGGTCGCAGTGGCCGAGCGGACGAAACTTGCGACGATCGATACCGGCCATACCACGGCGCATCTCACGCACGTGACCGATCTGCGCTTTCGCGAGATGGTGAAGAACTTCGGAAGGGACCACGCCCAGGCGGCTTGGGACGCGGGCGCCGCGGCGATCGATCAAATCGAAGAGCTGGTGCGGAAGGAAGGGATCGAATGTGAATTCACCCGCGTTCCGGGCTATCTCCATGCCCCGGTCAACGGTGGAACGAAGGACGAACGCGAAGACTTCCGGGAGGATGCCAGGCTCGCCAACGAACTCGGCTTTGACGCAACTTATCTGGACAGCGTTCCGAAGATGCAAACGCCCGGCGTGCGTTTCGCGAACCAGGCGAAATTTCACCCCCGAAAGTATCTCGCGGCGCTCGCGGCGGCGATTCCCGGGAAGGGGAGTTATGTTTTCGAGGAAACGGCCATCGCGAAATTCGACGGCGAAAAACACCGTGCGAAAGCGAACGGGCATTGGATCAATTACAGCCGCGTTGTGCTCGCGACGCACAATCCGCTGGTGGGCGAAGCAGGCGTGGCCAGCGCCACGTTGCTCCAGACGAAACTGGCGCTCTACACCAGCTACGTGATCGGAGCGAGGTTGCCGCGCGGCGGAGTGCCGATCGCATCGTTTTGGGACACGAACGATCCCTACAATTATTTGCGCGTCGATCGGCAACAAGACTTCGACTACGCCATCTTCGGCGGCGAAGACCATAAGACCGGACAGGCCGATGCCGAGACCTGTTATCGCCGGCTGGAAGATTTGCTGAAAGAATTACTGCCCAACGCAGAGATCGATCATCGCTGGTCCGGCCAGGTCATTGAAACCAATGACGGGCTTCCCTTCATCGGTGAAAACGCGGAGGGGCAATTTCTTGGCACCGGTTTTTCCGGCAACGGAATGACCTACGGGACCGCTACGGCGATGATGGCGCGCGATTGGGCGACGGGCGCGAAGAATCCCTGGGCCGAGCTGTTCGAGGTCGACCGCAAGAAGATCAAGGGCGGCGCCTGGAATTATCTGCGCGAGAACAAGGATTTCCCCTATTACTTGGTTAAGAGCCGCTTCTCGGAACCGGAAGGTGAGTCAGTTCGGGCGTTGAAGCCAGGCGAGGGGAAGATCCTGAAGTTGAACGGCGAGAAGGTCGCGGCCTATCGCAATGCCGACGGCAAAGTCACGAAGCATTCGGCTGTTTGCACCCATATGGGTTGCATCGTGCGCTGGAACCAGGCGGAGGCGACGTGGGATTGTCCGTGCCATGGGTCGCGCTTCGATCCCGCGGGCAAGGTGATCTCCGGCCCGGCCGAAGCGCCGCTGGAAAGCGTCTAGGTGATTTTCTCGCAACTCTGACGGCAGGCGTTTTGACAACCTTGCGCGCTGTAGCCACGGCGCTATGTCGCCGTGCGTGGCGCGCTCACGCCCCGACAGAGCGGGGCGGCTACAGCGTTCTCTTGATCTTCCGCTCATAAGTCCAGATCCACCAATCGTGTTTCATCCGTGTCTATCTGTGGCTAGACTCTGCTTCTAATGCCTTCCGCTGTCCGCGTTCGCTTCGCTCCATCGCCGACCGGCTTTCTCCATATTGGCGGCGCGCGCACGGCGTTGTTCAACTGGCTTTACGCTAAACACACCGGCGGCACGCTGGTGCTGCGAATCGAAGACACCGATCGCGCGCGCAACACGGAGGAAGCCGCGCGCGCTATTTACGACGGGCTGCGCTGGCTCGGACTGGATTGGGATGAAGGCCCTCATGCCGGCGGCAATTTCGGCCCGTACTTCCAGAGCGAGCGCGAAGCAATCTACGAAAGCTACCTGGAAAAACTCCGTGCGGCGGACCGCGTTTACGACGACGCGGGGGCCGTCCGCTTTCGTTTCGCGCGCGAAAAAGTTGTGGTCGAGGACGTCATCTGTGGCCGCATCGAGTTCGACATGGCCAGCCCCGAGACGAATCCCGACATGACCATTCGGCGCCCGGACGGGTCGTGGATCTTCCATTTCGTCAACGTCGTGGACGACACCGAAATGCAGATTTCGCACGTCATTCGCGGTGAGGACCATCTTTCGAATACGCCAAAACACGTACAGCTTTATCGTGCCTTTGGCGCAACGCCGCCGCGCTTCGCGCACATCCCGCTCATTCTAAACAAAGACGGCTCCAAGATGAGCAAGCGCGACCAGGGCGCGAGCCTCAACACGTACATCGAGGGCGGCTATCTCCCCGAGGCCGTGCGCAATTATCTCTGCCTCCTCGGCTGGTCGCCGAAGGACAACCGCGAAAAACTCGAGCTCGACGAAGTCGTGCGCCTGTTCGAGCTGGAGAAGGTCCACCGCAAGAACGCTTCGTTCGACCTCGACAAGTGCACCTGGCTCAACGGCGAATATGTCCGCGAGTTAGGTGACGATCGCTTCCACGATCTTGCGCGTCAGGCTCTGGAAAAAGCCGGCATCGATCTCTCGAAATTCCCGGCTGATTACGTCCGCGCCGCGCTGGAGACCTGCAAGGGTAAATTCAAAATCTTCAGCGAATTGCCCTGTTATTGCGGCTTCTATTTCAACGACGATTTCGAATACAACCCTGACGGCGTCGCCAAACACTTCGTCCCGGAGAATAAGCCGCTCCTGCTCGCGGTTCGCGAAGCCTTTGCCGCGCTGGAGACCTTTGATGCGGCAAATCTCGAGACAGCCTTGAAAGCAACCGCTGCGGCACTCGGCGTTAAGGCCGGCGCCTTGGTGCATCCCACCCGTCTTGCCGTGACCGGCAGCAATGCCGGACCGAGCCTGTACCGCCTGCTGGAGATTCTCGGAAATGAGAAAGTTCTCGCGCGCCTCGATCGCGCGCTGGGAGATCAAGGAGCGGCGGTTTCCAAACCGCCGGCTTTATAAACGGCGGTCTGGAGACCGCCGCTCCTTGTTAGGGATTTCTCTTCGCTTCCTTCGCCCACGTGTCTTTCAACGTGATCGTGCGGTTGAAGACCAGCTTGCCGGACTGGGAGTCGGGATCGAGCGCGACATAGGCAAGCCGCTCGAACTGGTAGCGCACGGCTGGATCAGCCTCCGCCAGCGATGGTTCGCATTTGGCCTTCACAACTTCCAGGGAGTTCGGATTCAGGAAGGCTTTGAAATCACCATCGGCGTCCGGCTCGGGAACGGTAAAAAGCCGATCGTAGAGGCGTACTTCGGCGTCGATGGCGTGCGGGGCGCTCACCCAGTGAATCGTCCCTTTGACCTTGCGGCTCGAAGTCGCGCCGCCGGATTTGCTCTCGAGATCGGCCGTGCACCGCAGCTCGATCACATGGCCAGCGTCATCTTTCACGACCTCGTCGCACTTGATAATGTAGGCGTACTTGAGCCGGACTTCGCCGCCGGGTCTCAACCGAAAATATTTCGGTGGCGGCGTTTCCATGAAATCCGCGCTCTCGATGAACAGCTCGCGGCTGAACGGAACCTTGCGCGAACCGGCGCCGGGGTCCTCCGGATTGTTCACCGCCTCGAGTTCTTCAACCTGACTCTCGGGGTAGTTCGTGATCACGACTTTGATCGGACGAAGCACGGCGAGCCGCCGGGGGGCCGTCCGGTTGAACTCCTCGCGCACGGTATGCTCGAGCACGGCGACGTCCGTCATGCTGGGATACTTCGTGATGCCGATGTTGTAGGCAAAGGTGCGAAGCGCGCTCGCGGTCATGCCCCGGCGCCGCAGTCCGGAAATGGTCGGCATGCGTGGATCGTCCCAGCCGTGCACGAGCCCGTCGTTCACGAGTTGCAGGAGCTTGCGCTTGCTCATGATGGTGTAATTGAGGTTGAGCCGCGCGAACTCGTATTGGTGGGGAAGAGGGCGGGGGAGATCGAGCGATTGGAGGAACCAATCGTAGAGCGGCCGGTGCACCTCGAATTCCAGGGTGCAAACGGAATGGGTGATTCCCTCGATGTAATCGCTCAGGGTATGGGCCCAATCGTACATGGGATAAATGCACCATTTGGCGCCGGTCTGATGGTGCTCGGCGTGCCGGATGCGATAGAGCACCGGATCGCGCAGCCACATGTTTGGCGCGCTCATGTCGATTTTCGCCCGCAGCGTGCGCGCGCCATCGGGGAACTCGCCCGCTTTCATCCGCGCGAGCAGATCGAGGCTTTCGGCGGTTGAGCGACTGCGGAACGGGCTTTCCTTGCCGATTCGCCGATACTCGTCCGTCTCTTCAGGCGTCATGTCGCAAACGTAGGCCTTTCCCTTTCCCACGAGTTCGACGGCGTATTCGTAAAGCTGGGCGAAATAATCCGAGGCGTATCCTGGAGCCCGGCCCAGGTGGTCGTTCGCCCAGCCATCAATGAGCCATTTCACATCGAACATGATGGAATCGACAAATTCGGTCTCTTCCTTCGTCGGGTTTGTGTCGTCCATTCGGACGTTGCAAATCCCGCCAAACTCCCGCGCGATGCCGAAATTCAGGCAAATTGATTTTGCATGGCCGATGTGGAGATAGCCGTTCGGTTCCGGCGGGAACCGCGTGCAAACCTTCTTATGCTTTCCCGACCGAAGATCGTCCGCCACCACGTCGCGGATGAAATCGGAAGGAACTGCGGGCGTCTCGTTCGGCGTCGTCATTCTCGTGCGCGACAGTAGCAGACGAACACGCGAAGCCGCAAACCCAAGGAGCGGCGAAACCGCCGGCCGAAAACCGGCGGTTTCAAACCGCCGCTCCCTGAGGCAGTGTCTCGGAAGACGTGAAAGAGCTCTACACGCTGGCCGATCTGAAAAACTGGGACGCCAAGGGGAAATCGCCCGTTCGTCTCGGCGTCCTGGGCGATCCCGTGGCGCACTCGCTTTCGCCGCAAATGCAAAACGCCGCGCTGGAGAGCCTGGGGCTAAGCGAGCGTTACGGGCGGTTCCAGATCGCCGCGGAAGAGCTAACGATGGCCCTGGACCTGATTCGCCGCCTGAAGTTTGTGGGAATCAGCCTGACGCTTCCGCACAAAACAACGGCGCTTCCCCTGATGAGCGAGGTGGACGACGCGGCGCGCAAGATCGGCGCCATCAACACCGTATTGGTCGAAGCGGAAAAGCTGATCGGTTCCAATACCGACGGCCCCGGTTTCCTCCACGCCATTCGCAGTGAATTTTCGGTCGACCTTCGGGACCTTCGCGTCCTGCTCCTCGGAGCCGGCGGCGGAGCTGGTCGCGCCATTGCCGTGCAGTGCGCCCTGGAAAATTGTGAGCGCCTGGTCCTGGTGAACCGCACCCTGGAGAAAGCGCAGGAGTTGGGGAAAGAGCTGGCGCCGCACTTTGCCGGGTCGCGCGTGCTGGGTCCGGTCGCGCGCTTGCAAGCCGTCCCCTGGGATGAAACGTCGCTGCGTTTCCAGCTCGCAAATACGGATCTCGTAGTCAACGCGACCTCGGTGGGAATGAAGCGATCCGATCCTCCATTATTCCCGGCGTCCTTGCTTGCGCCGCACCTGATGGTTTACGACACGATCTACACCCCGGCGCGAACGCCGCTGCTGGCGGCCGCGGCCGACGCTGGAGCGTTAGCGGCAAATGGACTTTCCATGCTCCTGCATCAAGGCGCGCTCTCCTTCGAAATCTGGTTCGGCCGCAAAGCGCCGCTCGAGGTGATGCGCAAAACGCTCGAGTTGTAAGGGGCGTTGAATCTTGGTGTGCCGCGGTGATTCAAGACCAGGGAGCGGCGGTTTACAAACCGCCGTCGTTTTGGTTCGGCGGTCTGGAGACCGCCGCTCCTTGGTCATCCCAAGCCGCGTGGAGGGAGAGGGACGTCAAAATGACGGATCGAGCTCTAGCTAAGCCGAAAACTCCTTCGCCATTTCGCGGCCGCGGTCTGTCGCGGCCTCAACCGCGGCGGCGATTGCTTCCGACGCGCTCATTTTTTTCATCGCCGCCAAGCCAGCCGCGGTAGTCCCGCCCGGCGTAACCACCATCTTGCGCAATTCTTCCGGGGACATGCCGGTTTCGCTGGCGAGCTGTGCCGCGCCGAGTGCCGTTTGGGTCGCGAGCCGGAGCGCTGCTTCGGCGGGCAACCCGCGCTGTTGCGCGCCTTCCGCGAGCGCTTCAATCACCGTGTAAACGAACGCCGGTCCGCTCCCGGCCAGTGCGGTCACGGCGTCGATATGTTGCTCTTCGACTTGCACGACGATTCCCACCGCAGTGAAAATTTCTTCCGCTACGGTCAAGTCCTCTAGGGTCGTGCGAACGCCGGGAGCGACCGCACTGGCGCCGCGGCAGATGGCCGAGGGAGTGTTCGTCATCACGCGCATGAATCTCGCCGGAGCCACGGCTTCCATGCTCTCGAGCCGCACCCCGGCCGCGAGCGAGATAACGAGTTTGCCCTCGAGCGCCGGAGCGATTTCCCGGATAACCGGCAGGACCACGGCGGGTTTTACCCCGATCAGAATTGTCTCCGCGGTGCGCGCGACTTCGAGATTATCGGCGGTGGCAGCGATGCCGGTTTCCGTTTGCACGGCACCGCGCAGCTCGTCGTTCGGTTCGCCCGCGATGATTTCTCCCGGCGCACAGAATTTTGCGCGAAGCAGCCCCCGGATGACGGAGCCCGCCAGTTTCCCCGCGCCAATGAAACCGAGGCGATAGCTTCGGATGGGTGGTGTTTGTAAATCAGGTTTGATCCGGCGATATTAGCCGATGGTCAGCAGCGGTGTAAACTTTGGTCTCGATCTCGCGGAGGAGATCGCCGAGCTCAAGCGGGAGCGAAACGCCGTTATCCTCGCCCACAACTACCAGGTGCCCGAGCTCCAGGACATCGCGGATTACGTTGGCGACTCGTTAGGCTTGAGCTATCAGGCCGCCAGGACAGATGCCGAGGTCATTCTTTTCTGCGGGGTGCATTTCATGGCGGAGACCGCGAAAATTATCAACCCGAGCAAGCGGGTCGTGCTCCCCGATCTCGAAGCCGGCTGTTCGCTTTCGGACTCGTGCCCGCCCGAAAAGCTGAAGGCGTATCTCGATCAGCATGCGGCCAAAAATTATTACGTCATCGCCTACATCAATTGCAGCGCCGGCGTGAAAGCCCTGTCCGACGTGATCTGCACCAGTGGCAACGCCGAGAAAATCGTCCGGAGCGCCCCGGCCGATCGGAATATTCTGTTCGTGCCGGACCAAAATCTGGGGGCGTGGGTGACCGAACGGACGGGCCGGGCGATGGATCTCTGGCAGGGGAACTGTTACGTGCACGTCGAGTTCACGGCGCGGAGCATCGACAAAATTCGCGGAGAATATCCGGGCGCGCCAGTCGTCGCCCATCCGGAATGCACTTTTGCGGTTCGTCTGCTCGCGGACGAAGTTTGTTCGACCGAAAAGATGGTGACCTTTTGCCGCGAATCTCCGGCGCGCGAAATCATTGTCGTGACGGAAGCGGGGATGCTGCACCGTCTTCACAAGGAGATTCCCGGAAAGAAATTTATTCCAGGCCCGACGGAACGCTGCGCCTGCGCCGAGTGCCGCTTCATGAAGATGAACACTCTCGAAAAAGCGCACGCCGCGCTGCTGAATATGCAGCCGGAGATCATTCTGCCCGAGCCGCTGCGCAAGCGCGCGGAAGCGCCGATCCTGCGCATGCTGGAGTTGAGCCGGTAGCGCGGGAATCTTCCTCTTACTCTCCCGCTTCCTCTTCTTGCTTCGGAAAAGGCATTGAGAGGAAGAGGAAGAAAATTTGCCGGGCAGTCGCGGCCGAGAATCTTGCCTCTTGTCACTCGACCCTTTTCCCATTTCACTTCTGCCACGATGCACAGACCTGTCATTTGGTTCCTGCTCGTGGTTTTGTTACTCGGAGTGCTTTTCTTCCGCGAGCCACGGCTCGAGAAGTGCGACGAAATTTTCTTGCAGTGGCTCTTGAAGAGCTCGGAGCCGCCCGGGCCAATGGCGCCGCTCACGGTGGTGGAGATAGGCCAGGATACGAACCTGGATCGAGATCCGCTGAAAGAGTCGGCGGGAGCGCAGCCCCAAGCCCGGGGAAGCGGGGTTTCGCCTCTCGAATTCGCACTTTTCCTGCAATCGGTCCTCGAGTTCCAGCCCACGGTCGTGGCGTTTGAAAATATTTTGAGATGGCGCGAGCGCGACAAGGACCAGGAGCAAGTGTTTATCGATCAAGCCATGCGCGTTCCGCGGCTGCTCTTGGCGGCGGAATTGACCACAACGCCCGATCCGGATGACCCGGGCCCGGAGATTCAGGGCTTCACTCAGGTGACCGGAAAGCGCGGCGATCTCGTGGAGTTTTCAGGCATTGGGCGCCAGCCAAATGAAGAAATCCGTCTTATCGCCACCGCCGGCTTTATTAATCTCCCCGACGAGATCGCGGACAGGATTCATGTCCCGCTGCTTTTCCGCTATCGCGGCGAAGTCATTCCCTCTTTTGCGCTCCAGGCCATCCTGCTTTGGCTCCGGGTCACACCAGCCGAAGTGGCAATCGACCTTGGCTCGCACATCGCGCTGCCGCAGGGGCGTAACATCCCGATTCGCGCGGACGGGACTCTCCTGATCGCTCCGAACGCGGGAAGAAAGGCCCGGCATTTTACCCTGAACGAATTGATGCTGGCGACTCAGCAATACGATGCGGGGAAGAAAGCGGCGGAGCTCGAAGCGATGCGCGATCAGATCGTGCTGGCGCGAACGCCGGCGAATCCGTTTTCACCGCCGGATGTTTTTGCCGCCACCCTGGCCACCATTCAAACGAACAGTTACCTCCGCCGCGTCAGTTGGATTTTTGATTGCGCGATCCTCCTCCTCGCCGCTGTCGTCCTGGGAAAACTTTGCCATATTTCGCGAGTCAATCTGGTGCTGGGCGCAATCGCGTTCAGCGCGGCGTATTGCTTGATTGCCCTCGCGGTGGTTTCTCGCTGGCTCATCTGGCTGCCAGGTTGTCTGCCGCTGGGCGCGGTCTGGTTGCTCGTTTTGATTTCAATCGTGATCCCACACCGCTATCGCGCGAAACGGCCCGACGCGACCACGATACCGTCGCCCATCCCGTGATTCGGTCCGGGAGTGATCCTGAACGATGACCGCTCCGGGCACACCAGTGGAAGACCGGATTACGCGGCTGCATGCGCATGGGCTGGTCGATCTTCATTACGACTTGCTGATGGATCTGTACGAAAAACGCGAACGCGCAGGTGTCCTCACCGAAGAATTCCTGCCTGAGTTCGAGGCGGGGAATATCGGAGTCCTCGGCGTGGCCATGTACATCGAAGACCGATACCTGCCGGAAATGGGTTTGCGGGTGGGGCTCAATCAGATTGCCCGCCTCCACGCCGAGGTGGACCGGTCCGATCGCTTCGCCATCTGTAAGAGTTTTCCGGAAATTCTTCGAGCGCGGAAGGCGGGCAAGATTGCGCTGCTCATCACGATGGAAGGAATTGAGCCGTTCGGGGCGGATCTGAACCTGCTGCGCGTCTTTTATGAGCTGGGCGTGCGAGTAATTGGGCTCACCCACACGCGGCGTAATTCTGCCGCTAGCGGCGCTATCTTTGCGGCGAGCGGTTCGCCGCGCGACGGGTTGACCAAGTTTGGGCGCGATGCGGTGCAGGCCTGCGAAGCCTTGGGCATCATCGTCGATCTGGCCCACATCAACCCGGCGGGCTTCGAAGACATCTTCGCCCACACGGCCAAGCCGCTCATCGTCTCGCACACCAATGCGCGCCGTTACCACGACATCGAGCGGAACATTAGCGACGAACAGATCAAAATGGTCGGTGAGCGCCGGGGCGTCATTGGCGTCAACTCCGTCCTCGTCAGCCCGCGCAAGGACGAGGCGACCATCGATCGTTACGTTGATCACATCGAGCACATCGCCGGCCTGATCGGAATTGACGGCGTGGGAATCGGCTACGATTTCTTCGAGTTTCTTTATCGTCAATGGACCGAGGCGGAGAAACGTGATCTGGCAACGAGATTGACCTGTCCTCATTTTCCGCCCGGCCTCATCAACCACTCGCATGCGCGGAACGTCACCCGGAAGCTAATCGAGCGTGGATTTAGCGATGAGCAGATTGAAAAAATCCTCTACCGCAATTGGATGCGGATTTTTGAGCAGCTGCTATGAGCCAAGCAGGGAGGCGTCTGCGAAAGCACCGGAGGTGCAAAGGAGTATAGCCCGGAGTGAAGCGCAGCGGAACTCCGGGAATCGAAAGAAGAAATCCCCAAACCCCTGAATAGGGGTGACGGACATCGTCCGCGTTGGCTGACACGGCAATGGTGCGGACCGCCGCTTTCCATCGCCCCTTCCGCGGCTTGAACGCTTGAATCGAAATACCCCAGAGCTCGCTGCGCTCGCTCCGGGCTATATTCCGGCGCACCCTGCGGGTGCTAAACGGCCACAGGCTCCCTCGCCCCGCTCGAATCGCCATGTGCTTGACGCTAAACAGATCCCGGCGGCGCGTCCCTGCCATTTAGCTATCGCGCAGCTCGAGCGCTTGAAATTGGCTTGCTCTTGTTAGGCGACAACGCCATTTCTTTCACTCGTTGAAGTTCACCAATCTCACCCGCCGAACCGAGATCGGCGCCAATAGTTACCTCCTCCAGGCCGCCGGTCAGCGACTCGTCCTCGACTGCGGCATGCATCCCAAAGAGGAGGGCGAAGCCGCGCTGCCGAACTTTCAGTTGCTCGGCGATGGGCCGCTCGATGCGATCATCATCTCGCATTCGCACCTCGATCACATCGGCACGCTCCCCGTGTTGATGCGGCGCCAGCCCGACGCGCGCATTTTCATGACGGAAGCGACCGCGGAAATCGGGAGCGCTCTCCTCCACAACTCGGTCAGCGTTATGATGCGGCAGCGCGAAGAGATCGGCGTCGCGATTTATCCGCTTTTTACCCACAAGGAAACCGATCGGGCGACGGATCGATGGCGATGGGGCCCGTTGGGCCAACCGTTCACGCTGGAGGGCGAGCGCGCGAAGCCGCACGAGGCTGGCGCCATTACCGTTGAGTTTGTCGATGCCGGTCATGTCCTGGGCGCGGCCGGTGTGATCCTGCGCACGGAAGGCCGCACGATTTTCTACAGCGGCGATGTCAACTTCGACGACCAGACGATCACGAAGGGCGCCGTTTTTCCGGAGTCGGGCGTTGATGTTTTGATCATTGAGACGACACGCGGCGACAGCCCGTTGCCGGCGGGCTTCACGCGCGCCGCCGAGGAGCGGCGCCTGGCTGAGGCAATCGAGCGGGCCTTTAAGCGCGGTGGTTGCATTCTGATGCCGGTTTTTGCCCTGGGCAAAACGCAGGAAGCGCTCGCCATGATCTACAAATTTCGCCGGGAAAAATTGCTCGGTGAATTTCCAGTCTACATCGGCGGCCTGAGCGTGAAGATGACCGAGATTTACGATCGCCGCGCGCTCACCACCCGCCGTCTCCTGCCGCGGCTGCAACTGATGGAAGAAGTCGATCCTTTCGTCCTGAACGGGCAGACCATCCACGACTCCCCCGCGCGGCCCGGGCGAATCTACGCGCTCTCCAGTGGAATGATGACGCCCAAGACGCTGTCGAATACTTTTGCGCGCCGCATCCTCGAGAATCCTCAGCACTCGATTTTCTTCGTCGGTTTCGCGGACCCGGAATCGCCCGCGGGGATCATCAAGGCGGCCAAGCCCGGGGATCTTATCTCGCTCGATCCCGACGAGCCCGCCCAGCCGTTGCGTTGCGGCATCGAGCAATTCCAGTTCAGTGCGCATGCGTCGAGAGAATCGATCGTCCGATATGTGAAACAGCTCGCTCCGAAAAAAATCGTGCTCGTGCATGGAGACGCGCCGGCCGTGGAGTGGACACGCGCCGCGCTGGCGGCCGAGTTGCCGGGATCTGAAGTGATCGTGCCGCTGCCGGGGGTGGAGCTGGAGTTGTGAATGGTGACACCGGAGGGACGTGCTTCTGCACGTCCCATTCATCTTGAATTAAGGGATCGAACTAACACTTCAAATTTGGGACGTGCAGAAGCACGTCCCTCCGAGTTAGTGCGATGAGAATCGTCTCCTGGAACATCAATTCGCTGCGCAAACGACAGGAGCGCCTCCTCTCCTGGCTCGCGGAGACGCAGCCCGACATCGTTTGCCTTCAGGAAACGAAATGCACCGACGAGCAGTTCCCCGATCTGGCGTTGCGGGCGGCCGGGTATCATTCCGCGTTCCATGGCCAAAAATCCTACAACGGCGTCGCGATTCTTTCTCGAGCTGCGCCGCAGGATGTCCGCCCGTCGCTTTGCGATGGGGAAGACGATCACCAGGCGCGGGTCATCGCCGCGACTATCGGATCGGTGCGCGTCTATTCCATCTACGCGCCCAACGGGCAGGCCGTCGGATCGCCGGCGTATGACTACAAGCTGAAATGGTTCGCGCGTTTGAGGAGTTGCCTGCGAAATGAGGACGCTCAGCAGCACCTCGCTGTTTGCGGCGATTTCAACGTTGCCCCGAAAGATGAAGATGTGTACGACCCCGGGCTGTGGCGTGGCGCGATCATGTGCTCGGAGGGCGAGCGCGCCGCTTTTGAGCAGTTGGGCGAGGCTGGTTTGACGGACACGCTCCGAATCCATCATCCCGAACCGGGGCTTTTCAGTTGGTGGGATTACCGCATGCTCGCCTTCCCGAAAAATCGCGGGCTGCGCATCGATGCGATTCTGGCCAGCAAGTCGTTGGCGGAGCGTTGCACGGGAGCGGGCATTGAGCGCGAGATGCGCAAAGGCAAGGAGCCCTCGGATCATGCGCCCGTTTGGGCGCAGTTTGATGTGTAGCCAAGGATCAAAGATCAAGGAGCGGCGGTTTGCAACCGCCGTTTTAATAGGTCGGCGGTTGAAAACCGCCGCTCCTTGAGGCGGGGCGACTCCAGCCGTTCTCTCAGTGGACGTTCGCCATTCGACACTCGACCTTTGATAATGCCTTCGGTGCGCAACGTTCCACCCAAGCCGCTCCTCATTTTCGACGGCGAATGCCATTTCTGCCGCCGCTGGATCGAGCGCTGGCGCGAGCTCACCGCGGGCGCCGTCGAGTACGCTCCGTTCCAGGAAGTTGCCGAGCGCTTTCCCGAAATTCCACGCGAGGCTTTTGAGCGGTCCGTTCAACTTATCGAGACCGATGGCGCTGTTTTCAGCGGGGCGGAGGCTGTCTTTCGCTCGTTAGGCCAAAACCGCCGCCGCCGATGGATGATCTGGTGCTACCAGTGCGTGCCGGGATTCGCCGCCATTACCGAAGCGGCCTACGCCTTGGTCGCCCGGAATCGCCGAACGGCCTCGTTCTTCACGCGTCTGCTCTGGGGCCAGGATGTTCGGCAGCCAACGTATTTCGCGTCCCGGCGGTGGTTCCTCCGCTCGCTCGGCGGCGTTTACCTGATCGCGTTCCTCTCGCTCTGGATGCAGGTGGATGGATTGATCGGCGAAAACGGGATCTTGCCGGTCGCGGAATTCCTGCCGGCCGCGCGCGCCCACTTTGGCGGCAAAGCGCCGCTTCTTCTTCCAACGCTCTGCTGGCTCAATGCGAGTAATGCTTTCCTGCACTTCCTCTGCGGGGCTGGGGCCGTCCTTTCGGTCCTTTTGATGGTCGGCTTTCTGCCCGTCCTCTCACTCGTTCTCCTCTTTGTCTCCTATCTGTCGCTTACGATCGCCGGCCAAACGTTTCTCAGTTTCCAATGGGACATCCTGCTGCTCGAAACCGGGTTTCTCGCAATCTTTTTCGCCCCTTTTCGGTGGCGAATAGGCGGGAAGCGCGACGGTCCCTTCTCACCAGCCGGTCATTTCCTCCTAAAGCTGCTGCTCTTCAAGCTGATGCTCATGTCGGGCGTGGTAAAACTGACCAGCGGCGACGACTCCTGGTGGAACCTCACCGCGCTCGATTATCACTATTGGACCCAACCGCTGCCGACTGTTTTTGGCTGGTGGGCCCATCAAGCCCCCGGATGGTTCGGTAAGCTTTCCACTTTCTTTGTCCTGTTCGTAGAGTGCGTCGTCCCGTTCTTTATCTGGGCGCCACGGCGGGTGCGGCACATTGCCTGCGCGCTCTTCGTTTTGCTCCAGGTCTTGATCGCGCTGACCGGCAACTACTGCTTCTTCAATCTTCTAACCGTTGCCCTCTGCCTGCTGCTAATCGACGATGCACTCTGGGCCCGTAAACGTTGCTTGGTAGGGCGAGACTCAGTCGAGCCGCCCCATCCTGCGCCATCGATCATAAGCCCCGGCTCGACAGAGTCTCGCCCTACCATTTGGACCTACGGTCGCCGCGTCATTACAATCAGCGCGCTCCTTGTTCTTCTGCCCGTCAACGCGATGCTGATTTTTTCCGCGTTCAAACCGCGAACTGCCTGGCCCCGTCCGATTGCAATGCTTGGTGGGTGGGTCGAGCCCTTTCGCGTCGCAAACGGCTACGGCTTGTTCCGCGTCATGACCAAATCGCGGCCCGAGATCATCCTCGAAGGCAGTGCGGATGGCATCGAATGGCTCCCCTACGAATTCCACTGGAAACCGGGCGACCTGAATCAACCGCCCCATTGGGTGGCGCCCCATCAGCCCCGGCTCGACTGGCAAATGTGGTTCGCCGCGCTCGGAACCTACCGCCAAAATTTTTGGTTCGTCAGACTGACGAAACAGCTGCTCGAGAACAATCCCGACGTCACCCGGTTACTTGCGCACAACCCATTCCCGAACAAACCGCCCCGCTACATCCAGTCCACGGTTTACGATTACCATTTTACCACGCTGACTGAGCGCCGCGCCTCTGGCGCCTGGTGGATACGCGAGAAGCGAGGCGAATACCTTCCACCCGTCTCGCTGAAGAATTTTCCCAATTAGCGGTCAATCAGGTGGCCAGGCTTCGAACGGTTGAGATCGAACGGCTTCGTGCCTGTCTTCCGGCCTTCGTCTTTTTGGTTCGCAATCCAGCGCAACCGGAGGAGAATCGCAGCAATCCCATGGGAGCGAAGGAGCAGGAAGGGAAATGGCAGCAAGCGGACGCTGAGGTGCGCAAGAATCTGCCGCCGGGCGTTAAGCTCGTTCGTACGTTGCGGGGACATGCTAACTGGATTGGGCGCATCGCATGGTCGCCCGACGGGCGGATTCTGGCGTCGCCGTCGGAGGACAAGACGATCCGGCTGTGGGATGCGGGAACGGGTCATTGCCTTCGTACGGTCAAAGATGGCAGTACCGGGGTTTGGAGTACGGCTTTTGATCCGACCGGCGGCACGTTGGCTAGCGGTAGTGTTGATTGGACCGTCACACTTCGGAAGGCGGCCAGCGGGCGATTACTCCGTATCCTCAAAGGCCATGAGGGTTCGGTCCAAAGCCTTGCGTTTGACCCGACGGGGCGCCAATTAGCGAGCGGGAGTCAGGATAAGACGATTAAGCTTTGGGAAGCGGCCACCGGGCGTTTGCTCCACACCCTCGAAAGCGACAAGAACGGGGTCGAGTGTGTCGCCTTTGATCCGACTGGCCAACTTATCGCGAGCACCGCGGGCCACGAACGAAACTTCAAACTGTGGGACGCTGGAAGCGGTCGGTTACTGAATACGGTAGAGTGTCACGAAAATGGAGTCTTCCACCTCGCATTTGATCCGTCCAGGAGCATTCTAGTTACCACCAGTTGGGACAAGACAATCAAGCTTTGGGAGGTACCCAGCGGTCGGTTAATTCGAACCATTGAGGGACACACAAAGTGGGTAAACGGAGTTGCATTCCTATCCGACGGGCGACTTCTCGCCTCGGATGGTTGGGACTCGCTCCGCCTGTGGAGCAGTGCCACCGGTGCCTGCTTAGCTGTGATTCCGAAGTTAAATGAGGAGCGCGCACATTACCATGCCGGCCTCGTCTTTCATCCAAGGATGCCCCTTCTCGCCAGCGTCGGGTCCGACCCCGGCACAGCAGAAAAATTTCGGAATCGTGTCATCTATATTTACGAATTGGACCTTGAAGTCCTACTTGATAAGCCCGCTACGCTCTCCGTTTCCTACACTAGCGCGAAGGTCGTGCTCGTGGGCGACTCGGGGGTTGGTAAGACGGGGTTAGGATGGCGGCTGGCGCATGGCGAGTTCAAGGAACATGCGTCCACACACGGGCAGCAGTTTTGGCTGCTCGAGCAGCTCTCCAAAAAGCGGCAGGACGGCACGGAGTGCGAGGCGGTGCTCTGGGACTTGGCAGGGCAGCCGGACTACCGGCTGATCCACGCGCTCTTCCTGGACGATGCCGATCTTGCGCTGGTGCTCTTCGATCCCACGCGCAGCGACGACCCGCTGGCAGGCGTCGAGTTCTGGTTGAAGCAATTGAAGGTGAGCCCCCCGCCGGTCGGTGGGCCCCCCACGGTCTTGATCGCTGCCCGTAGCGACCGGGGCACGCCTCGCCTGACCAAAGAAGAGTTGGAAGCCTTTTGCCGCCAGCGCGGAATTGTCGCTTACCTACCCACCAGTGCGATGGCGGGCGAGGGAGTAGACGTTCTCATGGAGAAGATGAAAGACCTGATCCCATGGGATTCCAAGCCGGCTACCGTCACCACCGCGACCTTCAAACGCATTAAGGACTACGTGCTCGAATTGAAGGAAAACAGGCGTCGCCGGAAAGTAATCCTGACGCCGGAGGAACTCCGCGAGCGGCTGGAAGAATCGAAACGCAAGTGGAAGTTTACAGAGGCGGAAATGCTCACCGCAGTGGGCCACCTGGCGAACCACGGCTACGTCACGCGCCTGAAGGCGTCTCAAGGCGAACCGCGCATCTTGCTTGCGCCCGAGCTGCTCAATAACCTCGCTGCGTCCTTCGTGTTAGAAGCCCGGCGCAATGTAAAGGGCCTCGGATCGCTGGAAGAGCAGAAGCTCCTGGCGGGCGGCTACCAGTTTGCCGAGATCGAAAAAGTCTCGGAAGCGGAGCGAGCGATCTTACTCGATTCTGCGGCTGTATTGTTCCTTGAACACAACATCTGCTTTCGCGAAACGGACCTGCTCGGCGCCGCCTACCTCGTCTTCCCGGAACTCATCAATCTGAAGCGCCCCATTGACGATGACGGCAAACCCGTGGAAGAGGGCGTGGCCTACACGGCCAGCGGCGCGGTGGAAAATGTCTATGCCTCGCTCGTGGTGCTGATGGGCTACACGCAGACTTTCACTCGCACTAATCAGTGGCGGAACCACGCCCGCTACGAGGTGGGCCGTGGACAGGTCTGCGGCTTCCGGCTGGAAGCGGAGCGCGCGGGCGAGCTGGATTTCGTACTGTATTTCGGCATCGACACGCCGGCCTCGGTTCGGATGCTGTTCCAGAGCCTCTTCGAGAATTTCCTGGCCCGCCGCAATCTGACCGTGCGGCGGTTTGAGCCAGTAATTTGCCCCAGTGGTCACGTGATCAATCGCGCAGTCGTCCGCGAACGCTTGTCGGCTGGCGCGAGTTTCGCCTTTTGCAGTGAATGCGGAGAGAAGACCCCGCTGCCGAATGTGGACGAGCCGATCCAATTGACCAAGCGCCAGGCAGATGAAGTTGAAGCGAACCGCCGCGCCGCCGACGAGCGTTCCATTTTCGAGCAGGTACTCTTCCGCCTGAAGACCCATGTTACCGAGCAGAAACTAGCCGTGCCGGAGTGCTTCATCAGCTACGCCTGGGGCACGCCCGAGCATGAGCTATGGGTGGAGCGTCACCTGGCGAGCGATCTGCAAAAAGCGGGCGTCTTAGTGGTGCTGGATCGATGGGAAAACGCCCGCATCGGCGCCAGCGTTCCGAGGTTTGTGGAGAAAGCCGGAAAGTGCGACCGCGTGATCGTCGTCGGAACCCAACTCTACCGGAAGAAGTATGAGAACGACGAGCCGATGGGGGGATTCGTCGTGGCTGCGGAGGGCGACTTGATCGGCAAACGGATGATCGGGTCCGAAGCGACAAAAGAGAGCGTGCTTCCGCTATTGCTAGAAGGGACAGAAGAGGCTGCCTTCCCGCACCTGCTGCACGGGCGAGTCTATGCTGACTTTCGCCAGCCCGATGCCTACTTTCCCACCATGCTGGATCTCCTGCTTACCCTGTTCGCCATCAAGCCGCAGGAGCCGGTCGCTACGGACCTAAAATCCTCACTTGTCGGACAGGCGAAATAACGATTCAATTCGCAAGCTGGCGCGTCCCACACGGCTTGAGAACAGGCCGTCTCGTAACGGCAGTTGAGAGGCATCGAGGTTGTGGGTATCTTCCCGGCGATGCCCAAGGAAGAACAAATCGTAACGGAGGGGACGGTGACGCAGGTGTTGCCGGGCACGATGTTTCGGGTGCAATTGCCCGGGCAGCGGACTGTTCTGGCGCATATCTCGGGCAAAATGCGCAAGCATTTCATCCGCATCGTCCCGGGCGACAAGGTGGAGGTGGAGCTTTCACCCTACGATTTGACCAAGGCGCGGATCATTTTCCGCGAGAAATAAGCGGAGCCGTTGCAGCGTTGAACGGTTAAAAACGTTAAAAACGTAAGCGCAACCAAGACAGCAGTTTCGTTTCTGCTGAGAAGACTTATCATTACGCATGCGTTCGGAGAAAAAAACGCAGCGGGGCAAGAGGCCCAAAAAGAATCGACAGGAGAATATCATGGCTGAAGAAAACAAAACTACGACCCAAGACAGCAGCGGTGCCATCCCGGCAGCCGCCCAGAGCAAATTCGAGAGCAGCAAAACGCACGTGCGCAAAGCCGCCGACGACTTGAAGTCCGCCGCCGGCGTGATGGCGGGTGACTTGAAGTCTGCCGCCACCGAAATGGCGGGGGAATACCGCGAGAAAGCCGAACAAGTTTGGGTGGACGCCCGCGACCGGGCCCGCACCTTGCAAGAGGATGGCGAGCAGTACGTGCGCGAGAATCCGACCAAGGCCGTCTTTACGGCGCTCGGCATCGGGTTCGTCCTCGGACTGATTTTCCGCCGCTAACGATCGGGCCGCATGGCTGGCGAAACGATGCGGTTCCGCAACCCCGCGGGACACGCCGGCTTGCTCCATAATCTGCTCGCGCTGGTCAACGACCTGGCGGGTTTTCTGGAGAGCCGGATTGGTCTCTTCGCGAAGGAGTCCAAGACGGCGCTGGTGCACGTCATCGTGCTCCTGGGCTGCATCGTGGGGGCCGCGGTGCTCGTGCTTTTCGGGTACGTTTTCCTCATTGCGAGCGCGATCGCGGGGCTGGCGCAGGGTCTGCAAGTCTCCTGGATTTGGATCACGCTGGCGGCGGCCGGCCTCCATTTCATTCTGGCGGTGGTCTGTTTGTTGATCGCCCGCGCCCGAATGAAAAAATCGATGTTTGAAGCGACCGCCGCGGAATTGAAGAAGGATCGCGAATGGCTAAAGAACCTGGACAAGAAAAATCTCTCCACCAATTAAGACAGGAGATCGCGCATTCGCGTGACCGTCTGGCGCGTGATCTGAGCGGGCTGCGTTACGAGCTCGATTTCCCGCTAAAGTTTCGGAAGTCGTTCCAGCGCCAAACCGTGATTTGGATCACCGCGGCGATCGTGGTGGGCGTGGTCTTTGCCGTGATGCCGGCCCGGACGAAAAGGGTTCACGTAAAGGGGAAGACGAACGGCAGGGGAAAAGGCGAAGAGCAGAAGAAAGGTCTCATTGGAGCGGGCCTGGCCGTCGGGGCGCTAAGGCTCGCGGCGACTTTGCTCAAGCCCGCGCTCATGAATTTCGCTGCCAAGAAAATGGGCAGTTACGCGGCGGGCGCGGGCCGCAGACCCTAAGCTTCTCAGTCCGCTCGGTAGGGACGCCTTCGGAGGCTTCCGTGATATTTCTGGCTGGAAGCGAGTCGCTACCAAGAGTTGGACGCCTCAAAATCGCGCCCCTGCCTGGGCCTATGCGCTCGTTGACAGGAAAAATGCCGGGTGATAACGTCGCGCGACTTTGGACGGAATCCGCTTCGGCTCTGGGGCGAAGCGGGCACGAGAATGCATACGCTACTAAACAGTCAGGTGCTGGTGCTCAACCGCCTGTGGCAGGCGGTCAACATCTGTTCGGCGCGGCGCGCTTTCACGCTGCTCTACCAGGGTCACGCGCAGGTCGTCTCTTCAGACCCGGGCAATAATTTTCTTACACACGATTTTGCCGGCTGGCGTGATTTTTCCGCCACGGCGCCGGACCACGAGGTCGTGACGACGATCTCATGGAAGATCCGGGTCCCGCGAGTCATCGTGCTCCTGCTGTTCGACCGGCTGCCGAAGAAGGAAGTGAAGTTCACCCGGCACAATGTTTTCGAGCGGGACAAGAACACCTGCCAGTATTGCGGCGATGTTTTCGACCGGACCGACCTGAATCTCGACCACGTTTTGCCGCGTGATAAGGGCGGACTGACCACCTGGGAAAACGTGGTTTGCTCGTGCATCGCGTGCAACACGCGAAAGGGAAACCGCCTTCCGCATGAGGCGCACATGACGCTGATTCGAAGGCCGAAACGACCGAAGTGGCGGCCTTTTGTGCATGTCACTTTCACTTCGGCGCACCACGAGAGCTGGCGGCACTTTGTCGATCTGGCGTACTGGAACGTCGAGCTGAGCGATTGAGGAGGGGTTGAAGCGTTGGAGCGTTGCAGCGGGCTAACTTCCACGCTCCAACACTCCAACGCTCCACCCTTCAACGAGCCAACGCATCCAAGACCGGCTGCGGATAAACGCCGAGGAAAATAATCCCGGCAATCATCGCTGCCATGGTCAGCCGCGATAATCCGCTCAACGGAACCGGCGCATCGATGGCGGGTCCTTCCCAGTACATCGCGCGCACGACCTTGAGATAGTAGTAAAATCCGCAGGCGACCGTAATCACGCCGACCACGACGAGGGTGGTCTGATGATGCCGAAGCGCGGCGTCGAAGATAAAGAACTTGCCCAGAAACCCCGCCGTGAACGGCACGCCGGCGAGGGAGGCCATCGCGATCAACATGGCGAAAGCGAGAAAAGGCGAGCGTTTCGCCAGCCCATTGAAGTCTTCGATATTTTCGCCTGTCTGTTTCGCTACGGCGATAAGAACGGCGAAACTCAGCAGCGTCATGAGCAAATAGGCGACGAGATAAAACGAGATGGCCTCACCCGCGAGACAGACGACGCCGATGAGCAGGTAGCCGGCGTGCGCAATGCTCGAGTAAGCGAGCAGCCGTTTCAGATTCGTCTGCGGAAGCGCGGCCAGATTCCCGTAGATCAGGGTGAGGAGCGCGATCACCGTGAGCAAACGTTCCATTTGCGGCAGGATGAAGAACGGTTGCAGCACGCGCAGGAGGACAACAAATCCAGCCGCCTTCGAGCCGACGGAGAGAAACGCGGTGACCGGAGTCGGGGCGCCTTGATAGACATCCGGCACCCACATTTGAAACGGCACCGCCGCGATCTTGAACCCGAGCGCGACCAGCACCAGGACCATGCCGAAAAGGGCCGGACCGGTCTCGATCGCCGGATTAGCCAGCGCGGCCGCGACGCGCGAGAGGTTCGTTTCTCCTGTCACGCCGAAAATCCAGGTGATGCCATAGACCAGAAAGCCGGTCGAGAGCGCGCTCAGGATCAGATATTTCACTCCCGCTTCGAGCGTGGCGGGATTGCGGCGGGTGAAGCTGACCAGGACGTAAAAGGACATCGTCACGAGTTCGAGCGAGACGAAGATCATGACGAAGTCGACGGCGGAGGCCATCCACATCAGCCCCACGCAGGTGAAGATCGGCAGCGCGAAAAACTCTCCGAGCCCGGATTCATGGGTCGTGCCGTGGATCGATTGCCGCACGATGGGGGCGTAGTCGATCATCATGACCAGGACGAAAATGGTGGTGGCGAGCGCAAAGCGTTTGAAGAAAATCGCCAACGGATCGGCCGTGTAGAAATTCCAAAGGCCGGCCGCCGCGACGTCCACGGGCGCCGGCGCGAGAAAGAAGCTGGCAGCGAGCACAGCCGCGAGACCGAGGATCGCCGTGAGAGCAAGAGTGCGCTTCTCGACCTTCGGCGCGAACGCTTCGACGATAATGACGAACAGGCCCAGGACGAGCACTTCAATCTCGAGAGTAGGGGCGCTGATATTCACTTGGCGGTGAAATAACTTTTGAAGGTGGGCGAAACCTTCCGGATGAACGATTGCGGGAAAAAACCGAACCAAAGCGACATTGCGATCAGAATTCCGATCGGCACGCGCAAGCTCCGGCTGAGATCGGTTAAGCCGCTCCAGGATTCCCGGACGGCCCCCATGAACACGCTCCGGTACGCGCGAAGCATGTACACCGCTGAAATCACCACGCCCCAAAGCGCGAGGACAGTCGCAATCTGGTAAATGTTGAAGCGTTCCGGGCTGGCGCCGTTACGGAACACTCCGAAGAGGACCATCACTTCACCGGTGAAGTTCGCGAACCCGGGCAGTCCGATTGAAGCGAAAGCGGCCAGACCGAACGCCAGGCCGGCGCGCGGCATCACTTTGCCGAGCCCGCCGAGGTCCGCGAGCACCAGCGTGCCCGTGCGTTGCCGAATTTCGCCGGCAAGGCCAAAGAGCAATGCGATCGACACGCCGTGCGCAAAAATCAAGACGGCCGCGCCGTTCGTTCCCAGCAAAGTGCCGCTGGCGATGCCGAGGAAAATGTAACCCATGTGCATGACGCTCGAATAGCCCAGCATCCAATCGAGACGCTTTTGCGCGATCGTGACCAGCCCGACATAGATGATGTTGCCGAGCAGAAGCACGAGCAGAAGAGTGCTCCATTGCTCGGCGCCTTCGGGCAGGAGCGGAAGCGCGAGGCGAAGCAGACCGTAAAGTCCGAATTTCTTGAGCACGCCCGCGTGCAGCATCGCTGCCGGCGCAGGAGCAGACGCGTACGCCTCGGGAGCCCAGGTGTGAAAGGGAAAGAGTGAAACCAGAATTCCGAAACCGACCAAGAGCAATAAATAGATGTTGCCCTGCGCGTCCGCGGGGATCATCCCGAGCGAGGCCGCTTTTTGCAGGGCGCGGAGGTCAAACGTGCGCGCAGCTTCCGGCACGCTGCGGTAAAGCATGATTAAACCAAGGAGAAGAATGAAACTGCCGGTGGCGAGATAGATCGTGATCTTCCAGGCGGCCGCCTGCCGATTGCCGCTTCCCCAGATTCCGATGAGAAGAAAAGTGGGGATGAGCGCCAGCTCATGGAAGGCGTAGAAAAAGAAAAGGTCCAGGGACGCAAACGCTCCGAACGCGCCGCCGGCGATGAAGAGAAGGCACGCGTAAAATGCATTTTCGTGCTCGGTAATTTCGCCCGTGAACCAAACGGCAGCGAACGTCACGACCGCGGTCAGAAGCATCATCATCAGGCTCAAGCCGTCGAGCCCGAGGGTGAAATTGATCCGCCAATCGCTGCTCACCGCGCAGGAGGTGACAAATTGAAAACCGCGCTGGCCGGTATCGAAGGCGAAATAAGCCAGCAGGGTCGCCGCGAGGGTCAACGCGGCGCCCCAGAGCGCGGTGCGCCGTGCCGGCGCACCGACCAGGATGGCGAGCGCGGCCGCAACCGGAAGAAAGACGATGAAATGCAGGATCACCGGAAAAGCGTGAAGTAAATGAGGCCAACAATGCCCAGGCCGAAGAGAAAGGAGTAGGCCTGGAGGTTGCCCACTTGAAGCAGCCTGAGTAACGAGCCGAAGCCCCAGGTTGTGCCGCCGGCGCCCCGAATTATGCCAACATCGAGAATCCAGCGGTCGATGAAAGCGGAGAGACTGGCGAGCACTCCCTGGGTGGCCTTGATCAGGAAGCCGTAGATTTCGTCAAAGTAGAAGCGGTCGCGGACCAAGGCGAAATCGAGCGGGTCGCTCTCGCGACGCCGATAGAGCACGACGGCCAGCGTGATGCCGGCCAGGGTGGCGGCGAGCGCGAGGCCCGGAACCAGCCAGCCGTGTTCCTCCTGAGCGGGCAGCGGAAGAAAGAGTTTCGCCACGAAACCAAAACCGGACGCGAACGCAGGGATGGCGAGAATCATCAGCGGGGTAATCATGACCCAGGGCGCCTCCCGGCCCGCGCGGGCGTGCTCGCTGCGCGGCTTTCCGAAGAACACCACCACAATCAGCCGCACCATGTAAAACGCGGTCAGAAAGGCGGTGAAAAGCGCGAGCCAAAAAATCGCCGGATTTTTTTCGTAAGCGAGAGCGAGGATCAGGTCCTTGCTGAAGAATCCGCTGAAGGGCGGAAAGCCGATCAAGGCCAGGGTGCCCGCCATGAAGGTGAGAAAGGTGATCCCCAACCGGCCGGCGAGTCCGCCCATCTTCCAGATGTTTTGCTCGTGATGAAGCATGACGATGATCGACCCCGCGCCGAGGAAAAGCAGCGCCTTGAAAAACGCGTGCGTAAACAGATGGAACATGGCGGCCTCCCCCGAGGCGAGCCCGACGGCCATGACCATGTAGCCGAGCTGCGAAAGAGTGGAGTAGGCCAGGATGCGCTTGATGTCGTTTTGCTGCGTCGCGATCAGCGCAGCCATGACCGCGGTGACGGTTCCGATCCACGCGATAACTGAGAGGGCCGTGGCCGACGCCTGAATGAGAAAACCGACGCGCACCAGCATGTAGACGCCGGCGGCCACCATCGTCGCGGCGTGGATCAACGCAGAGATCGGGGTCGGACCTTCCATGGCGTCCGGCAGCCAGACGTGCAGCGGAAATTGCGCGGATTTTCCGACGGCTCCGCAAAAGATCAAGAGCGTCGCGACCGTAAGATAGCCGGGATAACTGGTGATCCGGCCGAGTTCCTGAGCCATGTCATCGAAAACAACGGACCCGGTCGCGGTCCAGGCCATCAGGATTCCGAGCATGAATCCGAAATCGCCGATCCGATTGGTCAGAAACGCTTTCTTGGCGGCTTCGGCCGCGGCATCGCGCTCGAACCAATGGCCGATGAGCAAATAGGAACTGACGCCGACCAGTTCCCAGAAGATGAACATCATGACGAAATTGTTCGAGAGAACGATTCCGAGCATGGAGAACATGAAAAAGGAGAGGGAGGCGAAGTAACGGGATTTGCCCGCATCGTCCTTCATGTAGCCGAGCGAGTAGATGTGGATGAGCGCGCCGATGCCGGTGACCAGCACGAGCATCGTCTTGCTCAGATCGTCGAGAACAAATCCCAGGGGCACATAGAGAATGGGACGGAGGTCGATCCAGGTGAGCTCAATCGATCGGATATTTTCGGTGGTGAAAACGAGGCAGCTGCAAATGAAGCTTCCGAGAACTGCGGCGACCGAAATAAAACTGCTTAGGCCACGAGATGATTTCGTGAGCAGGACGATGACGACCGCCGCGAAGAACGGCAGAAGCAGAATGTACCAGGGTAATGCGCTGCTCATGGGGTCCGTCAAAACTTCAAACTGTTAACATCCTCAACGTGAGTCGTTTGCCGTGCACGATAAAGTGCGACGATAATGGCCAGCCCCACGGCGACCTCGGCTGCCGCCACGGTGATGATGAAAAAGACGAAGACCTGCGCGTTGTAGTTGGGCATTCCGGCGGAGTCCACCCGGAAACGCGAAAACGCCACGAGCGAAAGATTGGCGGCGTTCAACATCAGTTCCAGGGACATGAAAATGATGATGATATTGCGGCGCAAAAGCACCCCGGCGAAACCGATGGTGAAAAGTAATCCGCTGACGATCAGATAGTGCCCCAGCGTGATCATCTCAGCGAAGCTCCCGTTTGCTGAGCACAATCACTCCGATCGTCGCGACGAGGACCAGCACGCCGATGATTTGGAAGGGCAGGTTGTAATTAGTGAAGAGGAGCAGGCCGACGTTGCGGACGTCGTCCATCTTCGGAGAGCCGAGCGCCGGGAATGGCTGTTTCGCGGCACTTAGCTGCCCGACGACGAAATAGACCTGAACAAAGAAAGCCAGGGCAACGGCCGAGCCTCCGACCACGGCGACCACGTTGATCTTCCGCCGCTCTTCGACACGGAGATCGAGCAGCATGATGATGAAAAGGAAAAGCACCATGACCGCGCCGGCATAAACGAGCACCTGAATGATGCCGATGAAGAACGCGTCGAGCGACATGAACAAGGCCGAGAGGCCCATGAAGCAGAGGACCAGGCTGAGCGCGCTCGCGATCGGGTTGCGGTTGATCACGACCGCGGCGCCGAACCCGAGCATGACGAGCGCGAAGAGCCAAAAGAGAAACGCAGGCATGGGAAGGTTTCAGGGTTCAGGTTTCAGAGTTCAGGCGAGAGGAAGCGTCGCGGTGGCTTTCTCTGAAACCTGAAACCTCAACTCTGCAACCTTTGCTCATTTCTTCTCGTTCCATTTCAAAACCACGCCGTGCATGACGCCGCCGATCTCCAGGAGCTTCTCTTTGTCATGCACCATGTCAGCGCGGGTGAACCCGGTGATGGCGTAATCTTTTCGCAGGTAAATCGCCTGTTCGGGACAAACTTCCTCGCACAGCCCGCAGTAAATGCAGCGGATCATGTCGATATCGAATTCCTGTGGAAATTTCTCGACCCGGGCGAACCGATCGCCGGCCGGGATTTCGCCCGGGATAATCTTGATCGCGCGCGGCGGGCAGATGAACTCGCAAAGCTGACAGGCGACACAGCGGATCCGGCCGCTATCGTCGCGGACCAGGGCCGGCGCGCCGCGGTAATGTTCGGGCATCTGGCTGTCCCATTTCTCTTCCGGGTACTGCATCGTGACCTTCGTGCGCCCCAGGAGCATGTTCTTGAAATGCTTTATCGTGATCGCCATGCCGCTGAGAATGGCCGGCAGATAGAACCGCTCGGGCCAGTTTAGCTTGGGACGTGAAATGGTGATGGCCATATCAGTTCGTGCTCGTGCTCATGCTCGTGATCGTGCTCGATCGTTTCCGATCACGAGCATGAGCACGAGCACGATTACGAAGAGATGGAGACATCATGGCGGGAAATACGCAAGAATGATGGCGGCGACAAAGATGTTGGCGAGCGCGATTTCGAAAAAGAAGACCCAGCCGAGGCGCATCAGCTGGTCGTAACGAAAGCGCGGCAAGGTCCAGCGCACCCAGATAAAGACAAAGAGAAGCACAGCGATCTTCGAGAAGAAGACAAAAATGTTCGCCAAGCCCCAGCCCCAGCCGTGCGAACCGTCCGGGATGCCGGGGAAATGCCATCCACCCAGAAAAAGCGTCACGATGATGGCGGAGCCGGTGATCATTGCGACGTATTCTCCCAGGAAAAAGAGCCCGAATTTCATCGAGCCATATTCCGTGTGATAGCCGCCGACCAGTTCGGTTTCGGCTTCGGGCAGGTCGAAGGGGAGGCGGTTCGTCTCCGCAAAGATCGCGATCGTGAAAACGACAAACGAGATAACCATCGGAATCGCGAGGAGCCATTTGTGAGGATTGGTCCAATCGCCGACGAATGGCGCGATCATCCAGCCATGTTCGATTTGATAGCGGACAACCTCGGTCAACCTGAGCTGCCCGATGAGAAGGAAAATCGGGATGACCGCGAGGCCGAGCGAGAGCTCGTAGGAAATCATCTGAGACGTGGAACGAACGCCGCCCAGGAACGGATATTTTGAATTGGACGACCAGCCGGCGATGACGATCCCGTAAACGCCCAGCGACGCGATCGCGAAGACAAACAATACCCCGACGTTGATGTCAGCGATCACCATCGGGACGCCAAAGAGCGTGCTGCCGAAAGGGAGCACGGCAAGAGTGGTGATCGCGGGAATCATCGCAAGGCAGGGCGCGAGCCAGTAATAGAACTTGTTTACATGCCCCGGCGTAAAATCTTCTTTCAGGAGGAATTTCGCGGCATCGGCGATCGGTTGAAAGAGGCCGGCGGGGCCGACGCGGTTTGGTCCCAGCCGGTCCTGGATCAAAGCGCTGATTCGCCGCTCCGCATACACGGCGTAGTTCATGATGCCGAGGACGACGGCGAGCAGCGCGACGATCTTCACCAAGGATGAAATGAGGACTGCGTAATCCATGTTGCTGTCATCCCGAGCGAGGCCGAGGGACCCCGTCGAGTGTCGATCCGCGGGATGGTTCGACTTCGCTCACCATGACGGGATTTCCATCACCTGCACGCCCAGGTCGCTGATCTTGCTCAGGCTCAAACCCGCCAATGAGGGGGTCGATTCACTCATCTGCCGGAAGACATCTTCAATCGAATAGATGCCGTTTCTGCCCGAGTAAGCCTGGATCAAATCGCGCAAAATCTCCCAATCATCGCGGGCCTGACCGGGACCGCGCACCGCGCGATTCAGTCGCTGCAATCGTCCCTTGCCGTTAATCATCGAGCCGCGCTTTTCAGCAAAACCGAAGGAGGGCAAAACCGCCGTCGCCGCCTGGGTCGCTTCATTCGCCAAAATGTCCATGACGATAAAGGCTGGCAGCGCTTTGATTTGGTCCAGGGACAGTCCAAGGGCGATCGGGTTTTCCCCGAGAGCGACCAGTGCTTTGACGCGGCCTGACGCCACGCCGTCCACCATCTCGCGCAGTCGCGCGCCTGGTTCCGCAGTCACGCCCAGGAGGCGCGCACCATTGGTGTTCGGATTACGATCGGTGCTCAAAAGAATATCGTCGCCCGGACCCGTCCGCGGAACGATGTCGATCAGATCGGCTCCGAGCATTTTCGCGAGTTGCGAGGTAAGCCAAAGCTCTTCGTTGGTCATTCGACCCGAGGCGAGAATCGCGACTTCCCAGCCCGAGAAGTGTTTTAGCTGAGCGACGGCGTGGGTGATGGCCGCGCTCCAATCGGCGTCGATGAGTTTGTCGCCGGAGAGGATCTGCGGCTGGAGCAGGCGCTGCTCCGACTGAAGGTATCCAAAATTCAGCCGCCCGTAGTCGCACATCCAGGAGGAATTGACGGCATCATTTTCGCGCGGGGTCTGGCGATAAATGACGTCTTCGCGCGTTCCAATGATGGTGTTGCATCCCGTCGCGCAGCTCGTGCAGAAACTTTTCGTTTCTTTCAAGAACCAGACGCGCATCTGGAAGCGGAAATCGGAAGAAGTCAGCGCGCCGACCGGGCAGATGTCGACGGTGTTGAGCGAGTAATTGTTTTCCAGCCGTTTGCCCGGATGCGCGGTCAGGACGCTGTGACTGCCGCGATCGATGAAACCGAGAACGTCGTCGTGCGCGATTTCCTGACAGAATCGGACGCAACGCGAACAAAGAATGCAGCGCTCATCGTCGAGCGTAACGCGCGGTCCGAGTTCAATATTCTTCGGCTTCTTCACCTTGTTTTCGAGGAAGCGCGATTCCGCATGGCCATACTCGACGCTGAATTCTTGCAGGCGACATTCGCCCGCTTGATCGCAGATCGGGCAATCGAGCGGATGATTGATGAGGAGAAACTCCATGACGCCCTTGCGGCATTCCTGCGCCAGGGGCGAATCGGTCCGAACGCCCATGCCTTCGCTCACATCCTGGGCGCAGGAGATTTGCGGCCGCGGCATCCAGTTGATCAACGGCATTCCATCGGCGCCGAGCTCCGGTTTCCGATCCGGTCCCATCTTTGGCAGGCCCATTTCGATTAGGCACATCCGGCAGTTGCCGGGCGAGCTGAGCTTCTTGTGATAGCAGTACCGCGGCACGTAACTCCCGGCCTTCTCGCACGCCTCGATCAGGCGCGTGCCCTTGGGAAATTGATGCCAGACGCCATTGATCTGGACGTTCACCAATTGTGCCGATGTAGCTGGGTCCGCCATTAGAGTTTCGTAATCGTGCTCCTGCTCGTGCTCGTGATCGAAAAGCATCGCGCACGAGCACGATCACGAGCACGAGTAGGATGAATGAGACGTTTCATTTTCAGATCGTTCCCGCGGTGGCCGTCTCTTCCCAGCCGGGATTACGTGGCAACGGCGTTGTCGCAATGTTTTCGTGATCGATCAATGCGCCGGGCGTGTACTCCGGTGGCATCGCCGGCGGAACCGGTTTCTGGCTGCGCCGGTTGAACTCGTCCTTGAATTTTTCCACGAAACTTTGGGTGGGCCAGGCGCAGGCTTCGCCAAAGGCGCAGATGGTACGGCCCGCGATGTTGTCCGCGACCGACTTCAAGGTCTCGGGGTCCTGCACAACGCCTCCGCCCAGCAACATGCGATCGGTGATCTTCTTCATCCAAAGCGAACCTTCGCGGCACGGTGTGCACTGGCCGCAGCTCTCGTGGGCGTAAAACTCGTTGATGTTATTGAGCGTCCAAACCATGTCGCGCGAATCGTCCAGGACAATGACACCGCCGGAGCCGGCCATGGAACCGGCCGCCGCCAGCGAATCGAAATCCATCGGGAGGTCAAAAAGCGTCGCGTCCTGGTCCGCCATGGAGCCGTCCGGTTGTTTTTGCTTTAGCTTAAAGGTCTCGTCGGCCCGGAGCACTTTGGCTGAGCTGCCTCCGGGAATGACGGCCTTGACGGTTCGGCCGGGGAGTGGGCCGCCGGCCATATCGTAAATCAATTGTCCCATCGTGACCGCGCCCACTTCGATCTCGAAATATCCCGGGCGCTGCACAT
Source organism: Chthoniobacterales bacterium (assembly GCA_035941955.1). Classification (GTDB taxonomy): domain Bacteria; phylum Verrucomicrobiota; class Verrucomicrobiia; order Chthoniobacterales; family UBA10450; genus AV80. The sequence continues at coordinate 42,588 of DASZDO010000048.1, forward strand.
CGCCACTCACGCAAACGATGCGCGTGCCGGTGTTATTCGGCCGGCCAAGGCGGGCGTAAGTCCCGCCGCCCATCTCGATGATGTGCTTCACGTGGCAAAGCGTTTCCACGTTGTTCACTATGGTGGGACACATGTAGAGGCCGAGCACGGCGGGAAAATAAGGCGGCTTGATCCGGGGATAGGCGCGCTTCCCTTCGAGGGATTCGATCAAGCCCGTCTCTTCGCCGCAAATGTAGGCGCCGGCGCCGCGATGGAGGTAGATTTCGACGTCGAAACCGGTGCCGAGCATGTTTCGCCCGAGGAAATTTTTCTCCCGGGCTTCTTCGATGGCTCGTTCCAGAATCTTCGCGCCTTCGGGGAATTCACCTCGAATGTAGATGTAGGCGGTTTTCGCATTCAGCGCGAAACAGGAGATGAGAATGCCTTCGAGAAGCTGGTGAGGATCGTCGTGAATGATATAGCGGTCCTTGAAGGTGCCGGGCTCGGATTCGTCTGCGTTGCAGATGAGGTAGACCGGCTTCTTCTCATCGGTCTTGATGAAACTCCACTTCACGCCGCAGGGAAAACCGGCGCCGCCACGGCCGCGGAGACCGGAGGTTTTCACCTCATTTATAATCTCGGCGCGCGTCATCTGAATGGCCTTTTTCAACTGCTCGTAACCGCCGTTGCGCAGGTAGCAGTCGATATCGGGTGTCCAGCCGGTGCGCCCGATGTTTTTGAAAATGAGACGATGCTCGAGCGGGTGGGGTGGGGGCCGGTGATCGGTGATCAGTGACTGGTGATCGGTGACAAGGGCGGACACCGCCTCCGGCTTGACGTTTTCAATCAACTCGTCCTGGACCATGCAGACCGGCGCGGTCCCGCAGCTGGCCAGACATTCGACAAACTCGATGCTGTAGTTGCCGTCCTGGCTGATCGAGACCGGATTGTGCATTCCGTTGTCGTCATGATGGCGGTCGATGCCGGCGGCGGCACAAGCCTGTTCCATCACCTGATAACTCCCGGCCATCGCGCAGCTCAAGGTGCGGCAAACTCGGATATGGGTTTTGCCCGCCGGCGCCTGCCGGAACATGGGATAGAACGTAACGAGCTCGAGAATGTTGATCGGTTGCAGAGCGAGCTTTTCCGCGATCCAGCGCACGCCCTCATCGCTGATGAAGCCAAATTCTTCCTGCCACAAATGGAGGAGGGGCATGGCCGCGCTTCGCTTTCGGTCGGCGGGATAGCGGCCAATCGCTTCGTCCATTTTCCGCTCCAGCTCAGCGGAGATGCGCGTGTTCGTCGGGTCCACAAAGACGACGCGCTATTCGGACAGCGTGCTGACCTTCGACTGCACCTTGTCGTCTTTGAAAACGATCGTGACCGATTCCTTACCCTGATCGTAGACGTAAACCGTTTTCTTAACGACGACGAAATCCTTGGTGTCGACTGTCGTGGGTGGTCCGAGAATCGATTCCACCTGTTTCTTCGACATGCCTTCCGTCACTTCCGCAACGTTTGCTTTGGTGAGCCGCTTCGCGGGGTTACACGCGGTGACGCTCAAAGCGAGCAGGGCCACAACCGACAAAAGCCGGAGAAAGCGAAAATCGATTTTCAGCGCCTGGGTCATGGTCAGCTTAAGGTTCCCGGCCGAGGGTTGTCTCTTTCCCCGTCGAATCGGGAGGTTATGTGTCTCATAGCGCGCTTCTCATCTGTCGCATTCGCCCATCACGAAGTCCAGACTGCCAAGCACCGCGACTACGTCGCTCAGGGAGCAGCCCGGCAAAAGTTCCGGTAAAATGCTCAAGTTCACAAACGAAGGCGCGCGAATTTTCAGTCGATGCGGCACACCGCCGCCTTTGCTGTTGATATAAAATCCCAGCTCGCCCTTGGGATTTTCGGCCGCGAAGTAGATTTCTCCCGGCGGCGCGTCGAGGCCTTCGGTGACGACGATGAAATGATGGATCAATTCCTCCATTTTTGTCATCACTCTCGACTTCGGCGGCGGCATGTTTTTCCAGTCGACCACGTTGATCGGACCGCTCGGGAGCTTTTCGATCACCTGCCGCAGAATGCGCACGCTTTGGCGCATTTCTTCGATCCGGACAAGATAGCGATCGTAACAATCGCCCGCCGCGCCGACGACGACCTCGAAGTCGTATTGGTCGTAGTCCAGGTAGGGATGCTTACGGCGAAGATCATGTTCGACGCCGCTGCCGCGAAGGTTTGGCCCGGAAAGCGCGTATGCGATCGCGCGCTCGCGCGGAATGACGCCGATGTCCCGGGTCCGGTCGACGAAGATTCGATTCCGCGTGAGCAGCTTGTCCACCTCATCCAGCTGCGGGATGAAACCATCGAGGAACTGTTCGAGTTGCGGGATGAAAGCGGCGGGCAGATCGCGAATCTGGCCGCCGACGCGGGTGTAGGACGTGGTGAATCGGGCTCCGGTGAGGAGTTCGAAGAGGTTATAGAGTTTTTCGCGTTCGGTGAAGGTGTAGAGAAAGACCGTCATGGCGCCGAGATCCAGCGCCATCGCGCCGAGCCCCAGGAGATGGGCCGAGATACGCGCCGTCTCGCAACAGATCACCCGAATCGCTTTGCCGCGGGGAGGCAATTCCCAGCCCATCAACTTCTCAACGGCCAGGGCGTACGCGACGTTATTCGCGAGCGGGGCCAGGTAATCGAGCCGGTCGGTATAAGGCACGAATTGGTTGTACTGCATGTTCTCGGCGATTTTTTCATCGCCGCGATGCAGGTAACCGACGTCGGGAGTTGCCTTGGTGATCGTCTCGCCATCGAGTTCGAGCACGAGGCGCAAGACCCCGTGGGTGGCCGGATGGGATGGTCCCATGTTCAGGACCATTTTCTCGCCGATGTCGTCGAGGTTTTCGCGGGTCTGCGCGTCGGCCGCGGCGACGCGCGTAACGGGATCGGGAGATTCGATTTCGCGTGTCGTGAAAGCCATGTGGCAACCTTGCGACTATGCTCGCGAGAGGCGGCAGCGGCGCAAGTGCAAAGTCGCGTTTTGCGCGAAGGATGCAGCCCCGCAGAAAAGGGCGAATCTTTCTCTGCCGGACGGGCGCCGGAATCGCCCTGCGCAAAAAAGCCCCAATCGCCGGAAATTCAATTCCGTCGCGATTCAAACTGTTTCTTTGCTTACCTGGGACTTACCTCAGCTGCGCCCAGAACGGCTGCGCGCCAGGAAGGATTTGCTTCGGAGGATTTGGGTTCCGAAAGCTGACTAACTCGACTCGTCCTTGGCTGATATCGGTGGCCAGCACCGAATCCGGGCTGAGCCGCCAGTTTGACGCCGCCTCGCGCGCCAGTTCATCAAGGGCAGCGTGTCCGCTGCTTCGGAGCACGCGAGTGTCCGTGACCCGGCCACTCTTATCCAGGTTCAAAGACAGGACCACTGAGCCCTGCAACCCCTGGAAATACACTCCCATTGGTAACCTCGGCTTGTTCTTCGCCAGCCACTTAGCGTCTGCCGTCGACAACGGCAAGGCAACCAGTAGCGCAACCACAGCTCCGCCCATGGCGGAACGGAACGCTGATTTCCATGCGTATGTTTGCATGCGCAAATTATTTGGATTTTCTCCGCAAAATGCAAGCTTATTCGGGACCTCGCGGCGCCCTCGATCCACGAAGTAGTTACCAAGATTCCGATGCAAAAAAAAATCGCACTGCTCTTTGCAGGCCAGGGTGCGCAAAGCGTGGGCATGGGGCGCGATCTGGCCGCACATCACCCTGCCGCCGGGGATTTGTTTCAACAGGCCGACAGGATTCTCGAACGCTCGTTGAGCGGGATTGCCTGGAACGGGCCACTCGAGGAATTAACAAAGACATCGAACTGCCAGCCCGCCCTTTACGTGCATGGCCTCGCCTGTCTGGCCGCCTTGCGGGGAGTGGCCGGGGATTTTGCCGTCGAAGCGGCCGCGGGACTGTCGTTGGGTGAATGGACTGCGCACGCGGCCGGCGGGACCTTTGATTTCGCCACGGGGTTAAGACTCGTCGAAACACGCGGCCGTTTGATGGACGCGGCATGCGCCGCGACTGCCGGCGCCATGGCGGCCATGATAGGCGCTGATGAAAACACCGTCCGCGCACTTGCAGCCGATACCGATGTCGACGTGGCCAATCTCAATGCGCCGGGTCAAATCGTAATCTCCGGCGAAAGTGCAAAGGTGGAGCTCGCCGTCAGCCTGGCGAAAGAACATGGCATTCGGCGCGCGACGTTGCTCAACGTCGCAGGGGCCTATCACTCCCGCCTCATGAACAGCGCTTACGAGCAGCTCGGCCAGCCGTTGCTCGAGGCGGAGCTGCAAGCGCCCCGCTTCCCGATCATGAGCAACGTCACAGGGGAAATCGTGGCGACCCTGCCGGAGATACGCGAAGCGCTGCGAGATCAGATTACGAGCACGGTGCGGTGGACCGATTGCGTGGAGAGTTTGCTCGCCCGCGGGTGCGAGTTATTCATTGAGTTAGGGCCGGGTGAAGTCCTGGCCGGTTTACTCCGTCGGACGCGCAAGGACGCCGAGGTGATAAGCGTGAGCGATCCAGCGTCGGTGCAAGCGTGCGCCGAACGGCTGCGCGAGGCGTGAGCGCTCCTTGAAAAGGCCAGGGCTTACATTCGCTTGCCGTGCTTGTCGGCTGCTCTAGTTTCAACG
>DASZDO010000049.1:0-32723 GCA_035941955.1 Chthoniobacterales bacterium
CCCGCCGTCCACAAGTATCTGGCCGACGAGACGGGAGGCGAACTTTGGTACGGCCACGCCGATATGAAAACCGGCCAGCGCACCGACACGACCTACGGCGCGCTCGACGCCTTTTTTCCAGCTGTGCTTGCCCTTTCGGGCGACATCTCCCGCGCACGGCGCTTACAGGCCTCTTCCTTCAAGATGTGGAACCTGCACGGGATCGAGCCCGAGGTGCTCGACTACAAGACCATGCGGGTCGTCGCGAGCACCTATCATCTGCGACCCGAGATTATCGAATCCACTTACTACCTCCATCATTACACGAAGGACCGCCAGTATCGGCAGATGGGCGAAACGATCTTCAACGATTTCGTCAAGCATTGCCGCGCGGAAGCCGGTTATGCCGCGCTCAAGGATATGGTCACAAAGGAAAAGCAGGACGAAATGGAGAGCTTCGCCCTCGCCGAAACCTTCAAATATTTCTACCTGCTTTTCGCGCCGCCCGGCACTTTGGATTTCGACAAGGTTGTCTTCAACACCGAAGCGCACCCGCTTCGCCGAACTTGGTAACTCAGATGACAACAGCCCAGTGGCAAAGCACCACCTTGACACGGTAGCGTCGGAGTTTCGCTTGAAAACGTTGCGGAATATTTTTGGAAACGTTTGGGCGCTGTTCGGCGTGGCCGCGTTCGCCATAAGCCTCGCGATCCTCTGGCGTCATCCGAACTTCGGACGCGAGGACGCAATCGGCGGACTCATCATTTTCGGAATCATCTTTCCGATCCTGGCGTGGGTGACGACTCTCCGGGCGCGCTCGCTGGAGTTGCCGCGGCGGCGAAGCTCGGCTGAGATGTGGCTGCTTCTAGCCTGTCTGATCGGCGTCACACTCTATCTCATCTGGGGTGCGACGCTTTCGGAAGCGCTAGTCCCCGCAAGCTGGCTCGCTTCGCCGCGCGTGACCTCTTTGGTGGTCCTTACCCGAAAGTTGATCGTCTTCGTGGCCATTCCTTTTCTTCTCTTCCGAATCATCTTCGGGTATCGCTGGCGCGATTTCGGAGTCCAGTTAGCCGGGCTAAGGGCGCTGGGCGGCAATCATCTTCTTGTAGTGCTCGTCCTCAGCGGCGCGATCCTTCTCTTTCAATATTTCGCCGGCACTGGCGCGGCCCCGATCCGCCGCGGTGAATTCAGTCCCAGTCAGCTCGCGATTGGTCTGCCGCTCTGTTTTGCCTGGCTCTTCCTCGAAGCCGGTTTGGTGGAGGAATTCTTTTTCCGCGCTGTTGTGCAGGAGCGTCTTGCCGCCTGGTTTAGGTCCGAGGTTTCGGGCGTGGCGTTGATGGCGCTGCTCTTTGGTTTGGCGCACGCGCCTGGCTTCATTCTGCGCGGAGCGGGTCTTCACGAAGCGATCGGCACCACCCCGTCGCCCGTTGATTCCGTTGCCTACGCCATCGTGGTCCTGTCGGTAAGCGGCATTTTTTTCGGGATCGTCTGGGCGCGCACAAAGAATCTCTTCGCCGTGATAATCATCCACGCCGCCACCGATTTGTTGCCGAACTTCAAAGAATTTGTCCAGACCTGGGGCATCTGATACGTGGTGGAATCACGATGCCGGTGGAAACGCACGCTGGAGATTGGCACGAATGGGTCTTCCAACCCGTCCGTTGCAGTTCGAATAAACGTGAGACCGCGCTCGGAGCGCCGGATAGAGCTTCGTCCAAAGGCGCAACAACATCATCGCGCCAGGCGCACATCCATCCAGACGGCGAGCGAGAGCACCACGCCGCGCGCAATGAACTTAAACTCGGGTGAGACCGCGAGCAGCGTCATGCCGTTGAGCAAACAGGCCATGATCAGCGCACCGAAAAGGACCCCCATGACCGTGCCGCGCCCGCCTCTCAAACTCACGCCCCCAATGACGCAGGCCGCAATTGCATCCAGCTCCATCAAGTCGCCAACCGTCGTGGTCGAAGCACCGGAGTAGGAAGTCTGCATGAATCCAGTGATGGCCACGATTGCGCCCATGATGCTAAACGCGCCCACCACCACCTTCTCGACCGGGATGCCCGAGACGATAGCCGCTTCTTCGTTCCCCCCGATCGCATAAAGGTAACGCCCGAACGGGGTGTGCGTGGTGAGAACGTAAACCGCAAACGCGATGAGACCGAGGATGACCGCGGGCAACGGAATGCCGCGGAATTTGTTCGTCACGACGACAAAAAGAAAAAGGAACTGCGCGGTGAGAAAGAGTTTCAGGAATACCCACTCCCGATCGTCGACGGCAAACCCGTATTCCCGGCGTGCCTTGCGCGAGCGCAGTTGCACGATGACCAGGAAAACAACAACACCGGCGACCAGCACGTATCCAAGCGCTGGCGGCAAGTAATACGTCGTCAGCAGCGAGTAGAGGTTGGCTCTTCCTCCTTGCACGATCGGAATCGTCGAGTTGTGAATGACCAGCCAAAAAAGTCCCTTGAAGATGAGCAACCCGCCCAGGGTAATGATGAACGCGGGCACTCTTTGGCGCACGATCACGTTGCCCATGCAGAACCAAATGAGAATGCCGGTGAGCAGGGCCGCCGCCATCCCGAGCGGCGCCGGCCAGCCGTGTTCGAACACCAGCACGCTCGCGATCCCACCAAGGAAACCAACGCCGCTCCCAGCCGAGAGATCGATGTGCCCGGGGAGAATAATCAGCAGCATGCCCAGCGCGAGCGTGGCGGTGATCGACAGCTCGGTCATAAGCAGCGAGAGATTGCGCGCGCCCAGAAATTGCGGCGACATCACGGCGAAGAACGCGCAGATGAGGACGAGCGCGATCAGCATCGAGAAGTCGCGAAGGGTGAGGCGCGGGTGCATTCGCTCGTGAGTGAATCAGTAATCAGTAATCAGTGATCAGTGATCAGTAGTCAGATGGGGATTCAGCGATGTAAACTGACTCTTCGCGGACGGAGGAGATCGATTTCCACAGAATGCACTCGACCAATCTCCTGGCAGAGCGATCCCAATGCATACTTCAATGAATCTCTGCGTTGTGCCAATATCCCGCTGTTTACTGTTTACTGTTTACTGACTGGCTAACTCAATAAGTCCGCTGCACCTCCGTCTGCCCCATCGCCGCGGCGAGCAATTTCTCCGGGATGGCTTCGGCGCGGCTGAATTCGCCGGCCACATGGCCTTCATGCAGCATCAGGATGCGATCGCTCATGCCGATCAGCTCGGGAAGTTCGCTCGAGACCAGCACGACCGCTTTCCCGGCTTCCGTCAGCTGATTGATGATTTCGTAGATTTCCAGCTTCGCTCCGACATCGATCCCGCGAGTCGGTTCATCGAGAAAAATCACGAGCGGCTCGGTCATGAGCGCCTTGCCCACGACCACCTTCTGCTGGTTACCACCGGAAAGCCTGCCGACCATGGCCTCCATCGTCGGTGCTTTGACGCGCAGCGATTCGAAAAAATGACTGTTCCTTTTGAACTCGAGGGCTTGGTCGATCAGGCGATGGCTGGTTAGATTCCTCAAAGACGAGAGCGAGAGATTGAAGCCGATCGCCTTCTCCAGGATCAATCCGTAACGGCGGCGATCTTCGCTCACCAGCGCCAGGCCGCGCCGGATAATCTCATCCGGCCGGCATCCTCGCAGCTCGCGGCCATCGAGCCGGACTGATCCGCTTCCGCGCCGGCCCCAAACCCCAAAAAGGTGCATCAATAATTCGGTCCGTCCCGCGCCCATGAGACCGCCGAGGCCGAGGACTTCGCCGGCGTGTAACGAGAAGTTGATCTCGGAAGGAAAACTTTCTCCCGTCTGCGGATTGGTTACGCTGACGTTTTCCACTTCGAGCACGGCCGGGCCCCGCTTCGTGGACCGACGCGGAAACAGATCGGTGATTTCGCGTCCGACCATCTGCCTGATGACTTCGGTTTTGTTAGTCTGCCTGGCCTCGAGCGTGACGACCGATGAGCCGTCGCGCATCACGGTAATACGGTCGGAAATCGCAAAGACTTCATCGAGTTTGTGCGAGATGTAGATGCTCGTGATGCCTTGCCTGCGCAGATCCCGCAGGATTTCGAGCAGAATCATCACTTCGTGTTCGGCGAGCGCGGCCGTCGGTTCGTCCAGGATGAGAATGCGGGAATTCTTCGACAGCGCTCTTACGATCTCGACGAGTTGTTTTTGTCCAACTCCGAGCTTGGTCACGGGCAGGCCGGGATCGATTTCGACCTTGAATTTTTCCAGGAGCAATCTCGCGTCGCGATGCACCCTGGGCCAGTCAATCAGCCCGACGGCCGAGCGCGGCTCCGAGCCGAGAAAAATGTTCTCGCCGACCGTCATGTCGTTAACGAGCGCCAGCTCCTGGTAAATGACCGCGATCCCAGCGCGCTCCGCGTCGGCCAGCGAACGAAACGTTGCCGGCTCCCCGTTGATGAGGAAGTCCCCCTCGTAGGAACCGTGCGCGTGGATCCCGGAGAGCAGCTTGATCAAGGTCGATTTGCCAGCCCCGTTCTCACCGCAGAGCGCGTGGATCTCGCCCGCGCGCAATTCGAAGCTGACGTTCTTGAGCGCGACGACGCCCGGGAATTTTTTGACGATGTTTTCCGCCCTGAGGACGACTGGATTCATGCGCCGCTCCCCACTCATTGTCTCGCAATTACTGAAATACATTTCAACTCTTGGCCACAGCTGAAGTCGCCACACTTTGCAAAGTGTGACGAGAGAGCACAGCTTTCAAAATTGTGCTCGTGAGAACTGGAGTTGGATTTCGTGCAGTGTTTCAACAGTCTCCTAGGGCGATTGCTGAGCCGGCGGTGTGCCGGAATAAATTTCAGCGGCGGTGTGGAACCGATCCTTGATGACGGTGTCCACGATGTTGTCCTTCGTCACCACCACGACATCGAGCAGGATCGAAGGCACATCGATTTTCCCATTGTTGATCTTGCCCGGGACAAAGACCGGTTTGCCCCGCGCCATTTTCATTGCGGCTTCGACGGCTTGTTTCGCCAGTTGCAACACCGGTTTGTAAATGGTCATCACCTGGGTGCCGTTAACGATCCGCTGGCAGGCACTCAACTCGGCATCCTGTCCCGTGACGAGGATCTTGCCGGCCAGGCCTTCTTCAGAGAGCGCCTGGATCGCACCACTCGCCGTGCCGTCATTCGAGGCCAGGATCGCGTCGAAGTTTGGCCCGGCCTTGGTGATGGCCGCGTTCGCGATCTTCTTGGCGTTTTCCGGTTTCCAATCCTGGGTCCAGTCTTCGTGAACGATCTCGATTTCCCCCCTGCTCAGGAGCGGACCCAGAACGTTGTCCTGACCCTGCTTGTAAAGCACGGCGTTGTGGTCGGTCTTCGCGCCATAGATTCGGACGATCTTCTTCTTGCCCTCCCTCGGGAGACGATCGACGAGGAATTGGGCCTGGAGCTCGCCCACTTTTACATTGTCGAAAGTCATGTAGAGATCGAGATCGCAATCGGTGATCAACCGATCATAAGCGAGCACGGGAATGCCCGCCTCGTGCGCCATCTCGACGGCTTTCGCCATGGCCCCGCCGTTGTGCGGAACAATCACGAGCACATCCACCCCGCGGCTGATCAACGCCTGGACATCGCCGATCTGCCGGGTGTCATCGCTATTGGCCGATTGAACCAAAACCTCGGCGCCGAGCTCGCTGGCGTGCGCCACAAACAGGTCGCGGTCTCCCTGCCAGCGCTCCTCTTTCAACGTATCCATCGAAAGACCGATGAGCGGTTTTGCGCGCGCCTTGACCCCTGCCGTGGAAGACCCTCCGCGCGAAAGGACGAAGCCGGTGATCAGGCTCACGACACAAGAAGTGACCACCAGGAAAATCCTAAGTTTCATCGAACGCGAAGCCTGGGAAAGACTTGGGTAAGTATGGCGGCCAATCTTCAGCGTCTGCAAGCGCCTTCGATCACCAGCATCTTTGCCGTTCGCACTCTAAACGCAGGTGCGTCGCTTAGAGCTACTCGTACTATTTGTCCCGGTACTAGTGCCCTGGTCCTAGTGTCCTGGTACTAATATAGAGGCTCAGAAGAAAACTCATTAACGAGATAACCCCGCAGGCAATCTTATTCGCAAAAGCCACCCGGGGAATCTCCACGGTCATCGTTTGAGTGCCATCATGCCAATCGGACGTCGAGCGTTGCTCGGTGAGGTATGATCGGTGCAAAAATAGCGAAAGCAGAAACAGACCGGAGGTGCTCCAAATGAGGAGCTGGAGGAAGGGTCGATCGCCGCGCAACAAAAGGATTGTCAACGTTGGAAGCAAAAAATAAAGGGCGCTATAACAACTTCCCACGCTTCCACCTGATGAAGCCACTAGGAAAAACACCGCTATCAAATCTACAATCAGAAGTGTCTTAATGACATACAGGCCTGGCAGGGTCGGAAGGGGGAAATCGAGCATCGCTTTGCGGTCGGCAAAAGCCTCCTCCGTGAGCGCAAACAGGACGAGCGTAAGCGCGAGTAAAGCCACGCCGGCAACCGCTTGGATCCAGTTTCGTTTCAATCCTCCGGCGACACAGAGGATACAGTAGCCAACACCGATGAGTCCCAGGAATGCGATCTGAGCGACTTGGGCGGCAGCCAGGAGCTGCCGGATTTCAAGCTGGATAACGGGTCTCATGGAGGGTTTTCGAAAGCGAATCGAGGCGATAGGGGTACCAAGCGCTTCCGTGGAACGCAAGCCGAAACAGGCCGGGAAGCGACGGGTTTGCGATTGGCGCATCACGGTCGATCCAACGGCTACGAATCAAACGGATCAGAGCGGCGGAAGATGAATCGCTGCCAGCATACAACGCGCGCTGCCGCCAGCCAGTTCAATGGTGGGAAGGGTCAACGGCAGAAGCCGGGCATGCGATTCGATCTCGTTCCGCTGTTCCGTCGTTAGCGCCTCCGCCGCACGGCTCGACAAGACGAGCAGCTTCTCGGACTCGTTGCGCAATTCGAGGGCGTTGCCGGCGAAGTTTGCGATTTGAGCGCGACTCAACTCGATCACTTTCTTCCCGCTTGTTTCGAGTCGATGGCGAACTGTCTCCCGCTGTCCGGGATCCCGGATCATGTCCAATCCCACCAGGGCAAATTCGGAACCGACACACATGACGACGTTAGTGTGATAAATCGGGCGGCCGTCATCTCCTGCGCTCTCGAAAAGCAGCGGCTCGAAGTTGAAATCCTGGCAGAATCTCTCGACGAGTTCGCGGTCGGACCGCTTGGAAAGCGAGACGTAGGCGATGCTATTGGCGTAGTCGAGGACGAGGCTTCCTGTGCCTTCGAGATGAAGGCCGCGCTGCTCGTAGGACGAGTAATCGACCAGCGCGCTGATTTGATAAGTCTGGCCCAGCTCGTCGATCACATCCCGCCGCCGCTCGTTCCGGCGCGTGGGCGAATACATCGGATAAAGGGCCACTCTGCCGTCGGGGTGGGTGGAGAACCAGTTGTTAGGAAAAACGGCGTCAGGTTTCTCCGGCGAAGCGGTGTCTGCAAAAACGTGGGTCGTGACGCCGGCGCCGCGCAAAGATTCCACTGCCCGGTCGAACTCCTCTTGGGCGGAGTGGGAAATCGCGCCAGCATCGCCCGATGCAACTTCGCGCTGAAACGCATTATCGGAAGCGGTCTCCGGGTTCGGATAGAAGCGGAAAGGCCGAATCATTACGACCGCATTCGCGCTCTGCTGGATCATATTTCTTGTCTTGCCGGGCGAATGCGCGCCCGACCTCTACGCCGCGACGCTTTCGGGAGTAACGACCGTGGGCGAACTCGGTGGTCCGGGCCGCTTCGTTCCCCGATACCGCCAGATCGCGAAGGCGACAAACAACAGATCCGCCACGACAAAGCTGACGACGTAGGTTTCACCGCCAATGCCAAATCCGTAGCTGTGCAATCCTTTGCCGAGCACGAAATTCACGCCGTACCAGGCCATTAGAATCGCGAGGAAACAGACCACGCTCGCGACGACCAGACCAAACTGCGTCCACCAGCCCGCCAGACGCCCGTGCAGCGTCAGGATGTAACAAAGGAGCGCGATGAGGGCCCAGGTCTCTTTCGGGTCCCAGCCCCAGAAACGGCCCCAGGAATAATTTGCCCAGACGCCGCCCAGGATCGTGCCCGCGGCCAGCAGAATCACACCAAGCTGGAGCACGCGATAGAGCCAGAAATGCATCGGTTGATCGGCGCGCGCCGAGACCGGATCGCGCGCGTAGCGGAAAAGCAGGATGTGCCCAAAACCCATGGCCAGCGCGAAGGCCGCGTAGCTCAAGGTGATCGTGAGCACGTGGATGGTGAGCCAGAAATTATCGCGCAGGACCGGCACGAGCGGATCGATGCTCGAGGGCATCGCGATCGGTATTTGATGGACGAGCAGCAGGGCCACGAGCGAAACCGGAAGCGCGGCGAGCAGATAAACCGGCGTCCGATAACGTGCGAAAAAGATCATCCCGAAAAAGAGGACCGCGAATGAGACCCAGATGATCGACTCATACATGTTCGTCACCGGCGGACGGCCCGCGATCATGCATCGCAACGCGATGGCGTTCCCGTGAAAGAGGAGGCCGGCCAGCGCGAGGCCCACCGCGATGAAGGTGAGAACCTTCGCTCTCTTCAGATTGTAGGCCACAGCGAGCAAGACGAGGGCGATCCCGTAACACCAGGCCGCGCGGTAGAAACCATCGAAATGATTGTAGAAATATTCCAGGCGCAATTCTGATTCCGGAGGGTAGATCTTCGGACTCAAACCGCGCAGTCCGTCGCGCAATTGGTTCGCGGCCCGGCCAAACTGGAATCCGTCGCCCTTCGTGTAAGCCGTGGCGAGCGTTTGCAGGTGCGTCTGCAAGGGCATGAATGCCGTCACATCGTAATAGCGAGCGAAGTCTGGGGGCACCACCCAGGGATCCGCCGTCTTCTCTGCTGCCGGCACGAGGAGAAACGCCCGTCCATCCATTACATGCGCGAAAATCGCCAGCCGTTCGCTGACGCTCATCACTTCGCTTTGGAGACGATCGAGCGGTTTCTCCGCTTTCTTCAGCGCGTGCGCTTCTCCCGCGAGCCGGTTCAGTTCCGGCAGCGACGTCAATTCGGTGAAGGAAAATCGCCGCTTGGTCTTGTCGAGGCCGAGCTTCTCGATCAGTTGCCCGACCGAGACCAGAATCATCGGCTCGCTTTTCCAATCGTGGGTATCGAGCAGCATCGAGAGGACGAAATCATTCGCCTGCCATTTCTTGCCCCGGGCGTCGGTATAGCTCGATCGCCCCGTGGTCTTGATCAAGGTCTCCCGCGCGAACGTATCGATCGGCTTGCGGCGTCCGCCATCCTGGATGGCCAGAAGTCCCCACTGCTTGAAATCGAGCGAGCTCGAATCAGCCGCGGGAATATCCGACTGCGCGAGACAAACGCCACAGAGAAGCAAGCCGACCGCCGAAATGAAGAATCGTAAGCGCATAAAATGGGAGGGCCGCTAATGTAGCGCTTCTTTCGAGGCGCTGTCGAGTGGAGCGTGGAGGGACGTGCTTCCGCACGTCGTTATGTGCTGTAGTCACGGCGCTCTGTCGCCGTGCCGCGGCGCTCCGGAGAATGCCCCGACAGAGCGGGGCGGCTACAGTGCACTTTTAATTCTTTTCCTGCCTTCCTCCTTTCCTGATTATCCCCCCATGTTCCGATCGGTGATCAGACTTCTCGTGCTCGCACTTTGCGTTGCGGCCAGCGATGCCCGCGCCGCGACCGTCGCCCTGGTGGGCGGACGGCTGATTGATGGATTCGGCGGACCGCCGCTCGCCAACAGCGTTATCCTGATTGAGGACGCCCGGATCAAGGCTATCGGCCAGGTGGACAAACTGGCGGTCCCGGCCGACGCCGAAGTGATTTCCACCGAGGGCATGGACGTGCTGCCCGGCCTCTGGGACGCGCACGTCCACACGATGTTGCTCGGCCACAGTAATTACGAGCACTGGGACAAAACCTATCCGGCCCGATTCGGATCCGAAATCATGCCCGCGGCCGCCCGGCAACTCTTGATGGCCGGCGTGACCAGCGCGCGAGACCTGGGCGCGCCGCTGAAAGAAAGCATCGAGGTGCGCGACCGAATCAATCGCGGCGAAATTCCCGGCCCGACGCTCTACGTCTCGGGCCCGTTTATCCAACACGAACCTTATCCCGGCACGGAAGCCTTTCGCTGGGGCGTGAAAGGACCGGATGATGGCCGCGCCAAGGTGCGCAAACTGGCGGAGGCCGGCGTCAACATCATCAAGCTGATCGACCAGGACCAGATGACGATCGAGGAAGTGAAGGCGGTTGTGGAGGAAGCGCACAAACACAAACTGCCGGTCGTGGCGCACGGGCATCGGCCCGAGGAAATTCGGCGGGGGCTCGCCGCCGGGGCCGATTGTTTCGAGCATACCGGCCTAGCCACCGCGCCCGGCTACCCGGATGACGTTCTCAAACTGATCGCGGAGCGCACCGCGAAAATGAGTCTCGGGCCGCTTTTCTGGTGTCCGACCATCGAAGGTTTCCTCAATTACCAGCCGCTGCTCGAAAATCCCGAGCAACTCGACGATCCCGCGTGGCAGGAGGGCGTGCCGGCTGACATCGTCGCCGACATCAAAGCTTCCATCGCGCACCCGGGCCAGCTCAGCTATTACCAGATCACTCCGTTGCGCGCCAAAACCGTCGCGAACAAATTCCGCCAGCTCCAGGAAAGCGGCGTGGTCCTGCTCATCGGAACCGACAGCGGGATCCCGATGAAATTCCATAGCGGTTCCACCTGGAAAGAGCTCGACGCCTGGGTCGCCAAGCTCGGCGTCGAACCGATGACAGCCATTCGCGCCGCGACCTATTGGCCGGCGGTGCAAATGAAAGTCGACAAAGACTACGGCTCAGTCAGCGCAGGCAAGTACGCCGACATCATCGCTGTGAAAGGCGACGTGCTCCGGCACATCGATCTGCTTCAGCGCGTCGATCTCGTGGTCAAACACGGCAAGCGCGTTAGGTAAGCTGTCCTCGGATCAAGCGCGAGCCATCGCCGCGGTGACGGTTAGCAGCGGGACAGTGGCGAAGTGTTCGGCCCCGTTCTCTTCATACGAGATGAACAACGAGGTTTTCCTGGGAGAGAAGCTGAGGAAATCGCGATAGGGAACGTCAAAGACCCGGCCAGACGCTGTTTCGATGCGGAACGGTTTGTTCTTCGAGATCACATCCGCCAGTAGCGAAACGTCCATCGAAGGATGATATTTGCCGCCCAAAAAGGTGTCAACGCAGGCCTCGTTGATGGCGGATCCACAGCCTAAAAAAGCCAGGTCCATTTCCTTATCCTGCATTCCTGACTTATCCTCATTCATGAGAACAGTGTTTTTCGTCGCCACCCTTTTCCTGCTCGCCGTTGCCACGGCTCCAGCAGAACAGCCTGCAGAGCCGGTCAAAGTGGGACCGTTCACCTTCACGGTGCCGGAAGGCTGGAAAAAAGTGACGCCCTCGTCACCCATGCGCAAAGCGCAGCTCGAGGTCACCCAAGGTTCGGACAAGGCCGAGGTGACATTCTTCCAGTTCGGCGCGGGCCAGGGTGGCACACCCGCGGACAACGTCGCGCGCTGGTTTGCCCAATTCCCCGGCAGCGAGGACAAACGCAAAACGGAAAACGTCCAGGCTGGGGCCGTGAAGATCACTTTCGCCACGACTGAGGGCACTTTCAGCAGCGGCATGCCCGGCGGTCCGACCACCCCAATGACCGGTTACGCGCTCTACGGCGCGATCCTGGAAAGCACGGACGGCGACGTTTACGTCAAAATGACCGGACCGGAGGCAGTCGTGAAGTCCGCCGCCGAAACGTTCAAGAAGATGGTCTCGGAAGCCGCCAAAAACGCGGCGCCACGAGCGTAGTGCCGGCCGGCCACAAGGAGCGATTTACGGTCTCGGAGGGATGTGCTTCCGCACGTCCGGACATGCAGAAGCATGTCCCTCCGGAACAAGAAAATCTTCTCGTCGAGAAATTCGAGCGCTGTTATCTCAGTCAAATGAGCTTTGAAAACCAAAACGCAAAACGCATCCGACTCTTAACCTTATTGATCGTGGGGGCGGTAGCGGTCCTGGGGGCCAGCTCCGCTAACGCCGCTCCCTTGGGCAAACAACTGGTGGAGTTGGAATCCCATATCACCTGGGCCGCGGTGGACAACGCCTGGAAAAACATCAGACCTCGCTGGGTCGCAACCACCGTGGCTTGCGACGACGCAAAATGCGTGGCCGAACAGTTGCTGGATCTGGAAGCGCACACGAAATGGAAGGCGGTCGAAGGTGCCTGGACCAAAAGGCGGAGTGGCTGGGTCAACGACTGCAAAGCCGCCACCACTGAGGTCGAGGTCGCCAACCTTCTGCTGGAGTTTGAGCAAAACGTCCGATGGCAGGCGGTCGAGGAAAGTTGGAAAGCCCGCCGCGATGGATGGATCAGCCGGGTAAAGGGTAATTAGCCGAAGCTCGCCCGGACCTCGCCGTAGAGCGCGCTACTTCTTGCGCGGAGCGATCACGTTTTCCGAGCCGGCGCTGTAGATCGCCATACGATCAACCTGCCCGGCCGGATTACGCATGAATTCGACGGCCACGCCGGCGAGATCCTTGATCCGGAAGTAGGTCCCGCGCACCGGGACCAGCTCCCGGGCGCTTCCGAGCACGATGTATTGCAGCACGTTGTCTTCGCGCACCGCGATGGTGACGGGCACGCCGCCATTGTCGTAATCACCGGCCAGGGATTCGAGGAATTTTCGCTCGCGCATCTCGGCCGGCGGCTGGCGAGTGAAGACGATGGGCTCGACGTTTGGCTCCAGCGGAACGGAGATGCTGACCACGTCGCCGCTGAAGTCCGCGTTGAATTGCACCCGCGTCAGTTCGAGCGGGTTCTGCCGGTCCGCGGGACATTGGAAAACTTCGTAATGCCAGTGATCGAGCGGCGCGGTAAATTTGTTGTAGCTCAGCGTTAACCGGTCTTTCTCCAAGCCCACCTTCATCGGGCCGTAGCCGGGATGCAGATAGTCGGCCGCGTAATCACCGAGCGGGCGCGCGGGTTTCGTGTTCGGCTTGCGATCGGTTGTCCCCGCGGCCTTGGCGGCGTCTTCACTCGCAAACCCTTTTTCCTCCAGCTGGCGATGGCGCGTCAGCAGGCCGGCGCTTTCCAGACCCAGCAGACGGTCGATGATTTCATACGGAAGCGCGTCGCGCAGGCGGGTGCCGGATCGGTTGGCCAGAACGACCACGCCAATCCGCTTCGAAGGAACCAGCACGAGAAGCGCGCTGGCGCCGTCGATATTCCCGCCGTGATGCGCGATCTCGAGGCCGCGATAGGTCTGGACGAACAAACCCATGCCGTAATTGCTGAAGCCGAAAAGGTCGGAAAAGAGGTCTTTGCGGATCGGCACTTGCGGCTGCATCATCGCCTGCACATCGGCCTCGAGGAGCACGCGTTTGCCTTCGAACATGCCGCCCGCCAGCATCATCCGCGCGTAACGCGCCATCTCATCGACGGATGAGTTGATCGACCCGGCCGGCCCCCCGGCGTCGAGTTCGATGTGGTTAATTTTGACGACTTCACGCTTGGTGTTCAACTCGTAGGCCTGCGAATGATTCGGGTCCGTGTGCATGGCCGCGACGGTGAAGTTCGAACGTTTCATCCCGAGCGGCGTGAAGAGAGCGTCTTTCACCAGATCCTCCCAGCTGCTTTTCGCGATCTGGCCGCCGAGATGTCCGGCGGTCATGTACATCAGGTTGTTGTATTGAAACCGGACCCGCAGATCGCGGCTGAACTCGAAGAACGGGAGACGATGATAAATCTGCTCCCGGCTGAGCGTGGTGCCGTACCAGATGAAATCATGCCTGGGCAGCCCGATGCGATGGGTCACCAGGTCTCGTGGCGTGGCGTGCGAGGTGGCGTATTCATTGTGCAGGCGAAAATCGGGCAGGTATTCGCGCACCGGTTTGTCCCAATCGAGTTTCCCCTGCCGCACCAGGGTGCCGAGCGCCGCGACCGTAAACTGCTTCGTCACCGAGGCGATCGGCATCTGCGTTTCCGCGGCCATCGGCAACTTCTTCTCCACGTCGCGCAGGCCGTACCCTTTCGAGAGCACCACCTCGTCCCCCACCACTACCGCGACCGCGACGCCGGGAACCTGAAAGGTCTTCAGTTCCTGCTCGATCACAGCATCAATACCGGCGAGCGCCTGAGCCGGAGGCGGCTCCTTGGCGGACAAGGTGGAGGCAAGGAGGATGGTTAGACAGAAGGGCGTTGCTTTCATGAATGGAGTTCGGTTTTTTTGAGTCCGCGGGGAATTACTCGTTAGGCTGGGACATCTCCGCGATCTTTCGGTGCAGGAAGACACGGTCTTCGGCATCCTTTTCCCTATGTGTCTGCTTCATGCGCAGAAGCAAATTGACACTCGCGAAAGGGATGGGCACCCCATGGATTTCGACTGTTTCGATCGACTTGCTTGCTTCGTCATACTCGATTCCGCACGCCGCGATCATGAGATCCACCAGAATTTCGTCCGACACGCGCACCACCGTGTAATCACGAATATCGTCGTCTCCCAGTTCGAGAATCGCCTTATCGGGCAAGGTTTCGAGCGCCTTCTTTACGCGGCTCTGGTTTTCCAGATCACCATCGAGAAGGAGATCAATGTCTTCGGTCGCACGGAGATAACCGTGATGGATGATAGCGAACCCGCCCACAATGAGGTAGCGTGCAGCCTGTTCATTCAGCGCCCGGCAAAGCGCTACGAGATCGTCTTCTTTGGGGGTTCGGCCTGGGTTCGGCAATTCATTTTCCATTCGTTGAATTCTGTCCAGCTCTTGAATCGAAAAACTCCTTTGGGATGGCGCACACCACCCAGGACGAGTTCCGCACTCGCTTGCAGCCGGTTGAATCGATCCCAATACGGGCGCGGGTTTTTCCCGCCGAGAACGCGGATTGATTCATTCGATTCCATCCTCATCTTCTAACCGCGCGTGTCCATTTCGACAACAGCAAGCTGCCGGGTTGCAAACATAACGCCCGCAGCTCAGCGCATCGGATGCTGCGCAAAGTCTACTTCGGCGCGAGCAAAAGGAGAAGTTTCTCGAAACGTGGTTCTTTCCGCAGCGGGTCCCAGCGTTCATCGAGCATCAATTCGCCGTAATGTGGTCCGCTCGGCTTTGCCACGGCGTTTTCGAGGATTTCCAGCGCGCGACTCGTCTCCCCGGCGCGCGCAAGGACCCCGGCAAAACGACTCAGGATTCGCAAACCGTCGAGCGCATCTTCGCTCAAAGGCAGGAGCTCAGTCGCACGTTGGGCCTGGCGGAGCGCGTCTTCTTTTCGGTCCAGGCGAGCATCGATTTCGGCGAGGATCATCAAAGCTTTGGCATCGTCGGGACGTTTCACCACGTTCGCCGCGGCGCGCTCCCGGGCAGCCATGAATGCAGCCTCTGCCTTCTCGCGATCGCCGAGTCCGTCCGCGATCAACGCAGCATACCACTCCCGCGGCGTGATGTACCCAGCCCCGGGGAAGTCCGCGGCCTTGGTCGCCGATAACGCCAACTCGGCCGCCTGATAATCGCGCTGAAGAAAGGCGAGGTCGAGCCGGGAAACCGCGAACTGCTCCGGGCTCAAGGCTTTCGCGGCCGGTCCGGCCAAGACGGTTTCCATGCGCCGCCAGTCACCTCGGGCGAGCCGGTCCACGCGGGCGCGCGACATCTCGGAGGCGAAGTCCCGTTTCCAAACGAGCACTCCGTCGCAAACTCGCGCCGCGTCATCATACCGCCGCAGCGCGACGTAGTTCGTCGTCGCCAATTCAATGAGGACCGTCGCGTTGCGCGGATCGAGCGCCAAGGCCGCCTCGAGGAAGCGCGTCGATTCCTCCCAGCGGCCCTGGCGCCGCGCGATGGCGCCGCTGAAATAAACGATGTCGGAGCTGTTCGGTAACGCGCGGCGGGCGATGGCCAATTCCTCGAGGGCGCGACTGTAATCTCGCGCTCCCCAATAATGAAAAATCCCTCGCGTGAGATGCACTTCTCCGGCATCCGGCTGTAGGCGGGCCGCACGATCGAGCGCCGTCTTACCGAGCTCGAGCCGCGCGGGCGTGTGATCGAAGTTGTTCCAGAACAATTCGAAATGGCCCCGCGCCAGGAGACAAAGCGCCGGCACAAAAGCGGAGTCCTGAGCGACTGCCTGGTCCAGGAGTGCGATTTGCTGCGTCAGGCTCTCGCGCGTGGATCGGCCGGCCCGTTCGATTTCTTTGGCGCGCAGGTAAAGCTCGTAGGCGGCCAGATCGGCGGTCGGTTTCGCCTGAAGCGCCGCCTGCTCCGTGGGCGAAAGCACCGCGCGAAGCTGTTGGGTGATCTTCTGCGCGATTTCGGTTTGAATCGCGAAAACGTCCGCCAGGTCGCGATCGTAACGTTCGGCCCAGAGATGCCCGTCCGTTCGCGCGTCGATCAACTGGGCCGTCACGCGAACCCGATTGCCGACGCGCTGGACGCTGCCTTCGAGCACATGCGCGACTTGCAGCGCCTCGGCGATCTCCGGCAGTTTGCGCGTAGCGTTATCACGGTATTGCATCACGCTGGTGCGGCTGATCACTTTCAGGTCGGCCACCCTCGCAAGCGTGGTCAGAATTTCGTCGTGCACGCCATCGGCGAAGTAGGCGTTTTGCTTGTCATCCGACAAGTTTTGGAACGGGAGCACGGCAATGCTCTTGCCGGCCGAGGTTGCATTCGTCCGAAAAAGTTGCCAGGCGAATAATCCGGTGGCGGCAATAGCCGCGACCACGATCAAGGCCGCGACCTTCCGGCCGGTGCGGCGGGGAATGGATTCGTTAGGCCCGAACTCCCCGGTTCGCTTGATTCCTTCGGGCGTGAGCTCGAAGGCCCACCCCAGGACGAGCGCAACGGGGAAACCGAGAATGGCGATGAACACTACGGCGCTCGTAATCACGCCCGGCAGATGCAGGGCCGGCACCACGGTCGCGGCCACTTGAATCGCGAGCCACGCCACCACAGCGTACGCAACTGCCACGCGGTAAACGTGGCGGCGTTTCAGCTCGGCGAAAAAATTCTTCGGGTCCATTTATCGACGGGGTTTGCAAACCAGGGAGCGGCGATCTCTAGATCGCCGAACCAAAACAACGGCGGTTTGTAAACCGCCGCTCCTTGTTTCCTGGTTTTGTCCGCTAGCAGGTATCGCAACGCCTTTCGCTTCGCAAACTCGCATCACGCTGAGCGGCGCCGGCGTTTCCGCTTTGTGGCGATGCGCCGCATGCGTATCGTGCGCCGCATGAAATTTTCTTTCGTCCGAATTTTCTTGATGCTCCTGGCGTCGCCGCTCTCTGTTTTCGCGAGCAACACCGTGGTCAATCTCTCGCATTACGATCAGATGCGAGTCGATTTCAACGCGATGACCAATGCGGGCATCGTCGGTGTGATTCATGAAGCGACGTATCCGCGAAACGTCGTGGACGATAAGTACGCCGCGCGGCAGGGGGCGGCCGTCCGGGCCGGCTTGCTCTGGGGCGCATACCATTTTGCCAATGCCTCGGATCCGGTGCGACAGGCTGATTTTTTCCTGAGCACGGTGGAAAGAACGTGGCGCCGGTCAGGTCCGGAGAGCCGGCCCAATGAAATTCTTCTGGTGCTCGATTTCGAAAAGAATGGTCACTATCCCGGGGGCACCATGCGGATCGACCAAGCGGTGGCGTTCGTCGAGCGGATCCGTGAGCGGACGGGAGTTTATCCGGGCCTCTACTCGAACGAAAATCGAATCAGCGGAGTGGTCAATAATCCGGCGGTGAGTTCGGCCCACAAGCGAGCGCTCGCGCGCTGCTGGCTCTGGATCGCGAACTATCATTACCCGCCTCGCCAGGTGGCGCCGTGGGGGCATTGGACCATGTGGCAGTACACCGGCGACGGGGTGTGCGATCTGCCGCGTTCGACTTATCCGAAAAATATCGCCAACATCAAAAACGCCGAACGGAACATGTTTCGCGGGAGCCCGGATGCAGCGCGCGCCTTCTGGCAGGCGCACAGCTGGCGGCCGGGTCAGGAAGAGAAGGCCGCACCCATCGCCCCACGCCAACCCTTCAACCGTTAGAGTTGACCGTCCCCACCGCTTCCGGATGATGCTTGCGCCAATAGCGCGCCGCCGCGGTTACCGCCATGAAACTTGGATCGGCCGCTTCGTAGGCGTGCGCTTCGTCTTCCGTCGCGCCTTGCGCGCGTAATTCGTCGACGACCTGCTTCGCAAAGAGAGGAGTCAATTGCTTTTCATCCTGGCCGGCGCGCATTCGATCGCGAAACCAGTTGGCCCACCGGCGAACGCGTTCCCCCAGCTCGTCGAGATGCGCCGGGATAGAGCCTTCAAGCGGTCCGAAGTGAGGCAAATATAATTTTTTTGCTTCGAGCGAGCGCACTCGTTCGATCGATTCAAGCCATGACTCGATATGCAGCTCGGGCGGAACAAACGGCGGAATCGGCGGACCTCCGCCTAATCGCACCCCGGCGATATCGCCGCCGAAAAGATTGTCTTCCCATTGGTAGACATGGTGATGACTGGCGTGCCCCGGCGTTGCGATCGCGCGCACTTCCAGCGGGCCGATCCGGATGATGTCCATGTCGTGCACGATTCGGACGCTCTGCCCGGCGATCGGGGAGAACCGTCCCCACAGCCGCTCCATATCGCCGCCATAGATGCGCGTCGCCGATTCGACGAGTCTTGCGGGATCGATCAGGTGCGGCGCGCCTCGGGGATGGACGTAAATCGTCGCGCCGAGTTCGGCGAAACGCCAGGCGGCGCCGGCGTGATCGAAGTGGATGTGGCTCAGGAAAACGTGCCGCACATTCTTAGCGTCAAAGCCAGCCTTCCCGAGTTCCGCGGCCACGTTCTCGAAAGTCGACTCCGGTCCGGTGTCGAACAGGATGGGCCCATCGCTTGTCTCGAGCACAGTGGCGGCGATGATGCCGGGCCGGCCGAGCTGACGGGTGTCGAGAACGTGAACCCTCATTGGCCGGCAAGTCTCGACCGAAATTTCCCCGCCAAAGAGCCGTGAATTGGAACGTCAACGAGCTTCAGGAAACGGTCGCTGAGCTCTGGAACGCGACCGGGCGGGAAGAAAATTTTGGGCATGGCATGAAAATTCCGTTGACGGGTGCGACTCATTTATGAGAAATATGATAATTATTAGAACAACGGCCGCTCCTAACCGGCCGCCAAAAGCACTCCATAACCTATGAACAGAATCGGCATCATCCTTTCCGTAACCGTCATCATCACCGTCCTGATGTGTTGGCTAATTCCCTCTCCGATAGTTAATTAAGACGGCTGGTTCCTCTACCTGGTCTTGGCGCGCGGCACTCCGCGTTCCGAGACCAGGTAAACGGCGAAACTTCCGAGCCAGTGCCCGCCTTCGTAGTGCGCGCCTGTCACGGCAGCCAAGCCGGCGAGACGGTGGGCCTCAGCAGCCCCGATAAGCGCGGGGCGCCGCGGGTCGTCGGCCGGGAGCGCTGAGATAATTCCTTCGAGCATCCAGGCGCGGCTTAAGTTTAATCCGTCGAGGTGGGCGAGCTTTGGATCACTCGGGTCGGGTGACACGGCGACCGGCAGCCAGGCAGCACTGGCCGTGGCCGGGATTTGGGGGATGAATTCCTTCAACCAACTGGTGAACTCGGCGGGCCGCAGCACACGCCGCATTACGTCCGCTTCAGCGAGACAGGGTGAAAGGAAATCCTCGCCCGAGGGCTCGTAGGCCATCGGGCAATCCTTGTCGGCAAAATAGAATTTTCGCGCCCGCTCGGTGAGCAGCGTGGCGAAACTCTCATTGCCGGCGGAGCGCGCATAATCGAGCATCAGGCCCAGCGCGAAGGCCGTTTGCGCGTGCTCGCCGATCCGAACAGGATGCGACAGCTTCGGCAACCAAGTCGTCAGTCGCTCCAGCGCTGCCTCTTCGAGCGGCCGAAAGTTTGCCAGCATGTTTTTCGCTTCCGGATCATCCCACTCGCGCAGTTCCGCGATCAATTGGAGCAGCCACGCCAAGCCGTAGGGCCGCTCGAAATTGGCCCGCCCTTTTTCGCGAAGATAGGCAGCCTCCTTTTTCAGGTTTTGGGCGGGGAGGCTCTTCCGCAACGCTTCACGCGCCGGCTTGGCGAACGTCGCCTCCGGGAACCTCCTCGTTAGCCGGATTAACATCCAATGTCCGTGCACGGATGAATGCCAGTCGTAACAGCCGTAAAAAGCGGGCGTGAGTTTGCGTGGGGACGCGACATCAGCGTCGCTGTTCAGCACATGGCTGATCTTGTTTGGATACTCCTTGGCGACACAGGCCAGGGCCAAATTCGCGAATCGTTCGGCTTCCGCGGCTTCAAACTTCGGCGCGTTTTCTGCCGCCACAATGCCTCCCGGCAGCAGTAGCAAAGTGAAAAACAGAGCCTTCATCTTGGTTTCAACGGCAGCGCAGGCCGCTCTCCGTCCTCCCTTTCGTCCACCTGCCGGCCGCGCGCGTCAACAGGGCGAGACAGCGGGCGACAAATCATTCAGCTTCGGACTCAAAGGCACCGGTTCACCTCCGCGGCTGAGGTAGAGCAGGTAGAGCTGCTTGTCCAGGTGTGTCCAGGAGAAGTAGATCACCACATTGGCGAAATATATCCCCACACAGAAGAGAATCATTCCAACCAAGCTGAGCCCAATGCCAGCGAACACGAGGAAAAGCGAACTAAGCACCATCTCTTTCCACACGAGCGCCACGAACTGTTTCGCGAAACGGAAATCGAACGACTTGGCGAAATCCTGTGTGATGGCCGCTCGTATGGTGAGCGGCGTGAGGAGCATCATCATGGCGGCCACTAACAGGAAAACGCAGGCCATCGTCAGGATCATCGAAACAAGGGCGAGACAGCCGCCTGCCGTCCCGTCGTTCCCCGAGACAAGCCCACTAATCAGCATGGCAGGAATCATCAACACCCAAATGACCGGCACCAACAGCAGACTGACAACCAGAGTGACAAGAAAAGGCCACAGGCCGCGCTCCAAGTATTTGCCGAAATGGGAAAAATCGAAGTCAGGGAAACTCTCGAAGTTCTCGTCCTGCCGCGCCCAGAACCCGGTGACGAGCCAGCCCAAAACGACGATGAGTCCAACGAATGGAATAAGCACGCACACCCCGCCGAGCAGGAGATTCATCACCCATTTTGGGCTCTTGAAAAAATCAGAGATGGAGGCGGTGTAGTTCACGGCCAATCTTTAGCGCGAAGAACCGATCCGAAGCAAGATTTGAAACGACGGCCTAACTCGGCAGCGGCGGGACGATCCAGGGGTTAGACGCACCGCCGTTTTGGGCCATCCATTTGATCGCGGTGATGCTCGGAATAAAGCAATACAAACCGCCTTTCGTGGTCACGAAGCGGGAAAAGCCTCCCACGGTGACCGGCTGGCCCGACTTCCAATAAGTGAAGCTGCTCCCGTCTGGAACATTTCCCAGCAAAGGATCAATCCCGGCCTGGGCGGCGAGTCCCGGGAACGTCCCGCTGTCGACCCACTGAGACATGATGAACTCGAACTGATTGGAGAGCATTGCACACATAAAGTGGCCGGCCAGCCCGCGCGGTTGGCCATCGTCCGTGCCGTCGTAGTGCGGTCCATACGCATCGGCTCTGCGCATGATTCTGTTGTCCACTTTATCGCCCACCGAGACCAGCGGGCCTCCGCGCGGGTTCGTGCGCCGGGTGTGCGAGGAAAAGGGACAAGGCTGGCCGACCGTGTCGGTGCCATAGTCGAAATCGGTCAATTGGGTGTCGGGCAACATGTCGCCGGGCGCGTCCGGCCGAAGAACCGTCGGATTTGCGTTGCGCCACCTTCCGCACAGCTTGCCGGCCAGATACTCCTGCGCCGCCTCGTCCCGGCCGTCCGCGGCGAGAAAAGCGTCAAACGCCACCACGTCTTGCTCGAGAATGCGAAACGCGCTGAAGGTTCCGTTTTGCCCAAACTCCAGAGGCTCCGGCAGATTATACGAGGTCATGTCGCCATCGCGGGTGACAAACTGCCAGGCGGGAACATACGGAAGCTGGCCGGGTCGCGGCGGCAGCAGGCCTACCTCGTCGATGATCGGGTTGGAAATTCCGTCGGTATAACCGAAGTGAATTTTGCGATATCTCTCTCCGGTGACCGGGTCCGTGACGATATAGGGATCCACATCCCACTCCAGGACGTCGCTGCCGGGCGCCCCCGCCGGTGGGATGACTTGGGCAAACATTGCCCGGAGTTGCGTGGCGTAGGTTTCGCGATCTTCGGCGGTATTCGTGTAGAGCGACAGAAGCAGGTGGGCCCGATCCGCATTCGCGGTATTGAGCTTGGCCACCCAATTAGCCGGATCGTTAGGCCCGACGTCGCCCACGGTCTTGGCCGCGGCGACCGCGCCAGCGAGGAACGAACTGAAGTTGCCCTGATTGATCTTCAGACTGGCGGCGGGGAGCTTGAGCGCTTCCAGCCCCCGCGCGGTCAGTCCGATATTGAGCGCATACTCCGGCTTCACGCCCCGGGGCCATCGTTCCGCGCTGGTGATCGAGAGCGCGCCCGAACCCGAAGTCAGCTCACTAAGAAAATTCAACGCGGCCTCGACCTGGCCGATGGTGAGGACGAAATGCCGGCTCTTGGGCATGTTATACCCGTGCAAAATGAATCCCTGAATGTCCGGGAAATCCTCCGGATGAACCTTCAGCGGGTCGGCTACAGTCGCAGCTCCAGATTGAGACATGGTATCTCCTTGTTCGCCGCGGATCGGCTGGCGGCCCGCGGCGCGCTGATATGCCTAACTCGCGGTCGGGGTCGGATGCAGAATGTTCTGCACGCTCAGACCAGGATAGGCGCTGTACCACTGGCCCCATGAGTTGGCCGGATTTGTGTTGTCGTACTTTTGCACGAACGCGGCGAACCCGGCTGCATTCTTGGTCACCGGCACCAGCCCGGCGGCGGCGGGATCGTCGACCATCATTAAAAAGTTGTTGAAGAACGCGGCAACCCCGGGCTGGTTGACGAAAGCCTGGATGTACGGGGCGAACGCAAAATCGTAGGTAGTGATCACAGCGGCGAGGTTCGAAGGAATACCGGAGGCATTGCCGGCCGCAAAAACAAAGATGCGGGCGAAATGCACGGTTCCCACGGTGTCGAGGCCGGAGGGATCGATTGGGTTAGCTGCCAGTTGCGCGCGCAACGGATCGACGAATTCAGCCTTGATCGGAAAGATCGCGGTCAGGGCATTTTGGATGGGTGTGGTAGCCATAATTCTCCTTGAGGATTGTTCTTGAGACGGTTTCGCGCCCGTGAAAAACGTTTGCGCGCCGGAGGGACTTAAGCAAAACGCATTTCTGGGGTGCCGCGATCACGATACTGCATTGCGGACGATTTCAAAGTGTAGAGTGCCTTTCGGTTCAAGGTGTTGCGCGTCGCCGATGGAGCGGCGAATCCGTGTCCGCATTCGTTAGGCCTGCGAAATCGTCAGGCGTGTCGATATCCACCGCGCCTTTCTCAAATTCTATTTGCGCAACCTCGGCCGGGCGGGATTCGATCAGCCCTTTTGCGCCGGAATCGTCCGGGAGGGCGAGAAGCGCTTCGAAACAGGAGCGATCGAAGAGCGCGGGAATGCCGAGAGTGCCGGCGTAACTGGAGGCGACCATCGGCCTGCCGGAATTTGCCTGCTGCGCGATGAGCGACGTGATAACGGCCGCATCGAGAAACGGTTGATCGCAGGCCAGTAAAACAACGGCGTCGATTTCCGGCCGGGAGCTGAGCAAATGACGCAAGCCGCAGCGAATGGAGGCGCCGAGGCCGCGCTGCCATTCCAAATTTTCGACGACGACCGCGGGCGTGCCGCGCAATTCGCTTTCAATGGAGTCGCGGGCGTCCCCGGCTACGACGGTAACGCAGGCGCAACCCGCTTCGATCGCGGCGCGGACCGCGCGCCGCAGCAGGCTCTCTCCTTGAAGCGACAGCAGTTGCTTGGGTCGGCCGAGTCTCGAGGAGCCGCCCGCCGCGAGAATTACGGCGCCAACGTTGCGCATTTCTCGACCTGTCTCGGACCAGGCGCCCGAACTAGATTCCACCCGTGGATGGACGCCTTTCGATCACGCAGGGATTCACCGCTGGCTTCGGCGAAAACGGTCTGGATTTCCGAGATGATGGCCAGCGCGATTTCCTCGGGGGTCTCCGCACCGAGATCGAAACCAGCCGGCGCGAACAGCTCCGCCTCAATCGAGACCCCGGCGTCGAGCAGGGCGCCGACCAATTGGTCGCGCCGCTTCCGCGGGCCGAGCAGGCCGACGTAGCGGAGGTTGTCGATCTGGAGCAAATGCTGGAGCGCGGCGAAATCCCTTCCGTAATTGTGCGATTTCACCACGGCGGCGGTCCGCTGGTCCGCGTGCCCGGGAAGATCGAAAGCCTGCTCGACCTCGAGGACGCGCCAGCCCAGAATTTCCGCGAAGGAACGCAGCGGAGTGCTGTCGGGGCCGTCGCCAAAAATGAGCAGTTGAATGGGCGGTTGAATTTCCTGAACGAAAGCGCCGGCGGGCTCTTTTTCTCCAGGCGGCAGAATCCGCGTGCCCATCTCGCCGGCCGCCCCGGCGAACACGGTTACGGCACGGCAACTCCGGCGGTTCCCGAGCTCTTTTGCCAGATCGGCCAGAAAGCCTTCGCGCACGGTTTCGAGGAAAATTTCGATCGTCCCGTTGCATCCGAAGCGCAGACGGGTGTCAAAGCTCATCAAGGAAGGTGTGCCGGTGCGAAGCACCTCGAAGGCGCGCCGGGCGACTTCTTCCTCGAGACATCCGCCGCTGAGTGAGCCGGCGTTCGTGCCATCGGCACAAATGAGCATCCGCGCGCCGGGCCGCCGATAACTGGAACCTTGCGCGCGCACGAGGGTAGCGAGCGCGAGCGGCTGGCCGCGGTGGCTCTTCCATTCCCGAATGATGTCGGCGATTTCTTTCACTCGTTAGGCGTCATACCTTCAAATCGTCCGGGCGAACCGGCAGACGGCGTATGCGCTTGCCGGTGGCGGCGAAAATCGCGTTCACGATCGCGGGCGCCAGCGGGGGCACCGGCGGCTCGCCTATGCCAAACGGCTGCGCCGCCTCGCTGGGGACGAGGTGCACTTCGATGAGCGGTGTGTCCCGCATCCGGGCTACACCGTAATCGGCGTAGGTCGCCTGTTGCGCCGCGCCGGCGCGAAAGGTGATCTCGCCCAGCAACGCGGACGAAATGCCCCAGATGATTCCACCTTCGACCTGCTGCTCGACGCCGGTCGGATTGACCACCAGGCCGCAGTCGACCGCCGCCACCACCCGCTCCACGCGGACTTTTCCGGCGTTATCCACCGCTACTTCCACGACGTAGGCGACGTGGGTTTCGCCATCGTAAATGTTGCAGGCCACTCCGCGCCCATGCCGGGCGACCAGGGGCGCACCCCAGCCCGATTTTTCCCGCACCACTTCCAGCACGCGCCGCAACCGCGGCCGGTCGATCGTCAACGATCCAGCCTTAACTGTGTCCGGTCCCTTGAGCAGCTCGAGCCGATAGGCCAGCGGATCGGCGCCCCGCGCATGCGCCACTTCATCCAGGAACGCCTCGCGCGCGAAGACACTCGACGGTGCGAACACCGAGCGCCATGGGCCATGCGGCACCGGCAAGTCAACCGTCACGTAAGCCGTTTCGATCGAGGGAATCGCGTAGGGCATATCATAAACACCCCAGGACAAATCCTGGTAAAATCCCGCGTCGCGCACTGCGGCCGGATCGGGCAATTTGAGATTGTGCGGCGAACCCGCCTTGGTGTGCCGCCAGGCGACCAGCGCATCCGTCGAATCCAGGCCGGCCGAAAGGCGATGCGCCGACGCGGCTTGGAAGTGGCCGTTGCGCGTATCGTCCGTCCGAGTCCAGAGCACCTGCACCGGCGCTTTGACCGCGCGGGAAATTTCCGCCGCCTCCAACGCGTAATCGACCGCGAGCCGCCGTCCAAATCCGCCGCCCATCAGGGTCACATTCACTTCCACTTTGTCAGGCGTGGTCCCGAGAAACTTTGCCACTTCTTCCTGGAGGGAATTGGGCGCCTGGGTCGGCGCCCAGATAACGCAGCGATCCTCCCGCACGTCGGCGACGCAATTCATCGTCTCGACCGGAGCATGCGCGTAGAAGGGATAAAGATACGTCGCGTAGAGTGTCCGGGCGGGCGCGCGAGTGCCGGCCGGCGCGTCCTCCTTGCGAGTGACAAAGCCTTTCTGTTCCGCAGCGTCATCCAGCCGCTTGAAATGCGCTTCCGAATCGAATGCGTTCTTTGGCGCGGCGCCCCACTCGACCGCGAGCGCGGCCCGGCCTTTCAGGGCCGCCCAAGTCGTCTCGGCGACGACGGCGATCCCGCTCGCGCACGGAACGATGCGAACCCCGCGAATCGCGAGCGCTTTTTCGTCCTGCGAACTTTTCCGTTGCGCGCCGCGCCACGGCGGCCGTTCAATCGACGCGTAAAGCATCCCCGGGATCTTCGTGTCGATGCCGTAGCGCGCCGCGCCGGTCACGATCGCGCGTCCCTCCAGGCGTTTGGTTGGCTTCCCGATCAGGCGGAAATTGCTCGCTGCCTTCAGCGGCGGATCGGGTGGGACGGGCAGCTTCGCGGCATCGGCCACCAGAGCCCCGTACTTGAGCTCGCGTTTACTGGCCGCGTGAAGCACTGCGCCATTTGCCGCCGTGCAAGCCGCCCGATCCACTTTCCACTGCGCCGCGGCCGCCGCAATCAACATCTCACGCGCAGCGGCAGCAGCCTGCCGCAAAGGCTTCCAACTGCCCCCGAGACTAAAACTGCCACCGGTGCCGAGCCGCTTGAAATCCGGGCCAGGCTGAGCCTGCACCAGTTTGATGCGCGCCCAATCAGCTTCGAGCTCGTCGGCCAGGATCATCGCGAGGGAAGTGCGAACGCCCTGGCCCATCTCAGATTTTCCGATGGTCAAAGTCACCGCGCCGTCGGAATCGATGCGGACCCAGCCGTTCGGTTTGAATCGTGCCGTGGCGTCTTTTCCCTCCGCCTCCTTTTTCCCAGTCTCTTTTCCCTTCGCCTCTTTTTTCGCAGTCTCTTTTTCCGCGCCCAGGAGTCGCCTCCCGTTGAAGGCAATCACGAGCGACGCCCCTCCGAGCGCGGCCGTTTTGAGAAAAGCGCGACGCGAACTGATCATGGCTTCTTCTGCGTCCGGAGCGCTGCCGCGGCTCGCCGAATTGCTTTGCGCATGCGCGGGTAGGTTCCACATCGGCAGACCGCATCCGACATCGCCGTGTTAATTTGTTCGTCAGTCGGATCGGGATGTTCGCGCAAGAGCCCGCACGCCGTCAGAATCATTCCCGGCTGGCAGAAACCGCATTGCGCCACGTCCTCCTCGAGCCACGCTCGCTGGCACGGATGACTCGCGTCCTTGGACAATCCTTCGATCGTGACAAAGCTGCGGCCCTTCGCCGCGCTCGCGGGCACCTGGCAGGAACGGACCGCCTTTCCGTTCTCGAGGATGGTGCACGATCCGCAAACTCCCATGCCGCAACCGAATTTTGTTCCCGTGAGGGCGAGAGTATCGCGCAGCAGCCAGACCAGCGGCGTATCGTCATCGACCTTAACGGTTCGCTTGGTGCCGTTGACGGTAAGGCCGATTTCGCTCATGCCGGGATGATATTGTCAGCCTAAATCGACTCACGCAAGCATCGCGGAGGGCACTGTGTTTGAACAAAAACCGCGGCGAGACCGTCTACGTACCACTATGACCAAACTCATTGCCTTAACAGCAGCAGGACTCTTTGCGGCCGGCACCATGTTCGCGGGCGACCATGGCGACTGCGCAAGGAAAGTCGGACACGACGGAAAAATGGCGTGCCACGTCTCGATGGCCAGCCTCAACCTGACCGCCGAGCAGAAAACGAAGATGGATGCCGCCATGGAGGCGCACCACAAAGCCGGGTGCACCGAAGCGAACGAGGCGAAATTCATGGATGAAGCCAAAACCATCCTGACCGCCGAGCAGTACGCGACATTCAAAGCCGCGTGCAAGAGCGAGAAAGACAAGACCAAGGCGTAATCTTGGCACGTGAGCCGGTGCTTTTACGTGCCGCCCGCTTTCATTTAGATAATGCATCGCGCCGAGAGCAATCTCGGCGCGTTTCGCGTACTGCTTCTCTATTCGTCACACTCTGGCTCGCTCGGTGTTCCGATTTCCGCATTCCGCATTCCGCATTCCGCATTCCGCATTCTGAAGAAGGACTGACATGGTGTGAAGTCCTGTAGTAACATTGAGCAATTGAAGACGCGCCTGCTATTCCCTGGAACGGCGTTCGCCATCGGAGTTATTGCCTTTGCGGTTGGTTATCGGACGCCAAGATCGCTCCCGGCAGTTCCATCCAAAGTCGAGCAGGCTCCTGAGGTTGCTCACGTCTCGACCGATCGCGCTCCGGTTGTCCGCACGGACAGCGCCTCGCAACGCGACAATTTGCTGGTGGAAGGTTTCGCCAAGGTCGGCTTTGCCGAAATGGAGGGCTTGTTGACGACAGCATCGCCGCAGGAGCGAGAGCAATGGGCGCGGGAATTGGGCGCGCTTCCCAATAAGCCTCTGAAGCCGATTGCTTTGGTGGCCTTTTATGCCGCATGGCTCGACCTGGAACCGGAAGAGGCTCTTCGTTCGCTCCAGAACTTTCCCGATTTGCTCTACCGGGTAACCGTGTTCGACTCTCTCGGTTCGGCTATTCCAACCACCTTGCTGCCGCAGTTGCTTGAGGTGATTTCGGAGTTTTCGGCAGCGGAACGGCGCGTCCTCCTGCCCACCTTTCTGGCCGAGCTCGCCCAGACCGACCCGGCGGCGACCGCGCGTTTCATTGATGCGCACCCGAAACTCGTCTCGAGGTCCGATGCGGCCGCACTGATGACCGCCTGGGCGCGGGACGACATCGACGCGGCGAGGACATGGATCGAAGCGAGCCCGTTTCTGGGCGAGCCGGAGGTGCTTTGGTCGCTGGTTGACTCCTGGTTCGCGAAGGACCCGGCGGCAGCGCAAAACTATGTGCTCCTCCATCGGGACAATGAAGGGATCCAGGAGGCCGTCGATTCTGTCGCTTCCCGTCTATTCAGCAATTCGCCCGAGCAAGCCGGTGCGTTCATCAGAGCGTTCGATGATCGACGCGCATCACAGATCCTGCTGAGCCTGGTTTCGTCGGTGGACGACGACCAGGTCGCCAATTTGGCCACGTGGGCCTCCACCCTTCCGAGCTCTGTCGCGGAGGGCGGCCTTGGGTACGCCTTTGCGCGCTGGAGCCACCTCGATCCCAAACAAGCTCTTGATTGGCTCCGGGCCAAACCTGCAGCTGAGCGGGAATCCCTCCTCGTCCGGCTAGTCCGTTCCCAGGCAACGCCAGCGTCGCCCGAAATCGTGTCGCTCGCCTACCAGATCCGCGATGTGCAGAAGCGCGACGAAACTCTTTCTATTTTAGTCCAATACCTCACCGCGGAAACCGGGGATGCGACGGAGCAAATCCGCGCCCTCGGATTATCCGTCTCCCAGACGAAACACTTACTGGAGTTGCGGCCCGTCCCGAGAGAATGATGTTCAAGCGACTGGTAATCATTAGCTGCTGCGCGCTTGGCGGCTTTGCCTTTGGCCGCTGGCTATCGCCGCCTGCGGACGCATCCGCTGCCAGCGCACCCGCTGCTGAACGGCGCCTGGCAGATTTGCAGGCCGCCGCACCGATAGAATTGCCGCCGCCGGAGCGCGCCGGTCGCGTGCCCTTTGTTGAGGTATATCGCAGCCTTCGCTCCTCCAGCACCGAAGAACGTATTGCCTATCTTCATTCGCTTCAGAAGCTTCCTGATGGTCCTGATCGCCGCGCGGCGCTGACCGCATTCTTTCAGTGCATGGCCAGCATAGACCCGCAAAAAGCGGTGGACCTTGTCCGACAGGTTGGCAAAGACGATCTCGAGCGAACCGTCCTCGCTGTCCTGGGAGCCACTTCTGCGGCCTATACCCCGGACCTGGTGAAGATGCTTCTCGATTTGCCTGACCTCGACCCGAAGTGGCGCGAAGAGAAGCTGAATGGCCAGATGTTTTTCTGGGCTGCCCTCGATCCGGCAGCAGCGGCGCAGTTCGCCGATGAATACCAGAGGATTTACCCGGACCTCGCGGCGAGCGGTATCGTCCAGTGTCTCGCGGCCGCGGACCCCGCCGCGGCGGAGCGCTGGCTCAAGGAACATCCCGATCTCAGGAAGAAACCCGAGATCATGAGTGACTACCTCAAGGGGCTTTATCAGGATGATCCGGCGAGCGCCCGGCGCTACTTGACCGAACACGCCACCGACGAAGCGGTGCAGCCCAGTCTGAAAGGGGTCGCACGTCTCACCTTCCTCAGTTCAGCAGACGACGCGGCTGAATTCATCAGTCATCTTCCTACGAAAGAGGCCCGCCAGGCGGCGCTTGACGGTATCCTCGACACCAACATCGACCTCTTCGCTAACAGCGAAACCAGCCGCACCGCCCTCTGCGAAGGCCTGGCCGAGTGGGTCACGAAATTCTCGCCGGACGACTGGCCAGCCACCATGTCCCGTTTTATTGATCAATGGCGCGAGCTTGATCCGGATGGCTCCGTGAGCTGGATGGCCAGACTCCCGTCGCCAACGCGATCGGCCATCGCAGTCGAATTCGTGCGACACCTGGCAGGCGACGAATTGAAACAGTTTCTGGCCACTACTGCCGGTGATTTCCGCCATGATGTCCTCACGGCCGTTGCCGAGAATCTATCGGAGGCTCCCGCCGACGCACGAAAAGCCGTTATCGAAGCGCTCGAACTACCGCCGGAGGACGCGGCGCAACTCGCTGCCATCGTGCGTTAAGCATCGCCCGGCGGGAAAAAATCCGGTAGAAGTTGTGGACGAGGGCGTCGGCTCCAAAAACAAGTCGTTCTAATTGCGACTCTAACGCAAGGGCCGGATTTGGGGCGAGATCATTTCTATCTCCCGGTTCGCATTTATCCTCAGACGATAAAGCAACATATCTTCGAACCCATTCCTAGAGGCAGCTTCACTCATCTCTCGTGAAGTAATGGAATACAAAAACCACTTGGAACAGGTTGCCTTGCGTCCATTCGTGCTCGCGATAAAGACTACCGGCCTCGACAGTTCCTTATTGGCCGGCCAACATTTCAGGGCACATTCATCGGCGACAATAAGGTCGTGATACCACTCTCCCTCATTCTTGGTCGCATAGGCTATTTCTTCATTCGTTTCGTTTTTCAAAAGAACGCAAAAGTCGTTATCGTTCGGCGCATTTCGAGGTAACAAATTGACCTCAAGACTCCTAACTCGGTCGGGGCTGTCCTCGACCGGACTGCCGTCTGGAATCAACCCCACCAGCCACCGCCCAGTCTCATAACGAATATTGGTAAAGAGCGCGAAAAAGATTCCGACGAAGACAAGGAAAAATAGAGTTATCACGTTCGATTTTTTCTCCAGTGAAGCGGATGAAAGGAGGGCGGACCCGGTGGCCAAGACAAAGGCTAAAATCAGCGCGCAAAACGTGAGCGCGTGAGCCTGTGTCCATTTCTCGGAATCAGCCCTGCCCAGCCAAAAGAAGAAATCGAATAATGTCTGCCACTTTGTCCCGGAACGCAGAACGATTCCACATTGCAGTTGATCGACTCTTAGCGGCCAATTGAAAAGTATACCGCAGCAGCTCAATGCAAACGCGATGATGCCGACAACCGCTACGAGCACGGCGAGAGCGGTCTTGGCCAATTCCTTGACGAATTCTATCATCGATGATGCAGGTGCGACGGGATGCGTGCGCGGATGTGATCAATCTCCTCTTCGCTCCGCACGATTTTCATTCACCAGAATCATCTTCCCGGAAAGGCCGGCAGGCAAGGAAGGCGCGAAGAGCTGCCAGATGCGCACCAAAGATTCCATTGTGGGCGAAGCGAACGCTCCTTTCAAGCCGGACAAATTTTGAGATTGTCGGGCTGCGCGGTTTCGGAGAAGATTTTTGCAGGATTGAAGGATAACTCTTTTGGTTCCGTCATCTCTGTTATCGCCTGGAGGGGCTTGGGGAAATGAATCTGAAATTTGCACATCTTGTTGCGATCCAATTCGGCATTTTTATCGGCGTCGCGTCCTGCCTGCTGTTTTTTCGCTTCGACGCCGCCCCGCCGCGCACCGCCGCGGAAGTGCGGGAGTTGGCGACGGAACTCGCCGCGGCCGTCAAAGACCAACGTGCCGATGTGGCGGATGACCGCACCGACCCCGAACCGGCTCAGCTAGTCCCAGGGCAGCTGGCTCCCGCGTTGCCCAACGAGTACTCGCCAGAAGCCGTGGAGCGGTATCGGGCTTTGGCAGCACAGTTGTACTATCAGCAAATCGCTCCACAGCGAAATGCCAGCGCAAGTCTTACACACAGTTCCACCGTCGCCGTTGCGCCGGCCTACACGGAAGTGGCCCAGGAACCGGCGGTAGTTCAAACGGTTGATCCCGAGCCGCAGGCTGTCGCTTACGATCAGCCAACCCAGGTTGTCGTATACCAGCCGACGCAGTTCATCGCCTTTTCTCACCCGCGCCGCTTTTTCAATCGATGCCGGCCCGCACCTCATCACGGCGCACTCGCACCGAATCCGCATCGGCGCCTGGAGAGAAGAGGGAATCATTTGAGTGGCTCGCCTGCGTTTTGCCCTCCCAGATCTCTTGGGGTAGTGCATCGTCGCAACACT
>DASZDO010000050.1:0-71484 GCA_035941955.1 Chthoniobacterales bacterium
ATCGTGAAACCGTGGAAACGCGGCGGGCTCGAGGATTTTTCTCGGACGAAAGAGGACGAGATGACCGCCGCAACCTTCGACCACCAGGTCGGGAAAACGCTCGAATTCTTCCAGCAGCCGCGGAACGAGAAAACGGCGTGCGCCCGCTTCATCGGCGCACCTTACTTTGAAGCGCGCGCTGAATCTCGGATGCGCCCGGAAGCGGATACCGTGTCCGCTCACACCGAGTCGCGACCAGAACCCGCGCGGCTTGATCGAGAACTGCGGGAAGGTCCATTTCTGGTTACCAACACAGGCGATCGTCTGCCAGATGAAGAATACGGAGCGGCCGGTGCTGACGCGATAGCCGGCTTCCATCAACTGCATGCTGCGGCCGTCGTCAGACGGGCCTTCGAAGCGATTGGCCAACTGGATGATGTCGCGCCGGCGCAGCGTCGTGCTGGCGCGCCGGAGCACTTCAAGGAAATGGCCGGCGTTGTCGTCGTGGAGCGTGAACCCCGGCCCGAGCACAGCCTGAATCTCGCGTGTGCGTATGGCGGAACTCCGCTGCATCGACCGACGAGACAGATACAGCCAATAGCCGAAGCCGCCGAGGCCGAGCAGCAGAGCCGCCGCGGCCAGTCCAGCTTGCAGCAGTTCACGCTGGCGGTAGGTTGAGAAAAGTGAGCAGCCCGACGGCGAGCCAGGGCAGCACAGGAATTGCCATGCGCCACATGTTCGGCAAATGACCCGCCCGCGAGCAAGCCAATTGGCACCGGCCGCGTCGCTGGGAACAGCGCGGCGAATTCGCCACGCATGGGTGACCCCTTATGCCTCTACGCCTTGCGGGCGCTCAAACCGCAGTGACCAAGTTGGTCACACTTTGCAAAGTGTAGACGTGACTCACCGCCACGTCCCCTTCGAGAGACGCTAGGCGGCGGCGCATCGACGTTTTGACATTTGCCTGGCGAATGGCCGCGCCGTCCTTGATATGCGCGCTTTCGGCGCTCGGCGTGTATCCGGACGTTGCGGTTGCTTCGGCAAAAGGCCTCGTGGGAGGCTTGCCCATGCCAGCATCCACCGTGACTGAGTATCTTGCCGCGCTCCCCCGCGGATCGCCGTGATCGTTGAACGAGGTTCGCCGGGGAATCAACCGGGCCCTACCACTGAGATACGGAAGGCATCCAGTTCGGCAGGATCAAGTAGTTGGACTCAGCCGTTGGAGCTAATCCGCAGCATTGACCAGTTGGTCATACTTTGCAAAGTGTGGACAGACTCCCGCTATGTCGCCTTCCAGGGGCGCTGAGCTGGAGGTCGCATCTAAGGGCATTTTGACATTCGGTCGGCGAATGGCCTCGTCATATCTTTGATACGCGCGCTTTCGCGCTTCGCGTAGTCGGACGTTGCGGTTGCCCCGGCAAAAGCCCTCATGGTAGGCTTGCCCCATGCCAGCATCTACCGTGACTGAGTATCTTGCCGCGCTCCCCGCGGACCGCCGTGAGGCGTTGAGCGAAGTTCGCCGGGGAATCAACCGGGCCCTGCCACCGGGATACAAGGAAGGCATCCAGTTCGGCATGATCAGCTGGTTCGTTCCGCTCTCCACGTACCCCACCGGCTATGGCGGCAACTCAAAGGTACCCCTGCCACTCATCAGCGTGGCGTCAAAGAAAGCGTACATGGCGTTGCACATGATCTGTTTCTACGGGCAGCCAGCGCTGCGGGAGTGGTTCATCGCGCAATACGGAAAGAGCGGCAAAAAGCTGGACATGGGCCAGGGCTGTCTCCGTTTCAAGACATTGTCGGAGCTCGCGCTGGATGTGGTTGAGAGCACCGTCGCCCGGCTCCCAGTCAAGGACTACATCGCAGGCTATCAGGCCATGCGTGATGCTATGGGCAAGGGAATAGGAAAAGCCAAACCCGCCGCCAAGACGCGCCCACCCGCCAAGAAGGCCCCGGCACGAAGAACATCTGCAACACGGAGGAATTAGCGTCCGTCATGCCGGCCAGGATCGGACGGGTCCACTCAGCGCCTTGAACCCTCAAACCGTAGCCTTGACCAGTGGTCATACTTTGCAAAGTGTGGGCATGACTCGCGCCAGGGAAGCAGCGAGGGGTCAGTCCTTAGGGTTTTAACACGGGGGCGTTAGCGTTCGGTCGCAGCGGACGTCATTCTCTGGGCGCTTGCGCCAGATAGGCTTTGAGCACGGCGATGCGATCGTTGATCAGCTTTAACTGAGCTTCCGCAACGTCCACGCGGAGGGCGCTGCCGCCGACGGCGCCGCCAAGACGGGCGATAAACAGAGCTTCAGCGTCTCGCCACTTGATCCAGGCGCGCTGGGCGTCGCGGAGGCTGATCTTCTCGCTTTTGACACCGACGTCGCCAGTTCTGGTCTTGGGATCATCGACTTTGGCCATCAACTCGGCATACACCCGATCAAGCTCTTTGTTGGCTTGATCGACGGCAGCCTGTTCTTTCGTGCCGGGGCGTTCCCATTTTTCCTCCGCACGTGCGTTGCAGACTGCAAAGGAGGCGAACGCGAAGAGGAGAGCCACAACGGGAAAGAGATGACTTTTCATGCCAGCAGGTTGAACCGGCTCGGACCGCGAATGCAAACCATATTGGGTCTGATGAAGGAGTTCGGACGATAATAGCCCGACGCTTTAGCGTTGGGGAAGAGGGCCATTCCATAATCCAAGTCCCGCGAGGGACGGCAGAGTTCTTTCGTCCCGCCTTGCGGGGACTCGGCCAGATGTGGGCAACGATTAGCCCAGCGCTAAAGCGCTGGGCTATTGTCAGGGGAAGGTGAACCACGCACGCTAATGAACGGCAATTTGTCCGCTCCATGTGCGTCGATTAGCGTCGATTCGCGGTTCTCTCCCTCGCTTGCTAATCGGACATTCGGTAGGTCGGGCCGCTGTTCTCCCACGGACCACAGCCAGTCGCGAAGTGGATGTCACAAACTCCGATACTGATCGAGAGACCATGATTCAGCGCCTTGAACCCCTCAAACCGCAGCGTTGACCAATTGGTCACACTTTGCAAAGTGTGGGTATTCCAGATGATGAGCAATTTCGCGATTCCTGAGCACCTCTGACATTTGGTAGATGGGGCCCGCTGTTCTCCCCCGGTCCACAGCCAGTCGCGAGGTGGATATCACAAACTTCGATACTGATCGAGAGACCATGATTCAGCGCCTTGAACCCCTCAAACCGCAGCGTTGACCAATTCGTCACACTTTGCAAAGTGTGGGGA
The DNA here is from genome assembly GCA_035941955.1 of Chthoniobacterales bacterium. Classification (GTDB taxonomy): domain Bacteria; phylum Verrucomicrobiota; class Verrucomicrobiia; order Chthoniobacterales; family UBA10450; genus AV80. Next base: position 3,233 of record DASZDO010000050.1, read on the forward strand.
TATGACTCCCCCCAATGTCGCCTTCTAGTCAGCCGACGCTTTGGCGCACCTGCCGCGTTCTGGCTAACCGCAAACGCCTGCAAACACTCGCTCTCTTGCTCCGGCAGCCAAATCAGACCGTATCCGCTGTCGCCGAGCGCATGAGCTTGTCGGTGCCGACTGCCAGTCAATACTTGCGCGCTTTGGAAGCGCGCGGGTTGCTGACTTGCCGACGCGTTGGCCGCCGCGTGGAATACCGGCCGTCCGCGGGGACGAGCGAAGGTGCTGCCGAGGAAATTGTCAAAGCACTGCGCCTGGCCTTCCGGGGACGAGCGCAGCCCATCGAAGCAATTTTCAAACTGGCCACGGGCTTCACCCATCCGCGACGAGTCGAGATTTTTCGCGCCCTGGCGAATGGCGCGGATTCGTTCGCTAAACTCCAAGCGGCAACCAACATGCCGGCGCGAGCTCTCTCCCGGCATCTCGCAAAAATGGAGGCAAGAGGCCTTGTTAAGAATGAGATGGCGCTATGCGTGGCCACGATCCAACGGCATCCATTCGGTCGTGTTTTGGCGCGTTTAGCACGCCGTTAAATTACCGGTCATACTTTGCAAAGTATTGCGAGATAAGTCCAAGGGTGATGCCGCGTCAGCGACTCGGACGTTTTTAGAAATGCGCGCCCACGTATTCCCACATTTGGTGGTGCCAGTAGGGCCATTCGTGTCCGCCCTTCGGGCCCCAGTCGTCCAGATGATGGGCGATCCCTCGGCTCGAGAGCACCTCGGACATTCGGTAGGTCGGGCCGCTGTTCTCCCACGGACCACAGCCGGTCGCGAGGTGGATGTCGCAGCTCGCTAACTGGTGGAGGAACCAAGGGTCGTTCTGGTTGGCCATGTAGTCCACGGGGTTATTGAAGTAGAAGTTGTCGTCATACATCCCGTCCATGGAATCGCGCAAATCGTAAACGCCGGAGAGCGCATAGCAGCGCTTCACCCGGTCGGGGTGTTTGAAGAGGGTATTGGCCGCGTGGTAGGCGCCGAGTGATGCGCCGTAGGTGGTGATCGCGATGCCGGGCGTCTGGCACTGGGAGTCGATGAAGGGGATGATTTCGCTCGCCACGTAGTCGTCGTATTGCGCCTGGAGCCAGCTGCGATGGAAGGGGTGCGCTTCCTTGTTGCTGAACGAATCGCTCTGGACTCCATTGATGGAGAAGAATCGGATCCGCCCTTGCTCGATATAAGGGCCGAGGGTGCGGACCATTCCCTGGCCTTCCTGTTCATGCTCGTCGCCCATGCTGGTGGGGAAGGCGATGATGGGCATGCCGTAATTGCCGTAAACGTTGACGCCCATGTCGCGGCTTAGACGATGTGAATACCAACTGTGATGTTCGCGATGCATGGAAGAAAGTAAGAATTAAGAGTTAAGATTTAAGAAGCAAAAACTACGAGTGAACGTCAGGCGCTCCCGACGAGGATATACCGGCTTCGCGGGGAGTGCCAAATCTCAAGCAAGGGAGTACCCCGAAGCTCTGCAAGCCACGGTCCAATTCGCGCACGATCCGGATGGAACCCACGGCGAGTTAGTCAAACGTATCCAAGCCGAGCCGCATCGGTGGAGAATCAGAGGGCAGAATCGCGCCCTCATCAAAACGCGCAGACGATCTCCGTGATTCACATATGGCGACCAGGCGGCGCGTAGGGATCTCAGTGTTGCTTGACGGTGGTGGGTCCGCACGGTCGCGCCATCGAACCGCCGACCAGGGGTTCCATCAATGAAAGCAAGGCTCGAACCAAGAATCGTCGCCGCAAGGATCCATTTCCGGATGACTACGGAAACACACAACGGGCACGAAGATTTTGATTGTGCAACGGCGCGCTTAGCGTTTGCAATGGCCGCGTGTGAAGACAAAGGCCAAGAGACCGAAAGCGTCTGTTGCGCGCAACAAACGAACCGGCTCCAGCCGTCCGGCGACACGCAAGACTGCGGCCCGCGACAAAATTCGGCTTTTGATCGCGGATGATCACGCGCTCATCCTCGAGGGTTTGGCGACGACCATCGGCCGGCAGAACGACATGGCTGTGGTCGCGAAGGCCAATAATGGCCGCGAAGCGGTGGAATTGTGGACGGTGCATCGGCCTGATGTTTCGCTGCTGGATTTGCGCATGCCGGAATTGAATGGCGTCGGTGTGATCCGGGAAGTTCGCGACCTGGATGTTTCCGCGCGCGTGATCGTGCATACAACGTACGACACCGATGAGGAGATTTATCAGGCGATCAGGGCGGGTGCCAAAGCCTACTTGCTGAAGGACGCGCCGCTGGAGGAATTGCTGGAGGCGATTCGAAAAGTGCACGCCGGCGAAACCTGCATTCCCCCCGCCCTGGGCGCCAAGCTGGCCTCACGGATGAGCGGGGACGCATTGACGGGGCGTGAAATCGATGTGCTTAAGCTGCTTGCTCGCGGCCGAAGCAATAAGGAGATAGGCACGGATCTCTTCATCAGTGAAACCACCGTGAAGACCCACGTGAGAAGCATTTTTTCAAAGTTGAATGTGATGAGCCGGACCGAAGCGATCGCGGCCGCCAACAAGCGCGGTCTGATTCAGCTTTAGTCGCCCGGACATCGGACGTAAGATTGCTCCTCCATGAGCACTGGAAAGCCGGTGTTGATTATTGCATTCGCTTTAGCTGGTGTTGCTAACGCCCAAGACGGCATTCCCGGGCTGGTCGGAGTGATTGCTAAGACGCCGTATTATCACACCGTCTGGTTTCGCGTGGCCGCCCTGGCAGTGTTTGTGTTGCTGCTGCTCGCGCTCTATCAGATCCGCCTCATCAGCCGGCATAACGCGGAGCTCCTCCGGGAAAATTGTGAACGCAAACGCGCGGAGGCAGCGCTGCAACAAACGCGGACCTATATGGCGGAGTCGGAGCGGCTCAGTCTTACGGGCAGCTTCAGTTGGAACGTCGTCACCGGCGAGATCTTCTGGTCCGACGAAGTCTTTCGAATCTTTGAATGGGATCCATCGACCAAACCTACGCTCGAGCGGGTGCGCGAAAGGATTCACCCGGACGACCTCGATTCGCATCGTCAATTCGTGGAGCGGGCAGCCCGGGAGATGAAGGACTTCCAATACGGACATCGAATCGTGATGCCTGATGGATCGATCAAGCATCTTGAGATGCTGTTTCATGCCGTGAAGGATAAATCGGGAGCGAGCGTTGAATACGTTGGCGCGGCTAAGGACATAACCGAGCGCAAGCGGGCGGAGGCGTTGCTCACCGGTGAGAAACGCCTGCTCGAGATGATCGCAACAGGCGTGCCCCTGACCAGCATCCTCGATGTCTTGTGCCGAGTGATCGAAGAGCAGCGGACCGGCACGCTCGCTTCGGTCTTGTTACTTTGTCCCGATGGTCAGCATCTCGATTCCGTGGCGGGACCGAGTCTCCCAAGGGAATGGACGGAGCAAATGGCAAGTCTGCCCATAGGTCCTTGTGCCGGTTCCTGTGGGACGGCGGCATATCGAGGATCGGCAGTCATTGTCTCCGACCTTGCAACCGATCCACTTTGGGACGTGCCGGAGCATCGTGCTTCAGCCTTAAGCCATGGGCTGCGCGCTTCCTGGTCGAATCCAGTTCTCTCGTCGGAAGGAAAAGTTTTGGGAACCTTCTGCATGTATTATCGTGAACCCCGAAGCCCGAACTCGCACGATCTCGAACTGATCGAACTAGCGACGCACCTCGCGCGAGTGGCGATTGAGCGGGATCGCGCGGAGGAAGCTCTGCGGCGGAGCGAGGGGTTTCTCGCCGATGGCCAGAGAATCAGTCTCACCGGCACCTGGGGCTGGAATATTTCCACCGGGAAAGTCGTCTGGTCGGAGGAACATTTCCGGATCTTTGGCTTCGATCCGGAAAAGACCGAGCCCTCTTTCCAATTATTTTTGGAAACGGTTCATCCGGAGGATCGATCGTTTATTGAGCGAAGCCTCGATGCAGCCGTTCGCGAAAAGAGCGATTTTGACATGGAGTTTCGAATCGCGCTGGCGGATGGATCGATCAAGAATGTCCAGGGGGTGGGCCGCCCGGTCTTAACGCAATCCGGCGACATCGATAACTATATCGGGACCACGGTGGATATCACTGCCCGCAAACACGCGCAGGCGTTGCTGGCCGGCGAAAAGCGGCTGCTGGAGATGGTGGCCCGGGGCGATTCGCTTCCGCTGATTTTGGACGCTCTATGCCGGCTTGTTGAGGAGCTCTCCAGCGGTGCTCTATCTTCCATCCTGTTGCTGGAGCCGAATGGCACTCAGCTGCGGCATGGGGCCGCGCCCAGCCTTCCGCAGGCCTACATCGACGCGATCGACGGCGCACCCATTGGCCCTTCGGCGGGTTCATGCGGGACGGCTGCTTATCGTGCCCAGCCGGTGATCGTTTCTGACATCGCGACCGATCCCCTTTGGGCCGATTATCGCGACCTCGCCTTGTCGCATGGATTGCGAGCCTGCTGGTCGACCCCAATCCTCTCTTCAGAGTCCAGGGTGCTGGGGACGTTCGCGATTTATCATCGCGAGCCGCGCACTCCCACTCCAGAACAGCACGAGATCATCGAACAGATCACCCATCTGGCCAGTATTGCCCTTGAGCGAAAACGAGCGGAAGGCGCGTTGCAAGCTTCCGAACAAGTCGCGCGCGGGCAGGTGGAGGCATTGGTGCAAAGCCTCGACATTCTTGCCACCGCGCCTCCGCCGGAAAAATTCATTGGGCAAATGCTGAACACAATTGGCCGCCTCTTGAACGCGCAAGGCGTCATTCTGTGGTTACTGGACGAACCGGCGGATGCACTCGTTATGCGCGCGGCCGTGCACGGCGAAAATCTTGCCGCCGTCGAGCCGGAACATCCGTTTGTGAAAGATCCGCTCTCGTGGAAAGAGAACGCGGGGCTTCAGGAGATGTTTTTCACCGGAGTGCCGGCTGTCTGCGACGACATAGACAACGATCCGCGGTTGTCCACTGCGCTTCGCGACTACTTCCGTTCAAGGGGAACCAGGAAGTTTCTGACGATTCCAACTCTAGTGGGTGGGCAGGTGAAGGGATTCATCGGCATTCGCCACACAGCTCGGCCGTCGTACCGGCCCGAGGAGATTGAGTTGGCCCAAGCGCTTGCTCACCAGGCGATGTTCGCTCTTCAACTAAACGAGTTTGCCGACCAAAGCCGGCGCGCAGCGGTCCTGGAAGAACGCAATCGAATGGCGCGAGATATCCACGACACCTTGGCGCAAGGCCTCACCGGTGTGATCGTGCAATTGCAGGCGGCTGACGACGCAGCGGCCAAGGGCTACAAGAAGGATGCCCTCCATCATCTCCAAAGCGCCCGTGATTTGGCGCGGGCGGGTCTGAATGAAGCGCGCCGGTCGGTTCGCGCGTTGCGGCCACAAGCGCTGGAAGATGCCACTTTTTGGGAAGCGCTCCAAACCGTCATCAAGGATGCCACCGCGGGCACAGGCCTTCACGCTGAGTTCCAGCGCCGCGGCAAGACGCGTGAACTTTCGCCGCTGGTGCAGGAAAACCTCCTGCATATCGGGCAGGAAGCGTTAACGAACACGCTCAAGTACGCCCATGCTACCCGTTTCGAAGCCCGGCTCAGTTTCAATGCGACGGAGGTCCGTTTGGAGCTTCAAGACAACGGCGTCGGTTTCAAGACTAACGGGAATCAGGACGGTTTCGGTCTTACCGGAATGCAAGAGCGCGTCACCCAAATGGGCGGTGCCCTTAGCGTTACGAGCGCGCGTGGGAAAGGGACAAAGATCGTCGTGGTTTCTCCCTATGGAGGGAAAGACAGTTCTTAGTTGAGAGCGTAAAGCTCCGTGGGAGCCAGGCTCCTTTGCGGAGTTGATTGTTGATAGTTGCCGAGACGCACGGATTTACCTCTGGAGCGCCGAAGGCGCGGGTTCATGCCAGCCTGGGGCAACGCCCCAGGTCGTCGTTTGCATGAAGCAGCGCCCTTGGCGCTAACACACACGTGCGACGGTCAGCGGAATCACTCGTTGGGTCAGACGAAACCACCGATTTTCTCACAGAGCAGCTGTCTCCTCCAAAAGGAGGAGACGAGACTCATTCGCAGGCAGGGCAAATAATTCCGTCCTATGCCCAATAGCTGGGGACTTATGTGAAGGATTAACCTTCCGCATGATGAAAACGATACCAAGCGATGAAGCGGCGGAGGCGTGGGCGACTTCCGAACCTCACCTTGCTTTGGCCAAGGGCGTGCTTGCTCAGGCGAAACAGGACCTACGGAGATTTCGCGGAGCCCCGGATCGCGTCGGGCGCGAAATGTACAGAGACGCTTACAGCTGGGTCGCATCGAACGATTTCACCTGGCCCTACTCTTTCCTGAACGTGTGCGAAGCGCTTGGCTTACCTCCAGAAGTTCAACGGACGGAGTTGTTGTCGGACACTCCACCCGGTTGGTACTCGCGGTCGCGACGAATGGCTCAAACGCTTTCCACTTCGTTCAGAGCATCTCTGGTCAACGTTTTCGCAGCCCGGGGCAGTTTTGCGAACTCCCGCCGCTCTAGCCGGCCAGTTCTGGCTCATTGATCCAACCCAACCCAAGATCATGAAAACCCAACAACAACGCAGAAACAGCTTCGCGGAACTCTGGCGCAGAATCTTTCGCCGGTCCGCGCGAGGTCACGATCCGTTGCTCACCTTGAGCATGACGCTCTTCAACTACACGGACGGATGGAGTCGAACCATCTCAAAAGACGACTATGGACGCTCGTGGGCCTAACGACTGCCACCGGAACGAACCGGCCGCCATGAACGCCGCCGAAAAATCGATCATCGTGAATGCCCCGGTCGCCGAAGTCTATGAACGGTGGTTGCGCTTCGAAGAGCTTCCGAGGTTTATCAGATCGCTCGGTAACGTCGAACGAATCGACGATACGCACTTTTCGTTCAGCAATAATCGGGGCGGCAAGGAACAGAGCGGTGTGATCGAGGTCATACGGCAAATTCCTGAGCGGAGGATAGCCTGGCGATCGATCGGGGATAACGTGGGATTGGGTGTGGCTTCGTTCGAACCGCTCTCCGACGATGCCACTGAAATCACCGTGAAGTTGCGTTCCGTTTTCGATCCTTCGATCTCCGGCCAGAGCGCGGACGAATATCTCCAGAATTTCAAACAGCTAGTTGAGAACCCGAGGCGATGAAAAACTTTCTTCCTGGCGTGGTGATCTTATCGGTCTTCCTAACGGCAGCGGGATGCAAAAAGAGCGCCGCGCCGCAGCCGGGGCCGCTCCCGGTCAACGTCGTTACTGTGATCGAGAAAGAGGTAAACGAATGGGACGAATTCACGGGACGCCTGGAGGCCGTCGAATCGGTCGATATTCGACCGCGTGTGTCCGGCTATATTACCGAGATCCATTTCGAAGCCGGGGCGATCATCAAGAAGGGCGACCTGCTTTACGTGATCGATCCGCGCCCTTATCAGGCGGATTTCGACCGAGCCGCAGCCGAGTTCGAGCGCATGCAGGCGCAACTCAAATTGGCGCAGATCGAACTGGATCGCGCGAAGGATCTGCGGACCAAGAACACGATTTCGGCGAGTGAGTTCGACCAGAAGGCTGCCACCTATCAAGGGTCTTCTGCCGCGGCGCGTTCGGCCGAGGCAGCGAAGAATTCCGCCGCCCTGAATCTGGAGTTCACCCAGATCAAATCGCCCATCGATGGCCGCGTGAGCGATGCACGCATCACGGTAGGCAACCTCGTTCAGCCAGGTCCGGGCGCGGACAGCGTGCTTACCACCGTAGTCTCGGTCGATCCGATTTACGCAAAGGTCGACGCTGACGAAAATGCGATTCTCAAATACGTAAAGCTGAGCGACGAGGGCAAACGCGTGAGCGCACGCACGGCGAAGATCCCGGCCTTCGTCGAGCTCGGCAACGAGACCGGTTTTCCACACGAAGGCTACATTGACTTCGTTGACAACCGCCTCGATCCCGGAACGGGCACGGTCCGCGCTCGCGCGGTGCTAAAAAACTGGAACCCAAATCTCATTACCCCGGGCTTCTTCGTGCGCGTGCGGGTAGCCGGCGCGACGCCATATTCGGCCGCACTTATTCCCGACAAAGTCATCAGCTCGCAGCAAGGAGTGAAGTACGTCTTTGTGGTCAAATCGGACAACACAATTGAGCGCCGCAATATCCAGACCGGAACGATGTTCGAGGGCAAACGGATCGTGAAAACCGGGCTCAAAGATGGCGAGAAGGTTGTCTCGACACGGCTGCAATTGGTCCAGCCGGGAATGACGGTGAAGCCCGTCGAGGAGAAGTAATTTGCAAATGCGGAATGCGGAGTTCGGAATGCGGAATGACAAGAGCGATGAGTGAGACGGATCTAAAGAAACGCACGAAGGCGTTTGCGCTTCGGATTTTGAAGCTTGTCGACGTGTTGCCGAAGACGACGGCGGGTCGTGCGCTTGCGTCGCAGATCGTGCGCTCGGGTACGTCGGTCGCGGCTAACTATCGCGCTGCTTGCCGCGCGAAATCGCCCGCGGACTTCATCGCCAAAATGGGCATCGTCGAAGAAGAAGCCGACGAAACTTTATTCTGGCTCGAATTACTCGAGGAATCCGATCTCGTCGCGGCCACGAAGCTCACGGCGATTAAGCAAGAGGCGGATGAGCTGATCGCGATCACAGTCACCTCGATCAAGACCGCGCGCCGCAATCGCTCTGCGCGTTCCGAATTCCGCATTCCGAATTCCGAATTGGAATGAATTTTCCTCACTTCTTTATCGACCGGCCCATTTTCGCCGGGGTGATCAGCATCGTAATCACGCTTATTGGAGCGATTGCGCTCTTCACCCTGCCCATCGCGCAATATCCCGAAATCGCGCCGCCTACCATTCAGGTCACGGCCAATTACCCGGGCGGCAATGCCAAGGTGGTCGCGGAAACAGTCGCCACGCCGATCGAGCAACAGGTCAATGGCGTCGAGAACATGCTCTACATGTCGTCGCAGAGCACGAGCGACGGCAACATGGTCCTCAACATCACCTTCAAGCTCGGCACCAATCTCGATACCGCGCAGGTGCTCGTGCAAAATCGTGTTGCTATCGCCGTTCCCACGCTGCCGGCCGAGGTGCAGCGCATCGGCGTCACGACGAAAAAGCAGTCGCCCGATATCACCATGGTAGTGCACCTGGTCTCGCCGGATGGGTCGCTCGATTCGATCTTTACCAGCAATTACGCGCTCCTTCAGGTTCGCGATGAGCTCGCGCGCATCGACGGCGTCGGCGACATCAACGTCTTCGGGGCGCGCGAGTATTCGATGCGCGTCTGGCTTGATCCCCACAAGGTTTCGGCGCGCGGACTGACCGCGCAGGATGTTGTTCAGGCGATCCAGGAACAGAACGTCCAGGTCGCCGCCGGCATCATTGGCGCGCAACCTGTCCCGAAAGGCGCGACGGCATTTCAATATACGGTCAGCACCCAGGGACGGCTGGCGGATGAGAAAGAATTTGGCGAGATCGTCATCAAGACCGGCGCGGACGGTCAAGTCACTCGCGTGCGCGATGTCGCTCGGGTGGAGCTGGCGGCGCGTGACTACACGGTCAATAGCCAGCTCGGCGGCAAACCGGCTACGGCCATCGGCATCTTCCAGCGACCCGGTTCAAACGCGCTTGCGACCTCCGATGCGGTGCGCGCGAAGATGGCTGAGCTCAAACAGCGCTTTCCAGTCGGGCTTGACTACAAAATCCAGTACGACCCCACAACCTCAGTGCGCGAGTCGATTCATGAAGTTCAGAAGACACTCTTCGAAGCGATCGCCCTCGTCGTGCTCGTCGTCCTTGTCTTCCTCCAAAGCTGGCGCGCGGCAGTTATCCCGCTGATCGCGATTCCCGTCTCGCTCATTGGCACTTTCGCCGCCATGACCGCTTTTGGGTTCTCGATTAACAACATCTCACTTTTCGGCATCGTGCTCGCGATCGGCATCGTGGTCGATGACGCCATCGTGGTGGTGGAAGCCATCGAGCATCACATCGAGAACGGCTTGAGTCCCCGCGACGCGGCGCGCAAGGCGATGGATGAAGTCAGTGGCGCCCTGGTCGCCATCGCGCTGGTGCTGGGCGCAGTCTTCATCCCCACGGCATTTATGAGCGGGATCTCAGGCCAGTTTTTCCGTCAATTTGCGCTCACGATTGCGATTTCAACGGCCATCTCCGCGTTGAATTCGCTTACTCTTTCCCCGGCCCTGGCCACGCTGCTCCTTCAGCCGCAAGGAGCGCAAAAGGATCGGTTTCAACAACTGATCGACCGCCTCCTCGGCTGGTTCTTCCGGGGTTTCAACAAAGTCTTTGCCTGGAGCTCGAACGCCTATGGCAAAACCGTTGGGCGCCTGACCCGGCTCGCTGCAGTCGTCCTGCTCATTTACGCCGGTTTGTTGGGCCTGACCGCGCTCGGTTTCAAAGTTGTGCCCGGCGGCTTCCTCCCTGCCCAGGATCGGGGCTACGCGGTCGCTTACGCGCAACTGCCGGACGCGGCATCCCTCGATCGCACGCAGGCCGTGGTCGATAAGATCGCAAAGATCGCGCGCGAAACTCCCGGCATTCTCGACACCATTGAAATCGCCGGCTTCAACCTCTTCGGCGGCAACCAGCCGAACACCGCCGCGGTCTTTCTGCCCTTCAAGAGCTTCGCCGAACGTGACACGGCCGAGGCGAGCATGCCCGCTATTGTCGCAAAGCTGAACGCGCGGGTTCGAGCCGAGATTCCCGAGGCGTTGGTTGCGGTATTTCCTCCGCCGGCGGTGGCTGGGGTTGGCAATGCAGGCGGTTACCGCCTTTTCATCCAGGATCGCGGCAATGCCGGCCTTGAAGAACTGCAAACCCAGGCTTTCGCCCTGGCGGTGAAAGCGAATCAAGCACCGAGCCTAACGAACAACCTCACGACGTTTCGCGCGAACGTACCGCAGCTCTGGCTCGACGTGGACCGGGTGAAGGCGAAGAGCATGGACGTCCCGCTGAGCAATATCTTCGGGACGCTCCAGACCTATCTCGGTTCCGCTTATGTGAACGACCTGACGCTCTTCGGGCGCACCTACCGCGTGACTGCCCAGGCCGACTCAGAATTTCGCCTTAAGCCCGAAGACATCCGTTTGCTCAAGACGCGCAACACGAACGGCGGCATCGTACCGCTCGGATCCGTTTCAACGGTGCAGGAGGTGAGCGGCGCCGACAAGATTACCCGGTATAACATGTTTCCGGCCGCGGACCTGAGCGGCCAGCTGGCACCGGGTGCCAGCACGGGTGACGCTTTGGCCGCGGTTGAACGAATAGCGAAGGAAAGCCTGCCGACGAGCTTCACCACCGAGTGGACTGAACTGTCGCTCCAGCAAAAGTTGGCTGGCAACAGCGCGATCTACATCTTCCCGCTCTGCGTTTTGTTTGTCTTCCTGTTGCTGGCGGCGCTTTACGAGAGCTGGTCCTTGCCTCTCGCGATCATTCTTATTGTCCCGATGTGTCTGTTCAGCGCGATCGGCGGCGTCTGGCTCCGCTCGATGGAAAACAACATCTTCACCCAGATCGGATTCGTGGTGTTGGTCGGGCTCGCCTGCAAGAATGCCATTCTGATTGTCGAGTTCGCGAAACAGATTCAGGATCGCGACGGGAAAGATCGTTTCACTGCCGCCGTCGAAGCCTGCCGCCTCCGCTTGCGCCCGATCCTGATGACTTCCTTTGCCTTTATTTTCGGCGTTCTTCCCCTGGTCATCAGCAGCGGCGCCGGCGCCGAAATGCGACAGGCTCTCGGCACCGCTGTCTTTTTCGGAATGCTCGGTGTCACCGGCTTCGGTCTCTTCCTTACGCCCGTGTTCTACGTCGTGATCATGTGGTTCAAAGAGCGCCACGCCAAAGCTCCTGCATCCGCACCAACCCAGTCCGCGCCCCCGTTAGGGGCGGAACCAGCCCTCTAGATCCTGCGCTTTGAACGAATCGTTAGGCGGTATCTCTCGCCTCACGTTTCAGATGAGCGTCGGACAGCACTCGCGGCGGAAAGACCGGAGGCGCTCCTGACGACGAATTGACATGCAATTCAGCAACAATGGCTCCTTCAAAGGAACGAGATGCGGCTCGTCCCGACGCAGTGGGAATAAATCCGTCCTATGTCCAATAGCTGGTCAGTGCCGCGAGTGGTTAGATCTCCGTCGCACCCGACAATGAATGAAAACGATGAAAACTGAATTCAATGCCATGACCGACGCGGGCTGGAACGGCCCATTCTGGTTCGCTGTTCTCAGTCCTGTGCTCGGAATTCTGGCGGGCTTTCTCACCCTGCTCTTCCTCTACGACTGAAAACAAAGCACAAAACCATTCCGAGCCGTCCCAATGCTGACATCTTCGCCTTTTGATCGCGCGTTCAGCCGCGTAAAGTCCGGGAAATGACACCCGAAGAACAGGAAGACGAACAGTTCTATCGCGATACGGAAAGTATCGCCTTCCCGAAACTGACCGATCACCAGCTTTCGCTCCTCGAACCCTTGGGCGAACACCGGGTGCTGAAACGCGGCGAGGTGCATTTCAAAGCTGGGCAGCGTGATCTTGGATTGGCCATTGTTTTGCGCGGCGAACTCGAGGCCTTCGAGACGCGTGATGGCGTCGAATACAGTCTCGCTACCGCGCGTGAACGCGATTTCATGGGCGACGTCTCGATGCTTCAGGGCACATCGATTCTCGGTTCGTCCAGAGTCAAATCGGACGAGGCGGAGATACTCCACATTCCGGCCGCGGAACTTCGGCGCGCGCTGGCGGAAATTCCGGCCGTGAGCAAGACCATCGTCGATGCCTTGATCATGCGACGGCGACGAATAAGCCGCGATCGCGAATTCGCGGGAATGCGTGTTTTGGCAAACCGCGACGCGCGCGATGGACATCAGATCGATGATTTCCTCGACAAGAATCGCATCCCGCATCGGCTCATCGAATTTGAAAGCGAACAGGGCAAGGCGCTGGGCGAACGTTTTCACTTATCTAGTCGCGATTTGCCGGTCCTGATCACTCCGGCCGGTGCGCGCCTGCGACGGCCTTCGTTGCGCGAGGTCGCGAGGGAAGCGGGCTTGCTGCGATCGCTCGCGGAAGAAAATGAGACAGAAGTTTTCTGCGACCTGGCCATCGTTGGCGCTGGGCCGGCCGGACTGGCCGCCGCAGTGTATGCCGCGTCCGAGGGATTGAAGACGGTCGTTTTGGAAAGTTATGCACCGGGCGGACAAGCCGGTTCCTCGTCACTCATCGAAAACTTCTTTGGATTCCCCACCGGCGTTAGCGGTGGCGAACTGACCTGGCTCGCTCAGCTTCAGGCCTACCGATTCGGCGCGATGTTTTCCACCCCAGCCTCGGCCCTTTCCCTGCGATACAACCCTGATGGCGAGTATCGCGCCTGTCTTGAGACGGAAGGTTGCTCTGCGGTGCTGCGAGCGAAGAGTGTCTTGATCGCGACCGGCGCGAACTACCGCCGCTTGGAGGCGGAGGGGTGCGAACAATTTGAAAGTATGGGGGTTTACTATGCCGCGACCGCGCTCGAAGGCCAGATTTGTCGCGGGGCCACGGTCATCGTCGCTGGCAGCGGCAATTCGGCGGGACAGGCTGCGATGTTCCTTTCTGATGGCGCCGCCAAAGTCCTCCTTGTTATCCGCGGCGACGATCTCTCCAAGATGTCGACCTATCTTTCGCGACGGGTGGAAGCGAAAGAGAACATCGAGATTCTCTTTCGCACCCAGGTTCGCAAAATGTCTGGCGGGAAACTGGTGGAAGAAGCCGAGCTGGAAAACACCGCGACCGGCGAACGGCGCGTCGTCCGAACGCCCGCGATTTTTTCCATGATTGGCGCCGATCCCTGCACCGAATGGCTGCCGGGCGAGATCGAGCGGGACGAAAAAGGATTCATCAAAACGGGCTCCGACGTGGCGGAATCGCCCGCCTGGAAAGCGAACAGACGCCGCCCGGGCCCGCTCGAGACCAGTCTTCCCGGTGTTTTTGCCGCGGGCGATGTCCGGTCCGGTTCGGTGAAACGTTGCGCGGCCGCCGTTGGCGAAGGCGGCATGGCCATCGCCGGCGTCCAAAACGCCCTCGCCGCGGCTGCTCGCAATTAATGGCGTCACGCCAATCCTACTCGTGCTCCTGCTCCTGATCGTAATCGATGCCTTAACTCTGGGCGGTGAAATGGCCAGATCGGCGACGCAAGACTTGATGCTTCCCAGGACGCGAATTAGCCTCCCGCCGTGACTGCGTCGCAGATCATCGACGAGATCAAAGGCCTCACGCCGGAAGAGCAGGCTGGTGTCGTGCGCTTCGTCTATCAGCTCGACGCCGAGCGGAAGCTCAGCGGTCCGGAATTGTCCACCTTAGCCGAACGTTTGGTCAACGCGGAGAATCCTGTCGAGGCCTCGCGCGTTCGGGAGACGATTATCCGCGGCTTTTACGGCGCGGAGCGCGATGCCTAAAATCCGCCGGCGGAACCTGCCGCCGGCTCTGCTCCATCATTTGCTAGACCGCATCCGCTCACGCGAAATTTCGCCAGGCCAACTCGGCGAGTTCGCGCAATGGCTTGATACCGCGCCCGAGGTCCCGATCGGCGGATGGTTCAAACGGTTTAGCGACTTGACCGTTTGTGGCGAGGGCGAGCTGGTTAAGACTTTCCTGCGCAAAGGTCAGGCCGCGTTGGGCGAAGAAGTTAATTGACGGTAGTTAGATCTCCCTGTTCGCATTCCGAACTCCGCATTTGAAATCCGCAATCGCTCTGCGCCGTGGGGTGAACAATGATCTCGCCCACGTCAACATCGGCGGGCTGTTTGATCGCGAACACGATGGATCGGGCGATCGCGTCTGGCGAGAGCCCCACTTTATCCATGCCCGTCTGGATCGGCTAAGATCCATCAACCCTCCGGGCTGAAGACGCCAAGCAGATACGAAGATGAAGGTTTGCGAGCACAATTGAGCGTCTTGTTCCTGGCCGAGATAATTCGCGTAGCCTGTGCAAGTCTTCTCATTCAACGCGATCAACAGCTGCGCCGTGGCATCCCTCGTTCGAAAGGACGAGGCGGTGCTCGTTCTGAGGCAGTGGGAATAAATCAGTCCTATGTCCAGTGGCTGGGCACCTCTCAGTCCACGAGAGTAAGCACAAGGGAAGGTGACGAATTCCAAAACAAAGAAATGAGGGGCACATAATGAAAGACGGAAAGCTGAACGGGAAAGTCGCGGTGGTGACCGGCGCTTCGAAGGGAATCGGCGCTGGCATCGCCAAACATCTCGCCGCCGGAGGCGCGGCGGTAGTCGTTAATTACGCGTCGGCAAAGTCCGATGCAGACAAAGTGGTGGATGAAATCACAAAACGGGGCGGAAAAGCTGTTGCCGTGCAAGGTAACGTCGCCAAGAAAGCGGATGTGGAACGGCTCTTTGCGGCTGGAAAAAAGGCGTTCGGCAAGATCGACATCCTGGTCAATAACGCAGGGGTCTATGACTTCGTGCCGCTGGAACAAGTCACTGAGGAGCATATCCACAGGCTATTCGACGTGAATGTTGTCGGCTTGCTCCTGACGACGCAAGAGGCCATCAAGCACTTCGATTCCGACGGCGGCAGCATCATCAACATCGGCTCACTGGCCAGCTCTCTGACACCGCCGACAGCGGTGGTTTATAACGCCACGAAGGGCGGGGTGGATGCGATCACACGCACACTCGCGAAAGAACTCGGTCCGCGAAAAATTCGCGTTAACTCGATCAATCCCGGCATGGTGGAAACAGAAGGAGCAATCGCCGGCGGTTACACCGAAGGCGATATGCGCAAGAGTTTCGAGGCGCAAACACCTCTCGGTCGCATCGGTCAACCCCGCGACATCGGGCCGGCGGCGGTTTTCTTCGCATCGGATGATTCCAGCTGGATCACCGGCGAGACGCTGCTTATCGCGGGAGGGCTGCGTTAGTCGCTGGTCCGATGGCTGCGATTTGATTTCACGAATATGAAAATGCAAGCGGCGCAAATCAGTAAGGCGGGCGGGGATTGGGAATTGGTTGAACGCGAGATCCCGGAGCCAGGCGCCGGACAGGTTCGCGTGAAAGTCGAGGCATGCGGCATTTGCCACAGCGATGTGCTCGTCAAGGAGGGCATCTGGCCCGGGCTTCAGTTTCCTCGAGTGCCAGGTCATGAGATTGCCGGCCGCGTCGAGGCGGTCGGCGCCACCGTCACGGGATGGAGCAAAGGTCAGCGCGTCGGTGTGGGCTGGCATGGCGGACATTGTTTCGTATGCGAACCGTGCCGGCGCGGGGATTTCGCGATGTGCGTCAATCGCAAGATCACCGGCATCGATTTCGATGGCGGATATGCGGAGTACCTGATCGCACCGGCCGCGGTGCTGGCCGCGATTCCCGATGAATTGCCGGCGGAAGAAGCCGGGCCGTTCATGTGCGCGGGCGTCACGGTCTTCAACGCGCTCCGCCATTCGGGAGCGCGCGCCGGCGACGTGGTGGCGGTGCACGGTATCGGTGGACTGGGACATCTCGGAGTGCAATACGCGCGGCGGATGGGATTCAGGACCGTGGCGGTGGGCCGGGGAAAGGACAAGGAAGCGTTGGCGAAAAAACTGGGCGCGCATCATTACATCGATTCGGGCAGCGGCGATGCGTCGGCGGAAATGCAAAAGCTCGGCGGCGCGCGCGTGATCTTGGGAACGGCACCGAACGCCCAGGCAATTTCCGCGCTGGTAGATGGCTTGGCGCCGGACGGCAACTTGCTGGTGCCGGCCGCGCCTAACGAACCGCTGACCATGAGCATGATGCCGCTAATCATGGGAAGGCGATCGGTGTCGGGTTGGTATTCCGGCACCGCGAAAGATTCGCAGGATACCTTGGAATTCAGCGCGTTAACTGGCGTGCACCCGATGATCGAGAAATATCCGCTCAGCCGCGTGGCGGACGCTTATGAGCAAATGAACAGCGGCAAGGTACGCTTCCGCGTTGTCCTCACCATCTCCGGTGCGGCGAACGACTAAACTTTCGGTGCGATTTCAATATCATGAAGAGAAGTAGAGGAGCGAATTCTCTCCCCAAAGTTCGTCCGAATCCTGTGCCGGCAAAGAGCGAAGCTCCGAATACCCACCAGAAGGCGCTCGAGGTGAATCTCGATCCGAGCAAGTACGGCGTCTTTGCCGAGATCGGGGCCGGCCAGGAAGTCGCGCGGTGGTTTTTCCGGGTCGGCGGTGCGGCGGGCACAATTGCCAAGACGATCTCGGCTTACGACATGACGGTGAGCGACGCGATCTACGGGCGTTCCGATCGCTACGTGAGCCGAAAGCGCCTGCAAAGCATGTTGGACCACGAGTATCAACTGTTGCTGAAGCGGCTGGGCAGGAAGCGGGGCGCCAGCGTCAAATTCTTTGTCTTTGCCGATACCGTGGCGGCCCGCAGTTATGTCCACCCGGAGAATTCACATGGGTGGCTGGGGATTCGGTTCCAGGATGAGCCACGGGCGAAGCCGTCCGAGATCATCATTCATGCGCGGTTGAATGACCGGGAGAATCTCCAGCAACAGGAAGCGTTGGGCATCCTCGGCGTCAACCTGGTGCATGGCGCCATTTACCGGCACCAGCAGCCGAAGGAATTAATCGCCTCGTTGCTTGATGGCCTAACGACCGAGCGGTTGCGAGTCAACACGATCGAGTTTTCCGGCCCGGCCTTTCGTGAGGTGGACAATCGCTTGATGAGCTTGCAACTGGTGCAGCAGAATTTGGCCGGGGCCGCCATGTTCACGGCCAAGGGTGAAGTGGTGGAGGTCTCTGAAGTCCTGTACAAAAAGCCGATCCTGGTCGAACGCGGCAGCTTCCACCCGATCACGAACGTGACCATCGACATGCTGGAGTGCGCCCAGGCTCAGTTTGTTCAGGAGCCCGATGTCGATGGCGAAGAGCTTGTCGTCCTGATGGAGATGACTCTCAACAACCTCACGGACCATGGCGAGATCGCGCATCAAGATTTTCTCGACCGGGTGGATATGCTCCGCACCCTGGGTAAGACGGTGCTTATCTCCAACTACGACACCTATCACCGCCTCGCGGGTTATCTGTTTCGTTACAGTAAGAGGAGAGTCGCCCTTGTCATGGGCGTGCCCAGTCTCACACAAATCTTCGACGAGAAATATTACTCAGACCTGGACGGCGGCATTCTGGAATCCTTCGGCCGCCTCTTCAAAAACGATCTGAAGCTTTATGTTTACCCGTTGCGTCCCACTCGCGATCAACCGTTGGTCACCGCGGAAAACCTGCAAGTCGCGCCCCATCTCAAGGATCTTTATTCCTACCTGTTAAGGAATCGCAGCATTGAAAGCATTCGCGGATACCAGGAGGAGTATCTGCCTATTTTCTCGCGAGACGTCTTGGCGAAACTGCGGGCGGGCCAGGCTGGTTGGGAGAAAATGGTGCCTCTGCCGGTGGCGCACATGATCAAGCGGCGCAAGCTCCTTGGATTTCGAGGCGAGCGCGATGCCCGGAAGGGGGCATAGCAAACATGGAACTCAATCTTCCAGTGCCCATCGCAATCTACTTCGCTGCCGAAAACCAGGGTCATACGGAAATCGTGGCCCAGTGCTTTGCCGCAAATGCCGTCGTGCGAGACGAAGGTAAAACGGTCGAAGGGTTGGCGGCCATCAAGCAATGGGAGGCTGAGACCAGGAAGAAGTATCAGCATACGGTCGAGCCGCTCTCGTGCGTTCAGACAGGGGGCAAGATCATTGTCACCAACCGGCTCACCGGGAATTTTCCTGGCAGCCCGATCGAGCTTGAATTCGTCTTTACGCTCGACGGCGACAAGATCGCATCGCTGGAGGTCCTCTCATGACCAGATTGTCGCCTAATTTACACGCTGGGATCTGGCGGCTTGGATCGGTTTCGTTTGCATAAACGCTCGGCCAGGTGCTCAATCGGTTTACCGACGATCAGCACAAGTACGGTCAGGCCCAGAGCGATCCCCAAAACCGACCAGTAACCGAGACCGCAGACGACCCCGAGCACGGCGCAGATCCAGATGGTCGCGGCCGTGGTAAGACCACTGACGTGCCCAGTGGGATCGCGGAGAATCACTCCGGCGCCGAGAAACCCGATCCCGGTGAGAATACCCTGCAGGACTCGGCTGATCGCGTTTGCATCTATCGCTCTCGACTCGCCGGGAAGTCCGAGCGAGACGATCGTGGCGGCGGCTGCGCCCAGGCTGACCAAACCATGGGTGCGCAAGCCGGCTGGTTTGCCGTGCAGTTCGCGGTTCAAACCGAGTGCCCCGCCGAGTATGAGAGCCGCGCCCAGTCGCACTGCGATCTCGCCGTTTCCACTAAACATCACACGAAGCATTGATCACGGAGTCTACTCCGAAGGCAAGCTCGTATTGTTTGCTCCGAATCAGGTCCTTCGCGTCGGCAAACAACGCCGGCGCGCCGCGGGCACGATCGTGCGGTCTCCTTCAAAAGGACGAGGGACTGCTCGTTCCGAGGCAGTGGAAATAATTCCGTCCAACGTCCAATAGTCCGGGCTTGGGCGCGGCGGCAGAGTTTCCCCATGTTAAACAAACTGGCCAGGTCCGCAATGTCCTCACCGTTCATCATGGCAATAGCGCTGCTGATCGCCGGAGGCGGTTTGGCGCTGGCGCAGCAGCCGGGAGTCGAACGCACTGATCTTCAGCGGCACGATCTGAGCGTTCCCGGACGCGAGGTGGTCCAAGCACGGATCGACATAGAGCCGGGAGTGGTCGCCGCCAGGCATACGCATCCGGGCGAAGAAATCATCTATGTCATCGAAGGATTGCTCGAGTATCGCGTCGAGGGAAAGCCGCCGGTGACGCTTAAGGCCGGCGAGGTCTTGTTCATCCCGGCCGGAACGATTCACTCGGCGAAGAACGTCGGTCCCGGCAACGGGGCCGAGCTCGCGACGTATGTCGTCGAGAAAGGGAAACCGCTTGTTGTGCCGGCCAAGTGAGCGCCAATAACCGCCGCGCCATGGTCATTATAAAGGAACGCCTCCGACGGGCGCCGCGTATGTCCGCACTGAGTACCGCACCCTGACGAGCGTCTTCATTAAGCCAAACCAAAATAAATCAATATGAGCACCATCACCACCAAAGACGGCACGGAAATCTACTATAAGGACTGGGGGACAGGTCAGCCCATCGTATTCAGCCACGGCTGGCCGCTCTCGGCCGATGATTGGGATGCGCAGATGATGTTCTTCCTCAAGCAAGGATATCGTGTCATCGCCCACGACCGTCGCGGCCATGGCCGCTCCACCCAAACCGATGACGGCCATGACATGGATCATTACGCCGATGACCTGGCGGCCCTAACCGCACATCTCGACCTCAAGGAAGCGGTGCATGTCGGCCACTCCACTGGGGGCGGCGAAGTGGTGCACTATCTGGCGCGCCACGGCGAAAGCCGGGTGGCGAAAGCGGTGATTATTGCCGCGGTGCCGCCGCTGATGGTAAAGACGGCGGCCAATCCGGGCGGGCTGCCCAAGGAGGTGTTTGACGGGTTCAGGCGCAGGTCGCCACGAACCGGGCCCAGTTCTATTACGATGTGCCGGCTGGACCGTTCTATGGTTACAACCGTCCTGGTGCGAAACCCAATCCGGGCAACGTCTGGAATTGGTGGCGCCAGGGGATGATGGGCGGTGCGAAGGCGCATTATGACGGCATTGTCGCCTTCTCCCAGACCGACTTCACCGAAGACCTGAAGAAGATCACCGTGCCGGTCCTGGTGATGCATGGCGATGACGACCAGATCGTGCCTTATGCCGATTCGGCGCCGCTGTCGGCAAAGTTGCTGAAGAACAGCACACTGAAAACCTACCAAGGCTTTCCACACGGCATGCCCACGACCGAGGCCGACACCATCAATGCCGATCTACTGACCTTCGTGAAGCGTAACGCCGCGCCCTGGAAGGGCGATTTTCCCTCTAAGATCCGGTCTTCGGAGGGCTGGGTTTTGCGGGACTCGAACCCGCAACCAACCCCGAAAGCTTTCGGGCTGCTCTAAAGGATAGTTTGCAAATACTTCAGAGCGAGCAGTGGATTTTTTTTACGCTTGAGAGCGAGTTCGATCTCACGAGCTTGGGCCATTGAAGGGAATTGCTTGAACGCGACGAGTTGGACATCACCGCCGAGGCGTCGCGTCGTGTGATTGTTGCCACGGGAATGTTCCGCGACGCGTCTCTGCAAATTCTCAGTGCAGCCAATATAGTGTCGTCCTGATGCTCCACGGAGGATGTAAACGCAGGCTGCGGGCGAGCTGGGTTGGGCGGGACTCGAACCCGCAACCAACCCCGAAAGCTTTCGGGGCTGCTCTAAAGGATAGTTTGCAAATGCTTCAGAGCGAGTAGTGGATTTTTTTTACGCTTGAGAGCGAGTTCGATCTCACGAGCTTGTGCCATTGAAGGGAATTGCTTGAATGCCACGAGTTGGACATCACCGCCGAGGCGTCGCGTCGTGTGATTGTTGCCACGGGAGTGTTCCGCGACGCGTCTCTGCAAATTCTCAGTGCAGCCAATATAGTGTCGTCCTGACGCTCCACGGAGGATGTAAACGCAGGCTGCGGGCGAGCTGGGTTGGGCGGGACTCGAACCCGCAACCAACGCCTTAAAAGGGCGCTGCTCTACCATTGAGCTACCAACCCGCTTCATTCATTCTTTCCCTCATGGACCGCCCTCCCGCAAACCAACCCCGAAAGCTTTTCGGGGCTGCTCTACCGTTGAGCTACCAACCCGCCTCATTCATTCTTTCCCTCATGGACCGCCCTCCCGCAACCAACCCCGAAAGCTTGCGGGGCTGCTCTACCATTGAGCTACCAACCCGCTTCATTCATTCCCTCATGGATCGCCCCCCCGCAAACCAATCTCGAAAGCTTTCGGGGCGGCTCTACCATTGAGCTACCACCCGAATCGGGAGGAACGTTTGTAATCCAGTTCAAGGGTCGCTGCAATTCAGGATTCCAGGATCGAAAGTAAATCACGCAGCGAGTTTTGCGGACGCTGGAGACGGAAGACGGATAATCCCGCCGCCTCCGCGCCTTGCCAGTCGCGCACCGGATCGTCGCCGGCATGCAAAGTCTCGTTAGGCCGGGCACGGCTCAATTGCAAAGCGCGGCGGAAAATTTCCGGTTCGGGTTTGTCGGCGCCGAGTTCGCTGGAGAGGAAGACCTGGGAGAAAAATTGGGAGACGCCGAGGTGCTCCAGGATCATGCGTAAGCGGCCGTCGAAGTTTGAGACGACGGCGAGATCGAAGCGTGGTCGCAGAGCTTCGAGAACTTCGATCACGTCGGGATAGAGTTCCCACACTCCTGCTTCGGCAAAATGCGAGTAGGCCACTTCGAAGAACGCGTCTCGATCCAGTTCGCTGGTGCCTGGCGCGACCTCATCGATGACCCGATCGACCAGTTCCCGCCACCAGCCTTTGTCGTCATCCTCGCGAGGACCTTCGATGGCCGGACGCGCGGGCATTTGCTTCCAGCACTTGGTGAAGGCCCGGTCGAGATCCGCAGCGTCAAGCGTCAGGCCAACCCGTTCGCCGACAAGCGCGTAATGGTACCCCACGCTCTTGGGCAGGTGAATCAACGTGCCCGCTGCGTCGAAAAAGATGGTCTTAAGCATCGCGGGATCTGGTTGGCCAACGCGCGCAGCCTCGGGCTTTTCGCTTTTCACGTCCAGACCGCCGTATTATGAGAGTGCGATGTTCGCTCGAACCGCCCCATGAAAGTAATCGACGAGCTGTTTCGCGCGCCGAAATGGACGCAATCCCTGGGCGAGGAAATCGCCAATAGCGTCAGTCACGGTTTGGGCCTCGCCGCCGCGCTTATTGCCGCGCCCTTCCTTTGCGCGGCCGCCGCAAGCCAGGAAAATCCGGCGTTCCTCATCGGCACGATCATTTTCATCGCCACGATGTGGCTCCTCTATCTCTCTTCCACGCTCTACCACGCCTGGCCGCAAACACGTTTGAAGTGCGTCCTGCAGGTGATCGATCACTCCGCGATTTTTCTCCTGATCGCCGGGACTTATTCGCCTTTCACGCTTGGACCGATGCGCGGCATTTGGGGCTGGACGCTTTTCGGGCTCGTCTGGTTTCTCGCAATCTTCGGCGTGGTCATGAAACTGCGGCGCGGGCTGCACTGGAAGAGACTTTCACTCGCTCTCTATCTCGGCATGGGCTGGCTGATTCTGATCGCATACCGGCCCTTCGTGCAGGCCGTTCCGCTGGAGACCGTGATCTGGCTTTTCGCGGGAGGCGTCGCCTATACCGCGGGCACCATCTTTTTTGTGAACGAGCGCGTTCGCTACAATCATTTCGTGTGGCATCTCTTTGTGCTCGCCGGCACGGCCTGCCATTTCTGTGCGGTTTTTTCCTGCGTGGCTTGAGCGCGCGCTGCACTCCGTTATAGCCAGAGGCCTCTGGGCCGTGTTTCAATGGGGCGATGCTTCCCGTTGAACACAACGATCCGATCAACGCGAAGATCCTGGCCGTCTCAGAGGACAAAATCGAAGGCTTCGTGCGCGAACCGTTCGAGGAAATCGCGCGCCGTTCCGATGTGCCCGTCGAGATCGTGATGGCGCGGATCGCGGCGATGCTGCGAGCGGGAACGGTCCGCCGGGTCAGGCAAACGTTACTCGCCACCAATCTCGCCGACGGCGCGCTGGTCGCCTGGAAAGTCGCGCCGGAGAAAATAGACGCGGCTTTCGATTACATGTCCCAGTGCGATCCATTTTCCGGTCATGTGGTCTTGCGCTCCACCGACGCGGTCACGCCTGGCTCCGAATACAAACTCTGGACGACGTTGAAGGTTCCGCGCGGATTCTCGCTCCAGCACCATGGGGAATTGCTCGCGGAAAAACTCGGCGCGGACCATTTTCGCCTGATGCCGGCGAAAGGAATTTTCACTCTTGGCGTAGGTCATGTTCGCCGGAAAACGATCGAGCCGGGGAGTAAGGCGAGCCAACCGGCGACAATGGCGCCGGTGCATGTCGCGGAAGTAAGCGAGCTCGAGTGGAAGGTGTTGATGGCGCTGAAGCGGGAGTTTACGCCCGAAGCGATCGGGCCATCGCCCTGGGTGTCGCGCGCCGGGGAAGCTGGCCTTGCTCCGGATGAATTTTACCGAATCGCGGAATCGCTCAACGCGCGGAAAATCATCGGCCGTTTCTCGACTTTTCTCGAGCACGTCAAACCCTCGGCAGGGGGTGTGCGGGTCACTCGTTTCAATGCTCTGTTCCATTGGGCCGTGCCGGCTGGACGCGAAATTGAAGCGGGGGGCGAAGTCGGCCGCCACCACATCCTGACGCACTGCTATTGGCGGGAAGCGGGCGAGGAATTTCGCAACGTCAACATCATGGCGGTCGCGCACGGCACCGATAAGCAACTGCTCCTCGAGCACAAGGGGGCGATCGACCGGCACCTGGCATCGTGCGGAATCCCCGTTTCCTACACCAACGTTTTCTGGGGAGGACGCAGTGAGATCAAGCCATCGGAGATTTCGCCTGAGCTTTATCGCAATTGGTTGCGGGAGATGGAGGGGGCGGCGGTTGAAGCGTTGAAGCGTTGAAGCGTTGAAGCCAAGTGTCTACTATCGAGTCGCTTTGTCCTCCGCTTCAACGCTTCAACTCATGAACGATGCCACGCTCCCACGATGAAAACGCTCATCGAACGACTCAAAGCCGGCATGGATTTGAACGCCGGCGATATCAGTATTGCGGTCGCGGCGATTTTTTCCGAGGCGACGGAGGATTCGCTCAAGGCGGACTTTCTGACCGCGCTGCATCGCAAAGGTGAAACCGTGGACGAAATCCTCGGTTTCGTTCAGCAATTGATCGATCGAGCGATTGACCCATCGATCGATCCAAAAAATTTATCGGGGCCGATGATCGATGTCTGCGGCACGGGTGGGGACGGGTACGATCTCTTCAATGTTTCGACGACGATCATGTTTGTTCTCGCGGCGGGAGGCGCGGTCGTGGTCAAGCATGGCAACCGCCGGGTGACTTCGTGCTGCGGAAGCGCCGATGTGCTCGAAGCGCTGGGGGTTCCCTTCGATCTGCCGCCGGCCCACTTGAGGGAATGCGTGGAACGCCTCGGGCTCTGCTTTATTTTCGCACGGCAATATCATCCCGCGTATCGCATCATCGCCGGGATGCGCCATCGGTTGGCCCGCGAAAATATGCGCAGCGTTTTTAATCTGCTGGGTCCCTTGCTGAATCCGGCGCGTCCGGCGCGCCAGCTCATTGGGGTGTTTGCTCCACGCCTCACGGGCGTTTTTGCGGAGGTCCTGCGCCGGCTTGGACGGGAACGGGTCTGGGTGGTGCACGGCCTGACGGACACGGATAATGGCCTGGACGATATCTCGACGAGCGGAGCAACCATCCTGGCCGAGCTTTTGCACGGCAAGGTCATCTCCGGCGTGATCGATTCGCGCTGGCTCAATGTCCCAGCGGGCGCCTTGGACGACTTGCGAGGGGGAGATGCTGCGCAGAATGCCGCCTGCCTGGAAGGGATTTTATCCGGCGAGGTCCAGGGCGCGAAACGAGATTTGACCCTGGTCAATGCGGCCGGTGGCTTTGTCGTGGCCGGCCTCGCCCGCGATATGAGCGAGGGAATCGGACTGGCGCGGGAGCAAATCGATAGCGGGCGTGCTCTGGAAAAATTGCGTGGTTTTCAGCAGTTCCGCGCGACTACGCCCGCGTGAAAGCACGATAATCGGTCTCCAGCCTTCGAAGCAACGCGACCGCCAGAGGCCCGCGCTGGAGATGCAGTCCGCCGGCCATTGCCAACGATCCGGCGGTGGCCTGCAACTCCTCAGGAAAATCCTCGATCGCGTGATTCACGTTCACTCCGATGCCAGCGACTGCGATGTAACTCCCATCGGCCGCAGTCCGGCCTTCCACGAGAATCCCCGCGACTTTTCGTGCGGCGATGTAGATGTCGTTAGGCGGCTTGATGATGGCGGGGATGCCGGTTTCCTGCGTGATCGTGGCCGCGACGACCCCGGCCAGGAGCGAAGTGAGTTTCGGCGATTGCGCGAGAGCGATCGCGGGCCGCAGCAAAACGGAGAACCAAAGACCTTTATAGGGGGCGGATTCCCACCGCCGGCCATATTGACCGCGGCCCGCTGTTTGCCTTTCCGCGAACACCGCGAATCCTTCGGATGCGCCGCGCGCGACGGCCGCCCATGCCAGGTCGTTCGTGGATTGGGCCTCTTCGACGACCACGATTCGATTCCCGATCCGGCATTCTCCCAGGGCCGCGCGAAGCTTATCAGCTACTAATCGGTCGCCGCGATCAGCCTCCGACATGCGTCAATTCCAGGGCTAAATCGATTGCGCGAGCCGAATGCGTTAGCGCGCCCACGGAAATGTAGTCGACGCCCGTTGCAGCAATTTGCCGGACATTTTTCACGGTCACCCCGCCGCTGGCCTCGAATTTTACTTTTTGGCGTCCAAGCGCGATCGCCTCCCGGATCTCGGATGGCTTCATGTTGTCGAGGAGAATGACGTCGATGCCTTCAATTTCGAGAAACGAGCGCACTTGTTCGAGGCGATCGGCTTCCACCTCAATGCGAATCCCCGGGCGCTCCTGGCGGAGGCGCTGGATCGCGCCGGCGAATTCAACGAAACCGGAGCCGGCACTCAAGTGGTTGTCCTTTACCAGGACCATGTCATTGAGGTTAAAGCGGTGATTCGCGCCGCCACCGGCCACCACCGCCGCTTTTTCCAGGGCACGCAGGCCGGGCGTCGTTTTCCGGGTATCGAGAACTTTTGCGCGCGACTTGCCAATGGCGTCGACGAATTGCCGTGTCAGCGTAGCGATACCGCTAAGGCGTTGAAGAAAATTTAGCGCGACGCGCTCGGCGGTAAGAATTGAGCGGGCCGACCCGCGAACTTCCAGGATGGTCTCACCGCCGGTAAGCGCCGATCCGTCCGGCTGGAGAACGTCGACATTCAATTCCGGGTTTACGCGCCGGAAAACTTCCGCGGCAGTTTGGCCACCCGCGACGATGGCACGCTCGCGAGCAATGATTCGACCCAGGGCGCGCAGCCCGTCGGGAACAAGAAATTCGGTCGTGATGTCGCCCGCGCCGATATCCTCTTGCAACGCGATCGCGATGGGGTCGGACACGGTTTCTTTCATGTGTGAGCGGTCGTCTCCGGCGCGCGATAAACGCATTTTCCTCGCACGTAGGTTTCCAGGTTCGCATGCGGGCCACCGCGGTAGATGCAAAGCGCCAAAATGTCCTCGGGGGTTAAGTCATCGAATCGCCGTCCCTGCTTTCTATAAGGCAGAAGGGCGGCGAGATCGACGACAATCATATCCGCTTCCTTGCCCACGTCGAACGAGCCGATAGTGGCCGACTTGCCGAGCGCGCGCGCACCGCCGCTCGTGGCCAGATGAAACGCCTCACTCGGGCGGAGCCGTGGCAGGTTCGGCTCAAACATGCTCCTGGCTTTTTGAACATCAAGAGCGCCGCGCATGACCTGCCACATGTTCAGCTCGGGACCGGCGGCGACGTCGGAGCCGAGGCCAATCGCGAGACCGGCCTTCCGGAGCTGGTCGAGCCGGAGCAAGCCGCTTCCAAGAAAGAGATTCGAAGTAGGGCAGTGCGCGACGCTCGATTGCGCCGCCGCGATGGCGTCAATCTCTCGCGCGCTCAGGTGGAGGCAATGGCCCAGCATGGTTTTCGGCGTCAACATTCCGCATTTCTCGTAGACCTCCGTGTAATCGCGGGCGGCCATATGAAGGTTATGCACCTTTTCAATCTCTTCGCGATTCTCCGCGAGATGGGTCTGGAGGTAAGCATTAAATCTCGCCGCCAGCTCGGCGGCGCTCCGCATCAGTTTCTCCGAGCAGGCGACCGCGAAACGCGGGCTGAAGGCATATTCGAGCCGGCCGTTGTCCGCGCCGTGCCACTTTCGGCAAAGCCGCTCGCTTTCGATGAGTGAAACCGAAAGGATTTTTTTTGGTTGGAGCTGGCCGTAGGAACCGAGGTCCATCATCATCTTGCCCAAAATAACGCGGAGACCGCTTTGTTCCGCCGCTTCAAAGCCGATATCGCAGCTGTCTTCGTAAATGGCCGCGTAAACCATGGCGGTAGTCGTGCCATTGCGCGCCAGCTCATGAAAGAAGAGCGGCGCTTCTTCTCTCGCTTTCGGGCCGGTGAACTCGCGCTCGACCGGGAAAATATTTTCCCGCAGCCAGGGCAGCAATTGGCTTTCGCCTCGGGCCACCGCGGAATACTGCGGGAGGTGAGTGTGGCAATCGATCAGGCCGGGGAAAACCGCCACCGTTCCATGGTCGACCCAGCGAACAGCCGCGGCACGCTGGCGCTTACGCAATTCCTCGTAGTCGCCGATCTCCGAAATCCGCCCGTCTTCGACAATGATCGCGCCATTGCGACGGCTGCGGATCGATCCGAAGTCGGGGGCGTCAATTAGGAACCCGCGGATTCCAAACGGGCCAGGGTCCGAGTGCATGACAGTGGGACACCTACGACAAAATCACTGAATCTTAGCCGCCGGGCGGCTGGGAAATGCCCAAAAAAAAAGGATTCGGGCGGCGCACGCAGAGAAACAACAAATACGAGAAACGTGCGGCCACCCGAATCGCCTTAACCTGTTTGATTTGACAGCGAGACCGGGCCGGCGTTCGAAATATTTCTAGAAATTCTGCACCTTGGGGGGCTAAGCCATGAGTCCGCGGCCCTCGATTGCGGCTACAGAAGCAACTCCGCCTGCCGCGGGGTCCCAGATTTGGATGCCTCATCCCGCACTTCCTGGAGCAGCGATTTGAACTCGCACTTTTCCAGCGCCGCGATCAGGGCGGGATAATCGGGCTTGATCCGTAGCTCGTCGATCGGGACGGGCAATTTCGTGTCGCAATCCAGCTCCACCATTTTGCGGTTTTGCTCGATCTGCTCCCGGCCCGCCAGCAGTTTCTCGCGGCTCCGCGCGCTTTTTACCTGGTCGATGTTGGCCATAAGGGTAGCGAGTCCTCCATGTTCGAGCAAAAGGTTGGCGGCGCTTTTCCGGCCAATGCCGGCCCCGGGAATGTTGTCCACGGAATCACCTGAAATCGCGAGAACGTCCCCAATCAAATTCGGCGGGACACCCCATTTCGCCGTCACTTCCGGTTCGCCCAGGAGGGCGAAGGTGTCTTTAGGAGAAGGAAGGTCGGCCTTGGCGGTCGTGTAAACCTTCACGCACGGCCCCACGAGTTGGTAGAGGTCCTTGTCATTGGTGGCGAGGATCACTTCGATGTTTCGTTTGCAGGCGGCGAGCGTGTAGCAGCCCATGAGATCGTCCGCTTCCGTGTTCGGCAGCGAAATATTTTTGAAGCCGAGCAGCGCGGTCAGCTCGCTCTGGATGTAATCGAGCTGCGGGACCATCGGCTGCGGCATTTCTTTGCGTGTCTCCTTGTAGGCCGGTTGCAGAATCATGCGCTTCTCGGGCAGCCCTTCGTCCCAGAAAACCGCGCCCAGCTCCGGCTGCAAATGTTTCACCATGAGCCGGAGCGTTTTCGTGAATCCAAAGATCGCGTTGGTCGGTTCGCCCCGGGAATTCGAGAGATTCTGAATCGCAAAGAAAGAGCGGTAAACGTAGTAGTGTCCGTCGACTAAGAGCAGCTTCACGTTTGCAAGGTAACCAGGGAGCGGCGCTTTCCAAACCGCCGGTATTTCTTGGCAGGGCGAGACTCTGTCGAGCTGCAGGCTTGGGTCGCCACATAGCGTTCGGCGCGACAGAGTCTCGCCCTACCAACTGAAGTTCGGCTCGACAGAGTCTCGCCCTGCCAACTGAAGCGGTGGCGATTCACTCGATTCGCGGTTAAGGAACTGAAATGGCAGAGGAATGGTTCGTCCGGGTGGAAGGAAAGGAATACGGGCCCGTCGATGTCGACGCTCTCCAGGAATGGAGGCGCGAAGGCCGGTTGATTCCGGCGAACGAGCTTCGACGCGTGGGCGACGAGCGCTGGATTCCCGCCGGCGAGCTGCCCGAGGTCTTCGCCGATGTGGAACCGGCGCCGCCGCCGCTGCCGCCGCGCGCCCAGGCGGGGGCGAGAACGTGGCCGCAGATCTTAGCGGAGACCTTTCGCATTTATCGCAGCGGCCTTGGGAGGTTTTTGCTTTTTGGCCTTATCACCTCGGTGCCGATGTTCATCCTGCAATGGACGTTTCCGAGGATTCCGCTCCCGGATCTGAGCTCAGGATCCTACGCGATCCCCGCGCAGACACTGCCTCCCATTTCCGTGGCCATGCTCATCGTGCTGCTGTTTGTCTGGCCGGTTTCGGCCGCTGGATTTCAAATCGTGGCCGACGACATTCTGCGGGGTGAGCCACGCTCGCTCGGCGCTCAATTTGCCGCGGCGCTGCATTCCTGGGGTCGCCTGCTGGTCGCGGCCCTGGTGGTGTATGGGAGTTATTTGTTTTGGTTCTTCGTGCCTCTGGCCGGAATGCTGGCCTTGGTTGGCAGCGGGCAGGCCTCAGTCCTGGCCTCGCTCCTGGTCCTCCTGATCGGCGGATTCATGGTTTACATGAATGCCCGGCTGTTCATTAACTTTCTCTTCTGGCAGCAAACCAGTGTGCTCGGGTCCACCGGCAGTCTGGACGCGTTGCGCGAAAGCAGGGAACTCGCGCGCAGCGTCCCGGAAGCGCCGCGACTGGCGCGTCCGCTTTACCGCGGCGCGATCGTTGCCTCGGTCTGGTTGCTGCTGCTCCTGGTGCTGACTTTCGGGGTGCAGGTGCCGTTCGTGCTGGTGCGAATTGCGGGCATTGAGAATCCGGAGCAGGCGATGGCACTAATGCGAGAGACGTCCCAATCGCAAACGCCGGATGCGCTGATGATGGCAGCCGATATCGCCACCGCGGCCATGAACCTTCTCTTGCGGCCTTTACTGGCCGCCGCCTTTGTCGTGCTTTATTACGACGCCAAGGCGCGATCAGGCAGGAGGAGCAGGGAAGAAGCGATAAATTTGGAGTGATACACGCTGCTGCTGCGGCGCATCCCTTCGATTCTCAAAGGCGCTGTTAGATGCCCTCTTCCACGTCATCGCGCCACTCGGCGCGCGTGGCGGAAATCAATGGGGTCATGCCCATGAATGAGCGCACCACGCAGGCCAGATACACCAGCAGTCCCACCGCCTGGCAGGCGATGAGGAGCAAATGGCCCTCGCGCGCGAGAAAAAATCCCGGAGCCATCTTGATGGCGAAGGCGGATCCGAGCGCGAAGCAAAAGACGGCGGGCATGATCAGGCGAATGTTCAGCCATTGATCTGCTTCGACGATGGCATAGAGACGGAAACTGCTCGGCCCCACGCTGTCTTTGGCACGCAGACGGATGATGCGCAGATCGTAGACGAACAAGCCCCAGACGAAAGCGGCGAAAACGGCGTTCAACACAAACCACATGAATGGGTCGTTCAGGTGCTTGAAGGCGAGCACTTCCACCAGCGCGCAGGCGAAATAGAAAAAATTGTGCACGAACTCCAACGGCCATCGGATGAGCGTGAGCGTGTGGATGAGCGCTCGCGACCAAAAGAGCAGAATGATCAGAAACGCAACGGTTACGTAAGGCCAGGCGGCAGGCGTTCCCTTCGAGAGGACGTCACTGGCGTTATCGGCCAGGAAGGAAAGGGCCAGGCCCTGGACGATGCTGGCGAGCGTAAGCTCGATGTTAACGACGACCTCATCCAGCTCGCTGCGGCTGGCAGGCGGCGATTTCACGCTGCGAGTCGTAGCTGGTCGCGGGGCCGAATGTCAACGCTGTAGCCGCGCGCCGGCCGTCGCGGGATCGCCGCGTTTGGGCGGGGAGGCCATGTTGGTTGCACGCCGACTGAGCGGCGTGGCTACAGCGCGCTGGGAGCTTCGGCGCGGAAGAAAGCGAGAAACTACCGCGCGAGGACGACGTCTTTTTTTGTCCAGGCGTGGACTTGCTGACAATGAGGGCAAGTCAGTTTGTGGTTCTTCAGCGGCGTGTCCGCGTAGAGATCTTCATCGATCGTGAGACCGGTCACCGTGAGTTTCGCTGTGGCCGGGCATCGGACTAGTATTCGTTTGATCATGGGTGTTTTTTTCTCGTTCGCCGCTGGAGTAGTCATAAAATTGGTTTAGCCGAGCCGGTAGACGATTCGTGCTTTATCGACGTCGTAAGGGGACATCTGGAGTTTTACCCGATCGCCGGTAGTTAGGCGAATGAAACGTTTGCGCATTTTGCCGGAGATATGCGCCAGGACCAGATGGTCGTTGGCGAGCTGCACCCGAAACATGGTGCCGGCGAGGACGGAAATGATTTTCCCCTCGAGCTCGATTGCTTTTTTGGAATCCATGAGAGTTGCAGAACCGGCGCCCCCTAAAGAGCGCCGGTCCGCAGAATCAAAAACGCTGGATTAGTAGCGGTTTCCGGCCGACTGGCGCGGACGCTCTTCGCGAGCGCGCGCTTCGTTCACGGTCAAGGTGCGGCCTTGCACTTCTTTGCCGTTCAGGGCGGCAACAGCCGCGTTGGCTTCAGTCGTATCGGCCATGGAGACGAACGCAAAGCCGCGCGAGCGGCCGGTGGTGCGATCCATCATAAGGGCGACGTCAGTGACTTTGCCATGTTGTTCAAAAAGATCCTGAAGATCATTTTCAGTGGTCTCAAAAGAGAGATTACCTACGTACAGTTTCATTGTTATTTTTGGAGCAATAACTGCCAGCTACAGAGCCGTTCTCGAGAATCGAGTTTCAAACCACCACTGAGGAATCCCAGCTGACGATCTACCACGCAACGAACAAAACAGAACTTAATCCAATAGGCGGGAACTCTCGGCTGCTTTCGAGGAAACGCAACCTAAACCTTCGCCGGTGAATTCCCTCCCGAACCATACGTCTGAACGGGGCGTGACAACCGAACTTGAACAACGGCCTTGATTGGCCCGATTCCGTGACAGGTCCTGCACATACTTTCACCGGCGACGCCGAGTTGCTGACAGCACACTTCCTGCTCACCCGTTATCTCGTTTTTAGCGTTCCTGAGGAGGAGCGGAGCGTCCTCCGTGAAACCTAATGAAATTTCCATAAACCTCCTGATTAACTATGAAGAAAAGCAGCTCAACCCGCCTCCCGGCCGCCGAGAATGGCTCGCGCCTCAACGGTGACCGCCTCGATCAAAAGCAGCTTCTCGCCGCCCTCTCCGCCTTTAAACGCGGCGATTTCTCCGTCCGGTTGCCGGACGACTGGACGGGCTTGCCGGGAAAAATCGCCGATACGTTTAATGAGGTCATCAGCCTGAATCAGCGCATGTCGCGCGAGCTCGACCGGATCGGCCAGGTCGTGGGCAAGGAAGGGCGGATCTCGCAACGCGCGTCGCTGGGCGATGTGTCGGATTGCTGGGCGGAAGCGATCGGTTCCGTCAATGGATTGATCGGCGATCTGGTCCATCCGACGAGCGAAATGGCGCGCGTCATCGGCGCGGTCGCCAAGGGCGACCTTTCCAAGACGATGGCGACCGAAATTGAAGGCCGGCCGCTTCAGGGAGAGTTTTTGCGCACGGCTAAGACCGTTAACACGATGGTCGATCAGCTCGGCGCCTTTGCCTCGGAAGTGACGCGCGTGGCTCGCGAAGTGGGCACCGAAGGCAAGCTGGGCGGCCAGGCGAAGGTCAAAGGCGTCGCGGGAACCTGGAAGGACTTGACGGAGAACGTAAACCTGATGGCCGGCAATCTCACCGCCCAGGTCCGTAACATTGCAACGGTGACGACCGCGGTCGCGAACGGCGATTTGACCAAGAAGATTACGGTCGACGTGAAAGGCGAGTTCCTGGAGCTGAAGGACACCGTCAACGTCATGGTCGATCAACTTCGTTCGTTCGCCTCGGAAGTGACGCGCGTGGCCCGCGAGGTGGGATCGGAGGGAATTCTTGGCGGCCAGGCGCGCGTGGAAGGGGTTTCCGGAACGTGGAAGGACTTGACCGATTCCGTGAATTTCATGGCCCGCAATCTGACCGGCCAGGTGCGCAACATCGCGGATGTAACCACGGCTGTCGCCCGGGGCGATCTCTCGAAGAAAATCACGGTCGATGTGAAGGGCGAAATCCTGGAGCTCAAGGACACGATCAACACGATGGTGGATCAGCTCAGCTCGTTCGCGTCGGAAGTGACGCGTGTGGCGCGCGAAGTGGGCACCGAAGGCAAGCTCGGCGGGCAGGCGGATGTAAAGGGCGTCGCCGGCACCTGGAAAGACTTGACCGATAGCGTGAATTCGATGGCCGGGAATCTCACCGGCCAGGTGCGCAATATCGCCGAGGTCACGACGGCGGTCGCGAACGGCGACCTTTCGAAGAAGATCACGGTCGACGTGCGCGGGGAAATCCTGGAGCTAAAAGACACGATCAACACGATGGTGGATCAGCTTCGTTCCTTCGCGTCCGAAGTGACGCGCGTGGCGCGCGAAGTGGGCTCGGAGGGCGCGCTCGGCGGCCAGGCGGATGTGCGCGGCGTCGCGGGCACCTGGAAGGATTTGACCGACAATGTGAACATGATGGCCGGCAATCTGACGGCGCAGGTGCGTAACATCGCCGAGGTCACGACCTCGATCGCGAACGGAGACCTCTCGCGCAAAATCACGGTCGACGTGAAAGGCGAGATTCTCGAGATGAAGAACACGATCAACACGCTGGTGGATCGGCTTAGCTCCTTCGCCTCGGAAGTGACGCGCGTCGCCCGCGAAGTGGGTTCGGAAGGGATTCTGGGCGGCCAGGCCGAAGTGAGCGGTGTCGCCGGCACCTGGAAGGATCTGACCGATAGCGTGAACTTCATGGCCGGCAACTTGACCGGCCAGGTCCGCAACATCGCGGAAGTCACGACGGCGGTCGCGAATGGCGATCTGTCGAAGAAGATCACGGTCGACGTGAAGGGAGAAATTCTCGAGCTCAAGAACACGATCAACACGATGGTCGACCAGCTCAGCTCGTTCGCGGCGGAAGTAACGCGCGTGGCCCGCGAAGTAGGAACGGAAGGCCGTCTCGGCGGTCAGGCCGACGTGAAAGGCGTTGCCGGCACGTGGAAAGATTTGACTGACTCGGTGAACTCGATGGCCGGAAACCTAACCGGCCAGGTGCGTAACATCGCGGAAGTCACGACGGCAGTCGCGAATGGCGACTTGTCGAAGAAGATCACGGTCGATGTGCGCGGCGAAATTTTGCAGCTCAAAGACACGATCAACACCATGGTCGATCAGCTCCGTTCGTTTGCCTCGGAAGTAACTCGTGTTGCGCGTGAGGTCGGAAGCGAAGGAAAACTGGGCGGCCAGGCGGATGTGCGCGGCGTGGCCGGCACGTGGAAGGATTTGACCGACAGCGTGAATTCGATGGCCGGCAACCTGACGGCCCAGGTGCGAAATATCGCGGACGTGACCACGGCGGTCGCGCGCGGCGACCTGTCGAAGAAGATCACCGTCGATGTGAAAGGCGAAATCCTGGAGCTGAAAAACACGATCAACACCATGGTCGATCAGCTCAGTTCGTTCGCTTCGGAAGTGACGCGCGTGGCCCGGGAAGTGGGTTCGGAAGGAATCCTGGGCGGCCAGGCGGACGTCGAGGGCGTCGCCGGGACGTGGAAAGATTTGACCGATTCGGTGAACTCGATGGCCGGCAATCTGACCGGCCAGGTGCGTAACATTGCCGAGGTCACGACCGCGGTCGCGAACGGCGACTTGTCGAAGAAGATCACGGTCGATGTGCGCGGGGAAATTTTGGAATTGAAGGACACGATCAACACGATGGTGGATCAGCTTCGTTCGTTCGCCTCGGAAGTGACGCGCGTGGCGCGAGAGGTGGGCTCGGAGGGAGCGCTCGGCGGTCAGGCGCGAGTCGAAGGCGTTTCCGGCACGTGGAAAGATCTGACCGACTCGGTGAATTTCATGGCGAGTAACCTCACGACGCAGGTGCGTAACATTGCGGCGGTGACGACCGCGGTGGCGACGGGCGATCTTTCGAAGAAAATCACGGTCGACGTCAAAGGTGAAATCCTGGAGTTGAAAAACACCGTCAACACGATGGTGGATCAACTCAATTCCTTCGCGTCGGAAGTGACCCGTATGGCGCGCGAGGTGGGTACGGAAGGACGCCTGGGCGGCCAGGCCGTGGTGAAGGGCGTCGCGGGCACGTGGAAGGATTTGACCGACTCGGTGAATTTCATGGCCGGCAACCTGACCAACCAGGTGCGCGGCATCGCGAAGGTCGTGACCGCGGTCGCGAACGGCGATTTGAAACGAAAGCTGCTCGTCGAAGCGAAAGGCGAGATCGCCGCTCTGGCCGACACGATCAACGGCATGACCGATACACTTGCGATCTTTGCAGACCAGGTCACGAGCGTGGCGCGCGAGGTAGGCGTCGAAGGAAAGCTCGGCGGCCAGGCCAACGTTCCCGGCGCGGCCGGCACGTGGCGCGATCTGACCGACAACGTGAATCAGCTGGCCGGCAATTTGACTTCGCAGCTGCGCGCGATTGCCGATGTCGCCACGGCGGTGACGAAGGGCGATCTGACGCGGTCGATTCAGGTCGATGCGCAGGGAGAGGTCGCCTTCGTCAAAGACAACATCAACGAGATGATTCGCAACCTGAAGGACACGACGTTGCGCAACGACGAACAGGACTGGCTCAAGACGAACCTGGCGAAATTCACCCGCATGCTTCAGGGCCAGAAAGATTTGCTGACGGTCGGCCGTCTCATCCTTTCCGAGCTGGCGCCCGTCGTCTCGGCCAAGCAAGGCGTCTTCTATATGATGGACGGCTCAGCGGAGGAACCCGAACTCCAGCTTCTCGCCAGCTATGCCTACCGCGAGCGCAAAGGAGTGAACAACCGCTTCAAGCTCGGCGAAGGCCTGGTCGGGCAAGCCGCGCTCGAGAAAGAGCGCATTCTTCTCACTAGCGTGCCGTCCGATTACGTCCAGATCAGTTCCGGCCTGGGTGAAGCGGCGCCAATGAACATCGTGGTCCTGCCGATCCTGTTTGAGGGCCAGGTCAAGGCCGTCATGGAACTTTCGTCGCTCGATGAATTCAATCCGACTCACCAGGCGTTTCTCGATCAGCTCACGGAAAGCATCGGGATCGTGCTCAACACGATCGAAGCAAACACCCGCACGGAAGATCTGTTGAAACAATCGCAATCGCTCGCCTCGGAGTTGCAAAGCCGGCAGGAAGAACTCCAGCAAACGAACCAGGAACTGGAGGAGAAAGCGCGGCAACTCTTCGAGCAGAACGAGGAGGTCGAACGCAAGAACCGCGAGGTCGAGCAAGCGCGGCAGGCGCTCGAAGGCAAGGCGCAGCAGCTCTCGCTTACGTCACGTTACAAGTCGGAATTTCTCGCGAACATGTCCCACGAGTTGCGGACGCCGCTCAACAGTCTGCTCATCCTGGCGGAGCAGCTTTCGTCCAACCCGGACGGGAACCTTACGTCGAAGCAGGTCGAATTCGCCCGAACGATCCGCGGATCGGGCAAGGACCTGTTGAAGCTGATCAACGACATTCTGGACTTGTCGAAGATCGAGTCGGGCACGGTCTCGCTCGACGTCGGCGAGGTCCGCTTTGAAGAAATGCGCCAGACGATGGAGCGGACGTTCCGGCATGTGGCGGAGGGCAAAGGAGTGAGCTTCAAGATCGACATCGATCCGCGCGTGCCTGACGCAGTGCGGACCGACGCGCAGCGGCTGGACCAGGTCTTGAAGAACCTGCTCTCGAATGCGTTCAAGTTTACGGAGCGCGGTCACGTGATTCTGCAGCTGGCGCCGGTCGCGGCCGGTTGGTCGCCTGAAAATCAAAGTCTCAACCGGGCGGAAAGTGTTCTGGCGTTCTCAGTGAGCGACAGTGGGATCGGTATTCCGGCGGACAAACAGGCAACGATCTTCGAGCCATTCCTCCAGGCGGACGGCAGTACGAGCCGGAAGTACGGCGGCACGGGCCTCGGCTTGGCGATCAGCCGCGAACTGGCACGGGTGCTAGGTGGTGAAATTCGCGTGGAAAGTGCGGAAGGCCGCGGAAGCACGTTCACGTTGTTTTTGCCGCAAAGCTATAGCGCGGCGCCGGTTGAGAGAGTGACGACGAGGGCGCTGCCGGAGCCTGTGGCGGACGAAGCGGCCAA
The DNA here is from genome assembly GCA_035941955.1 of Chthoniobacterales bacterium. Taxonomy (GTDB): domain Bacteria; phylum Verrucomicrobiota; class Verrucomicrobiia; order Chthoniobacterales; family UBA10450; genus AV80. The sequence goes on from DASZDO010000050.1 coordinate 41,369, forward strand.
TGGCGTCGAAACGCCGCCGATGCCAGAGTTTCTCGCCGACGATCGGGCGAATATTCTCCCGGGAGAAAAGGCGGTCCTGATCATCGAGGACGATTGCGATTTCGCGCAATGGCTGCTCGACGTTGCGCGTCAGCACGGATTCAAGGCGGTGGTCACTCCGCGCGGGAAAAATGCGCTCGCGTTGGTGCGCGAGTTCACGCCGGCGGCCATTACGCTCGATCTGCGTCTTCCGGACGGGGATGGCTGGCAGATCCTTGATCGCCTGAAATCCGATCTCGCGACGCGCCACATTCCAGTCTTCATCATTTCAGCGCACGAGGAGCCGCAGAATGCGCTCAAACAAGGCGCGCTCCGATTTTTCACGAAGCCGATCGACGAATCGCAGATCGCGCAAATCTTCACCAAAGTGAACGAAATGAGGGAATCCACCGCGAAAAAGCTGCTGGTGATCGAGGATGATGCGAGTCAGCGCGACAACATTCGGGAGTTGATCGGAAATGAGACCGCGCATCTGACGGATGCGGCTGACGCGCACTCGGCCTTGGACGCGCTGCGGAACGAACGGTTCGATTGCGTGGTGCTCGATCTCATGTTGCCCGATATGTCCGGCTTCGACCTGATCGATAAAATCCGCGACCAAAACGAGGACCTGCCGATCATCGTTTATACCGCGAAGGACCTGACCCACGAAGAAGAAGAGAAGCTCAACCGGGTCGCGCAGACGACGATCGTGAAGGATGTGCGCAGCCCGGAACGCCTCTTCGATCAGACGGCCCTCTGGCTGCACCGCGACGCGGCCAGTTTACCTCCGGAGAAACGGGAAATCCTGCGGCGGCTGCACGATCCCGACGCCATTCTGGCCGGCAAGAAAGTGATCATCGTCGACGACGACATCCGCAATATCTTCGCGATGACGAGCATGCTCGAACGCTACAAAATGGAAGTCCATTCCGCCGAGACGGGCAAAGCCGCGATCGAGCTGCTGCAAAACGAACCGGACACCGATCTCGTCCTGATGGACATCATGCTGCCGGAAATGGATGGCTACGAAACGATGCGGGCGATTCGGAAAACGCACGGCTTCGAGCAGCTGCCCATTATTGCGTTGACCGCAAAAGCGATGAAGGGCGATCGCGAGAAATGTATCGATGCCGGCGCGAGCGATTACATCGCGAAGCCGGTGGATACGGAACGTCTCCTGACGCTGCTCCGGAACTGGCTCCATCGTTAACAATGATTGCTGACCCCATCGTGGCGGAGCCGGCCGACGAAAAGGTCAGCATTCTTGTTGTCGACGACCGGCCCGATAAGCTGCTCGCGCACGAAACGGTCCTGGCGGAGCTAAACCAGAACCTGGTTCGCGCGACCTCGGGCAAGGAAGCGCTCCGTTGTCTGCTCAAACAGGATTTCGCCGTGATCCTGCTCGACGTAAACATGCCCGGGATGGACGGCTTCGAGACCGCGGCACTCATCCGTCAGCGCCAGCGCTCCGAGACGACGCCGATCATTTTCATCAGCGCCGTCAACGACACCGAGACGCATGTCTCGCGCGGCTACTCGTTAGGCGCGGTCGATTATATTCTCACGCCGGTTGTGCCGGAGATTCTGCGCACCAAGATCTCGGTCTTTGTCGATCTCTTCAAGAAAACCGAGCAGGTCAAACGGCAGGCGGAAGAGCGGGAGAAATTTATCCGTGAACAGGCAGCGTTGACGGAAGCGGAAGGGCGGCAGGAGCGGCTCGCCTTTCTGGCCGATGCCAGCAACGTGCTGGCCGGCTCCCTGGAGTACCACAAGACGTTCCACAGCCTGGCTCATCTGGTGGTTCCACGGCTGGCTGATTTTTGTGTCGTTCTCGCCAGTGAGGAAGACGGCACGCTGCGGCAGGTGGCCGTGGCGCATTCGAATTTGCTGGATGAGCCAACGCTCCGGAAGCTGGCCGAGGAATTTCCGGCGAGCTCGGCCGCGAAAACGGGCGGCGCTCACGTGGTCAAAACCGGCCAGTCCGAGATGTGTTGCGACATGGACAACGGCGCGCTCGCGCAAGTTTTTGACCGGCCCGAAGACCGGGAGCTGCTTCTTTCCTTCGCGCCGACATCTTTTATCGCCGTGCCGTTGAAGACCTACGATCGGGTGCTGGGTGCGATCGTGATGGTGAACACCAGGGAAGGGCGCATGTGCGGCACGGAGGAACTGGCCCTCGCCGAAGAACTGGCCCAGCGCGCTGCGCTCGCCATCGATAACGCCAGTCTCTACAAGGCCGCCCAGAAAGCGCGGGCCGAATCGGAGCGCGCAAACCTGGCGAAGGATTCGTTCCTCGCGATGCTCAGTCACGAGCTGCGCACGCCGCTCACGCCGGTGCTGACTTCGGTGCTGGCGCTGGAACAGAGTGAGGGTTTGCCTGAGGAAGTTCGCGCCTCGCTCCAGATGATCCGGCGAAATGTCGAGCTGGAGGCCCGCTTGATCGACGACCTGCTCGACCTGACCCGGATCAGCAAAGGCAAAGTGCAGTTGAACCTCGAAGAAGTGGATGCTCATTCGCTTCTGCGCAACGCCCTGGAGATTTGCCAGGCTGATATCGACAAGAAAAATCTTTCGCTCAGCACCGATTTCGCGGCCGGGAACGTTTGCCTCGAAGCCGATCCGGCCCGGTTGCAGCAAATTTTTTGGAACCTGATCAAAAACGCGGTGAAATTCACACCCGAGGGCGGCCGGCTCGAAATCCGAACGCAAGACGACGGCGGGCAATTGCGAGTGCAGGTTTCGGACAGCGGGATGGGGATCGACGCCGAAACATTGCCGAAAATTTTCAACGCCTTCGAGCAGGGCGACCGGAAGCAATTGGGCGGCCTGGGTCTTGGCCTGGCAATCAGCAAGGCGCTGGTCGAGACGCATAATGGAAAGCTTACCGCGGAAAGTGCGGGCAAGAACCAGGGCACCACCTTCACGGCGATGTTCCCCGTCGCGGAACACCACGGGGGCGCCAGCAAAAGTGCTGTACCTTCCCTGCCGGCGGTGCGCAAATCAATGCGCGTTCTGCTGGTGGAAGATCATGAGGATACGAACCGTTCGCTCACGCACCTTCTCCGGCGCCGCGGCTATCATGTCGAGGCGGCGCGGAGCGTTCAATCGGCGCTCGAGATCGCGGCGACCGAGAAGTTCGACGTGCTCGTGAGCGACATTGGCCTGCCCGACGGGAGTGGCATTGACCTGATGCAGCAACTCACCATCGATCACCCGATTTTCGGAATCGCGCTCACTGGCTTCGGCATGGAAGAAGATGTGCGCCGGAGCCACGAGGTGGGCTTTCATCATCACCTGATCAAGCCCGTGGATCTGAACCGGCTCGATGCGCTCATCCAGCGCGGCAACGCTCCCGACTGAGAGGGAGAGCGTTTCCCTATTCCTTTCAGCGTGCCTGGAGGGATTCGAACCCCCAACCTGCTGATCCGAAGTCAGCTGCTCTATCCAGTTGAGCTACAGACACATTTCCTGGGTGGCGAGGCCCAAATTCGCGGAACCATGCCGACCGTGCAAGCCTGCCGTGAATGAAACAGCCTCTTCGCCTGGTGCAGATTGGCCATGATGGAACTCCCGCGGAAAGCCTGAATCCTCTTCCCGATGTGGCCAGAGAAGCCTGCGCGGCCACAGCGCGCTCTACGGGAGGGTTGGGTTCGATCCGCCCTGGGTTGGCTATCTGGCCTTAGCGGGGCCGGACGTCGTCGGGACATGCGCGTTCAAGGCCGGGCCGCGCGCTGGGCAAGCCGAGATCGCTTATTTCACTTTTCCCCCGTTTGAGGGGCAGGGGATAGCGACGGCGATGGCCCAGGCCTTGATCGAAATCGCCCGCACCGCCGACCGGACAATCGAACTCACGGCGCGGACGCTGCCGGAACCGAACGCTTCAAACACGATCCTTCGAAAACTGGGGTTTCAATTCTGTGGTCCGGCCGCCGATCCGGAAGAGGGTACGGTTTGGGAGTGGCGCCTTTCACCGATCCAGGACGAGACGAAGAGCGCTAAATCGAGTGCGCCGTGATTTTCGCCGCGCTACGCTCAGGCATTAGCGGCCGTGCGGAAAACATTGTCGAACGCCATTGAAATTCGACTAGCATTCGAACAGGAGCACCCCGGCGGTGCTCTGATCTCATTCCAATGCACGAAGTCACATTTCTTCAGGACCTGGCGATCGTAATGATCGTTGCGGGGCTGGTCACGGTGCTGTTTCACCGGCTGAAACAGCCGGTCGTGCTTGGCTACATCATTGCGGGTGTAATCATCGGACCGCACACGCCGCCGTTTCCGCTCATCGCCGACGAAGAAGCCATCCGGACGCTCTCGGAGCTCGGCGTCATTCTCCTCATGTTCTCGCTGGGGTTGGAATTCAGCCTGCGGAAGCTGCGCGAAGTCGGCGCGACTGCGCTGATCGCGGCGCTCTCCGCGATCGTTCTCATGATCTGGGCGGGATACGCGCTCGGGACCGCCTTCGGCTGGAGCAGCATGGATTCCATCTTCCTGGGAGCCATCCTTTCGATTTCTTCGACCACGATCGTGATCAAGACGCTCGAAGACCTGGGGAAAACGAAGGAGAAATTCGCCCGGCTCATCTTTGGCATTCTGATCGTCGAGGACATCCTCGCGATTGTCATGATTGCCTTGTTGTCGGGTTTCGCGACGACTGGATCCTTCACGCCGGCTGATCTGGGAATGACGGTGCTCAAGCTCGCCTCGTTTCTCGTCACGCTCCTGCTCGTCGGCCTGATCATCGTGCCGCGGCTGCTGGATTACGTGGCAAAATTCAAGAGCAACGAAATGCTGCTCGTGAGCGTTCTCGGACTTTGTTTCGGAGTGTCGCTGCTGGCAGCAAAGTTGAACTATAGCGTCGCGCTCGGCGCGTTTCTTATCGGCGCCATCATTGCCGAAGCGCGCCAGATCCATCGCATCGAAGCGTTGATGGAGCCGGTGCGGGATATGTTCAGCGCCGTTTTCTTCGTCTCCATCGGTCTTTTGATCAATCCCGCGCTGATCTGGGAGCACGCGGTGCCGATCGTCATCATCACCGCGGTGGTTCTCGTGGGCCAGGCTATCACCTGTTCTTTTGGGACTTTTGTCGCGGGAAACGATATGCGCACTTCATTGCGAGTCGGCATGGGCCTCGCGCAGATCGGGGAGTTTTCCTTCATCATCGCTTCGCTGGGTCTGACCCTGAACGTGACCAGCAAATTTCTTTATCCCATCGCTGTGGCCGTCTCAGGATTGACCGCGTTGATTTCTCCCTACCTCGTCAGAAGCTCCGATAGGCTGGTGGACCTGTTCGACCGAAAAGGACCCTCTTCGCTTAAGACGTATCTCAATCTCTACACCGGCTGGGTGAGCAAGCTCGGAGAAACCGGGCGGCAGAACGTCGCCTTCCGCCTGGTCAGAAAATTGTCATGGCAGATCGGGTTGAACATGATGCTCGTGGTCGCGGTTTTTCTGGCGGCGGCCTTTGTCCAACAACAAGGACTCCTTCCGCGGCTGCGCTTGGCGGGCGGGGAGAATACCGTGAAAGCATTGCTCTGGTTGCTGGCGATGCTGGTAAGCCTCCCGGTCCTTATTGCGGTGTTCCGAAAACTGCAAGCGCTCGCCATGCTTCTCTCCGAAGTAGGTGTGACCCGCGCCACCGCGGGCGAACAAACGCAGGTCTTCCGGTCCGTTTTGAGTAATACGATTTTGACTGTGAGCTGTGGCGCGCTCCTGCTTCTCATTCTTCTGCTGAGCTCGACGATCCTGCCGTCGCGCAACGTCCTTCTCGTCCTCGTTCTGGTCCTTATCGCCGGCGCCATTCTTCTGCAACGCTCCTCGGTTCGGATTTACGCGAAGGCGCAAGTTGCCCTTCGTGAAACCCTCGCCCAGGCTCCCGACCCGCATCACGCCAAGCTGGACCGGCCCATGCCCAAGCTCTTGCGTGATGCCGTGCTCCGGACCATCCCCATCACGCCCAGTTCGCGGGCGACGGGAAAGATGATTGGAGAACTGCGAATTCGTTCCGAATCCGGCGCGAGCGTGGTGGGCATTCAGCGCGAGCCGGCCAGCATCATAAATCCGGGCCCAGACGAAGACCTGCGGCCCGGCGACGAACTGCTCTTGCTGGGCACGACCGAACAGCTCGATGCGGCCTCCAGACTGTTGGCTTCTCCTTCGGCGGGAGCTGAGGCCGCTGGCTGACGTGGTCAGGCAATTTTCGACCAGGAGCCAAGTAAGCCTCGGCGCCCAAATTCGCGGGATTCATCCCCTCCGCTAGCCTGCAACCTGATCGACTTCCGTTTCAGGAAATGCTAAACCGCCCCGATGAAAGACATGACCGAGGGTTCGGTGACCAGTCACCTGCTCCAGATGTCGGCGTTTATCGGCGTGAGCATGCTGATCCAAACGTTGTATTTGCTGGCAGACCTTTACTGGGTGGGAAGCCTTGGAAAGGAAGCGATCGCCGCGGTCGGCCTCGCTGGGAACCTGATGATGGTTGTGCTGGCGCTCACCCAGGCCCTTGGTGTCGGAACGACAACTCTTATCTCCCAGGCGGCTGGACGAAAAGATCAACCGCGGGCCGAATTGGTTTTTAACCAGTCCTTCGTCCTGTCACTGCTGGTTGGGCTCGTTCTCACCGTCTGCTCGTTTGCTTTGCGGGACGAGTACTGCCGGTGGTTGAGCGCGGATGCTCCTACCGCCGACCTGGCCGGAAGCTATCTCCTCTGGTTCATTCCCGCGCTCATGGCGCAATTTCCCCTGGTCGCGCTCGGGTCGGCCCTGCGCGCGACTGGAATCATGAAGCCCACCGTCGCCATCCAGGCGTTCACTGTTGTCATCAACATGGTGCTCGCGCCTTTGCTCATCTTTGGCATCGGGTTTCCCAAACTAGGAGTCGCTGGCGCGGCGCTCGCCACCTTCGTGTCTGTCCTGATTGCGAACCTTCTTATGGTCGTCTACTACGTGCGCAATTATCGTTACCTGCGCTTCAGTCTCTCACTCTTCAAGCCGCAGGTAGGGACTTGGTGGGCTATGCTGCGCATCGGGCTGCCGGCCGGGGGCGAGTTTGCGCTCATGGCCGTCTACATCGTGGTTGTTTACGGCATCATTCGGGATTTCGGCGCGGCCGCCCAGGCGGGCTTTGGCGTAGGAGCTAGAGTTATGCAGGCCATGTTTCTCCCGGTAATCGCTATCGCCTTCGCCGTGGCGCCCGTGGTCGGGCAAAACTTTGGCGGCCGGCGTGCCGATCGTGTTCGCAGCTCCTACTATTCGGCCCTCTGGATTACATCCGTCGTGATGATCCTGCTTACGATGGCTTCACAGTTCGCGCCAGAAGCACTCATCCGGTCCTTCTCCAAGGATGAAAGCGTGATCGCCTTTGGCAGCGAGTACTTGAGAATCGTCTCGCTGAACTTTTTGGCTGCGGGAATTGTCTTCACTTCTTCCAGCGTCTTCCAAGGGATTGGCAACACCCTGCCGCCGCTCGCCAGCTCGATGACCCGTTTGTTCCTCTTTGCCCTGCCGGCCACTCTCCTGTCTTACAGGCCTGGATTTCAGATCCGCCATGTCTGGTATTTGTCGGTCGCAAGCATTCTCTTTCAAGCCTGCGTCAATCTCCTGCTCCTCCGGCGCGAGTTTCGGAGGAAGCTGACCTTTGACGAGACAGGCTTAAGTGGCCAGCCGGCCATGCCGTGAGTTAACGGGCTATCTTTCGCATCAATACTTCTCTCATCTTCTGCAAAATCTCCGGCGAAGCTACGCTAATCTCCTGCAAAAGCAGGAGCGCGAAGTTCTCCGCAGAATCTCTTCCGGGTGGATAATGTAATCGGTATTTTTTCCGACCTGTTCCATGAATCCCGAGATCCATTCGCGTCAGGGTTACGCCCTACAAATGCAGCGTGCGCAGGCGCAGGGCATTGGCGATCACTGAGACGGAGCTAAGACTCATGGCGGCTCCGGCTATGATGGGACTTAGCAGTAGGCCAAAGAATGGGTAAAGCAAACCGGCGGCGATGGGGATGCCAAGGGTGTTATAAACGAAAGCGAAGAAGAGGTTCTGGCGAATATTGCGCATCACGGCCTTACTCAAGTGGATCGCCTTAACTATGCCGTCAAGGTCGCCCTTGACGAGAGTAATGGCGGCGCTTTCCATCGCCACATCGGTCCCGGTGCCCATGGCGATGCCGACGTCGGCCGCGGCAAGAGCGGGTGCGTCGTTAATTCCATCACCAGCCATCGCGACGACCGAATGCTCTCGCAGTTGTTTGATCCGTTCGTGTTTGTCCTTGGGGGCGATACCCGCTTCAACTTCATCGATTCCCAGTTTCTTTGCGACGGCTTGCGCGGTGCGCTCGTTGTCGCCGGTGAGCATGATCACTTTCAATCCGATGCGGCGCAGGTCCCGCAACGCTTCAGGAGTCGACTTCTTTATCGGATCGGCCACTGCCACCATTCCGGCGGCGCGATCGTTAACCGCCACGAAGATCACGGTCTGTCCTTCGTCCTGGAGGGTCTGGGCCTTTGCTTCCAAAGCTTCGAGACCTGAGACTCCGTTCTCGCGCAAGAAGGCTGGCTGGCCGACGAGAATTCTTCCGGGCGCTGCCGTGGCAACGACTCCGCCACCGGTGATCGAGGAAAAGCTGGCCGGTTTTTCGAGAGGCAGGTTTCTGTCCTTTGTCGCCGCCAGGATAGCCGAGGCTAACGGGTGTTCGCTCAGTTGCTCAGCGATCGCCGCTGCGGCGAGCAAATCATCTTCGTTCATCCCGCCGGTGGTTACGATCCTGGTTACTCGTGGTTTGCCCTCGGTCAGCGTGCCGGTCTTATCAACGACAAGAGTCGTCACCTTTTCCATTAGTTCGATTGCTCCGGCGTTTTTTATGAGAACGCCCGCATGAGCGCCGCGGCCTACTCCGACCATGATGGACATCGGGGTAGCCAGGCCGAGAGCGCATGGACAGGCGATGATCAGCACCGCCACTGCGTTAACGATAGCGTGCGCAAGCCGTGGCTCGGGACCGATCCACGCCCAAGCCACAAACGTTGCTACAGCTGCCAGGAGAACAGCTGGGACAAAGTAACCGGAGACCTTGTCCGCCAGCCGCTGGATGGGCGCGCGGCTGCGTTGCGCCTCGGAAACCATCTGGACGATCTGGGCGAGAACAGTGTCACGACCAACGCGCTCCGCCCGCATGACAAAGCTGCCCGTATTGTTGAGCGTGCCGCCGATCACCTTGTCTCCCGGGCCTTTCTCCGCCGGCAGTGCTTCGCCCGTCAGCATCGACTCGTCGATCGTGGTGCGGCCCTCGCTAACGCTGCCATCGACGGGAACTTTTTCGCCCGGCCGCACGCGGAGATGATCGCCGGTCTTCACATCGCGCAGCGGCACGTCGCGTTCCTGGCCCTTCAGCACGAGCCGAGCTGTGGAGGGCGCAAGCTTGAGCAAGCTCCGGATGGCGCTGCCGGTCCTGTTGCGCGCGCGAAGCTCGAGCACCTGTCCAAGCAGGACCAGAACGGTGATCATCGCGGCCGCTTCAAAATAAATCCCGATCTGTCCGTGGCGCGCGAGCGATGCCGGAAATGCGCCCGGCAACAGCAGGACGACCGCGCTGTAGAGGTAGGCCACGCCGACGCCTATCGCGATGAGCGTGAACATATTTAGGTTCTGACTCTGGACCGAACGCCAGCCGCGTTTGAAAAACGGCCATCCCGCCCAAAGAACCACCGGCGTGCTGAGAACGAATTGAATCCAGCGCGATATGTCTCCCGAGGGCCACGAGGGCGCGTCGGGAACGAGATGAGACATGGCTAGGAGAAAAACCGGCAAGGTCAGCGCCGCCCCGATCCAGAAGCGGCGCGTCATGTCGATCAGTTCGGAATTGTCCTCAGGGGAATCCGCGGAAACCGTCTTGAGCTCCAGGGCCATTCCGCAAATTGGGCAATCGCCCGGTTGATCGCGCTCGATTTCCGGATGCATCGGGCAGGTATAGACCGCCCCGGAGTGGGAGGCCTGCTCCGGGGAATTCTCATTCGACGCGATTGTCCGATGAGCGCCGATGCCGTCCACTGCGACAAACTTCGCAGGGTCGGCGTCGAACCTGGCCTGACAGGAAGGGGAACAAAAATAATACGTCTGTCCCGCGTAGCTGCTCCTGGCGGCGGAAGATTCGGCATCAACCTCCATGCCGCAGACTGGGTCGTGAATTTTTTCCAAGGAAATTACTTCAGATTGCGCGACGTCTTGAGTGCGCTACTAGACATTATTGAATCTGGAGGGCTTGAACAGTTATCTGAACGATCACCTCGCGGGCTCCGTCGGTGCGCTGGAGTTACTCGATCGTCTGATCGAAATCTACAAGGAGAAACCGCTCGAGGGATTCTTTAGGGATTTGCGTGAGGAAATCGAGGCGGATCAAGAGGTTCTCAAGAGGCTGATCGCCAGCCTCGGCCAGGAAGAAAGCACCGTGCGAAAAGCCGGGGCCTGGGTCATGGAGAAAATTTCGCGGACAAAGATTCAACCGGGCGAAGCGGAGAAGGGGGAGATGGGACTCTTTTTGGCGCTGGAAGGCCTTGCGCTCGGCATCACTGGCAAAGGGGCGCTTTGGCGCGCTCTGGCCGCAGCCTCGGCCGCGGTCCCGCAGCTTCGCACGCTGGATTATGACGAGTTGGAGAGGCGCGCGGTGAAACAGCACGACTGCGTGGAAGCGAAACGGCTGGAAATCGCGCGCGAGCTTTTCAAGTCGAACTGAATTCGACCGTCGCGCGGGGCCAGTCTCATTACCAGTCTTGTGTGATCATAACTACTTGATAAGGAAGTATATACATAATAAGGAACAAATGCCGGTCCACCGCGCGAAGTTGTCTTCATATGGGTTGTGGCGCCGGAAGCAGTTGAGAAATGGCAACCAGCCGAAGTTTTTCTCTTCGCTCGGACCCCAGTCTGGGTGGTGGCACGGTCGTCCACGCAATTTTGTTCTTGTAGTTGATCGGCGGCTTTACCACGCTAAAGGCGTGAGAGGAGTCGCTGAATCGGAAGGTCAAGATGCGCTGACGCACTTCGCCACCACCCGCTGGAGCTTGATCCGGAATGGTCATGTCCCCGGTGCGCAAAGCGAGGGCAATGAGGCTTTGGCTAAACTTTGCCAAATCTATTGGCGACCCATTTTTACATACATTTATCGGCGCGGGTATTCCGCCCAGGATGCGCAGGACCTGACCCAGGATTTTTTCCTGGTGATTCTCGAAGGCACGCTCCTGCAATCGGCCGATCCAGCGCGGGGACGTTTCCGTTCCTTACTGATCAAATCGTTAAAGAATTTCCTGATCGATGCCGCCGGAAAGCGGAGCACACGGAAACGAGGGGGCGATTTGCAATTTGTCTCGTGGGAGAAATGGATGGCCGAAGCGCCCGGCCAGTTGTCGATTTCGGCACAGGCGCTTGCCACCTCTCCGCCGGAAGCGTTGTTTGACGTGGGTTGGGCGGCGGCCATCGGAGAAGAGGCGCTGCGACGGTTGCGGATAGAGTGCGAAAGCAAAGGACGCCAGCGCGTTTTCGAAGTTCTACAGGGTTATCTCACGAGCGAACGGTCGGACATCCGCTATCAGGATCTTTCCCAGGTGCTGGGAGTTCCCGAACCGGCGGTGAAGAGTCTGCTGTATCAATTTCGCACCCGCTATCGCGCGCTTTTGCGGGAAGAGGTCGCCAAGACGGTAGGAACCGAGGCGAACGTGACTGACGAAATCCGCTATTTGTGCGCGATGCTTTCCGCCGGAACAGGCCAGGAGCCATGAAGGCCGGCCCCGGACTAGATACCCCCTTTACGATCCTAAAAGAGCCCGAGGCCTGCGGCGAATGCCACGTCATCTCGCGGCTCTCGAACGGGCTTTGCTTGAATTGTCTCTTGCGCGGCGCGCTTGATGACGAGGCTGCGCCTTCGGGCCGGGAGGCGTTCAAGGAGGCGCTTGCCGCGGTAAAATCCCAGGACGGAGACTGGCACATCGGCGAGCACGAGATACTCGGCGAGATCGCCCGGGGCGGGATGGGCGTAATTTACCGGGCGAAAGAGCCGCATTCGGAGAGGGTGGTGGCTTTGAAATGCGTTCTGGCTTATCAGGGCGACTCCGACCAGGCGCAGGCGCGTTTTCGTCGCGAAGCAGAGATGGCCGCCAGCCTCGATCATCCCAATATTATTCCGATCTACCGGATCGGCGAGACCGCGGATGGGTTTCCGTTTTTCACCATGAAGTACGCCACAGGCGGGAGTCTGTTGCGGAAAGACCGCTCCTTCATGAAGCATCCGCGTCAGGGCGTCCTGCTCATGGCCAAGGTCGCGCTGGCGGTTCAATACGCGCACGAACAAGGCGTCCTCCATCGCGATCTGAAGCCGGGGAATATCCTGCTGGATGGCCGGGGCGAACCGCTCGTGAGCGATTTCGGTCTGGCCCGGTGCGAGGAAGCTTCGAGTCAGCTGACGCGGACGCTCACCAGTTTCGGAACACCCGGTTACATCGCCCCCGAGCAGGCTGATGGGCCCGCCGGCCGGCTCACCCCCGCGGCTGATATCTACAGTCTGGGCGCCATCTTATTCGAGCTTTTCACGGGCCGGCCGCCGTTCGTGGGCGACAACGCGCTGGGCGTCATGAAGCAGTCATCTGAGAGACCGGCGCCGAAGTTGCGGACGCTCGCGCCTCATTTGGATCGGGACCTGGAGACAATCTGCGCGCGCTGCCTCGAGCGCGATCCATCGGCCCGTTACCGGTCCGCGGGAAGCCTGGCGCAGGACCTCCTGAACTGGCTGGAGGACCGCCCCATCATCGCTCGCCCGGTTGGACCCTGGCTTCGCTCGCGTCGCTGGGTTCGGAGCAATCGCGGGCTTGTCGCCGTGCTGGTGGCGTTCTGTCTCCTGGGCGCCGGTTCGCTCGTTTGGCAACTCCGCGCGCAAAAGGCGCAAAAGGCGATGCAGGAGAGTGTCCTGGCCGCGCGGTCCATCGCCATTCTGCCATTTTACGATATCAACACCGTCACGCCTGATGAAGCCCTGACAAAAGCGTTCTCGGCTTTGCTGGAGGAGGGGCTGGCAGCATTCGGCGAGGCGCGGGTCACCACGTTCGAAGCTCCTTTCGTCGTTGGCCGCGAGGGCTTCGGAAAGCTGATCCACGAGGGGTCACAAAATGGCGCGCGCGCGATTCTCACCGGGACGATCCGAAGCAGCCAGGGCCGAAAACGCATCTCCTTTCAATTGGTCGATCCGGCCACCAAGGAAACTCTCTTTAGCCATCTTTCGGACGGGGATGACCAGAGCGCTTTGCCCAGCGCCGTGACCAGGCAGGTTAGCCAGGCTATTTATTCGGTATTGAATACAGGTGATTGGTCAAATTTGCTTCTCGCAAAACGCGATCCCGGCCTGCGCAACCAGGCGGCCAGTGAAGCCATCACGGCGGGACGATTGATCGTACCTTCGAACACATCTGCTTGCGACAAAGCGATCGCACTGTTTGAGAAGGCGCTGGAGGCCGAACCCAACTCCTCCCTGGCCCACACCTATATCGCCATGGCGGCTTCAGGGCGCGTGTACTACAGTACCGACCGCAGTTTCCTTGCCCGGGCAAAGGCGGCGGGTGAAAGAGCGCTTCAGCTTGCTCCCGAATCCTCCGAAGCGCATCGGGCCCTGGCCGGAATTTATTATCAGGAGGGAAAATTTCCCGAGGCGCTCGAGCAGGCATTGCAAACGGTCGAGATCGGCGGGTTCCACGACCGGCTGGCGATGTTTCTCGGCATGACCCTGGATATGCTGGGGCGACCGCATCACGCTCTGCGCTGGCACCAGGTAGCTGCGCAACTGACAGTAAATCCCGGCGACGTGGATTCATTAGTCGGCGATTGCTGGACCAAGCTGGTCGACGACCAACAGGCCGAACGGGCCTTTGCCCGCGCGATCGAGCTCCGGCCGAATTCCCCTGAGGGGGCGGTGGGAATGGCCCACCTTCGACTATTGGAAGGCAAATTCGAGGCCGCACGCGAAGTTTGCCGCAGCCTGCCAGCAGCCGGCGACGGACTAACCGAGATATCGGCTCAAATTGAATTCTTCGATCGAAAGTTCGATGCCGCCATAGAACTTTATCGAATTTTGAACAGGGCGAATCCCAATGGAGGCGGCTCTTTCCATGGCGCAATGACCTACTGCTCTGCGGCGGGCCGCGCCAAGCAAGCCCTGGGGGAAATGAGCGAGGCCAAACGCCTTTTGGAAGAGTGCCTCACCAGGGAGCGGGCCAACGCGGAGAGAGAACCTGACAATCCGGAGCCGGTGTATCGTCTCGCTGCGGTAGAAGCCTCCCTGGGAATGACCGAAGCTTCGCTCTCTCATTTGCGCAAGGCCGCGGCGCTGGGCTGGGTGGATTACCGTTCTCTTGCCCTTGATCCGCGCTTCGATTCTCTTCACGGCCCGGAATTCCAAGCAATTATCGACGAGCTGTCCGCAAGGGTCGCGGAGATGAGAAAACAGGCAGCCCCCCGCAGATAGAAAACAACGACATGAAGACGAAAAGTTGGGAAGAATTGACTAATGACGAGAGACTGGATCGTTTAACGTCGGTGCTGACACGGGCCGGTTCCGACAGGACATTTCGCGATCAATGTCTCACCTCCCCCGAATCAGCCAGGAAAGCCGTCAGCGAAGCAGGCGAGATTGAGTTTCCTCCTGATTTTGAGATCGAGTTTCTTCCGCCCAAACAGAGCCTGAAGAAGCTGGTCCTCACCATGCCGGATTTTATTCCGCCGGAAAACGGGACGGCTGAAGTCCGTAACGCCGAGGATTACCAGGTCTGCACCTATAAATACTGGAGGAGTTAACGGCCCGCGCGGCGCGGGTCAGGGAGCGCGCCGCGAATGGTTTGGATAACCTCCGCAGGGATGCGAAGCTTATCAGGAGGCGGCTTCTCGTTTGTCGCGCGCAGAAAGTAAGGGATATCGAGTTGCTTCAGCGCCAGGACCTCTGCGTCAACGACGGCTGAAGGGACAATGTCCCGAGAGCAGAGACGGCGGATCAGCAGATTGCGTTCGGCTCCGGATCGGAGAGCGGAAGGGTGGATCGAGGCCTTGATGATGGCCGAGTATTTCTCAGTCGGCCAGTAAATCCATCGTCTTTCGTGGGAACGGACACGCCGGAGCCGCCGGGCAAACTGGGCCCGCCCGTTGCGTGTCCCTAAAATGCAGCGCCAGGCCTTGGCGAATCCCGCGGTAATTTCCTGCCGGTAAGAGGTCGCCCTCAGCGGCCTGCCCGCCAACGGCACGTGCTTTCCGGCCCCCCACGGGCCCAGCGCACTGCTCCGTGATTGCAAGCTGCGGGGATTCGCGGTGGGGAAAAAGCCGGTGCGATGAAGGACATCAGAGAAGCTCTGAGTTTTACTCCAGGCCGAGACATGCCATAAGGCGTCGGCATCCACCAGGACGGGATATTCTCCGGAAGCGATGATATTATCCCGGTGACAATCGACCGCCTTCAAAAGGTAAGCGGCGGCGATCAAAGCGCCCATTCGTTCATAGAAGCGCCGCGCGGCAGCTTCGCTCGTGAGCGAGGCGGATTTGATGTCCTCCATCCAACAGTAATCTTTCCGGCGCAAGACATGGGCCGCCCGCAACTTTGGCTGGAAATCTTGCCGGTTCATCGAGGCGAGCAATGAGAACCACTCCCATTCGCCGCGGCCCGAGCGCGGTTTATAGATGACGGCGCCGGCTTCAAATTGCAGCTGCATGACCGTGCGTCCATTGCGGTGTGGATCGGAAAGGCTGCACCGAAAATTAACGATCGTTCCGATTGGTTGGCCGCCAAAAAAAGTGCGGGACAGAGCGGTTCGATCTTCCGTGAATCTCAAGAGCACTTCCATTACGTGCTCGCGCCAATGAGAAATCAACTGACACCAAAGCCTGGGCAGGGCCGGATACTTTTTGAACAACGAAAAAAGCCGATGACTTGGTTTGTGGCCGAGAAACCGTCGGTCGGTCGATCCCGGATTGGTCCGCTCCGCGGGCATCCCAAGGGCCTGCATCGCAATGCCAAAGCTCGTCCGCTCTAATTCCAGGCAAGGACGGGTCACCAGCTCGAGGCGGCACCGAAGATCGCGGGTGAGGCTGGCTCTCGCCCTGGGTGAGGCACCGATCAGGAGGTCGGGATTACCCGTTGCTTCCAACTCTTGCCATCCGTATTGGGCGCCGGCCTGGCAGAGCTTCAGCAGCGGGCGACCTCGTCCTGGCCCGAACTCAACATCCGCCAGAGCGATAACCATTTTCCGGAGCGCAGCTCGCCATGGAGGATACGTGGAAGGCTCATCACCATCATCCGCCCCGGTTACGATTTCCCTAATCTCCGCGTCCGAGAGAGTCATCTGCAAAGCAACAGCAGCGGGATGACATCATCTGCCTTGTCCTACGATGGAGAGCGAGGCAGGAAGCGACGCCAGTGCGCTTCGCATTCCGGGAGGAGTTTGTCATCGCCGACTAATTGGATGATCCCGATCAGCGAGTTGATCGGGCGTCTGGAACCACTCGGAAAACGCCACAACGGCATTTTCCATTTCGGTCCGGCCACCGACATATAACTATCCGGGTCCGCCTCGAGGGCGCCTTGTATCACTTCGGAGACGATGTGACTCCCGATAGGGCCCAAGGCGATTCCTTCGGCATTTAGCTCGGCTTCCTTTAGCAAATAATAGAAAAGCGGGGTGTTTTGCTCGAGACCAATCCGGTGCAGAACGGTCCCGGATTGATTGCAGGTGTCTTGGGTGAGCTGCGAGCTGGTCAGGCGATCCTTAGACTTGATTCTTCCCTGGTCCAGGAGCGCTTCGGCCACCTCCTGGCCGGAGGGCAGGCCGGCGCGGGCGCCGCGAAGGAGGGTCCGGACCGGGAGGTTCGATGGGTCCGGCGATTCCCGGCTGTCAGACAACCGGATGGTGCCTGGAGACAAGCCATGCATCGCCCGGCTGATCGATGTGTCGATGTAGTTGCTCGACGCTTGGGGGCCCGAAGTGGGCAGGCCATCGAAAAATGTCCCCCATTCGATCAGGTAATCGTCAGGAATGGGCGAGGCGCTTTGCCCGAGCGCCATGAGATCGTCAATCACGACGCGCTTTTGGCGGCAATTCAGGCGGTAGGCATTACGCACCATGCTATGTCCGAACCGGAAGGCGGCCAGCGAAAATTCTATCGGAACAGAGTAACTCTTCTCAGGCTCAGGAGATCTGGGCATCCTTCGCTCCTGGTAGTTCCAAACCGAGCTATGGAGGATGCGCGGGAGAAAATCGTGCCGGATAATCCATTGGTAGTGCCAGCGGACGAGTCGCCGCGCCCGTTCGAACAATGTCCCCGGACCCAGCTCCTCAAGGCTCGCTAACGCCGGCTCGGAACCAACCTGCTTTATCGCTTCATTGTGAAACTTCAAGAAGACAACGTGGAGCTGTCTCACGATAAGGTTGTCCAGGTTGCGCCGGTCTTGCAGATCGCCAATCAGGACCGTGCCGTGTTTGACAGGGAGATCGCGAAGGTAACCTGCCGGCGTGGTAGCCCCTATTTTAAACGTTTCCGCTCCCGCCTCGCCCTCGTAGAGATAAGGTGATTCTTGAGGACCCCCTCCATAAATATGATCGAGGTCGAAGGTGGGTGTTCGAAAGTTAGGAGTGCGTTGGGGATCCGAGTAAGGCCCCTCTAAAGGTGTAACGTCGTGGGTCAGGTCGTGACCCAGAAATTGACCGAAGTAGGTAAATCCCACTCGAGGAGTAAGTGTGCCTTCGCGCTCAACTCCATAACACATGGATTGACCTAACTGAATCAGTCCTGCCTCCTGGCTTCTTGTGATCGGCCACGCCGGTTTCTGAAACAAACGCGAGTAATGTCCTCTCGGCTGCGATCGGGTCATGTGCGCGTGGGCGCACATCACACCTGGTCGTTCGCCAATGTTTTCTAGCATCGCAGCCAATTCGGGAGCCTTTCCCGATCATGACTACGGGTTGTAAGACATAAAAGTCGAGAGTTTGTTAGGCCTGTCCTTGCTGGCTTGCAGAGATTTTCGAGATAAAGGCCGTGCCAGACGTCCATGCTAATGGCGGCAGCCGCACAGCGCGTGGAAAACGGCGTGATCGTGTAGGAACGAGCCTAACTTTCCTGCGCGTCGAGCTCCGGCGTTTCGACGGCCGCACTGCCGGTCGTATCGTTGATGATGTCGAAGATGCCGGCCATGACCTTCGAGAGCATCTTGGTCCGCTGGTTGATGAAGATGAAGACGCCTGCCGGCGACTGATCCGTTCCCGGCTCCGTCGTGCCGACGATGGACACGAGGCTGTTGTAGCCGAGGATGGCGCCGTCCTTGCTCAGAATATTGGCGTGCGGTGAATAGAACCACCCCAGACAAAGGTCGGCCTTCGCGGGAGTCTGCACTCCCGACGGCGTCAGCGTCTGCGCGAGAAGCGGGTTCAAACCGGCCGAGCTGGAGAGACCCATGTTGTACTGCAACCACGTCATGAACGTGTTGCCGCTGACCACCAGGCCGCCCGCCGGAATGTAGGCGGGGAACTGAATCGTCTTCGCGCCCGCCGGGCCGCCACTGCTATGATAGGACTGCGGCAGGAGAGAGTGAGAGACGACGTCGAGCGTCGTGAAGTCAATGCCGAGCGGAGTCGTGATCTTAGACCTCAGCAGCGACGCCCAGTCCTGGCCGTTCGAGCCGGCAGTGACGGCTACGGCCGCGCCGAGAAGCGCAAAGCCGAGGTTCGAGTAGGCGTAGCCCTGTTGCGGCTCGATCGGGAACGGATTCGTGGCGAGGTAGTCGAACATCTCGACGACGGTGTACGGTTGCTTCTGGTCCGGTGGAAAGCGAGGACTGATGTTGTCTTGCGGGAGTCCCGAGGAGTAGGTCGCGAGCGAGAGCAGCGTGATGGCCGCGTAGTTCGATCCGACCGGCCTTGCCCCGGCGGGCGTGTAGCTGCCGAGCGTCGCCGATGACGAAAGGTTCGCCCACGCGTAGAGCGTGGCGTCGAAAGTTTTGGAGATCGAGGCGATGGCGAAAATCGTGTCGCCATCGAGCGTGAGCTCCGAGCCGTCGACCGCGGTAAAGCCGCCCGCGAAGTTAAAAAAGAGCTGGGACTGGCCGGGCATCGCCACACCGACGACGACGCCCACTCCGTTCTTTCTCAGAAGCGGCTCGACGAGGTTCGCAATCTGCATGGCGGACGGCATCGTGAGTGACATAGATGGCATCCTACCGGAAACCCCGCTCGGTGGCGAGTTCAGACGTTGCGACGATAATGGGACGGAGGAGACGAAAGTGAAACCCTTCGCGCGATCAGCCTTTCCTCCTGACCTCGGCCTATCGGCTTAGCCGGTTTTGGGTTTCGATGATGGCGACGGAGCGCCCTTTTTCGTCGCGATCCACGCATTGACGTTTCGCTCCAGGATATCGAGCGGCACCGCGCCGGAAAGCAGGACCGCGTCGTGGAATTCGCGAATGTCGAAAGTCTCGCCGATCTCACGGCGCGCACGATCGCGCAATTCCTTGATTTTGAGTTCGCCGATTTTGTAGGCCAGGGCCTGGCCCGGCATCGAGATGTAACGATCGATCTCGTTTACGATGTCGTTCTCGGCCTTCGGTGCGTTCTCCGTGAAAAAATCGATCGCGCGCTGCCGGTCCCATTTCATCTGATGGATTCCGGTGTCGACGACAAGGCGGACCGCGCGCCACATCTCGTAGGTGAGCTGGCCGAACTTCGAATACGGATCGTCGTAGAGGCCCATCTCTTCTCCGAGCGACTCCGCATAAAGACCCCAGCCTTCCCCGTAAGCGGTGAAACTGCCGTGGCGCCGGAACTTCGGAAGGTCGCCCGCCTCCTGGGCGAGGGCGTTTTGCAGGTGATGGCCCGGCACTGCTTCGTGGAGGGACAAGGCCATCATTTCCCATTTCGGCCGCGTCTCGGGCTTGTAGAGATTCACGAAATAGAGGCCGGCCCGCGAGCCATCCGCGGCTGGTCGATTGTAGTAAGCGGTGGTCGTGTCGGGCGCGATCTTGTCCGGAATGGGCGTCACGCCATAAGGAGTGCGCGGCAGTGTCTTGAAAACTTTCACCAGGTTTGGATCGATCTTTTTTGCGAGGGCGCGATACGCGTCCAGCAATTCCTCCGGAGTCTTGTAGAAGAATTGCGGATCGGTCCGGAGCTTGGTGAAGAACTCCGGGAGCGTCCCCTTAAAGCCAACCTTTTCCCTGATGGCTTCCATCTCGCCACGGATGCGCGCTACTTCGCTCAGGCCTTTCTCGTGAATCTGCTGCGGCGTCAACGCCGTCGTCGTGTGGCGCCGCGCGAGGTACGCGTAGAACTCAGCGCCCTGCGGCATCTGCCACACTCCCACCTGATCGGACGCGGCTGGCAGGTATTCGTCGACGAAATATTTTTTCAGCTTTTGGAAGGAAGGGAGAACTCCCGAAGCGATTGCTTCGCTGGCGGCTTTGGCCAGGCGCTCGCGCTCTGGACCGGTGATCGCGGCGGGGAATTTTGTAAAGGGCTTGTAAAACGGGCTCTCTTCGGGCTTCGAGACAAGCTGTTTCTCGATCTGCGCCGGGACGCGCTCCAGCACGATCCTGGGCCAAATCACGCGGGTGCGCGCGCCTTCGCGCATCAGCGCGATATCTTGTTCCATCAAAACCGGAAACGCGCGCAGGCGGGCGACCCAATCTTCGTAGTCCTTCACGTTTTCAAACCGGAGCCGATCGCCCAGCTCATCCAGGGTTTGCACGCCACCACGCTGATTGATCGGCATCAGGTAGGTCTGAAATTTGAAGCCCTCGATGTCGGTCTCGAGGTCCTTCTTGAAGAGATCGTAGTTGAGCTGGTCCACGGGCGATAGTTGCCCACGGTCGATTTTGTTCAGGCGAGCCAGCGCACCGGTGGCGTGTTCCTCACGCTTTCGAATGGCCTCGAGGCTTCGATCCGGCCAGCGATCGTTCCAGCGCCGATCGCCCAACGAGGAGGCCTGCGCCGGATTTTGCTCCATCTCGTAATTCCATTCCTCCTCGAAGAAGGCGTGAAGCGTTTTGGCCCCATCGGGACTGGATTTCGCCTTTTGAGCTTTGGCCGGGTGAGGGAGTTGGAAGGCGGCCAGAATTATCAGTGTGAGCAGGAGTTTGGATAGACGCATGGAAGTTTCAGGTTGGGGTTGCGCGTTGCCGCTACGGTAACGGCATTCTCTCGGACTGTGGATGGGGAGCAACCCCCAAAACATCCTGAGCGTTCAAATTCTTTGGGCAATCACGCCTGGCCAAGGTCTCCTGGGCCAAAGTCTGCGTCCAGGGCGGCAAGAAGCTTGATTCAAACCGCGCCGGAAGCTTCCATCTTTGCCGTGGCCGCCCGAGCTCCCCGTGATCATGCTGTAGTCATCGGCGCGAGCGTGGCTGGTCTCCTGGCGGCACGCGCCCTGGCGGATTGCTTCGAGCGGGTGACGGTCTTGGAACGCGAAACTCTTCCGACCGAGCCCGAGCCGCGAAAAGGAGTTCCGCAGGGTCACCATATTCACCTGCTCCTGCGTAGTGGGGCAGATGCAATTGAGACGTTGTTTCCGGGATTCTTCAAAGAACTTGTCCAGCGTGGCGGTGTGCCGGTGGATTTCTCCACGACGGAGGGCTCCTGGTTCCAACACGGCGTCTGGAAACAGCGGCCGCTCGAGCCTTTGCTGGTTCATTCCCAGACGCGGCCGTTTCTGGAACAACACTTGCGAACGCGCCTGGCTGCCATTCCCAACGTGAAAATCGTGGAGCAGTGCCGGACGGCCGGTCTGGAGTTGGATGCTCGATCACGCGTCATCGGAGTGTTGACCAAGCGCTCGGGCCAAGGCATGCCGGCGGAAGTGGAGCTGATCAAGACCGATCTTGTCGTGGATGCGAGCGGCCGCAATAGCGCGACACCAAAATGGCTGGAAAGCGGTGGCTTTGCCCAGCCGGAGGAGACTTCCGTCGCGGTCCGGATCGGATACGCTACCCGCTTCTATGAGGCGCCGCTGCGGGGTTGGAAAGCGCTGGCGGTCTACCCCTGCGCCCCGGTGAGCACCAAGTCGGGGGTGGTTTTCCGCGTGGAAGGCAACCGGTGGATCGTGACGCTGATGGGCTGCATGGGAGATTATCCTCCAATCGACGAAGGGGGTTTTCTCGAATTCGCGCGCCAGCTCGATGATTCCGCCGTCTACGATTGGTTGCAAACTGCGACGCCGCTGGGTCCTGCGGTTCCTTACCGGTATCCCTCCTATTTGCGCCGGCGCTACGAGCGGTTGACTCGGTTTCCCGAGGGGTTGCTTCTTTCCGGCGACGCCCTGTGCAGCTTCAACCCGGTCTACGGCCAGGGGATGTCCGTGTGTGCCCTGGAGGCGTTGGCCCTGCGAGATTGTTTGCGCAAAGAGACCGCTGGCGGCGAGCCTTTGTGGAGAGCGTTCTTCAAAATGGCGGACCGGATCATCGAGGGCCCGTGGAGCGCCGCTACGGGCGCCGATTTCCTGCACCCGCGGGTGGAAGGCCAGCGCCCATCGTGCGCCGCGTTCCGCAACTGGTATTTGCATCGAGTGCTGAGTGCCACGGGACGCGATCCATATGTCTCAACCTGCTTCTTCGAAGTGATCCACCTCCTTCGGAAACCTTCGGCACTTTTCCGTCCGGACCTTCTGGTGCGCGTCCTTTTCGCCGGTCGCTAAGGTAGAGCTATGGAAGGTGACGTTCGGGTCGAGTTGCGCGGTGCGGCGACGGCGGCATTGTCTACCCGGGCCGCCGGAGAAAAAACAACCCTATGAGTATCCAAACTGTCGGGAGAAAATCGATCTGCATGGCCGTCCTGGCGGTGGCTTGCGCGTCGCGAGGTCTCACGCAGGAATCGACCCCGGACCCGACCGCCACACCGACTCCGTCACCGTATTCCGAAAAAACTCTCGCGGAACTGAAACAGCTTCAGCAGGCCGCGCTCAAGAGCGATTATGCCTGGCGGCAAACTGCTCATCTTTCGAATAACATCGGCCCGCGCCTGACCGGCTCGGCGCAAGCGGAGAAAGCCGTCGAATATGTCGCTGCTGAGTTGAAAGCGCTCGGTCTCGAGGTTCGGCTCGAGAAAGTAACGGTGCCGCATTGGGTCCGCGGCGAAGAAACCGCGGCACTGGTCGAGTTCCCCGGGATGGCGCAGAACACGACCCAGAAAATTGTCCTGACGGCCCTCGGCGGAAGCGTGCCCACGCCGCCAACTGGATTGACGGCCGAGATAGTCGTCGTTCGAGATTTCGACGAATTGAAGGCCCTGGGGACGGATAAAATTAAGGGCAAGATTGTTCTTTTCGATTACCGCTTCGATCAATTGATGGCCGACCAGGGCCGCGGCGGCGACGCCTATGGGCAAGCGGTGAAGTACCGCTCCGATGGGCCCAGCGCTGCCGCCCGTCTCGGTGCCGCTGCCGCCATCATCCGGTCGGTCGGCGGAGCGGAATATCGGCTTCCGCACACCGGTCAGACCGATTACGCGAAGGACGCGCCCAAGATTCCGGCCGCCGCGATGACGGCGGAGGACGCCGATCTTATCGTGTCGCTCGTTCCGCAAGGGACGGTGCGCATGCGACTCCTGCTCACGCCGCAAACCCTGCCCGACGCCATCAGCCACAATGTCATCGGCGACTTGAAGGGCAGCGAGCATCCCGAGCAGATCGTCATTGTTTCCGGCCATCTCGATTCGTGGGATCTCGGGACAGGCGCCATCGACGATGCCGCAGGCGTAGCCGTTTCAATGCAGGTGGCGAACCTGATGCAGGAGCTGCGCCTGGGTCCAAAGCGGACGCTCCGCGTCATCGCATGGATGAACGAAGAAAACGGATTGGCCGGGGGCAAAGCTTACGCGAAGGAGCATGAGAAGGAGATCGCGAATCACTTCGCCGCGATGGAGATCGACGGTGGGGCCGGCCACCCCTTGGGAATCAATTACGCGAAGAAGGAAGTGAAAGCGTTGCTGGAACCGGTCGCCAAGATTTTACAGAGTTCCGGTGCGGGCATCCTGAATTTCAGTGAGCACGCGGGTGGCGCAGACATCAGCCCCCTGACGAAACAGGGTGTGCCCGGCTTCAGCCCGATGCAGGACAATCGGACCTACTTCCACTATCACCACACGGCTGCCGACACCCTGGACAAGATCGTCCCGCGCGAGCTTGCGGAAAACGCGGCGGTTGTCGCCGTGGCCGCCTACGCACTGGCGAACCTCGAACAACCGATCCCGCGCTAAGGTGGATCGTGCGCTCCGCGCACGATAGTGATTCTACGCGGCGTTGCCGCCACGTCAGGCATCGCGCGATTCCGCACGGGCGGGACGCGTTCCACCTAGTATTTCACGTGCGCCAGGGCCACACCCTCTTCGCCTTCTGGCGAAGCGGTGCTGCCGGGCGGTGAGTTGCCGCACCATCGCCCCGAAGTCAGGGTCCGGAGGTCAGATCGTCCGGAGAAGACACGCCTCCGATTTATCAAGGACGTGGGACAAACGCCATGTCAAAAACGTCGCGCTCGCCCGGAGCGCTGACTGGGAGAGACGATGCCGTCCCCGGCAATTTGATGGTAGCCCTCGGTACTATGGTGCCCCGCGGTCGTAGACTTCTACCAGACCGACGCCAGTGCCATTATTCAGCCCCGCGACCAGGGCGGTGTACAGGCCCGGCGGCAGCGTTGCGGCTATGCCAGATTCTAATGCGTTTGTCGGTGCCAGGCCCGCGGCGATGAGTTCCGCGGCTTGAGCCGGGTTGTCCTCCCAGTCGTTATTCGAGAAGAGGAGCGCTCCATTAGCGTCGCGTAGCTCCAGGGTTGGATTGGCCAGCGCGTCAGGCACGCCGAACTGGGTCAGCGATGGACCGATTGCTCGAATAATTACTCTCGTGGGGGCAGTCACTGCGATAAATCCACCGATCATGACGTTGTCGCCGGTTTGCACAAAGCCGCGCGTGCTGATGTTGGCGAGGATGGATCCGCCCGTTAGGTTGAAATCGAAAACTTCCACGATCCCTACGCCAGTCCCGGCGCTTACACCTTCCACAATGGCCGTGTAGGGACCCGGCGCCAGGGTGGCGATCATCGCGGACTCGAGCGGATGGAGTGGAGCCAGTCCGCTGCCTTGAATCGCCGCGACTTGGTCTGAGGTAATCACGCCGCCGATTTGCGTTGTCTGCCAATCATTGTTCGTCCCAATGGTGTTAGTGGTGTCGTGGAGCTCCAGCCGCGGGTTAGCCAGCGCATTGGGAACTCCGAGCGGCGTCAAGGAGGGGCCTGCTGCCCGGATGACCACCTGCTTCGGCACGCTTCCCTGAATAATGAAGCCGGCGATCATCACGTTGCTACCCGTCCCGACATGCAGTCGGCTCGAGATGTTACCCAACTGGCCAATGGGGGTTTTTTCGACGGGCACTTGCAACCAGTCCTCGGTCTCCCCCAATGCGGCCGTGCTCCCGATCCCCAGGTGGGCAACCATCCACCGCGCGCCCTTGGGGGCGTCCGGGATGGGCACGATCAAGGTGCCAGATGGCGCGATCAAGGTGGCGGCCATTTTGAGGGTATCCGTGCGGAAGGGAGTGCGCGCACCCCCCGCAACCAGATCCTTGAGCGGCACTCGGTCAAAATGGTATTCGATTTCGCCATCTCCGACCCAGATGGGAGACGCCGTGCAATTCGTGACCGTATTATGGAATGTCAGATCGACGTTCGCGTGAATGCCGGTGTTCAACTGGAGAGCACAGCCGATGGACGCGCCGCCCGCATCGAGCATGGTCACGCCGAGCATGTTGATGACCGGGTCGTTGGTCCAAAAGCCGACATGGACGACAGCGCCCGCCGAAATGGGTCCCCCAGTGTACCTCAGTTTGTCGTTGGCACCCGTCGCATCCAGGGTAAACACGGGGGTCGCCGGATCCCGGTAGATGTCGTTATAGGCATGGTGACCCGCAACTTCAATTTCGACGCCGAAGGCCGTTACACCTGTCATGTTCTTGATGTCCTTGTTTGCGTAGAACGCTGTGGGATTCACAATCTGCGACACGGGCAACCGGAAGATGAGGTACTCGCCAAGCGGCTTCGGAGGCCCGAACGGGTTCCCACTGCCATCATTATTCCGATTGTACCACATCCACCGCGCCCCAGGGTTGATATAAGTCTGGCAGACGATCCCGAAGTTGCCCGAGTTAAGAGCGTTTGTCTCGCCGCTCGCGAGGAGCCCGATCTTTCCCCCGGGGGCGGGGGGGATGGGGTGGGGGGCCTGAGTCACCCAGCCCACGCTTGAAATGTCAGGATCACCCCCGTTTGCGTTTGCGAGGGCAATTTGTGTGTTGACTTCCGCGAGAGTAGGAGGAGTCGCCGTAACGGGACTGATGGGCATTCCGGTCGCATAGACTTCCCAACCGCCGATACCCGTGTAGGTAGTCGATGTGCCGGCCACAAACTGCCCGAGCACGCCTTGGGTGGTGGATTCGTCGGACCACGCGACGATGTAGATGTAACCGCCATCCGCATTGGAGATGTTTTGATAAGACTCAGGGCCGGGGAGGCCGCAGCTACCGATTTCAGCCGCCAAAGTATTAACGACGGCCGGTGAAATAGGGGGGTTAGCCACACTGGTTGCAGTCCCGTACCAGAGCTGGTAGGCGTTATCCGCGGTGAACGTGACATCGACGGCCAGGGCAGGGAGGGATGTGAAAATCGTCAGGATCACGGGAATGACGAGCAGTTGGATCAAGGCCAGACGGAAACGCGGCACCCGACGGATCCTCTCACTCATCGGCGGTGCCATGGCCTTTCCGAAAGGTGAGCCTGACCTCGGTGCGTATGAACGCGGACAGGGGTCAGTGGAGGGAAGAGGCATGATGGGGGTGATGTGTGTCTTCATGTTTGAGTAGTAGTTGCGCGCTCCCTGCCGTCTCATAACCAAAATCTTTTTTTATTTTTGCGTAGCCATCCGGCGGCGCAGCCCGGCCAGGACGGCGTGCAGGCGTTTTGAAATGGCGGGCTGGCTGATTCTAAGTTCCCTCGCCGCTTCGGCTTCCGTGCGTCCTTGCCAAAAAAGGAGTTCGATGAGCTTGCGATTGGATTCGGAAACACTCGCGAGCGCCTCAGCCAGTTCTTCCAGCGGCAGATCAGGTTCCGGAGCGCAAGGGACTTCACAGGCCGTGCGGCTGGGACCGGGTGATCGGCCCTCCAGAGGGTTCGGCTCCTCGTCTCCCCAAGCGCAGGGGCGGGCACATTCGGAAGAAAACCGGGTTCCATAGTTCCATTCCTGCCGGTAACGGGTGAGCACGCGAGCCAGGCCCCGGTGAAAGAGAAAGGCGCCAAAGGGAACGCCACGAGCGGAATCAAAGTCCGCCTCGGCCTCCATGGCGGCCACGCCGAGCACCTCCTTCACTTCCTCCAGCCAATCGCGGACGGACCAATTGGGGGGCAGACGCCAGAAGGAGACGCGGCGCAGACAGCGAGTGATGATGGGGACACTAGCCGGCGGGAATGTATCTTCCCAACACGGGATGTGAGCTGGGCCATCCGGGGGATGCCCATGAGTGATTGCGCTGCATGCGTAAGGTGGGACGACGCATGACGGACAAACCGTCATCGCCCCAGCCACTGCTGCCGGCCGCATTGCACGCTGCTCTATGAGAATTCTCCTCGGTTGTCCCATTCCGCGCGGAATCGGGAGACATCCTAACGAGGCGCTTCCAGAAGCGGGCGTCACTTTGGCTGACTCGGGGGTCCAGTTGGATCTGGGGGATCGCGTAAAGCGGCCTTCCAGCGAAGGTTCAGCCCCACGGGCTCACTTCAGCCCGGCCGAAGATGCGTTGAAACGTCGGGTGACGTAATCGGCCTCCTTTTATGTTGTCGCCGGGAGGGCCGTCAAGATAATTTGCGGTGACGGCAGATGCGCCGGCGAACCTCGGAACAGCCGCTCCCGCGCTAGAGGTGGATCGTGCGCTCCGCGCACGATGTTAATTCGACGCGGCTTCGCCGCCACTTCAGGCATCGCGCGATCCCGCACCCGCGGGACGCGTTCCACCTAGTATTTCACGTGCGCCAGGGCGACGCCCTCTTCGCCTTCTGGCGAAGCGGTGTGGCCCGCTTTCTCGAACTCGATTTCGGCTTTGCGGCGCTGTTGCGCGAGCAGGATCTTGTCCTGGGCCACGCGGCGCAGGTTGCGGATGAACCCGAACTTCGACAGCGTCCAGATGATCCATTTGGTGGGATCGAAATTCCACGGCTTTACACCGTTGCGGTAATCGTGCTGAAACTCGTGGTGATAATTGTGGTAGCCCTCGCCGAAGGTGACGAGCGCCATGATGAACGAATCGCGCGCCGTGCATTTCGTCGAGTAAGGCTGGTTGCCAAAATAATGGCAGGCGCTGTTGATGAAAAAAGTGCAGTGCTGCAACGCGACGATCCGCGTGATGCCGGCCAGAAGAAACGCGCCGAGCGCGCCGGCCCATCCATTCCAGAAGAAACCAAGGATAGGCGGGACGACAAAGCTAACCACGACCGCAATGAGCTGGACGTATTTGTCCTGCCAAACCACCAGACGGTCCCTCTGGAGATCCGCCACATTGTCGTAAGGCTCCGTCGGGTTCAGCTTGAAAATCAGCCAGCCGACATGCGCGAAGAAGAAGCCTTTCGAGATGCTGTAGGGATCATCGTCGTGATCGACGTGTTTGTGGTGGCGGCGGTGTTCGCTCGCCCACATCAGGACCGAGTTCTCGAAGGCAGCCGCGCCGAAAATGAGCGTAAACAAACGCACCGGCCAGGCCGCTTGAAAAGTAATGTGCGAGAAGAGCCGGTGATAACCCAGGCTGATGCTGAACCCGCACGCCAGGAACATGGCGAAGAAAAGCGCGACCTGGAACCAGTCGAGGCCGAAATGCCAGAGGTAGACTGGAACGGCAGTCAGCGTGATGGCGAGCGTGCCGATGAGGAACGAGCTGGTCGTCCAATTGATGCGGTGAAGCGGGAAGCGAGACATATTTAGTGAGGCGAGAGAGGCGACGAGGCGAGGCAGCCGATGGGCAACGTGAGCGTTCTTGGCTGCGGAACAGCGTTACTATAGCCGCGTTTATGCCAATCGCCCAGCGAAAGATTCGATGAATTATTGAGCGCGCCCCGAGTGGGCCGTTGCGAGAATCCCAAGCCTGCTACGCCGCGAGGAGATCCACGCCATCCAGCGCGGCGATGATTTCACAGCCCACGAGCAACTTGTGCAGATTATCGCAATCGCGCAGCTCTTCATCCTGGAGGAGGCGGAGCCAAAAATCGGTCCGGAGAGGTTTGGTCTCCCTTGATTCGATAAAGCTCGCCGGAATGAGCATTGCCGACTTCTTAAGCACCGCACGTGCCACGCCGCCCAGCCCTCGCTCCTCAATCGCAAATCGCAAATTGAAAATCGAAAATGGAATGGGGTGGCCGACGGGACTCGAACCCGCAACAGCCAGAATCACAATCTGGAGCTCTACCATTGAGCTACGGCCACCGTCGCGTTCGAACCTAGATTTTAGATTCTGGATTGCAAAGGCAAAGCGAGGCAAGCTGGCACGGCACGCGCTCTACTCTTTCTCGCGATGCAGACCCGCATTGCAACCCAACCGCACATGCATATGGTCCGACTCTCGACACCATGAAGAAAATCGGTCTGATCTTGTTCGCCGGTTTTTGTCTTTTCCTCGCGCCCGACCGTCTGGCGGCGCAGTCGAACGACCCCAGCGAGGTCTTTCTCAAGGCCTACATGACGTCGCAACAAGGCGAGAAACTCGAGCACGACAACCAATTCCAGGCTGCGCTCGCGAAATTCCGGTTTGCCGGCAGCCTGCTCGAAGAATTGCGCAAGACCCACGCGGATTGGCAGCCGGCGATCGTCGATTTCCGCAGCCGCAAGATCGGAGAAAACATCCTGCGCGTGCAGAACAAGCTCGGGACGCAAAAGGATCTCGCGGCAACCTCGGGACCACCTCCTGCTTCCTCCAGCGCTCCCGTTTTACCCGATAAATCCGGGCCCGCCGAACCGAGCGTCCAGATTATCGCTCCACGGAGCAGCGACTCCCGGGTGGTGGCAATTCCGACGGCCGAACC
>DASZDO010000051.1:0-1575 GCA_035941955.1 Chthoniobacterales bacterium
CTCTGCGGGAGGGTGGATGGCGCGACGCCGGCGGTGCGGACGGCAATCTGGTTGTAGGGTCGCGGATCCTGACTCATGGGCTGGTAAAGTTGGAAAGTGACCGGGCCCGGATCTGGAAGAGTCGATCTTACGTCGGTCGCCACGCCAACGATTTCGCCCCATTGGGAACCTCCGATGTTCGTTTGAGCGAGGCGGTGACCGATCGGGTTTTCATTTCCAAACAGGGCAACCGCCATGGACTGACTGATGATGAAGACTTTCGGCGAAGTCTGGCTGTCAGCGTCGTTGAAAGGACGCCCCGAGAGCAGCCGAGTGGCGAAGGTGTCGAAATAACCGGGAGAGATACTGTTAACGACTGCGGCGGGTTCGCGGCCCGGTTGGGGAAGCTCGGCACCCTGGATCAAGTACTTGCGGATGTCTCCCCAGTTAAAGAAAGGCGTGAAGGAACTAATGCTGGCCGAGGCCACACCAGGGATAGCCTGGAGTCGTTCCAGCGTGACACGATGGAAGGCGTTGATTCTATCCGCGTCGGGGTAGGTGGCGGCTGGGAGGACTACGGTTCCGGTAACGACGTTTTCGGATTGCCAGCCAGCGCGAGAATTATTCAGCTCGTCAAGGCCGCGGGCAAAAAGCGCGGCCCCCGTGAGCAGGACCATCGCAAGCGCAAACTGACCGACAATGAGCGCGTGGCGAAAGCGTTGATGTCCGCGTCCTCCCGTCATGCCGCGAGCGCCGCTCTTCAGCGTGTCGTTTACATTTAGACGCAAAGCAAAGAGCGCCGGAACAAGGCCGAAGGCGATGGCGGTGACCAGCGAAGCGACAAAGGCCCAGCCGAATACATGCCAGTCGAAGGCGAACACGATGCGCTCACCGTTGTCTCCAACGGTGCGAGTAGAGAGCCAATCGACAGCCCACTGCGCGACCAGGACCGCGCAAGCACCTCCGGCAATAGCCAGCAGCAGCGACTCCGCGATTAATGGCCGCAGCAATTGCCTGCGTGAAGCCCCCATCGCGGCCCGGACGGCGAATTCCCGGGCGCGCGCCATGGTGCGGGCGAGGAGAAGGTTCGCCAGGTTCGAACAAGCGATCAGCAGCACGAACCCGGAAAGGCCCACCAGCATTGCCATCGTCATCAGGGCTCTCTTTGGTAGGGCCGTCCCGTTGAGTGAGATCGCCTGCCAGGTGCTCCCGGCATTCACCTCAGGAAAGTCGGCGGCGAGGCGCGCGCCGAAGTTGGCGATAAAGCCTGCCGCTTCCGCGTGCGAGAGCTTGTCGTCGCGGCGACCGATGGGACGAACGATGGTGCTGCGACGGTCGGCGGATTTCTGTTGGTCGAAAACCAGCGGGCGAAAGAAGTCGAACGGGCCGAGGTGACGCCAATCGTTGAACCATGCGGGCAGGACCCCAACGATCTCGTGGGGTTCGCCATCTACGCGGACAATGTGGCCAATGACATCACGTCTTCCGCCGAAGCGCTGCTGCCAGCAACGCTGGCTAATAATAACTACGCGATCGTTTCCGGGAACGTCCTCTCGCGGCAGGAAATTGCGGCCGAGCTGAGGTTGGACGCGGAGA
>DASZDO010000052.1:0-46814 GCA_035941955.1 Chthoniobacterales bacterium
AGAAGTCTGAAGGATGAGTTCTTATTCGCTTGAGCCGATTGGCTTCATTCGGTCGACGGTGAAAGGCCGCGAGGACGCGCCGCGCCAAGGACCGGAAGGCGCGCCGGATGCGTGGCTCGAGATCGAACCGCAATTTGCCGAAGCCTTGTTGGGCATCGAGGTCGGTCACGAACTGATTGTCATCACGTGGTTGCACCAGGCGAAGCGTGACGTGCTGAAGAATCATCCGCGCAGTGATGAGAGCCGCCCGCTCACCGGCGTCTTTTACACGCGCTCACCGGCGCGACCGAATCCGCTCGGGCTGCATCCCGTGACGGTGCGTGAGATTGATCCGCCTTCGCGCGAGGGCTGCGACGCGACAAGCAGAACACGGGTGAAGATCGGGCCGATCGAGGTATTCGACGGGACGCCGGTGGTCGATATCAAGTCAGCGTCGACGCGTGCCTACGGTTGAGGTAGCGCTCGCGGATTTTCGCAAAACACACCGGATGGGCGACGTTGCTCGCCCGTGAGCGCTGTCCCAATTACCGAAAAGCTCCTCCTCAATGCAGGGGGATGGCAGGCGATGAAGCCTGCGCGGGAGCTGCTCAAGAGCGGCCGCGTCTCCGAGGCTAAATACGAGCCGCCATTGCTGAGCGGCTACGTGCGCGAAGGCGCGAAGAATTACCGCTCCGGCCTGCGAATCAAGAGCGCGCTCGACGTCGAGAATCTGTGCAGCTGTTGGGAGTCGCGCTCGGCGGGGAAAATCTGTGCGCACTCGGTCGCGGTGGGCCTGGGGTATCTGAATCCGCCGGCTGCCGCGGCGGCGGCACCAGTCGAGCCGGCGATTCCCGAAGCTCCTGAAGGTCCGCGGTTCGTCGCCAGCGAGACCGCTAACGCAATTCCCACGACACTGCACGTGATCCTGCCGCCCAACTTCAAGGGTGCATGGCAGCGGGGGCAGTTCATGATCGTCGTCGAAGCCGAAGCGTCTCGAAATCGGACGCTCGTCTCCGCCCTCCCGAAGGACAAAACGTTTGCGGCGGACGAGGCCGATCTCGTACTGATCGAAGGCTTGCGCGCGATCCCGGTGATCTTCGAAAGCGGGATGGCGACCTTGTCACGCGACGGATTCCTGCGGTTGCTCCCCGCGTTGCAGAATCATCCGCGCGTCACGTTCGGCAAAGCCACTCGGGCAACGATTTCCTCGGTTGCCCTGCGTCCCGAGCTTTTGGTCGAGTCGCGCCGGGACGGAGGCATCGCGGTGAGAGCGAACCGCAGCAGGAAGATCGAATACGAGCACGAGCACGAGCACGATCACGAGCACGAGGAGGCAGAGGGAGACGACGAGGGAGAGGAAGGGAAGAGCGCGCTGCTGCTCTGGAATGCAACTGACGCGTGGCTGCTGCGGAACAACGAGTTCGTCCGCTATGGGGAAGAGTTGCCGGCCGGCTCGACGCACCTGATCGAGCGGCCGTTGCTGCTCGAGGGCGACCGCGCGTTGCACTTCCTTGCGTTCGACCTGCCGCGGCTGCGCGATGCATTCGACGTGCGCGCTGGCGAAGGCGTTCGCCTGCCGGAAATCGCACCTGCGTTGCCAGCCCTCGAGCTCTGGCTGGCGGGCACGCTCAGCAGCATCACAGGCGAACTGTTATGCGCTTACGGCGATCGTGTGCCGATCAAAGCCCTGGCCAACGCACAGGATCAATTCGTTTTCCGCGATCCCCAAAACGCCGATCGAGTGCTGATGCGGAATCTCGATGCAGAGAACATGGCCGTCGCGCGGCTCGAGCAGATTGGCTTCGCCCGAACGGACGCCGGAGGATTCGTGCTGCACGGCCAGCTCAATGTTGTCCGGTTCTTCGCCACCGATTATCCGCGACTGCAACGCGACTGGAAGGTAATCCTCAGCGCGCAGGTCGAGAAGTGGACCGGTGAGATCGAGCGGGTCACGCCGAAGCTCGAGATTGTCGGCTCGGGTCAGGATTGGTTCGAGGTGCGTTACTCGCTCACCACGCCCGGCGGCGAGGTGTTTTCGAACGCCGACATCCAGAGGCTGCTTCGCTCCGGCCAATCACAGACGCGATTGAAAAATGGCCACCTCGCGGTGATCGACACCGCAGGCCTGGAAGATTTCGAGCAGGTCATTCGCGACTGCGATCCGGCACAAACTCAGCCCGGGCTTTACCGCATCAACCGCGCCCACGCCGCATATGTCGAAGAGACCGCGCGCGAGCTTGGCTCCGCCGTCGCCGATCGTCGCGAAGCGCTGAAGAAGTTCATCACCGGGCGCGACGCATCGTCGGATGCGAAGGCGAAACTCGGCCCGCTCGCGGAGACATTGCGCGAGTATCAACTCACTGGTTTCGCATGGCTCACGCGCCTCGCGGCGAACAATCTCGGCGGCATCCTGGCCGACGAGATGGGTCTTGGTAAAACGGTGCAGACGCTCGCGTTTCTCCGCGCCCACCAGGGCCTGGGCCCGGCCCTCGTCGTCTGTCCGACTTCGCTGGTAACAAACTGGGAGAATGAAGCGCGGAAGTTTACGCCCGAACTCAAGACGCTCGTGCTCGAAGGGGCCAATCGCGCCGCCCGTTTTGATTCGATCGCAGGCGTCGACATTGTGATCACGAGCTACGCGCTGCTGCGCCGCGATATCGACACGTTGCGCGACATTAATTTCTCCACCGCCGTACTCGACGAAGCGCAGCACATCAAAAACCCGGAGACGCAAAACGCGCAGGCCGCCTACGCCCTCCGCGCGACGCATCGCTTCGTGCTGACGGGCACACCGATGGAGAATTCGGTGCGCGATCTCTGGTCGATCATGAACTTCGCGCTGCCCGGCTATCTTGGGAATCGCGCCGACTTCCGTGAGCGCTACGAACTGCCGATCGCGCGCGGCTCCGCGCCCGATGTGCAGCGCCGGCTCTCGCGCCGGCTCCAGCCGTTCCTGCTCCGCCGGCTGAAACTCGACGTCGCGAAGGATTTACCGGAGAAAATCGAGCAGGTCGTCCCCTGCAGCCTAACGAGCCATCAACGCGCCGCCTACGACGCGCTGCTGCGCGAGATCCAGCAAGGCCTCGGCAGCTCCGGCAAAAATGTGAACGCCGGTGCCCAACGGATGAAGATGCTCACCGGTCTGCTCCGTTTGCGCCAGGTCTGCTGCGACCTGCGCCTCGTTGGCATCGACAAGGAAGAGACCTCCGCAAAGCTGGACCTCCTCGACGAGCTCCTCGAGGAAGCGATCGACGGCGAACACCGCGTCCTCGTCTTCAGCCAGTTCGTCTCGATGCTGCACATCATTCGCGAACACCTGGAGAAGCTCGAGATTCCATTCTGCTATCTCGACGGCTCAACCAAACAGCGTCAGGAAGTCGTGGATCGTTTCCAAGGCGATGCCGCCATTCCCGTCTTCCTGATCAGCCTGAAAGCCGGCGGCGTCGGCCTGAATCTCTCGGCCGCCGATACCGTCATTCATTTCGATCCGTGGTGGAATCCCGCGGTCGAGGCGCAAGCGACCGACCGCGCCCATCGTATCGGGCAAACCCGTATCGTGACGGCCTACAAGCTGATCACCCGGGACACCGTCGAGGAAAAAATCCTAAAGCTGCAGGAGAAAAAACGCGCGGCGATCGACGCCGCCATCGACAGCGAGGAACCGCTCATGACCGGCCTCACCACCGAAGAACTCGAAAAGCTGCTCGCGTAGGCGGAAGGCGGAAGGCGGAAGGCGGAAGGCGGAAGGCGGAAGGCGGAAGGCGGAAGGCGGAAGGCGGAAGGCGGAAGGCGGAAGGCGGAAGGCGGAAGGCGGAAGGGTCACTCTCCAATTATCTTGACGAGCGCTCGCTTGCGCCGTCCCCCGTCGAATTCGCCGTAGAAGATTTGTTCCCACGGGCCGAAGTCCAGTTTGCCTTTGGTAATCGCGACGACGACTTCGCGGCCCATGATCTGACGCTTGAGGTGGGCGTCGGCATTGTCTTCGCCAGTGCGATTGTGGCGATAGGCGCTGGTTGGCGCGTGCGGCGCCAGTCTTTCGAGCCAGACCTCATAATCGTGATGGAGTCCCGACTCGTCGTCGTTGATGAAAACAGACGCGGTGATGTGCATGGCGTTGACGAGACAAAGGCCTTCAGTCACGCCGCTGCGGTCGACAAGTTCCTCGATCTTCGGTGTGATGTTGATGAACCCGCGCCGGCCGGGCACCCCAAACCAAAGATGTTCAGTGAGTGATTTCATCGAGGAAGTTGATGGTTGATAGTTGAGAGTTGAGAGTCAAACGCTGAAGCCCCGAAAAGTTCAAACGTCAACAAAGAGTGCGGGTGTTGCGCCACGCGTCGAATAATAACGGAGCGTTACAACAATTCGACCGGGTCGCCTTTGCGAATGATTCCTTCGGCAAGCACGGCGCCGTAAACGCCGGCCATATTTTCGTGAGCTTGGACGACTTGTCTCAGGATTGCGGGAGTTTTTTCCGCCGTGTCGGGATTGAGCGTGATCATCATGCAACGTCCGTCGCGCTGGAGAACGGCAACGGTTACTTTTGCGCCGATGCGCAGTGAGTGTCCGACGAATTCATCTTCGGCGAAACCTTCGGATGATAGTAGATCGACATATATATTTGCGCGGAAGCGACGCTTATCGACGGCGACGCCGGTTTCCTCACCCAGTCTTTTCGCCGTTTGCACGGAAATGATCGATAGCGGACGACAATCGGTGATCGCCTTGTCCGAGCGAAGCAAGGTGAGTTGGTGCTTTTCGTCGATGCTGGCTCGCAGATTGTCGATCAAAGCCGGGTCATCAATCGCGAGAGTTTTCCCATCCGGCGTTTCGACATCGATCATCAACTCGGCTGCGCCGGCCGAGATCGGATTCGCGCCCGACCCCAGTTTCTCGGCTTCACTCAAATTGACCGGCCGCGCTGCTTTCTTCGGATTTCGAAAGCGCGCGCGGAAGCGAATCATCTGAGGTTGATCGCGTCCGGTGAAAAACGGGAAGCCTTTCTTATTGGCAGAACTGGTGAATGCAAAAAGGCGGTCGCCGTAAACTCCCGCGTAGCCGGCGAACATTTCGTCCAACTCTTCGCCGCGCATGCTTTTGACCGGGTAACGCCAGAGGCTTTCCACTTTTCCGACTATTGGCACGCAAGGGAGTAAAAAGGAGGAATTGAGAATTAAGAAGTAGAAATTCCGAGCAACTGGCAGTAGCTGAGGCGAAGCTTGGTGCAGCGTCATGAAGGCAACCGAACCAACGCCGAAGTTAACAAAGGAGGGTGCTGCCTTGCGGAAATTCGCGCTCACTTTCCCGGATGCGCACGAGGATTTCCCTTGGGGACATTTGGCGGTGAAGATCGGAAAGAAGGCATTTGTGTTCATCGCGGCGGAGGGTGGGGTGACTTCGATGAGCGCGAAGCTGCCGCAATCGAAAAAAAAGGTGCTGGCTCATTCGTTTGCGGCGCCGACGGAGTACGGACTTGGGAAACACGGGTGGGTGACGTTCACGTTTGCGCGTGGTGCGAAATTGCCGACTGAGCTGTTACAGGCGGCGATCACGGAGAGCTTTCGCGCGATCGCTCCGAAGCGGGCGGTGAAGCAGCTCGATGCCGTGATGCCAACAAGCAGCAAGAAATAAGTTCGGCGGACGTTGGGTCGCGCTAATCGTGGACTCGCGATGCCCAGAGGTAAGCAGGAAAGGTTAGGAAGTCGGGCACTCCGACTTATCCAGGTTTCAGCACTCCCGGCGGTTTCGGGGGCGATTGACTAGAATCGTCGATTAGATAAATCGGAGTCAAATATTCACGAGGAACAACCCATGAATTCTGACACGATGCAGAAGGCAATCCATGTCACTGCGGGCCAGGACCGTTTCGAAGACAACAGGATGATGATTTGGGGCCTGCTTCCGCTCTCTTCGAAGCTTTCGTCCAAAGACACCGGAGGCGGGCTGTTCATTTTCGAGCACAACAACCAGGGCAAAGGAGGCCCGCCGCGGCACGTCCACTTCGAGCAGGACGAATGGTCCTACGTGATCAAAGGAGAGTACGCGTTCGAAATCGGCGCCGAGGAGTTTCGGCTCCGGGCCGGCGACACGCTGTTCGCGCCACGCAACGTGCCGCATGGCTGGGCCTGCATCAGCGATGAGCCTAGCACTCTGCTGACGCTCGTTTCGCCTGTAGGCACATTCGAGGAGTTTCTTCTCGAAACCACACGACATCCTGAGCTGCCATCTGAAGAAGAGATCGCGAAGACGTTCGCGGCGCATAACATGAAGATTGTGGGCCCGCCGCTCGAGGTGAACAATCCCTGACCCCGTAAGAGCCAGCTGTCCCGACTCAACGGGAGCCCGGCGTTGGTGCAAAGCAAAAAGGCTTGCTGGAAAAGGCGCCGATTGTTTATACCGGGGACTGACCCGTTTTTAACGCAATCGCACCGGCAGCGGTGAGCATGAGTAGGGGACAAGGCCTTTCGGCCGACCTCGCAGGCACGATGACTGGCCGCTGCCCAACCATGGATCCGATCAAATGAAAACACGCAGTCACAGTCAGTCACAAACAGCCTTGGTTTCACGTAGCGTCCTTGCAGGCACCCTCGCGCTCGCTTTCACTCTCAGCCTGGGTGCTGCGCGCGCCGATGAAACCTGCTCCTCGCCTTACCTTGCCCGCATCGAGGGCCAGGAAGAGCTTGTTTATGTCTGGACGCTCGGCGTCGAAGGTTTGAGCGATGGCGTGGACAAGCTCGTTACCGTCGACGTGAAGCCCGGCTCACCCAGTTACGGCAAGATCATCAACAGTGTTTCCGTGGATGGTCGCAACGAAGCACACCACGGCGGGTTTACCGACGATCGGCGCCAGCTCTGGCTCGCCGGTCTCGAAAACAGCAAGCTCTTTATTTTCGATGTGCATACCGATCCGGCGAAACCGAACCTGATGAAGACGATCGACAATTTCGCCGAGACGACCGGCGGCGCGGCCGGACCGCATGGCGCATACGCTTTGCCTGGACGCGTGCTCATCCCCTGTCTCTCCAACACGAAAGATAAAGGGGGCCGGACGGCGCTGGTCGAGTACGGGAACGACGGCAACTTCATCGCGACCCACTGGCTGCCGACAAAGGATGACGCCCGCGGCGCCGCGAACGCCGAGTTCGCCGACGGTTACGGCTATGATGCGCGCGTGTTGCCGCGGAAGAACGCGCTGCTCACCTCATCGTTTACCGGCTGGAACAATTACATGAGGGAGTTCGGCAAATTGACGGCCGACGCCGAGGCGATGAAAAATTTCGGTTCGACCATGGTGATGTGGGATTTTCATGCACGTCAGCCAAAAAAGATTTTCCAAGTGCCAGGCGTGCCGCTCGAAATCCGCTGGGCCTGGGGCGACAAGCACAACTACGCGTTCACCGCGACGGCACTGACCTCTAAGATTTGGCTCGTCTATGCCGACGAGAAGGGTGAATGGCAGGCCAAGGAGGTCGCGCCAATCAGCGACGTGAAGGGTGGCGTCCTGCCGGTCGACATCAGCCTGAGCGTCGATGACAAAACACTCTTTGTGGATTGCTTCGGTGACGGCAAGTGCCGCGTGTTCGACGTTTCGAATCCGCACAAGCCGAAACAGATTTACGAGAAACAGATCGGGAAGCAGGTCAACATGGTATCGCAGAGCTGGGACGGGAAACGGCTCTACTTTACCAGTTCGGTCCTCGCGCGTTGGGACAAAACGGGCGCCGATAATGAGCAGTTCCTCCGCGCTTATGCCTGGAATGGCAAAGAACTGAAGCCAGCCTTCGATCTCGATTTCACCGCGCTGAAACTGGGCCGGCCGCATCACATGCTCTTTGGCTCGACCAAAATTGGCGCGGCTCGCACGGTCGCGAGTAAGTAATGGGATCTCGCGCTGGATGGACGACCGCTGTGTCGTCCCAAATATTGGGACGGGACAGCGCCCGTCCCTCCATTTTTGGTCTTCCGCGGGCGTCGATCGCCCCGCTCTTTCTCCTAACCACCGCTGCGATCTCGCTAGCCGCCGATCTCCCTCGCGATCCTGATTACGATTACGATCCGCCGGGGCCGGGCAGCTACACCTTGCCCGTGGTGAAGGCCGCCGCCGATGGCGCACTCCTCGAGTCCGACGGCAAATCATTAAACCTCCGCGACCTGACCCACGGGCGCGTCACGGTATTGAGCTTCATCTACACTCGGTGCGCGGCCGGCAAAGCGTGTCCTTATGCGACGGGCGTCTTAAACCAACTCCATCTGCTCAGCGCAGACGACCAAAGTCTCGCGAAGAACATGCGCCTCGTCAGCATGAGCTTCGATCCGGATTATGACACGCCGCAGCGTCTCGCATCTTATTCCGAAGCCATCCGTGAAACAAAATCGGGCTGCGAATGGCGCTTCGCCACGGCGAAATCGCGCGCCGAATTGGAATCCATCCTCGTCGCCTACGGCCAGACCGTGGACAAGCGGCTCAACCCCGCCGATCCGCAGGGCCCGCTTTATCATATCCTGCGTGTCTTTCTCATCGACCGCGATGGCCGCATTCGGAACATCTACAGTTCCGGCACGCTCGATCCCCGGCTTGTCCTCGCCGATGTAAAAACTCTCCTGCTCGAAGAAGCAAAATTTCGAAACAATAAGCCAGTCCCCTGGCGCTCCGATCGAATTGATTGCATTGAAGACATGCCCAACTCGGGCAGCCTGGATGGCCCTAACGAGTGACTCCCGCGTACGCGAACCAGAGTGAACACCCAGACGATCGATCAAAGCGCTTCCGAGGTGCAGCTGCATCGTGTGCTGTACATTCTCAAATTCCAGCGCGGGCAGGTAATCCATTTCCTCCTCACCGCTTTGGCGGCCCTGTTGCTAATCTTCGCTGGGATCGATGGCGTCTATCCGGTTGCTAGTAATTTCGTTCATGCGCTACAGGCGTTATCAATTCAGGTTCAAGACGGCCCGGTCGGTCTAGCCGGTTACTGGATAGTGTTCTCGCTTCTATTCGTTGGAGTGCTGTCTTTGCTGATTTGGATATATCGTTCGATCACGAACGTCCGCCGCATAGCCCTGCGGTTTCAAGCGGTGTTGGTGCTGATCATGTGTCTTTCAAGCGTCAACACAAAATGGCCGGAATTGAAA
The DNA here is from genome assembly GCA_035941955.1 of Chthoniobacterales bacterium. Classification (GTDB taxonomy): domain Bacteria; phylum Verrucomicrobiota; class Verrucomicrobiia; order Chthoniobacterales; family UBA10450; genus AV80. The sequence goes on from DASZDO010000052.1 coordinate 9,109, forward strand.
TTTGCGTTTGAGAATTTGAGCACTGAGTTTGCCGTGCTGGCCGCCGTAAGTGCTGGATCATTTCTTCTGGTTCTTCCAGTCAGTGTTGCCATCGCGTTGTGGGGCGTGTCGCGCTGCCCGGAACGGTCAAGTCTGCTGGCAACATTGGACTCGCGGCTCGCTCCGAATCTTTGGGTCTATCTAAACAAACTCCTCGATCTTCCCCGGACGCCGCTGCGGACGATCCCCACCGCCGCCGCCTACGTCCTCTCTCTTGTTGGAACAATCTTATTGATCGCGTCCGTGATGCACTTGTTCTCGCTTGGAGGATTGGCGAACACGCTGGGCCTGCTGGCCATGGCGTGCACGGACGAGGTTATGCCGGAATGTATCGCGCAGTCATCCGTGTGGGCCCGCCAGACTCTGTTATCGATGCTAGTGGCCTTGGTTGGGCTCAAGATCGCGGGTTTTCTGCAATCGACGGCGAAGCGGCTCGGCGTGCTTGGCGTTTCGGATGTAATCAAAAAGCCCAATGACCGATTCGTCCTGTATCTGCGGCCATTTGATGCGGACAACGTCATCTTGCCAAAGCCGCGTCTGCCGCTGTTGAGCCGGCTGTTTTCGTTCACGCCGTACCCAGTTCGGATCGAGCAGGAATTATTTGACGTCGCTGATGGTTATCGGCCCCTGATCGCGGGGGGCAAACCGGGCGAGAAGAACATGCGTGGCGACGTGGCGTATCGCGCTTATCTCGCTGATTCGGAGTGGCAGGAATATGTAACGGCCAAGATTCGAGCAGCCGATCGAATCGTGATGGTGTTGAAAAATACGGACGGGGTCCGCTGGGAATTTGACCGGTTGATCGGGGAGGGGGCCATCATGAAAACGCTCTACCTCTTCGACCCGGCTGTGAGGAAGCCAGAGGAGTGGGAGACTATCGAGAAAATGGTTAGGCCGATGCTGCAAAACGCCGGCGTGGCGCTCGAGGGAGTGGCACTAAAGCCGCAGCTAATCGGATTCTTTTTCCAGAAGGGAAATTTGGTGGAGATTATCAATACCAACCGGACCGCTACGTCCTATCGAACGGCATTCTCTCATTTTCTGGCAGAAGACCTGGGCTGAACCTTGGGAAAATAAGGAAGAGTGTGGCCGCTTCTGATATTCCACGCGCCGCAAGGAGTTGGCGGATTCTGTAACCCCGTCTAACTCGATTCGCTGTTGTCGCCCGGGCAGCTCTCAAGACACTGCTGCTGATGGGTGATCATTGGGAAGCACCGGAGGCGCATTTTTCCAGAAGACGTCGATGTAGCCGACAAATCGTTGCGGGACACTTGCCGAAGCGACGTTCATAGCGTGACATTGCTGTGTGAGGGAGAGAGCCATTCACCCCGGTGTCCGAATGGGCCACGTGCATTTGAAGGTGGCGGATCTGGAACGTGCTCTTGGATTTTATCGGGATGTGCTTGGGTTTGAGTTGACGCAGCGTTCGGGATCGTCGGCGGCATTTCTCTCGGCGGGCGGCTATCATCATCACATCGGATTGAACACCTGGGAAAGCTCGGGCGGGCGGCCTCCGGCGGCGGGAACGACGGGGCTTTATCATCTGGCCATCCTGTATCCGACACGGGCGGAACTGGGTGACGCGTTGCGGCGCTTGGAGAAAGCAGGCATTCCGCTGGAAGGGGCCACGGATCATGGCGTGAGCGAAGCACTCTACTTGCGCGATCCGGATGACAACGGCGTGGAGCTGTATTGGGATCGTCCGCAGGAAGAATGGCCGCGCACAACGGACGGCGACCTGGCAATGTATACGAGGCCGCTGGATCTGGATTCGCTGCTGGCGGCCACGGACTGATTCGGAAAAAATCGGGAACTGTTCATGGATTGCCAGCGCCGCAATTCTCGCTTATGAAGGCCGGACGGTCAGGAGGATGAATACGACTTCCGAACTTCGCCTCGCTAAACGCATGTCGCGCCTCGGCACGGAGACGGCGTTCGAAGTCTTGGTGAAAGCACGCGCGCTGGAAGCAAAGGGGCGCGATATCGTTCATCTCGAGATCGGGGAGCCGGATTTCGATACGCCCGGCAACATCATCGGGGCGGCGACCGACGCGTTGCATAAGGGATTCACTCACTACGGACCTTCGGCCGGGTTGCCGCAGCTGCGGGAGACGATCGCACAGTATGTGAGCAAAACGCGCGGAGTCAGCGCAACTCCCGAAGAGGTGGTCGTTGTTCCAGGCGGGAAGCCGATCATCTTTTTCACGATCCTCGCGCTGGTGGAAGAAGGGGATGAGGTGATCTATCCGAATCCAGGGTTCCCGATCTACGAGTCGATGATCGATTACGTTGGCGCGAAGGCCGTGCCGATCCAGTTGCGCGAGGAAATGGATTTCCGCCTCGACGTCGGCGAGCTCGAAGGGCTGATTAACGAGCGCACGAAACTGATCATCTTGAATTCGCCGCAGAACCCGACCGGCGGCGTGCTGACCAAGGAAGACATCGACGGCATCGCGCGCGCGATCGGCGACCGCGACATCATGGTCTTGACCGACGAGATCTACAGCCGCCTCATCTTCGAGGGTGAGCACCATTCGATCATGTCGGTGGAAGGAATGAAGGAGCGCTGCATTTTGCTCGACGGGTTTTCGAAGACTTACGCGATGACCGGATGGCGAATGGGCTACGGCGTGATGCGGGCCGATTTGGCGACGCATATCGCGCGGCTTATGACGAACTCGAACTCGTGCACGGCGAGCTTCACCCAGGTGGCCGGGATCGAGGCCATCCGCGGACCCCAAGACTCGGTCGAGAAGATGTGCGCGGAGTTCCAGAGGCGCCGCGATGTCATGGTGGCCGGCCTAAACAAGATCCAGGGTTTTTCCTGCCGCCTGCCGAAAGGGGCGTTTTACGTTTTCCCGAACATCAGGAACACCGGATGGCCCTCAAAGAAATTGGCAGACGCGCTTCTCGACGAGGCCGGCGTGGCCGGGCTGTCCGGGACCGCTTTTGGCGATTTCGGCGAAGGCTATCTGCGCTTCAGTGTGGCCAACTCGATTGAGAATATCGAGAAGGCGCTCGAGCGCGTCGGCGCCTGGGTTGGAAAAAACCTGTAGCTCGCGGCGAGCAACGCGTGCTTCCGTTGTTTCATTCATGAGCGATAAGAAAAGAATCTTTGCCACGGCGCGCATTGGCGATGCCGCTGAGAACCTGCTGCGCGAGCGCGGCTACGACCTCGAAGTTTTCCAGGGCCCGGAGGCGCCGCCGAAGAAGTTGATCGTCGACAAAGTAAAGAGCGGCCTCGACGCCTTGATCACGACGCTGCGTGATCCGATTGACGCCGAGATTTTCGAAGCCGGAAAGGGCACACTCAAGATCGTGGCGCAGATCGCGGTGGGCTTCGATAACATCAACCGCGCCGACGCGAACAAGTACAAGGTGCCATTCGCGAACACGGCCGATGTGCTCACCGAAGCGACCGCCGAGTTCGCCTTTTTCATGATGGGGATGCTGGCGAGAAAGATGTCCGCCAGCGAGCGGCTGGTGCGAGAGCAGAAGTGGCCGTCGTGGCATCCGTTTCTGCCGTTCCTTGGCGACGAAGTAACGGGCAAGACCATCGCCGTCATCGGCACCGGACGAATTGGGCTGGCCATGATCAAGAAATGCTCGGGGTTCGACATGAACGTGCTCTGTTACGACCCGGCGTATCACAACGATGAGTACATCGCGGTCATCCAGGAATTGATGGACTTGCGTCATGCCCGGGGGATTCAGAAGGAGAAGACCTTCATCAAATACGTGGAGTTCGAGGAGGCACTTGGCGGCGCGGACTACGTGAGTATCCACGTGCCGCTCTTGCGCGAAGGCGAAACGGAAAAGCCGACCTATCACCTCATCAACGAGAAAACGCTGAAGCTGATGAAGCCGACCGCGTACCTGGTGAACAGCTCGCGCGGCCCGGTCGTGGACGAGAGGGCGCTCGCCAAAGCGCTAAAAGAAAAAGTCATCGCCGGAGCAGCGCTCGACGTCTTTGAGAAAGAGCCGCTGCTGCCGGATTCGCCGCTGCTCGACCCTGAAATTGCCGACCGCACCCGGCTCTTCCATCACTTCGCCAGCGGCGGACAGATCACGCGGCTCTCAGTCGATCCCGACAAAGGCATGGCGGGGCGCACGGCCCAGGCGGTGATCGACGTCCTGGAAGGAAACTACGACGGCGACCCGGCCAGAATGCCGTATGTGGTGAATAAGGAAGCGTTTGCGGAAAGGTAGAAAGCGCAGAGATCTTACGCGGAGGGAATCTCCTCGAACTCGCCACGCTCGCGGTTTTTCCGGACGCGGTCCCAGGGAAAACATTTGCCGTTCATGGCGATGTAAACTCCCGGTGGCAGCACCTGCACGAACGAGAGTGCACTGCCGAGATTGAAGAGGCCATCGGAGCTGCCGAACGCGTACGGGATCATGGCGCCGGTAAGCACGACGGTTTTCCCGGAGACAGCGCCAGCCACCGCGGCGGCGGTCTCCGCCATCGTGTCGGTGCCGTGGGTGATAACGATGCGATCATCCTCGGACTGAAGACAATTCTGCACGATGAGGGTGCGATCCGCCTCGGTCATTTCGAGGCTGTCGATCATCATGACCGTGCGGATGGTGACCTCGACCCGCGAACGCCCCAGCCGGAGCATTTCGGCGATGTGGGTGTCTTTGAAAAAGAGCTGGCCGCTACGTTCGTTGTATTCTTTATCGAAGGTGCCGCCGGTGACGAGGATTCTGATAGCCATGGCAAGATTGCGCGGTGCGAAGCGAAGCTAGCGTTCGCCTGCGGGCGTGGCAATCCTCGCGGAAGGGGACTGAGAATCGGCGTTACAGATCGCGCGCGGCGAACGTGTCGCCCTGGCGAAGGTCGCCGGTCTCGTAGCCCTTGCGAAACCAACGGACGCGTTGCTCGGAGGTGCCGTGCGTGAAGGAATCGGGAACCACGCGGCCTTGCGAACGGCGTTGGAGATTATCGTCGCCCACCACGCTGGCGGCGCGCATCGCTTCGTCGATGTCTCCGGCTTCGACGACGTGCTTGATCCGATCGGCATGACGCGCCCAGACACCGGCGAAGAAATCCGCCTGAAGCTCGAGCCGGACGGAGAGCTGATTGTATTCAGTCTCACTAACGCGGCCACGCGCGCTTTGCACACCGTCACTAATGCCGAGCAGCTTCTGCACGTGATGCCCGACTTCGTGCGCGATGACGTAGGCCTGCGCGAAATCGCCCGGCGCGCCAAATCGATCGCGCAGCTCCCGGTAGAAGGCGAGGTCGATGTAAACACGCCGATCTTGGGGGCAATAGAACGGACCGCTGGCTCCACTCGCGAACCCGCAACCCGATCGAGTCTGATTCGAGAAAAGGACGAGCTTCGGCTCCTCGTATTGGCGGCCCATGGTCCGGAACAGCTCATTCCAGGCGTCCTCGGTATCGGCCAGGACGACGGCTACGAACTTCGAAGCTTCATCACGGGGCGCGTCGCCCTCGATCTGCTGGGACGGCGACAGTTGGGACTGCTGCTGGGAGTCAATCAGCGCTTCCGGGTCGCCGCCGAGCAAAAGGTAAGCGACTACGAGGATGACTCCACCGATCCCGCCGCCCACCGCAATCCGTCCGCCGCCCGAGCGGCGCACGTCCTCAACGTTTTCGCTTTCCCTTCGTCCTTGCCAGAGCATCGCTCCGTAGATTGGCGCGGTTCGCTCATATTTACAAATCGACGCCCTGCGTACGCCCGCCCACGGAAAGTAACAGCGGCGTTACTTTTGTGCACTAGACGCGCGATTTCTAATAGGGCCGCTTACGCAGAGACAAGCGAAGTGAAGGTAAGTTGGAGAGGTTCAAATGGTTGATTTTCAGAAAGTGTTTTCCGTGGGCGCCGGGGTTGTCATCTGTCTGATCGGCTTAGCGAAGCCACCAATCGCGCGGGGTGAAATGCAAGACCCTATTCCGCCCGCTGCAACGGAGGCCGGAGAAACAGTCGTCGTCACAACGCTCGAGGATGACGTCGACTTTCCGCAGCCGCAGACCGTGGCTCAGCTTCCTGGTCCGGATGGGAAGGTGTCGTTTCGCGAGGCCGTAACCGCCGCGAATAACACGGCCGGACCGCAGACGATCAATTTCGCGATCCCGCAGAACGAGTGGTGGCTGATCACGAATATCGCGCTGCTCAGGTTGGAAGGCAGCATATTTACCCTCTCCGATGATTATACCACGGTCGATTTTTCCACCCAGACGGCGTTCACGGGAGACACAAATTTGGATGGCAATGAGGTCGGGATTTACGGCTTGCAACCGAACTCAGCGGGTTCGGCAGCGATTGTCGTGAACGGCAATAACTGCGTCATCCGTGGGTTGGACCGCGTTTTCCAGCGTGGTTATGGCGTTCATCTCCGCGGAAACAACAATCGCGTTATCGGCTGCACGATTTCCGGGCCGCTTTACGCCGGCGTCTACATTACGGGCGGATTTGCCGGCCCTCCGGCGACGGGGAACACGGTCGGCGGCGTCGACCCTGGCGAAGGGAACACCCTTTCGGCGGGCAACAGCGGGGTGCGCATCGACGGGCCGGCGACAGGCAATATTGTTATCGGCAACACGCGGCTGAGCGGCTCGTTCGCGGGGGTCGAAGTGCGGAGCGCGCCCGACTCGAATCTTTTCGCGGTCGACAACCGCATCGGTGGCCCCAAGCCGGCCGAGCGTAATCTCATCTCCGGATCCGGGCATTTCGGCGAGGAAGGTTTTCCCGTCGGCGAGCAGGTGAGCCTCGTCTCTGCGGTCGGGACTATTGTCCAGGGCAACTACATCGGGACGGATGCGGCGGGTACAACAAGTTTCGGGCAGCGAGGTCCGGCGGGGATCGAGGCGCGCGACTCCACCGGGACGCAGATCCTGGACAACCTGATCAGCGGCATCCTGGTTGTGGGCGTCAATCACTTCGCGGGACAGCGTTTCGGCATTGGCATTTCGCTCCAGGGCGACACGGCCGGCACTGTCATCCGCGGCAACCTCATTGGCTCAGACGTCTCCGGCCAGAACGCGATTCCCAACCGGGCCGGCATTGTCACCAGTTCCTGGCCGGGGTCACCCGCGCCCAGCGCAATCACCATCGGCGGCACCGGTAAAGGCCACGGCAACAGGGTTGCCTTTAACGAGACGACTGGCGTGGCGGTGGATTTCACCGCGCATGGCGCGCGGATTTCCGGCAACAGCATCAACTCCAATGGCACGCTTGGCATCGATCTCTTCAACGGAGCCGGCGCCGGTGTGACGCTGAATGACGCGGGCGACGGCGACGAGGGTGGCAATGCTCTGCAGAATTTCCCAGTGATCCAGAGTGCATCCGTCGGCTCGGGCACCACGCAGATCAGCGGCACGTTGAACAGCCTGCCGAACACGCAATTTTCGCTCGAATTTTTTTCGAGTCCTCAATGCGATCCGAGCGGGCACGGCGAAGGCGCCAGTTTTCTGGGCAGCGTGACGGTGACCACCGACAGTTCGGGAAATGCCGCATTCCAGGCAACGGTGGCGCCGGCTTCGGCGGGCTCTTCCATCACTGCGACCGCCACGCAATTGTCGACCGGAAATACGTCCGAATTCTCGGCCTGCCAGATTGCGACTGCGGGGCCGTCGATCAAACCGCGCACGTAATTTTGCGAATGACGTACCGCTCAAAGAGCGTGCGCTCTTGAATAGATGAAGGCTCTCTGAATCGAATAACTGTTGTCTGAAGGCGTCGAAAAATACCGACTAGGGAATTACTAGCCCGACAGAAAAGGAAATGAATATGAAAAAGAAAATTATTGTGCTGTTAGCCGTTGTGCTGGCGGCGGGCATTCCGCTCGCGCCAACAGCCAACGCGATCGAGGTGTCAATTAGTGTTGGAGACCGGCCCTTTTTCTATGGGTCGCACTACTGGCACGACGGGTACCAATGGGTTTGGGTTCCCGGGTACCGCTACCGTAGCCGCTGGATTCATGGGCATTACGAGCGCCGTGGCGGGTGGAATCGTGCATACGCTCGGACCCGTTATCGGCACCATCGTCACTACGATCGTCGTTACGATGATCGCGACCACGATCGGGGTCGCGATCGCCACGATGACCGTGGCCGGGATCGCCATTAGAAGGGCGCGGCTTCCAGCCGCTGGAGATCGAACCCCGCTTAAGGGGTGATTGGGTTGCCCGGCCCATTGGAGTTGGGAGGGGTAAGATCTCCAGCGCAGGAGGCTTCTGGTTGGATCGTGAGAGGCGTCGATCTACCGAAATGACTTGGCACCGGCTGGGGAAGGGTGAGGATGAAAGTCTTATGGGAAACAGCCAAGGCAGAGATAACGTCAGGAAACGCGCCGCGCGTCGCAAAAGACCGAGTGTCTCGCGCTCGCCAAAGCTATTCGTCTTGGCAGTTAAGGAGCGCGTCTTCGTTCGTTAAAGAGGTGTTATCTTGGTAAACTCTTCTTACGGGCCAGCCGGAGTAGTCGTCGTTGCCGGCCGAGGTGAAGGGCGCGTGTTGCTGCCAAAATGATCCAACGCCTGCTTCGTCTTGGAGTCGGGATTCTCAACGGCAAGAATATGGTGGTCCTTGAAGAAAGCCACGAAACTATCGAGCTGCTGCGCTGCGTTCCCTCCCGGTTTCTTGCAGGATAGCTCGAAGACCTGCCTGGTCCCCAGCCGCCAGAGCTCCGCCGTGACTTCGGCATCTACGCGCTTGTCTTGCTCCTGCCACTCCCACACGTCGGCCTCGATTCGGCCGAATACCTTCAGCTTTTCCCAATCGACCTTAACTCCAGCCGCCTCGAGGAACTCTCTTTGTTTATCCGAAAACCAGCCGGCTATCTTATCGCTCCCGGCGTTATCGAGCTCAGAGAGCTCTTTCCCGGGTTTGGCATCCAAGGCATAAGAAATCCCGGGCGGACCTTTCTTGCCGGCGATCGACTCCGTCTCGATCTCCAGTTCGGAACTGATGTCGGCGAGCTTCTTCTCGAGGTCCGGATCGCGCTTGTCGCGGCGAACCTTCACTGTCGATTGCGGTTTCTTCCCTTCCTTCTGTCGCGCTCGCAGGATGACCGGCCCGCTCGTGTTTCCGTAAAGCTCCAGAGACTTCGTGTCGAAGAAATAAATCTGGTGCTTTTTCGGCGGCGGCGTTCCCGTCGGGAATTCTTCCTGGACGCGTTTCTTCGCTTCGTCGACTTTCGCGTCGGCGACAAACAGCTTGATCTCGTTTTTCGGCGCCTGAGCGAGAGCAGTTGCGAACACGCCGAAACTAATCGCCAATAGGATCGGCGAGCTGGCCAACCAGCGGTTACACGTTCTATGGGTTGCGAGTAATGTTTGTCTCATAACGGCGGGCGCGAGGGATTCGGCGTTGGTGTTGCTTGGTGTTGTCTAAAGGAACTACGACATTCGTGAAAGAGAGTTTCCGAAATCCGTGAGACGTGAAATGAGCTGACACGGACAATCGGAACCAGGTGCAACTCGAGACATCTTGCATAGGCGAAATCACTTGGAACCGGCGGCGAAAGAGCGAGGGTTACGGTCTTATGGGAAACAGCCAAGGCAGAGACAACGTCAGGAAACGCGCATCGCGCCGCAAAAAAACCGAGCGTCTCGCGCTCGCCAAGGCGGGCACTGCGAAGAAGGCGAAGAAGAAATAACGTTTGCCTCCTGGGCACGCTCACGGACTAACCTCCAGGGGAACACCCCTTGGCGGCGGCAGTCTCAGCCGGAAAAGTCGTGCGCGCCCGAGATCACGCGCCTCTCTAGGCGTCCTTCGGGCGTGAAAGAGATTTGCCATCTCCTTTCTGCGATTGGACACCAAGGATGTATCCGGCGAGCGTTCCGAGCAGGCCAATTACTGGTGTGATCTGCTCATTGGAGAATCCAGTCACGACCAGGAATACCGCGGCAACGATAACCATGGGCACGGTAAACAGGCGTAGGATCTCACCGGCCGGTGATTTCCTTAGCATAAGCACAGCCATCGTTATGATGACCAGGAGACCGAACGACAAGACTGAGATAGTAAGAAACTTTACAAGCGCCGGGTCCCAAGGCTGCGTTTGTGACACCGGTGGGTTGGCAGTTTTCTGATTAATAAGATCGGCCAGTTGGCTGTCTGACAATTTACTGAGATCGTTGTCGACAGACACGGTGGGCGCTGCTCCCGGTGTTTGCGTTTGTCCCGAAGCGGATAAGACACCGGCAAGAGTCAAGCCCAAGGCGGCGATCACGATCCAGTGCCTCCAAGGACGACAAAACATCGAAAGATTTCCGATTGACCTTCTCATAGAATCTTAGTGATCTTGCCGTCGAGCAATTCGAGGAGAGACGGCCAAAATCATCATAGACGTGATGCAGGGGCGAACGTTCCCTACTGTTGGGCGGCTCTAAGCTGAGCGTTTTCAGCTCGGAGGCGTTCGATTTCCAATCTCAGCCTTCTATTTTCCTCCTTCAACAGGAGGACGGCATTGGTTAACCTGCTTTCATCGGGAGCTGGCACATTGCTTGACTCCGGTGCAAACGTGTTGTTTTTTTTCTTGGGGGTGATGGTGGCCGGCTCTGGCTTCTTGAATTCTATTTTCGGCAGTCGCGGACTGGTTTGAGCACTTTGCGCAGAAAGCGGCCAACTAGCGCTCAAACTGAAGTAGACGACCAGGCCGAGAATCAGTGATCCAAGTACTTTCCAGGAATGGGGGAATTTTCTTGCGTTCATAGGGTTGGGGTTACGCTGGCGGCCTTGGTGCCTGGGCCCGGCTTGGCTGCGGTCCGAGCGTGAGTCATGACGGCTTGGGCGAGAGTGTTGGTAGATTTGAGACTTGAAACGTTGGTTTGTAAAAATGGGTCGCTGCCGACCTCAAGAACCATTACGGGAACCGTTGACCGAAGTTCCGCCCCGGCCGCTGAGAGATCAAATTGCGCTGAGCCCAAAGCGCGATCTCGAGGAGCGGCAGAAGGCTTAACCAAATTGCGAATTTGTATTGTCGCAGAGCAAACAAGATCTAACTGCCGGCAATCGCCGCGATCACGACGAACGGGAGACAAATTCGACGAGGTCGGGACGCGGCGTCAGTGCTCATTATCTCTTGAGATGCGTTGTTCCTCACTTGCGCCGAGGTGCGCCGCGGAGGTCCGTGTGTCGAGGACAGGTCACGAGGTGATCGTTCACCATGCCGGTTGCCTGCATCAAGGCGTAGCAGATCGTGGAGCCGACAAATTTGAAGCCCCGGCGAAGCAGGTCGCGGCTCATCGCGTCGGACTCCGCTGTGCGAGTCGGCACCTCCGCCATGTTCCGCCAGCGATTCTGCTTTGGCTTGCCCCCGACAAAAGCCCACAAGTAAACGTCGAAGCTCGCGAACTCTTCCCGCAGTGCTCGAAATGCCTTCGCGTTCTGAATCGTGGCCGCAATCTTCAACCGGTTGCGCACGATTCCCGCGTCGGCGAGCAGCCGCTTCACGTCGCGCGCGCCATAACGCGCGATCCTCTCCGCGCGGAATCCGTCGAACGCCTTCCGATAATTCTCGCGTTTCTTCAAGATGGTGATCCAGCTCAGACCCGCCTGCGCGCCTTCCAGAATCAGGAACTCAAAGAGCATTCGGTCGTCATGCAGAGGGACGCCCCACTCCTTATCGTGATAAGCGATGGCCGGTTCCGTCGTAGCCCAGGGACAGCGTGGCACCCGGCGAGCATGGGCGATCGGACCCGCCGCTGGACAGCAAAATGAGGCGCGGCCCAGGCGGAATCTCGAGCCGACAGGCTTGGCCGATTGCGCCTGCTGCGTAAATTTGCCAGATGCCGAAAGGGCCAAGAACAAGAAAGGAATCGAGTCGCGACCAGAGCGGAGGTCTTGTCCTGATCGATCAGGGTCCGTTGCGGGAGACGGCAGCGGCCGCTTGCACAAGAGCGATGGCCCGGCTGGAACGTGCGCGCCTTGGCTGGCATCGCTTTGAGCGCAAAGACAAGCCGGCCTTCATCCGCTGGCGGGCGCGAGAATTCGGTGCGCTGCTCAGCAGAGCGCGGGAGGTCGAGGTAAAGATTCGCGATAGCCATGCGCTCGTACATGAGGTCGAGATGGAAATGCGGCGTGGTTTTCAGGACGCGCATGCCGCTTACCAGCGGGTCATGTTTCGGCGCAGCAATCCTCATGCGGCCCCCGAAGGAGAAGCTGAAGGCCATCAAGAAAGGGACACGGCCTCTCGGAAACTGAGCGAGTTCGAAAAGGAGACGCTCTTTCAGGAATGGGTGCAAAGATCTCTCGGAACGAACCCGGATAAGATGGATGACGAAGCCTACGTGACCACGTTCGAAGCTTTCAAATCGCACATGTTCCGGAGCCCGCTGGAAGTGCCGGAGTCGCGGAACAATTATCGGCCAATCGATAGGGCACGTTGCACGCAGGAATTAGAGGAAAAGGGAGAGGAAGAAAAGAAGGTGGATGCGCGCGTCAAGGAACTTTACCGCATCCTGGTCCGGCGATTGCATCCTGATCTGCGCGCCGATGCCAGCGCAGCCGTCTCCGCGTTCTGGCACGAAGTGCAGGAAGCCTATGCCGCCAGCGATGTGCCGCGCATGGAAATTCTGCTGGCCCTCAGCGACATCGAATCAAGCCACCTGGGCAACCAGACAAGCCTCTCCCAGATGCGCGTGGTCCTGACGGAACTAGAGCGAGCGTTGCGCGCGCTGGAGAAGAGCTTGCTCGAAGCGGAGGGCGAAGATGCTTGGAATTTCGCGCAGGCTGGACCGAACAAGGATTTGCAGGTGCGGGTGGAGCGGCAGCTAAAATCGGACCTCGCCGCGCGAACGATGCGCCTCAAGATCCTGACAGAAACCATCGCGGCCTGGGCGCGCGGTCCGATTGCCAATCGTAAGGTCATTCTAGGGCGTCCAGGTCAGAGCGCACGCTGATCTGAATTGGACGTTAGGCGTTAGGCGTTAGACGTTAGGCGCGCAGCGACTTTCCCAATCATCTGCAATGCACGCTCATCCAGACAAACTCGCCTCGATTCGAGAAGCCTTCCCGGCCGAGGGACTTTTCGCCGAGAAGGACTGGCTCCTTTCGCCTGATCCTTTTCCGATCGACGCGGCCTTCGCGAAAGAGCTCGAACAGCTTGGTCATCGGCTTTTCGTGTTCCAGCGCGCGTGCAATGAACTCTACCAGCGGAGCGTCAAAGGCAAACAACCCGCGTGGATCGCCGCCTATCTCGACGCGGGCAAGCCTGCTGACGTGATCGAGTTCTCGCGCCAGAAACAATTTCGAGATGATGCGACGCTGGTCATTCGCCCCGATCTGATTCTGACCGAAACGGGTTACACCATCGCCGAGATCGATTCCGTCCCTGGCGGGATCGGTTTGACCGGCTGGCTCAATCAAACTTATGCGGCGCTTGGCGGCGACGTCATCGGCGGGCCGGAAGGGATGCTCGAGGGCTTTCGAAGTTTGTTGCCGGAAGGCGGCGACATCGTGATTTCGGAGGAAGCGTCCACCTATCGCCCGGAGATGAATTGGGTCGCGGCCCAACTCAACGCCCGCCGCAGCACTCCATCACTCCATTACTCCGCCACTCCACCTTCTCCTGATCTTCCCTGGCGCGTTGCCGACGCTGAAACCTACCAACCGATCGCGGGCCGGAATGTTTACCGCTTCTTCGAGTTGTTCGATCTTCCCAATCTCTCGCGTATTTCCGAACTGATGAACGCGGCAAAAGAGGGCGCGGTCCGGGTCACGCCGCCCTTCAAGCCGTATCTCGAGGAGAAAATGTGGTTCGCGCTTTTCTGGATGCAGCCGCTCCGCGACTTCTGGCGGCGCGAACTCGGCGAGAAATATTTTTTGAAATTGCAGGAAGTGATCCCCTACACCTGGCCCCTCGATCCGACGCCATTGCCGCAGCACGCCGTCATCCCCCGGCTCGAGATCAATGATTGGCGCGCAGCCGGAAAGCTCAGCCAAAGAGAGCGCGACCTCCTGATAAAGGTGAGCGGCTTTTCGCCGCTGGGGTGGGGGAGTCGCGGTGTCATGGTCGGTTCCGACGTTCCGCAGGCAGAATGGGAGCGGGCGCTGGAAGAGGCGCTCGCGGCCTTCCAGACCTCGCCCCGGATCATGCAACGCTTTCACAAAGCGCGCTTGATCGACCACCGCTATTGGGATAACGCGACGGACGAGATCAAGACGATGCGCGGCCGTGTCCGGCTCTGCCCGTATTACTTCGTCGAAAACAACAAGGTCACGTTACGCGGCGCGCTCGCGACAATCGTTCCAGCTGATAAGAAGCTGCTTCACGGAATGCGCGACGCCATTCTGGCGCCGACCGCTATCGCGGCGTTGCAGAGCGTTGACGGGCTCGCTGCGGCAAACCCGTAATTCAGGATCAGGCGGTGGCCGCAGGCGGTCTGTCCATTCGCTGATGGACTCCCTCCTTGTTGTGATTGCGGTGCACTGATATTCAGCGCCGAAGAAGATGAATGTCGATCCAGGCAACAGCGACCGAGCAACGGCGCGTCCCGTTTTCGCGCGTCGAAAAAGCGGGGCAATTATCGTCGCGCTTCTCGTTCTTCTGTCGCGGCAACTGCTCGGCGCCGAGGACCCCACCGGCTTCCGCATCGTCACGGAACGGGATGGCGATACGACAACCTTGATCATGAAGAGTGATTACGCGCGCGAATTCACGGTGACTTTCGAGGCGAATCTAGAAAACGTGACACCATCGCGGCCGGTGCCGTTTACGGTGGACGCTGCGGGTCGCGGCTCGTTTGTGTTGGTCCGGTTGACCCAGACGGACAAGCGACTCGCCTGGCGATACACCTCTCGCTATTACTGGCAACTGGGGAGCCGTCGCTCCTCACGGAGCAACGACGCTGATTACGCGATGCCGTTTAAGCCGGGCCGGTACGTCGTTATGCAGGAGCCCGGTGGGAGCTACAGCCATTTCGCGGGGTCGGGGAGTGAGAACGCGGTGGACTGGGCGGTTCCCGAAGGGACCGTCGTCTGCGCCGCGCGCGGGGGCCGCGTCGTCGCCATGAGGCAGGATTCTACCTTCAGCGGCCCGGACCGGAGCCTGAGACCGCTGGCGAACTATGTCGTCATCAAGCACGCGGATGGAACGTTCGCCGATTATGTGCATTTGAAAACGGGAGGAGCGCTGGTGGAGATGGGTGATGAGGTGACAGTGGGCCAACCGATCGGCCTTTCCGGCCAAACCGGATTCGCCAGCGCCCCGCATCTGCATTTTTCCGTCTTCCAGGCGATCGACGGCAAGAAGAAGCTGACCCTGCCCTTTCGATTGAGGACGGATCGCGGCGTCTTCACTGAGTTCGTCCGCGGGCGCGCCTATTAGACTACCGGCACCGGGCTGTGCAGAATGGAGAGCTGCTCGTTGCGGCGAGCGCCTCTACGTGGCGCGAACTTCCATTTCGCGTGTATAAACCGAGCCCGCTGGGGTGAGCGTGCTGGAATTGAGACAGAATGATTCGGCGTGAATCATCCCGGCATCAAAGGCGGTGTGCGCTCGAAGAAAAGGCCGCACGGATTCCGCGGAGACATCCCGGCAGCGGGCGAGGGTGACGTGCGGATGGAACGAGCGTAGATCGGGCTCGAGGCCCGCCCGGATGGCGGCTTCCTGCACCCGTTTGTGCAATTGGAAGAGATGGGGATGCCCGGTACCGACGCCGATCCAAATGACATTTGGCCGGCCCTTCGCCGGAAAAGCTCCGACCCCAATAAGTGGCAGGAAGAAAGATTTCCACTCGATGGCCTCCAGGTTTTTCTTGAGCGCCTCTTCGATATCGCCCGGAACGTTGCCGAGAAAACTGAGGGTCAGATGCATTTGCTCGGGCTCGAGCCAGCGCACACCGCGCATTTTCGGATCCAGATTCGCGAGGAATTGAGTAACGGACTGCGGAAACTCGACGCTGACGAAAAGCCGTTTCGTGCTCATTGACGAATGGCCAATTCGCTACCGGAGCGGGACCAGTCGCCGTCCCGGCCGGCGGCCGGTTCGTGAAATTACGGGACCCGCCAGAGCCATTCCGCTGAGGGCAAGAACAGGAGGAGGCTTCATGCGGTGACCTTATACGTTGGATCCGATCGGAACGGCTTCAACGGATCGGTCGTCCGCCGGCCGTTTCAAACAAAACGCCAAGAAGGCCCCGATAAGACAAAGGAATGCCGCGACCAGAAAAGGCGTTCGACCGTATTCAGCGACGGGCTTTTTCAAATCCAGCATCAAGAGCCAGCCACCGAGCAGCGGCCCGAGGAGACGCCCGGCGCTTCCGGCCGATTGCATGACTCCGAGCGCGCGTCCCTGCCAGCTGCGCTCGATCATTTGTGAGGCCAGGCCGCTGAGGGGTGGACTCGCGAGGCCGCTGCCGAAGGAAAGACCGGCGGACACGAGCAGCAGAAACGTAAGGTTGTGGCTCGCCGGCAGCAAAGCCAGGGATGCGGCGGTCAGAAGAAGGCCGACACGAGAGAGGGTCACTTCTCCAAAGACCTTGACCAGGCGGCCGATCAGTCCGCCCTGCACGACGACGCTGAGAACGCCGACATAGGCAAAGAGATACCCGTTCGCGTGGGCGTCGTAACCGAACCGCTTTTCGGTGAAGAGCGCAAAGAACGCTGTCATGATCGAAAATCCCGTGATCAGAAAAAAATAGATCGCGACCACAAGGCCAAACATCCAGCCCCGTCCATGACGGAAGACTTCGGTGACAGGCGCGTCTTCGTGCGGCTTCGTCCGGTGATCGGGTGAGAGGCTTTCGGGTAAAATAAAGTAAACGAGGATCACGTTGGCGACGGCAAGGGCCGCCGCGAAATAGAAAGGCGCGCTGTAGGAGATGCGGCTCATAAGACCCCCAATCAGCGGCCCGAAAGTAAACCCGAGACCGAAGGCAGCGCCGATCATTCCCATGGCGCGAGAGCGCTGTTCGGGAGCGGTGACATCCGCGATGTAGGCTTGCGGAATGGAAATGTTGCCGCCGGTGATCCCGGCCAAAATGCGCGCGACGAAAAGGAGCGGAAGCGCGGTCGCCATTCCCATGAGCGCGAAACCGATCGCCGTGCCCGCGATGCTTATCATCAAGACGGGGCGGCGGCCGAACCGGTCGGAAAGCTTACCGAGGATCGGGGTGAAGATGATTTGCATGCCGGAATAAATTCCGGTGAGCCAGCCGATGGCCATAGGCGTGGCGTGAAATCGCTCCGCGTAGAGCGGCAGGACGGGGATGATAATACCGAACCCCACCAGGTCGATAAAGACGGTGAGGAAAAGAACGGCGAGAGGTGAGCGCTGACGGGACATTGCGAGCAGCTAATGTGAAGCGGAAGCGGGACCTGACAAGGCGTGTGAATGGTGACTTGTGACTGGTGAATGGTCGAAGGCGGTGACGATCACCAATCACTATTCACCCTCCCTCAACCGTGCCGTCGATTGAAGCGCGCGACTTCCCGCTCTGTCTCCCGATCGGTGGCGCGTTTCTTTAGATCGGCCCGTTTGTCGTGGGCGACCTTGCCCTGCGCGACGCCGATTTCGGATTTCAGCTTTCCGTTTTTCCAATACAGACTCAGCACAACGAGCGCTCGGCCGGCGATGGCGGTCAAACCGTAAAGCTTGTCGATCTCCTGTTTGTGCAAAAGCAGCCGCCGCACGCGTTTCGCCGGAGGAATTTCGTGACTGGCGCGCTCGTAGGGCTGGATATCGGCATTATGGAGGAATGCCTGGCCCTTTTCGATGCGAACGAAGGCATCGCTAATATTTGCCTTGCCGGCGCGGATCGATTTGACCTCGCTGCCCTTCAGTTCGATGCCGGCTTCGTAGCGCTCGAGAATGTGGAAATCGCGGAGCGCCTTGCGATTGAGGATCGTTTCGGTCGCCATGATCGCGCTCCGAAAGCGTCGCGAGATTAAGCGCTGGCGGTATCAGGAGCGGGCTTTTCCGGGGCCAACTCGTAGGTAAGTTTGCCAGCGATGATCTCTCTGAGCGCGATGTCAGTGAGTGACGAACGGGGAGTGGCTTCGACCAGCGGACGATGGCCCAACCCAAGCTGGCGGACGCGCCGGGAGACAACGTTGATCAGCAACTGCTGATTCGGGATCACTTGAGCTGCTTCCTGCAGGAGTTGAGTGGTCATATTTCGCAATGAACGGACGGCGCGGATCGCATCCGTCGGGAACTGAAGAATGCCCGACGTGCTGCCTGAAACGACTTCTGGAATTATGTTTGAGACGAGCATCGGCGGGAAAAAAGAGGATTGGGACTTTGCGATTGGCGCAAGTCGCTGTCAACCGATTTGTTAGCCGCTCGGGTGAACCGGACTCTCCCAGCGTCCTAGGGTTCTTAGCCGGAAGGTCATCTTGGGGGTGATATTGGGCGGGGGGAGCAGGGAGTCGATCGCACGTGTATTGCGTAATAACTGTGAAGCTGTTGCGCTTCTGAACCTTCCGTGAGCAAGGGTGCAACCCACCCCGGGCCGAGAGCCCTTTTTTGGCACAGCTGTTGCTACTGAGTTTCTCGTGATTTTCTATAACTTCCATAGAACTCCGTCACGCCTGGCCTCCCGCGGCTTCACGCTTGTCGAAGCTGTAGTCGCCGTCACCCTGATAGGAGTCGGCGTCGCTACCACCTTGGGCGCCCTGAGCAAATTCAATTCGGTTGCCGCTGTGAGCCGCAACGCTACGGGTGCCGCAGCCGTCCTGATAAATCAGGCCGACCTGTTCCAGTCGATGAGCCCATTCAATCCCCAGAAGATGCTTCAGAATAATGGTCCCTGCACCGGCGCAACTCCTCCGCCGCAAATTCCCAAGGACTATTGCAACAACCCTCCCACCTACGACATGACCGTGGGAACGCATACGCTTTCCTATAAAGACCCCACCACCGGCGTCGTCTCCACGCAAACGGACCCCTGGCCGGTTTACCGCGAGCCAGCTCGTTGGAATTATGCCGATGCCCCGGCCCGCACTGGCGCAACCGGATTTGCCACCAGCGATCTCGGACAGCTCGCCTATCAAAGCGACAACCAGACCTTTTGGCGCCTGGAAACCACCGCGCCTACATGGGCCCAGGACACATCCGGCGGAATCATCGTAAAAGGTACGATGAGCTGCACCGTAACCGATCTCTCCGACCTGGCCTCGACGCCTAAGATTTATCGGTATCAGGCCGTGTTTACCATCGGTTACCAATACATGGGCCGCGGCCCGACTTGGAGTGCCGAGCGTAATCGGTGGGAATATCAGCAATCGATGACCGTTATCCGCTCTTCTGACATATGAAAATTCGTTCTCGCTCGCGGAGTGGCCTGAGCCTTATCGAGATTTCGGTCACCATGGGTCTCACCGGGGTGGTGGGCATGGTTATCTACTCGCTCTTGAATATCGGCACCATTCTTGGCGCTAAGAATACAGCCATGAATACCGCGCACCAGCGGGCGCGGATCGCCATGATCGACATGATCCAGGACATTCACTCGGCGATTTCGCTGCCGGCGCTTCAGGGCGTGGTGAATAACCAGGCGTCAGGGATTTCATTTCAAATGTGGGGATCCCGGGTGGTGAATGGCGTGAGCACCCCTAACGGTGGGCCGCACCGAATCAGAAACGATGCGAACGCGGGTCAGAACACGATCCGGATTGATTGCGGGAGCCAGCCGAAAGCAGTGGTGGGCCAGCGGGTGATCATCCCAACCCACCAAATCGAGTTAGACATTATTGCAACCAACGGAAATGCCGATGACCAAACGTTGACGCTGTCAAGTAACCTGCCGGTCGATATCAAAGGCACGAACAGCACCGTCGGTGACGTTGTCTGCTACCTGACCGATCGCTGCTCCTACAACGTCGCCCTGGTAAGCGCCGGGCCTCCGGCTGAATACAAGCTGCAATGGACAACTACCTCGGGGACTCGCGACATCGTTAACGACATTACCAACCCCAGGCCATTCAGCATACCGGCGACCCCCGCCGGCGCGCTCTATTATCGCTTTGTCGCTGCGGTTGACCTGTCAACCTCCGATCCGAAGTACAGCCGCCGGGGCTACAAGTCGGCGAATATTCTCCTCAACGGGCAGGTGCCCTACAAGGCACGCCTCACCACCTACCAATGAAAACAATCCTTCAACGCAAGCAATCCGGCAGTTCACTCGTCATCGTCCTCACGGTCCTGACGACCCTGATGGTTGTAGTGGCCGTGGCGGCAGAATACACCATGGTAGTTAACCGCCATGTGCAGCGCAGTAACACCGAGCAGACGGCGGTCAATGTGGCGGACAACTGCCTTGAAATCATGTTTTCCCATTGGCGAGCGATTTGCAGCGCGTCGGGAACTGCCGCGGTAACGCCACAGAACACCCAGCAGTTCGCCTCGATCCCGCTGCCGACCGCGACGCAATTAAACCTTCCCAATGTCACCGTGAAGCGGGGCACAAGCCGTGACCCGGCCAACGATGAGTACGATCCGAATTTCATCGTTTCGAATTATAAAGTGGTGGCAGTGAATGCACAATGGAAGCAGCTCGCTTCGGCTACGGCAACGCCTGAGCCGATGCTCGGCCAGCTCGCGGCGGCTGTGGTAGCCTCCAACCTACCGACGACCTCCCTAGTCTACAATTACATTGCTTCGGCCGACGTGACCCTTCCGGCCCTGGGCCCGGCCGGCAGCCGGACACTTGTCGCGAGGGTCCAGCGCGTCTTCCAAAAACAACAGCTTTCGCCCTGGAATTTTGCCATCTTTTATGCCGATCCGTTGGAAATTCATCCGGGCCCGCAATTCACCGTGACCGGCTGGGTTCATACCAATTCCGATCTCTACACGGGGCACAATACGCTGACGTTCGCTGACAAGGTAACGTATGCCGCGGATTGGTTCGTTGATTTCATGCCGGGCGAGACCTCTCACAGCGGAGAAACGCCGACCGCGCCCAATTACCTCGCCGATTTGCCCCCTGCGCGCGATCAGGCCCTGCAACCTTTCGGCCTGGATTCAACCTCGATTTTCAACACGACCGATCCGAATCCAAATAACGACAGTTATCGTGAGCTGATCGAAGCGCCGAGCGCGGCTTCCGCCGATCCATTGTCATCGGCGCGGTACTGGAACCAGGCTGGCATTATTATCGAGGTGTCCGACAACCCCAGCTCAACCAGCCCGGGCTATGACGGTGTAAATGGCCACGACCTGGTGAAGTTTTACACGGTCAATCCGGCCACTGGCGTTACCACGCAAATAAGCAGCTCCTCGAGCGGTGCAAGCCTTGCTCTTTACAACATGTTCAACGCAAGCGGGGTAGTTACAACCAACCAGACTATTCAAGACAACCGGGAGGCGGCCAGCATCAAGCTCACGTCTCTCGATATCAGCAAGCTGGAGACTAATGCCACCACCAATACGCCGACTTGGACGCAATCCGCAGCTAATTTCAATGGGATCGTGTATGCTTACCATAAGAACAACACCACCAGCACACGGCGCGGTATCCGCCTGAAAGGTGGGAAAACGATCCCGAGCACGGGACTCACCGTGGCCAGCGCTAATCCGGTTTACATTCAGGGTGATTTCAATGTCGGCCCGGGCACGGTGCCTTCTAACTCCACCTTGGCCAACGACCCACTGACTCCCCAATCATCTGGATACACCCGGGCGCCTACTTCGATTCTCGCCGATGCGGTAAACATCCTCTCCAACAACTGGAGCGATAGCAATGCCCAGAGCGGGGACCCGCTCAGTTCCCGCATGGCCACTAACACCACGGTCAACACAGCAGTCATCGCTGGAATTGTTCCGTCATCGCCGGTAGGCGGGGACGGCACCTACAGCGGTGGCGCAGAGAATTTTCCGCGCTTTCTGGAGATCTGGGGCAGCGACAATACTCTTACCTATTACGGTTCGATGATCCAGCTTTGGAAGAGCGCGCAGTCGATCGGAAAATGGGGATCGGCCAACGTTTATGATCCGCCCAAGCGGCAATGGTACTTCGACACCAACTTCAAGACCAAACCGCCTCCGGGGTCGCTGATGCTTTACAGCTATATCAAAGGAAAATGGACTCTCTTATAAGACTTCTCTTACTTGGCGCTTTATTCGCCGGCTCGGCGCAGGCCGAGTTGCTGCTCATACCCAGGACGGCCGAATACACGCTCGACGGCGTCAAATTACAGCAGCTCGCGTTTGCCGATGGCGTCACAGTGGTAACGTATCAATCTCCGCGCGGCTGGGAGTATTCCGGGAGCTCTACCAAGTTGACGCTTCGTCCGCCAAACAGAGCTCAGGCCGAAGCCACCATCACCAAGATTCCGCTTGCTAAGCCCGGAAACTTTGATGAGGAGAGTTTGAAGAAACTCGTGGATGAGGCGATCGCGCAGGTGCCCAAAGGCAGCGAGAATGTCAGCGTCGTTTCGGAGGAAAAGAACCCGTTGATGATCCAGCGCAAGGAAACGTTCCTGGTTACGCTCGCCTATACGGCTTACGGCCAAAAAATGAGCCGCTCGATTCTTTTCCTGAATCGGGGGAACGAGCAAATCCGTTCTCAACTGACGTGCCGCGAGGCCGACTTCAAAGAGCTGCACCGCGCGTTTCTCGCGAGTCAGTATACCTGGCAACAGCTGTAACCAGATATCCACTAGCACGGCGTTAGTGGACGGGTGCTCGATCGCGCGGGGAGTTGCAACCTTGCCTCGCCGTAGCTCGCATTCGGCGGGCGCTAATTCCGCCTTTCGCATCAATTCGTCAGATCAGCCGGTACTGGATTCAGCAAGACCGGTGGATCTACGGCCGTGAATTTACGCGGGCCCCGCGCTTTCTCGGTCCGAACGCGGGGTGAATGACCCCCGCCTGCCTCGCTTCGGCAAGGCATATCAAAGGCCTCCAGCCCATCTTCTAGAGGGGAAACATTTGTGAAAAATGTTGTTGCGCACCGCCCGTGCATACTGATAGAAATTTAGATGCGGGGTGGTACGAAAATAATTATTGACGTTGCGACTCAATTATGACAAATATGGAAAACATCAAAAGACCAGTAGCATCCTGAGTCGCAAAACAATCGCCATACATAACCAATGACAACATTAACGACCAATCGTTTCCTCACAAACGCGCTTCGCATGATTTGTTACGCCGCTGTCCTGACCGCCTGTTCAGCGTGGGCGGCCGTCGTCAACTGGCAATTAAGTCCCATCGGTTCTAACGGCAGCGTCGGAGCGATCAAGGAACTTTCTCAGCCAGGCTACACCAATACGGCCGGGGGATTGAACAACAGGGCTGCGACCGATGCTTCGCAGGTGGTATTTCAGAGGGCGCCCGAAACCGCAGCCGCCACTTTGGCTGATGCCTTGAACGAAAATCCGCAAACCCGCGCCACCCGCATCCAACAGTCGGAGTCGGCCGTGTCTCAAGAGAGCGCCCAAATCTCGACCAGCGCACAGCCAGTGGATTCTTTTCTGGTCGTCGACCTCCAGGCCCAGCCCGCTTTGCAGTCGGGCGGCGCCCTTGCTCATGCTTTCGATGAAGAGTTCGTGTCGGTTCCGACCGTGCAATTCGCCTCAATGGCTTCGGGTTCAAAGGATTTATCCGGAACGTCCATGGCGGCTGTTAGTGTCGATCCCGCTCCCGTCCCGGAGATGAGCGCGCTCTTCCCGATCATCGGCTTAATCGCCGCCGTTTCCTGCACACGGATCCTTCGCCGCCGCAGGGCGGCGCAGCTCGGTGCGCCTCAAAAGCTGGCTTAATCGTTTGTTTGTTTGATTGGTTTGGGGCGGCCGTCTCCTGAGAGACGGCCGCTTCGCGTACGCAGATGTCCGCCGCCTTCGCCCATTGCAAACTCATCAAGACCTTGATTGCCTCTGGGGGACGTGGTGATTTCCAGTCCCGCGACGGACGCTACGACGACTAGTGGAGGCTGCTCTCCGCCTTCGCCACCAACGCCTTTTCCTCCGGCAGAAGATTTGCCTCGGCAGCACGTCGCAGATACTCACGGGCCTTTTCTTTCTGGCCATCCCCTGCCAGAACTATGCCGTAGTACGTCGCCACGGATGGATCGCGCAACTGATCGGGGCTGAGCTGGTCCATCGCTTGAACGGCGCCTTTCATATCCCCCTTGGCATAAAGAGAAAAGGCATATGTCGAGACAAAAGCTCCATTTGAAGGCTCCTTGCCCTTGATCTCGGCCGCGACTTTCCTCGCGCGCTCAACGTCGGCCCCGAGCAGCAGGGAAATCTGGGCCAAATTGTTTTGGAGCGGGAGGTCATTTGGCAACGCCTCCACGAGCCGGAGAAGCGTGCGATATAGCCCTGTGGTGTCGCCCAGCTTGGCATAATGCTGATACAGTGTCTGCAGGGCCTCCAATTTGGCGTCGTCACTCTTTGCCAGAATCCAAAGAAGGTCCACCGTTTCAGTCTCCCACCCCCAGGCGGCGACGGTGCGTGCCAGGAGAAGAAGCGATTGGGACTGCGCGGAAGCTTCCTTCTGGGCGGCCGCCCACTCCTGTTCCGCGGGCAGCTTCTTATCTTGTGCGCGTAGCGCCCGCGAAAGATGGGCGCGACGAAGAAAGTCGAACGGCCGCCATTCCGTTGTTTTCGTCAGGTGTTCCAGTCCCGGCCAATCTTTCAAGCTCACGTAGGCTGCCGCGAGCGCGGGCAAAACGGGCCATTTAGCCAGAGATTCGGCCGGGAGAGTCTTCGCAAACTCGATCGCCGCCGCGGCTGCTTCGTTGCTGCTCATCCACGAGAGCAAAATCGCCAGGTCCGCAGGTTGGGATGCCGCATCTTGTTCGAGTTTTTTTAGATAGTCGGCGAAGCCGGGGTCGCGCAGTTGTCGCAGAATTTCGAGATAGAGGAGGCGATCGCTGAACGGAGCTTCCGGATAGCTCTGAAGCTCCTGGGCAAGGGCTTGCATACGACGAACGTCTTCCTTGCGGGCCACTCCATCGAGAATCAGCGTGCGCGTGGCTGCCGCGCGTTGCTTGGGATCGGTGCGCAGTCGCTCGAGCACTTTAAGGGCTGATTCTCGCTTCGCCTGATCGTTCATCCCCAGGCGAAGCAAGGCCAGTTGGAATTGGTACGATGTATTGTCAGGCGCGTTCTCGCTGGCCTTTTCCCAATGCATCTCCGCCTGCGCCGGATTCTTCTTTATCTCGGCCAGCCGGCCGGACGCTGCGTGAAATCCCGCCGTCTGCTTCGCGGCTTCACTCAGCCCGTTCAAGGTTTTTTCCGCTGTCGCCAAATCATTCACACGCAAGGCCGACCGGACGAGGGCCAGAGCATCCTCTGTGTTCTGCGGCTGAAGCTCGACGACTTTGCGCCACCAATCCGGGGCGGCACGATCTCCGGCGCGGTCGGCAATCTGGGCTATGGTGCGAGCTGCATCCGCGTTCGCCGGATTCATCTGAAAGGCGCGCCGCGCGCTGAGAGTCGCCGCTTTCACGTCCCCGCCGCTTAAATAAGCGGCTGCACGCCTGATCAACCGGCGCTCCTGCCAGCGATGAAAAACGGTGATACCAGCGTACCCAAGCGCGATGATGAGAAGGAGGCCGATCAGCCCTCCGACGATGAGCTTGATGAACCTTCGTTCGTTTTTTTCGGATTGGATTTCCAACGGGCTGACCTTAGGTGCGGCCTTCTTCAAGTCAATCTGGCCAACGGGTGACACGCTCACGAGCGCTTGATCGCCTCATCCGGACAAGCAGAATTGAAGCCGCGCTTTGGCAACACTCCTTCGAACCAGATCGAATTGGCCGCCTGAAACTAGATGAACGTTCGCGTCACTTCGCCGAGTCGATGCCTTATTCGATCTTGCCACCGCGACCGGAATACGCGAAAGATGCCTGCGCCGTCTTTGCTTTCGGAGACGGTGACTATTTCGGGCTGTGGCTCAGCTTGGTAGAGCGCCTGCCTCGGGTGCAGGAGGCCGCGGGTTCGAATCCCGCCAGCCCGATGCCCTCAGGGCGGTGTCAAAGTCGCTCCCATTCTCCTACGCCTGGCCATTCAAGTCGCCTTTCAATCGGACTCGACCGGCTCCCATCGCTCCGCTAGTTTTGATCATGGCACTTGAGCTAAAGGTGGGTGATCGGGCTCCGGACTTCCGCGCTCAGGCGATCGGCGGAAAGTATGGCGCCGGGCAGGAGGTTTCGCTCGCAGATTTCCGCGGGTCGCCGGTTGTCCTCTATTTCTATCCGAAAGACGATACGCCCGGCTGCACCGTTCAGGCGTGCGGCTTGCGCGATGCCTGGGGGGAAATCAGCGCTCAGGCGAATATCTTTGGGGTCAGTGTGGATTCGGGAGCATCCCACGAGAAGTTCATCAAGAAGTACCAGCTTCCGTTTCCATTGCTCTCCGATGCCGACAAAAAAATTGTGAATTCGTACGGCGTTTGGGTGGAAAAAAGCATGTACGGAAAAAAATATATGGGTGCCGAGCGCAGCACTTTCGTCATCGATAAGGCCGGGCGGATTTCGGCAATTTTCCGGAAGGTCAAGCCGGAAGAACACGTCGCGATTTTGCGCAAAGCGCTGGGTAACGACCTGGGCTGAGAAAAGAAGTCTGTTGCAGACAGCGGCATCCGATGCTTGCGTTGCGCTCCGGGAAACCGGCATGCTGATCAAACATCTATGGGCTCCCTGAAGAAACGACGAAAAGCGAAGATCTCCAAGCACAAGCGCCGCAAGCGCATGAAGGAGAACCGCCATAAGAAGCGTTTGCGTTACAAGTCGTAAAACTGGCGCTCGCTTCTTGCTGAGTCGTTAGCCTGCCGTGGCCTGGTTTGCACGGGCCTGCCGTCGCCGCTAAGGTGCTCGAAATGAGCTTTGGGAAGAACTGGTGCAGCGCATCTGTCCGGCATATTCTTCTTGCCGGGCTGTTTTTATCTTCCCTGCCAACAGCCCTCGCGCGTCCTGAGGTTCCATCGCCAGTCCGGAAGGAATCCACCACGCCCGCGAAAAAAGCTCCGTCGCAGGATGACTCGTTCACTCTCGTGCCGGCGAACGATCTGGCCCTCCAGCCGGAGAACGCGCGCAAAGCCGACGCCCTGGTCGATTTCGTTGAGGGCACCCGATTGGAAGAGAACGCCGAGATGGACAGCGCGCTCGCGGCCTATCAAAAAGTGCTCACCTTCGACCCCGGCCAGGCCGAGCTGGCCCTTCGCGTGGCGGCCTTATTGAGCCGCCAGGAAGACTTTCCGCGTGCCATCGATGTCTTGAAAGACGCCATCAAGGCAAAGCCCAAGGAGCCCGCTCCATACCTGCAACTCGCGTTTATCTACGCGAAGTACCTCAAGAAAACGGACCAAGCCTTGAAATATGCGAATCAGGCCGTCGCCCTCGATCCAAAGAATTTCGATGCCTATCAGCGTCTGTTTGAAATCGAAATGACCATGGGCAACCCGACCAGAGCGCTCCAGGCCCTGGAACGCGCAGCCACCGCCAAAAGCGACGACCCCGCGTTCTGGATCAGGCTGGGCAAGCTCTATGCCGCGATGGTGTTCAAATCGGATGTCGAACCGAGGCCGGAAGACACCAAGCGCGTCAATGATTTTTTCAAGAACGCCGCCGAGAAGGCGGGAGACGATTCAGCCGTCCTGAAAGAGGTCGCGGATTATTTCGCGGCTTCCCGCCAGATCCAGGATGCCATTCCGCTCTATCTCAAAGTCCTGGAACTACAACCGGACGACTCGAATGCCCGCGAGAAACTCGCTTCCGGATTCGTCCTGACAAACCAGCACGGGAAAGCAATCGAGATGCTGCAGGAAATCATCCGGCAGCATCCGGAAAAATATCAGGCCTATGATTTACTCGCGCAGCTCCTCGATGAAGGCGCCCGCGCCCTGGCGCGAGGAAGTCAACCGGGACCAGCCAAAGCGGAATTCGCAAAAGCGGCCGCGAACTATGAGCAGAGCCTCCTGATCAATCCGGGGCGGGCGAATAATTATTTGCGTCTGGCGGAACTGCTCATTGGGCCGCTGAAGGAGAGCGAACGCGCGTGCAAGGTTCTCACGGAAGCGCGGCAGCGTTTTCGCAACGTCCCGGAGTTTACTTTCTACCTGGCCATTGCTCTCCGCGAAGCAAAACATCCGCAGCAAGCCGTCACCACCTTTGAAGAGGCTCTCAACGAAGCCCAAAGCGCAAATGAGGAAATGCTGACCGCGCGATTTTACTTTGAGTACGGCGCGGCGGCAGACCAGGCGGGACTCTACGACAAGGCGGCGGACCTTCTCCGCACATCAATTTCGCTCGACCCCGCCAACGCCGCCGAAGCCTATAACTACATTGGATTCATGTGGGCCGAGCACAATCTTCACCTCGATGAAGCCGAAGAGATGATCGCTCGCGCGCTCCAACTGGACCCGAATAACGGCGCTTATCTCGACAGCCTGGGCTGGGTTCATTATCGCAAAGGCAAGTATGATGAGGCCCTGACCGAATTGCTGCGCGCCGCGCAAAACCTGGCGCAGGACGATCCGATCGTCTTCGAGCACATCGGCGACACCTATTCCAAATTGAACCGGATTGCCCAGGCGCTCGATTACTGGCAAAGAGCGAGCGCCTTGAACCCTGGAAACAAGCTCCTGGCGGACAAGATCGAGAAAACCAAGACGACAATGAGTCAAGCCCCACCGGAGAAGATCAATCGATAGACGAATTTCGAATGCGGCTCGGGTTACGCGGCCACGGCCGGCTGTGTTGCCCATTAGCGAATGACAAACTATCCCACACCCTGGCAGCAAAAGACGATGTGGGCTGCGCTGACTGCCCTCTTTGTCGTCGCGCTCATTACCATCGCGTGCTCGGTCGTCTGGATCGCAGCCAACGTGATCGGATTTCTTCAACCGATCCTGATTCCGGTGGCGATCGCTGTCATCCTCGCCTATCTCCTCGCTCCGCTGGTCACAAAAATGACCGAGCACGGATTGGGGAGGACGAAGGCGATCCTGGCGCTCTTCACAATCGCTATTCTTTCCATTGGCGTTTTAGTCGCCTGGCTCGCGCCTGTCGTTTCCATGCAAGCGGCCAGCGTCGGCCGCGAGCTGCCGCAATACACCCTGAAAGCGCGGGATTGGGTCGTCGATCTTATTTTCCGGTACGACAGCGCCTTCGGAAGCCCCCGTGGGAAGCAGGAAAAAAAATCCACGCCTACTACGGGTTTCGTCAACTGGCTTCTCGCATCACCGACGCCGGCCGCATCCCCCAAACCATCACCCGTGGCTGTGCCCACGCCCGCGACGGTAGCAGCCGCCGCCCTGGCCGCGGCAAACCCTTCCGTTTCTCCCCCCGCTAAGGAAGTAATCGCGCCCGCGCCTCCGGCTCTCACTTCAGCCGACCGCCAGCAGATTCAGGAATGGGTTCAAAAACAATTGCCAAACCTGGAGCGGCAATTGCCCTATTTGAGTGAGAAAATCTGGGCGCTCCTGAAGCAGAGCATTGGCGGATTTCTCGGAGTGACTGGCTTCTTGCTTAGCCTCGTCATGGTGCCGATTTATTTGTTCTTTCTCTTGAAGGAAAGTCCCGCGATCGAACGGCGCTGGCGGGAATATCTTCCGCTCCGGAATTCACCCCTGAAAGATGAAGTGGCAGCCGTCCTCTCGCAGATCAACAACTACATCATCGCTTACTTTCGCGGCCAGCTCCTCGTTTGTCTCATTGACGGCGTTCTGATCGGCACCGCCCTTTACTGCGCAGGATTAAATTTTGCCCCGCTCATCGGTTTGCTCGTTGTCATCCTGACGATGATTCCCTATATCGGCATCATTCTCTGCTGGGTGCCCGCCGTCCTCATCGCCGCGGCGCAATGGGGCGATTGGTGGCATCCGCTCCTCGTCACGGTCGTCTTCATCGTCGTGCAGAATCTCGAAGCGATTTTCATCGCGCCGCGCATTGTCGGCAACTCCGTCGGGTTGCATCCGATGACAGTGATCGTTTCCATTTTCGTCTGGGGCTTGCTTATTGGGGGGCTGCTCGGGCCGATTCTTGCCGTGCCTCTCACGGCCACGGCGAAGGTCCTGCTCGCCCGCTACGTGTGGGGCCGCCGTCTGCGGGAAAAAGTGGCTGATGCTGTGGAGCAAGTGCCGGTGGTGAAAGAATCGGAAAGCGCGGCGCAGGCTTAGGGCTTCGCCGCTCCGAAGTTGATTCTCGCCCGGCAGTTGCATTCCCGTCTCCTGCAAGGATAGAAATCCGGCGATGCCAAAACATAGTCGAACTCGGCGCAGACGACGGGTGAAAGCCCCGGGGGCCGCGGTCTTCACGCCAGCCCGGGCCGCTATTTCCGCGGGCGCCCTGCTGGTCGGCTTCGCCCTGGGCATGGCCCTTCTGACTTATGGCCCGGAGGCATACGGCGGTTGGCGTGAGGCGCGCCTGCTCAGACGCGCCTCCGAAATGCTCGCGCAGCAAGACTTCGATGGCGCCACGCGAGCGGCGCGCGAGATTTTGCAGAGTCGTCCTGAGTCGCGCTCCGCGTTTTATATCCTGGCGGAGGCGAGCGAGAAACAAAACCGGCCCGAGACTGTCGCGTGGCGCGCGCAGATCGCCCGTCTCGAATCACAAAATCTCGACAGCCAGCTAAACCTCGCGTCGGCCGCGCTTCGTTTTGGCCAGCTCGATATCGCACGGAGAGCCCTTGAGCAGGTCTCGCCCGCGGACCGCGATCGCGCGGCGTATCACGTTGTGGCGGGATGGCTCGCCCGCGCTCAGGGAAGCGACGACGAGGTCGAGCAGCATTTTGCCGCGGCGGTGAGCCAGGAGCCCGCCAACGATCTCTACCAATTCAACCTCGCCGTGCTTCGGATTCGCTCGGACTCGGCGGAAAAGAACGACGAGTCGCGCAAGGTCCTGGAACGGTTGAGCAAAGTGCCCGCGTTTCGCGCCGGTTCCCTTCGCGCCTTGCTTGGCGACGCGGTGCAACGCAACGAACTCGAGCGGGCCGACACGCTGGCGCAGGATTTGCAAATGAGTCAGCAAGTCACTTTCTCCGATTACCTTCTCTGCCTCGAATTTTATCGGAAGCTGGACCAGCCAAAGTTTTCCGCGCTCCTCGAAAAAGTGAAACCAGTCGCGGCGCGCAACCCATCGGACCTTGCGCTTCTGATGGAATGGCTGAACAAGAATGGTCTCGCGGCGGATGTCCTCAAATGGGTGGAAAAGCTTCCCGCCGACCTCACCACGAATCCGCCCCCGGCCATTGCGGTCGCGGAGGCCTTCATCGAAGGGAAAAACTGGTCGCGTCTTAAACGCTGGACGCGCGGCAGCTCGTGGGGGGACTACGAATATCTTCGGCTCGCTTATCAGGCCTACGCGTCTAAGCAGTCGCGCCAAGCCGGAGGCGACGCCGAATTCTCATCACTCTGGCGCTCCGCCGAGCGAACCGCGGCGGACCGGCCGGATCGCGAAATTCAACTGGCCCGGCTCGCGGCAAAATGGAACTTCCCCGCCGAAGCCGAGCAGCTGTGGCTCCGGGTCTCGAAAGACGCCCCATCGCGGCGCGAAGCGCTCGATGCGCTTTTGCGGATTTACCGCGCGAACAATGATCTTCCGAACCTTTATCGCACGGCCCAGCGTTTGCACGAGAGTTCGCCTAACGAATCCAATGCGGCGGCGGATTACGCACGCCTGGCTCTTCTGGTGGACCAGAATGCGGCCGAAGGCCATCGCGTGGCCAAAGAAGCCTTCGAGCGAGCGCCCACCGAGATAAACGCCGCCATGACCTACGCCTTCTCGCTCTACAGCCTGGGCCGCTCGGCCGAGGGAATCGATATCATGAAAAAGTTACCCCCGGAAGGACTGCACGATCCTCATGCTGCCGTCTACGCGGCCGTCCTGCTCCTCGATGAAAACCAGGTCGCCGCTGCCCGGGAATACATCGCCACCGCGCAAGCCGGCCCGATTTTTCCTGAAGAAAAAAAGCTGCTCGACGAGGCCATCGAAAAAGCCGGTGCCACCGTTCCGAGCCCCACACCCCTGGCGACGAAGACTCCGTAATTGCAGCCACGGCGCCAGGCCGCAGATGCTTACAGTTAGGCGCAAGAAATCAGCGCGCTGCCTGCATTGCCTTCTCCACCACGGCGGCGGCCAGCCCTTGCGTGGCTTCATCCAGTGCGGTGTTGGCGGCTTGCAGCTTTCTGACATCGTTAGTCGCCAGGGCTGCTCGCAGGCTCGTGGCGGCGTTGAGGATTGTTTCCTTTTCAGTCGCGGTTACGGCATCGCCCACCCGCTCAAACGCGGACTCGACCGCGCCGAGCATCTCTTCCGCTTTCAACTTCGCTTCGGTCCAGACGCGCTCGCTCATGTCATCGAAGGCGTGCTCCAGCGATTCGGAGATCATTGCTTCCACCGCTTCGTCGGTGACATCCACCGCGCTGTTGATTTCCACCGTTTTTTCCGTGCCGGTCTTGGTGTCGCGCGCGAGCACATGGAGAATTCCATTCGCGTCGATCTCGAATTGGACGCCGACGCGAGCGACCCCTTTGGGCGCAGGCTCAAATTCGATCTCGAATTTTCCCAGCGCCCAGTTGTCGCGCGCCATTTCCCGCTCTCCCTGAAGCACCGTAATCGACATCGACCTCTGATTGTTTACCGCCGTGGTAAACATCTCGCCGGCCTTGATTGGAATCGTCGAATTGCGTGGAATGATCACGTTCATCAAGCCACCGAACGTCTCGATGCCTAACGAGAGCGGCGTGACGTCCAGGAGCACGACGTCTCGCACGGCCCCGGAGAGGATGCCCGCCTGAATCGTGGCGCCGATCGCCACCGCCTCATCCGGATTCTGCGACGTGTTGGGCTCACGTCCGAAAATCTCGGCGACCACTTCTCGGACGAGCGGCATCCGGGTCGCCCCGCCGACAAGAATCACTCCGTCCAGGTCGGCGGGCGCAAGCCTGGCATCGGCCAGAGAGCGGAGGCAGTGAACCCGTGTCTGGTCGATGATCGGCCGGCTCAACCGTTCGAGTTCCGCGCGAGAGAGAACAGTGGAAAAATTGGTCGCGCCCTCGAGAAACGGAATCTCAATGGCCGCGCTTTCGGCCGTGGAAAGCCGGTGCTTCGCCTCGACGGCCGCTTCACGCAACCGCGCGGTAGCCTCGGGTTTGTCGATCGGAAAACCTCTCGTGCCTAAGTGAGCGACGACGGCGCCATCGATGTCGTCGCCGCCCAATCTGGTGTTGCCATTCGTGGCCAGCACTTCGAAAACGCCATTGTTCAATTCCAGGATCGAGATGTCGAAGGTCCCTCCGCCCAGATCGTAGACGGCGATTTTCGATCGGCTCTGCAACTTATCGAGCCCATAGGCGAGCGCGGCGGCAGTAGGTTCGTTCACGATTCGCTCGACGGTGAGGCCCGCCAGCTCGCCGGCGCGTTTTGTCGCGTTGCGCTGCGCGTCATTGAAGTACGCCGGCACGGTGATGACAGCTCGCGAGAGCGATTGACCGAGCGCCGTCTCCGCGTCGGCCCTCAGCTTGCCTAGAATCAGCGCGGAGACTTCTTCGGGAGAATAACGGCGGCCGTTAGCCGCAACGCGGACCGGTTGCCCGCTCCGGCGTTCGATTTCATAGGAAACCGCGGCATCGCCTTCGCGCAGCTCGTCTCCGCGCAGGCCGATGAAGCGCTTGATGGAATAAATTGTTTGGGCCGGTTTGAGCGTGCGCATGCGCGCCGCCGCCTGCCCGACAAGCGGCGCCTCGCCGGCCGGGAAGTGAACGACAGAAGGCGTCAAACGCGCGCCGTTCCCATCGGCGATCAGGATCGGAAAACCCGAGTCCATCACGCCAATGAGCGAGTTCGTAGTGCCGAGATCGATGCCGACGATGTCGTTCATTTAGCGAATCAACGATTTAGTAACTTAGCGAATGAAGAGAATACGCGGCGCAGGTGTAGCCCTCAACCAATCGTTAATTCCCTACTTCATTCAGTCGCTAACTTCTTCTCAGTCCTTGTACGGATCGACGATGTCTTTCCCCGCCATCGCCACACCCAGCGGCGTCAGGGTGTGCAAGATCCTTATCGTTCCCGCATGCGCGGCGAGCACGTCGGGCAATCGGCGATACGCCTGTGGGGCCTCGTCGAGATCGCCCCCGCGCAAAACAACGCCTTTGTCGGCGATCCATTTCATCATCTCATCGTGCCGGACGAGTCCTTCCGTGCGAACCCGTTTGCCTCCCACCTTGACGAACCGGCCTTTCGCGGCCGTCCGCGACATGATTCGCCCCGCTCCATGCACGGTCGAAAAGAGCGCTTCGCGCGAAGCCGGAGAATCCACGCCCTCAACGATAACCGCATCATCACCCATGCTTCCGCCGATAAAACCCTTTTGCCCGGGGAACGCCGGCGTGGCGCCCTTGCGCACGACCCAATATTGTTCGCCGTCATGCTCTTCCTGCCAGGCGAAGTTGTGATGGTTGTGGATTTCCTCCACGATCTGTGCGTGGAGAATTCCGCGCACGACATGCCGCGCTACAGCCTCTCGTCCGGCATAGGCGTAGCGGCCCGCCAAAGTCATGGCTGCGACATAATCAACGCCCAACGCGCTTGCGTCCGAGACCACCGTGGGAGGCACATCCATTCCATCTTTCCCGCCCGCCTCTTTCAGAAAATGAGTCGCAGTCTTGTGCCCGAGCCCGCGCGATCCAAAGTGCACGCCGACCCAAATCCGATCCGTCTCATCGGCGAAGATGTCGACATAATGATTGCCGCCGCCGACCGTGCCCAGCTGAGCAGCCGCGCTCTGCTTCAGCTCGGCCAGCGGTCGCAAACTCCAGGCTGAATCCTCAAATAGTTCGTGATCGATCCGAGTCTTGCTGGTCCGGCCGACCCCGAACGAAATGTCACGCACGACATCGTTCATGATCTCTTCCATGGCCGGTGCGATTTGCGGACGGGTCGCGTCGGTGCGGATCGCGAGATTGCCGCAGGCGATGTCGAAGCCCACGCCCGAGAGGGAAATCTTCTCTTTGTAGGCAACGACGCCCCCGATGGGCTGCGCGTAACCTTTGTGGCCATCGGCGCACAAAACGGCTCGCTCGCCGCCGGCCGCCACGCACCGGTCGATTTGCGCGATGGTGGCTTCGTCGTGCTCGCCAAAGATTTTCGTTTTCATCCTGTCAGCCGCTGAACGGCCGCAGCGCGCCAGGCTTCCACGTCCTCACGCGATTCGACTTGCGCGGGGGAAACGATTGCCTTCACGGAATCGAAAAGCACTTCAGTGAAAGGGAGCCTGACCGAAGCGACCGCGTCAATTTTCGTGGAGAGCGTCATCTTTTTGTAAATCAGGCTGAGATGCGGATTCAGTTGGTATTCATCGTGCAAAGCCGACGCATGTTGGAGAGCCTGGCATAACTCTGAGAGCGCTCGGCTCGGTTCGAATTGCACAAAGACCGTCTTGGTAAATTCATCGGAGTATTGGATATCGCGGATCGAAAGCCGGATCGGCTTCGTCCCGTCAAGCGCCTGGTTCAGGACCTCGTCCGCATTTTCGCCTCCGTCCCCAGCCGCGTAAATCGTCACATGCGGTTCGAACGGCGGTGCGTCAAAGCGCGCCGCGAGTTCGGCGATGAGCGAAGCAAAAAAAGTTCGCGCGGGCTCCGCCGGAATGAGCCAGTAGGCTACCAGTGCCTTTGGCTCATGCGCCGTCATTTCCTACTGTCGGCCCAGCAGAGCAACAGC
Source organism: Chthoniobacterales bacterium (assembly GCA_035941955.1). Classification (GTDB taxonomy): domain Bacteria; phylum Verrucomicrobiota; class Verrucomicrobiia; order Chthoniobacterales; family UBA10450; genus AV80. The sequence goes on from DASZDO010000052.1 coordinate 44,731, forward strand.
TCAACGGTCGCTTTGTTTTCAGTTCGGGTCCCTACCGGAAGGCTCAACCGCCATGTGCTATTGTCTCTCATGATAACCAACGTTCTTGGAACGGAACTTCGCTGTTGTTGTCGCGATCCGATGACCGGTTTTTATCGGGACGGATATTGCCGGACCGGCCCGGAGGACATCGGTCAGCACACGGTTTGCGTGAAAGTGACGCGCGAGTTTCTCGACGACTCTGTTTTCCAAGGGAACGACCTCGTGACGCCGCATCCGGAGTGGGGGTTCCCCGGTCTGGAGCCGGGCGATAAATGGTGTCTCTGTGCGTCGCGTTATCAGGAGGCGTTGAAACGCGGCGTCGCCCCGCCTGTCGATCTCGAGGCGACCCACTCGTCCGCGATCGAATTCGTGACCCTCGAAGACCTGAAAGCCCACGCGCTTAACGAGTAACTGCCGCGTGGCCCAGAATGAGATGACGGAGCACTTCCTTCGTTCCCGGCTGCGAATCCTTCTGGAAATGTAGCGCGTTCCCGGCCACCGTATCGCCGATTTGAAACTGCCGTTCAGCTTATTTCTCGCGCTTCGTTACCTGAAACCGAAGCGCACGTTCGTTTCGATCATCACGCTCATTTCCATCATCGGCGTGACGCTCGGTGTCACGGTCCTCATTCTGGTCATTTCCGTGATGACGGGCTTCGATCGCGAGTTGCGGCAAAAGGTGATCGATTTCGATGCGCACATTCTGGTCTCGACCGAGGAAGTTTTGCGCGATTGGCGTGATCTGACCGTGAAAATCCAGAACACGCCCGGCGTCGTGGGGACGGCGCCGTACGTGCAAGGTCCCGTCATCGTCGAGTTCCAGACCAAGCGCCTCGCGCCCATGATTCGGGGCATCGATCCGGCGGAAGAGGAGAAGGTCGTGCCGCTGAAAAAGTTCCTGAAGAAAGGCGCGCTCGATCTCGAGGGTGACTCAGCCGTGCTCGGTGTGGAACTGGCTCGCAAGCTCCAGATTGGCGTCGGCGACAAATTGACGATCTATTCGCCCGGAAACCTCGGGGAAATTCTCGATGGGATAAAGCAGTTGGAGAAAACCAAAGGGGCGGAGGAACGGGAAGCGATCGATAAATTGCGCGAAATCGTCTTGCCGAAGGAGCTGACTATCACCGGCATTTTCGAGACCGGCCATTATTTGCATGACTCGGAATTCCTGCTTGTGCCAATTCACGTCGGGCAGGAACTCTATGGGCTTGGCGACGCCTTGCACGGCATCACGGTCAAGACGGTGGATCCTTACGGGGCGGACCGGGTGAAAAGGGCCATCGAGCTGTTTCTTAACCCGCCCGAGTACGCCCAGACGTGGATCGAAATGAACAACACATATTTCGAAGCCATTCGCCTGGAGCGCACGGTCATGTTCTTCCTTCTCTTCTTCATCGTTATCGTCGCCGCCTTCGGGATCATGAACACGCTCATCACCGTTACCGTGCAAAAGACGCGGGACATCGGAATCATGAAAGCGATCGGGGCCAATATCTGGCAGATCGTCTGGGTTTTTCTGGGCCAGGGTTTGGTCGTAGGAGTTTTTGGAACGCTGACCGGGCTTGGGTTGGGCATGACGTTGATCCGATTCCGAAATGAATTCAGCCAATGGCTGGCAAACACGCTCCATATCGAAATCTTTCCCAGACAAGTTTATCAATTCTCGGAAATCCCGGCGGAAGTGGTGCCGCGCGACGTGGCGATTATCTGCATCGGCGCCTTCGTAATTTGCTGGATTTTCGCGCTTATCCCCGCGTATCGAGCCGCGCGGCTCGATCCCGTCACGGCGTTGCGGTACGAATAATAGCTTCGTCATCCTGAGCGAAGCGAAGCGGAGTCGAAGGACCCCGGGGAAGCGATCGATGCACAACGAAGTCCCTCGACTTTGCTCGGGATGACAGGCTGAAATGAACGGCTAGTTTGCCCACATGAGCCGTCCCGCTTTTCTCGCGCTATTCTTTTTCGCCTCGCTTTCATCTTTGCCGGCCCAAATCGATCGGATTACGGGCAAACCGTTCGCGACGCGCTCCGAAGTCGTGGCCCGCCATGGCATGGTCTGCACC
>DASZDO010000053.1:0-70277 GCA_035941955.1 Chthoniobacterales bacterium
TCCCGCTCGGGAGAGGATCAGGATTACGATCAGGATCAGGAGCAGGACGCTGACGCGGTGTCCGCCGCAGTCACCTTAGTAGACGCGCCAAGCCCTACGCGCGGCCCATGTAGTTGCCTGTGCGCGTATCGATCTTGATCAGCTCGCCTTCCTGGATGAACAACGGCACGTTCACCGTCTTGCCGGTCTCGAGAATCGCCGGCTTCGTCACATTCGACGCCGTATCGCCGCGAAGCCCTTCGGGAGCCTCCACTACCTTCAGCTGCACCGACGAAGGCAGCTCCACCTGGACCGGACGTCCCCCGGTCGAGAGCACTTCGACGGGCAGGTTCTCGACCAGATATTCCTTTGCGTCCGCGAGCAGATCCTCGTTCAGCGTGACCGTCTCGAACGTTTTCGGATCCATGAAATGAAATCCGCTGTTGTCCTTGTAGCTGAACTCGAGCGTGCTCCGATTTATGTCCACCAGCTCGATCTTATCGGTCGAACCAAAACGCACGTCGGCGCTTTTCCCGGTGCCGATGTAGCGGATGATCGCCTGGACGAACGCGCGCAGGTTTCCCGGCGTGCGGTGGTGCACCTCGACCACAATGGCGGTGTTGCCATTGTATTTTATCGCCATTCCTTTTCGGAGATCGTTTGCGGCTGCCATTGGTGGAAAGGTTGATAGTTGATGGTTGATCGTTTTTCAAGGGGGACATTGGTAGGGCGAGACTCTGTCGAGCCGGGCCTCTCGTGCCTCGAACGGATCGTGTTTTCCCTGCGAGGCTATTCCTTTTCCGCGTTCAGAAAAGTCCCCGCCGGCCGCTCGTAAGCGCCGCTCGCGTTCAAAAAGATCCAGCGCACCGGCCGATTCGCCTTCAGGACTTCCACCAGCCAGGCCTCGCGGCCCGGCGGTCCGTCATGGACGAACCGGGGTTCGCCCAGCACTTCATCGGAAGCGATTCGCTCCGCCGCGCGTTGCCGAGCCTGCGATGCGTCAAGGCCAGTGACGACTTGAGGGGGGTGGCGGAAACGTTCGACCGCCGCCACCTCGCCGGATCCCATCACGCGAATCGCGCCGGCGACTGCTCCCTGGGAAATCACCGGAACAAGCCAATACGACGGCGCTTTCCGCAGATCGTGCACCAGCACCGGATCGCCGCATTCCGCGCTGCCCCAGTTTCCAGTAACAGGATCGCCCGGCGTGCTCTGCGCCGCCAATTCGCGCCGCGCGAGATCCGCGGCCGCTTCGCTGGAAAGGAACATCAGCTAACCGCACGCCGTGGTCCGGTGCCGCACGGTAATGAAGTTGGTATGGTCGACGGCGTCCCAATCCTCCCAGACGACTTTTCCACCGGCGCAGAGGTTCGCGTCCCAAGGCCATGGATCGTAGATGAGCAACCAGCGCTTCGGCGCGGTCCCCACAATGGAGAGGTTTTGCTGCTTCCAGCCGGCCACGGCGCGCGCATGATGCGGCACGCCGCTCTTGACCGGCCGATTGGCGTCGATTTCGGCTCTGGCTTCCGACCAGCTGGCGGTTTCATCGAACGTCGCGACCAGCGTCTGATTCGAGAGCGACTGGTAGCCGGCGACCTGATCGGTGTTATTGGTGCCACCCGAATCCGTGTGCATGGCCGTGGCAATTTCGTCCTGGGTGAAATTCCAGCGGTAGAAATCGAGAATCATCTGGGCCGTCGCGACCGCGCAGTAGACAGGGGTTTCCTGGGCATAGAGCTGAAAGCAATCGTGCGGGGTGCACCGCGGCCCATACTTCAGCACGCGCGAAGAGTAGAGGGAAATCTGGGCGACCAATCCAACCGAGCGCGACATAAAAAAGTCGCGGACCTTTGCCACATTATCGAGGCGTTCCGCTTTGAATAACTCGGGGCCCTCGCGCCGCACGGTTTCCATTTCCCGGTCCGCCTGCGCAAAGCGCCGTAACCGGACCTCGCGCTGGGGCTCAGCCACTTCGTCGTAAAAGGAGTAGGCCGCAAACCCCTCGCCACTCGCGCCCAAACGCTCGACCACCGAGCCGTCCGCCACATCCACGATCACGCCGCGGCGCCCCCGATCGTCTTCCGCAAAGATGCGCACGCCCAGTTTCGGGTAGCAGTAACAGACGAGGTCCGGCGGGCTCAGGCGCGCCTTGGGAAAAAGCTTGCGCGCCTCCGCCTTGGCGCGCTCCACCGCTTTGCGTTCCGACCATGTGCGCGGTCCGAACTCGATCGTCACCACGGGCGAACCGATCACCCGGCTCGCACTGGTTTTGATCGAGCCCACCTGGCTCTTTCCGCTGCTCACCGTGAATTCGTAGAACAAGACCTGACCGTTGAGATCGTGGATAACGAGCGGCTCCGCCTCGATATCGTATCCGCCCCATGCTTCAAACCCCTGCACTTCTCCGGCCCAGGCCCGGCGCACGTGCAACCGCGCCGCATCGAGCGCCTGTCGAGGATCGACGCCCTCCTGCGGCATCTTTGAATCTTCCACCTTCGTAAACATGAGGGACCTCCTTGTTTTCTGATGCAGGCTTGCGGCCGGCGCCGCCTGCTTCCAGTAGCTCTCAAGAAATCCCTGATGTCGAGACGATTTCTCCCACCGTCATTGGCAAGGCTGAACCCAAGCTCGTGCAAGCGTCGTGGCGCCGGGACCTGTGTCCAAGATTTGGCAATGCCGCACTTTTTGTGTATGGAAAGACATGCCCAAAGCACCGGCTACCAAGGCTCGGCAACGTTCCGAGGAAGAGATTCTGGATCAAGCGACCCAGCAACTTCTGAAGGCAACGAAGGAGCAGGCAAAGAAAAGCGGAAAGCCAGTGGATGGAGAATCGCTGCGCCAGGATGGCTATAGCGATCGTTTTATCGAGAGAGTTCGGGACGCGTAGCGCGTCAGCGGCTGCGTCTGATTTGCATAAACTCGCTAATCTTGATTCCGAGCAGCGGGGCCGCGCGTCGCGCAAGAATCAGCGCGTCCGCATGGACCATGTTTCCTGAGAGAGCGCGAACAATCGAACTTGGATGCTTCGCGAATCTCACGTCGAAAATATTGGGCCAGGTCATTTTGGCCAGCAAAAGGAGGATCACGGCTACAGCAACTTGAGCTTCGTCAAGTCCTGGGAATCCACAATTCCAACGGGGGCCTGTTGATCGTCCACCACGACGAGATCGTCGATCCGGTGGCGTTCGAGGAGGTTCAAGACTTCGACGGCGAGCTTGTCCTGGTGGACGGTGACGGGATTGAGGGTCATTAGGTCGCCGACGAGGCGGTCGGCTATTTTGGTGTCGGTCTGGAAGTGGCGGGCGAAATCGCCGTGGGTGAAAATGCCGAGAAGCTGGCCATTTTCGTCGGAGACGACGGCGGCGCCGGCGCGAACTTCGGTCATCGCTTTCAGGACCGAGTGAATCGGGGCGTCGGGCGCTACGAGAGCGAGCGCGTTCCGTGGACGCATGATCTGGTGGACCCGCAGAAGGAGGCTGCGGCCGATCATCCCGGCGGGGTGAAACCGGGCGAAATCCTCCTTTTGGAAGCCGCGCGCTTCAAGCAGGACCATTGCGAGCGCGTCGCCGAGGGCGAGCATGACAGTGGTGCTCGACGTGGGTGCGAGATTCAGGGGACAGGCTTCCTGCTCGATGTTGACGTCGAGGAAGACGTGCGAATTCTGGGCGAGACTCGAGTTCGCGTCGCCGCACACGGCAATGATCTTTACCTGAAACCGCGCGATGGCGGGCAGGATGCGCAGCATTTCCTCGGTCTCGCCGCTGGCGCTCAAGGCGAGGACAACGTCGCCATCGGCCACCATGCCGAGATCGCCGTGCAGCGCGTTCAGGGAATCGAGCACCACCGCGGGCGAGCCAGTGCTGGTGAGGGTGGAGGCGATCTTGCTGCCGATGTGGCCCGATTTTCCCACGCCGAGCACCACGACTTTGCCGCGCGCCTCGACCGCCTCCTTGATCAGGTCGACGGCCTTGGAAAAATTGTCGTCCAGGCGGTCGCGCAGCCGCTGGAGCTCAAAGATTTCCACGTCGAGAACGCGTCTAGCTTTTTCGAGATAGTCCATCGCCCTGTGATTGTGCGCCCAGGCGTCCGGGCGGGCAAGATAACCATTTCGAGAATTAGCGATTTGATCATTGAGCGAAGGACGGAAACCTGCTTTTCAATAGCGGGCTGATTCAATTCGAACCTAATCCCGTCCGCCGCCACACCATGAAGACCTACCTGATCGCCGCCTTGCTGATCGCTGCCGCCGTTACCCCGGTTGTCGCCGCGGATACCTTTGTCGCTCCGGTGACGCCGAAAAAGGAACGCCAGCGGCCAGCCCCGCCGATTTCGAAAAGAGACGTCGATGGCGTGATCCCGCGCGCAGTTCGCGGCGGCAACCCGCTCCAAATGTTAAATCCGAGAGCGCCCCGCAGATACGGCACCTCCCAGGACGCGGTGGTCTTTGACGTCTCTGATTTCTACCATGGCGGAAAGTGGAAGGGCATTAAATTCTTTGAGTTCAGATTTTGACGGAGGCAACTGACCGTTCCGCACCGGTGGCGGGACGGCCGGTGGTCGCCTCTTATTGCGCGACATTCTTGAAGCCGGAGATGCTTCACATCTACCGGCAGATCACTTCGCTCACCCGCGTTACGCCGGTGGTCATCGCGCAAAAGCGGGAAGAGGCTGAGCGCTATCCATTCGAGAGAGTTACGGTGGTCGGCAAGCCGGCGCTGCATTTCGCGCGGAGATTTTGGTTCAAGCAAGTTCGGGCCGCGCCCTGGCAAATTTCCGGCGGGGAAACAAAGACGCTGATCCGTGTGCTCGATGACGCGCGAGCGCAGCTCCTGCATATTTACTTCGGGCACATCGCGGTCCATCTGCTGCCGTTGATCCGCGCCTGGGGGAAACCGTCGGTCGTTTCCTTTCACGGCGCGGATGTAATGGTCGACCTTGAAAAGCTCGCCTATCGCGCGGCTACGCAAGAGATGCTCGAAGCGGTCCGGCTGGTCCTGGTGCGGTCGGAATCGCTGGGGCGCGCCCTCATCGAGATCGGTTGCTCGCCGGAAAAAATTCGGGTCCAGCGGACCGGCATCCCAGTCGATGAAATCCCGTTTCGAGCGCGCGCCTGGCCAACCGATGGCGCGTGGAAATTTGTGCAAGCGTGCCGCCTGATCGAGAAGAAGGGATTGCAAACCAGCCTCCTTGCTTTCGCGAAGTTTGCGGCGCGTTTTCCCCAATCCAGCTTCACGATTGCCGGCGAGGGACCGCTCCAAGCCGAATTGGCAGCCCGGGCGCGCGAGCTCGGCCTGAGCGACAAGGTTTCATTTCCAGGCTTCGTCTCGCAGGCGGAATTGCGCGAACTGTTTTATGGCTCGCACATTTTCCTGCATCCGAGCGAGCGGGGCGCGGATGGGAACCAGGAAGGCGTGCCGAACTCGATGCTGGAGGCGATGGCGAGCGGACTCCCGGTATTCGCGACCGAGCACGGCGGGATTCCCGAAGCGGTTCAGCACGGCCAGAGCGGAATATTGGTGAAGGAGGGCGATCACGAGGCGCTCGCGCACGCGTTGCTGGAGGCGGTCGCGCAGCCGGACCAGCTTACTGTCATGGCGCGCAATGGCGCGGATTCCGTTCGGCAGAAATTCGAGCAAACGGCGCAGGCTCGGAAGCTTGAGGATTATTACATGGAGGCGATTGGGAAGTAGCGATATGGCGTCCGCGAAACCCAAGGAGCGGCGGTTTGTAACCGCCGATTTTCTGTGGGCGGCGGTTGCAAACCGCCGTTCCTTGAAGCTTTCAGCACAGCGCGCGCGTTGGAGGCTGAACGGATGACACGGCTCCACGTACTGACGACGCTTTTCGTGTTGCTTGGCAACGCCGCGATTCGCGCGGAACAAGCTCCAATTATCGTCGCCTCCGACGGAAGAGGACAATTCAAGACCGTCCAATCCGCGATCGATTCCATCCCCGACAGGAACACCGAGCCGCGCGTCATCGCCATCAAAGCGGGCACATACAAAGAGCGGATTTTGATCGGCGCGGGCAAGACCTTCATCACCCTTCGCGGCGCGGACAAGGACGCGGGCAAGACCATCCTGACCTTCAACCGCCACGTGGGCATGGACGACCCCGACGCACCCGGAAAGAAAGTCGGCACCGCCGGCAGCGAAAGCGTGTTGATCGAGGCGGACAACTTCACGGCTGAGAATATCACGTTCGAAAATCCCACGCGTCAGGAGATACGAGCGGTCGCCGTGCGGACAACCGGTGACAAACAGATCTTTCGTAACTGCCGGTTTCTGGGTTGGAAGGACACGCTCTACGTCGACGGCCACCGGACCTATTTTACCCATTGCTACGTGGAAGGCCGCGTCGATTTCATCATGGGCCGCGCGACCGCGGTGTTCGAGAACTGCCATGTCCACGCCAAGGACGGCGGCTGCGTCACCGCCGCCAGCACCAGTCCGGAAACGCCGTTTGGTCTGGTTTTCCTCAAGTGCAAGGTCACGTGCGCAGAGGACAGGAGCTACCTCGGCACTCCCTGGCAGAAAGGCGCCGCCACTGCGTTTATCGAATGCGAGATAGGCGAGAACTTCTGGCCGGAAGGATGGATCGCGGGGCGCGGGAACGACAATCACAAGACAGCCCGATACGCCGAATACAGGAACACCGGTCCCGGCGCCGATCCCCGCAAGCGACCCGCCTGGACGCGGCAGCTCAGCGAGGCCGAAGCGGTGGCCTACACGGTCGAGAATATTCTCGGCGGAGAGGATCGCTGGAATCCCAGGCAGTAATGCGGGGCGTCGCGAAAATCCAAGGAGCGGCGGTTTGTAACCGCCGATTTTCTATGGGCGGCGGTTGCAAACCGCCGTTCCTTGAAGTCTAGCTGAAAAAGTCTCGCAACTCCTGGGCGCCGACTTTGAAGGAGAGACGTGAGGCGACGAGCTCCATCTCAGCGACGCTCTCCTGGTAATGCGTTCGGTCAGTCAACAGACGGACCGCGGTCCGTCCGATGTCTTCGATCGAACGCGCGAAGCCGCAGCTTTCCGGGAAGGCGAGACGATCGATGGCGCCGTTTCCGCCGACGCAGGAGACGCGGCAAAGCAAAGCGTCACCCGCTACCTGGCCCGGAACGAAACTGGTATCGAGCTGGAAGACAATCTTATGGCGGGCGACTTCCCGGAGGTAATCAGGGTAAGAAAGCTTTCGATCGAGCACGCGCAGTTTTTCGGAAGCCAATCCGATTCCGGCGATCAAGCGCGCGCCTTTGCGGCGATCGAAATTGAAGACCGTGACCCGTTCGCCTGTCTGCTCGCTGAGCTGTCGCGCGACGGCCAAGGCCCCGAGATGATTTCGCGAGAGCACATTCCACTCGCGTGTTCCGATAAGGATCCCCGAACGCTCCTCGATCGGCCGCGAGAAATCCCAGCGTCGATCGTCAATGGGATACGGAGTTGGGATGAAGGCGACTCGATCCGGGCTGGCCCGAATCGCCCGATAAAGATCCGCGGCTTCGGGCGTGGGCGCGATACAACCGTCCGCCTGACTCACGATCCGCCGAAAACGAGAAAACCGGACGGGGTCGCGCAACTGGTCCGCAATTTGATGCAGGCCCGTTTCCTTCAACGAAACCGCGACGACGCGCCTTTCTTTTTGCAGGGCCGCCAGCGCGCGTTCCGAATCCCGGAAGTCGCCGCGCAGCAAGAGCAGGACCGGCGTGGCTTCGGCGATGGCGCGCTTGGTGTCCCGGTGAAAACTTCCGCGAGTGCACGCGGCATAGGCGTGGAAGTTCGTCGGTTGATGAGGTTGCGCCGTTTCGCCCGCCCCATCGGGGAAATGCTGTTCCGGGTCGCGTCCTCCCGGGTTGAGAACGGTCAAGCGGAACGGAGACGGATCATTCTGCGCCATCGCGGTGTATGGTATCAGAGGAAGAGGCGGACTGCGAAGGTGGATCGTGCGCAGACGTGTGCGATGGGTGGAGGGCCGAGTGGCACGCTCGGAGGGACGTGCTTCCGCACGTCCCTCCGAGGAGAAGCAATCCTCCTAGTCGCCGAGATCGGCGGGCGGGGGTGGCGTCGCTCTCAAAATCTGGTCGGGAGGAATTTCGTCGGTCGGATGCACAGGCTTGGCGCGACGAATTTCCATGGGCGTCGGTTCGACCGGCTGCGCCCGCAAAATGGGTTTGTTCGAATCGGGGTCGACCGGCTCCGCTTTCAAAATGGGCTTGGTCGAATCCGGTTCGACGGGCTGCGCTTTCAAGACCGGTTTGGTCGGATCGGGCATATTTTCTTCTGCGTTCGGGTCGGCGGGAATTTCCGGCGGCGGCTTCGGTTTCACCGTCGACTTCACGGCATTATACGGATCGTTCTCGGCGAGCAGGACGGGCCCTTTCACGGCGACTGGAGTGACCTGGCTTGGATCGACGGCGAGTGAAGCGCGGGGAAATCCCGAGGCGGGCAAGTCGCGCACGAGGCGGGCTTTCGCTTCGCCGTGCACATTGCAGGAATCGGTGGGCATTTGGGCGGAGGTCGCGATCTCCATATAAGTGGTGCGGCGGCGGACCGTTTCCCCATCCGCCGATTTCACCGAGTCGTAACATTTGTCCGTCGCGAGTAATCCGGACTTCGAGCAAATCTCGAATTTTTGCATTCCGGCGGGCTGCGGAATCTCCTTCGGCGGGTATCGGTCGCTCGCGGCGTTCATCACGTCGACCCATATCGGCAGCGCGATTTCGCCCCCAAATGCTCCGCGATAAATTTTCTGCGGTTTATCGAATCCAGCCCAGACCGCGCAGGTGATCGAGTTGTCGTACCCGGCGAAGAGAGCGTCGGTAAAATCGTAAGCCGTTCCCGTCTTGCCGGCCGCCGGGAATTTCTTGAGGCCGAACTTTTCCCGTGCGGCCCGGCCCGTGCCCGACTCGAGTGCATCCACCAGGCAGGAATGCACTTCGTAGGCGGTCTCGGGTTTAACGACCTTGTGGCGCGCCCGTTCCTCCGGGGATGTCCAGACGACGGTGCCGTCCTTTTCCTCGATGCGATCGAGAATATGCGGCGAGTTCGGACGCCAGCCGCCATTGGGAAAAATCGTGTAAGCGAGGGCGAGCTCGGCGAGTGTAATTTCGCTGCTGCCGAGAAAGGTGGCCGGGAAAAGACGAAGTTGCGAACGTATGCCGGCGGCGCGGCAAAGCTGAATGACTGGATCGACTCCAACCGTCATCCCGATGCGGACGGTGGCGCCGTTTTTCGATTTCGCGAGCGCCTGGCGCGCGGTCATCGGTCCCTCGTAGCGGTTCTCCGCCGATTCGGGTCCCCATTCACCGAGAATTCCCGTGGTGCCGCCGATCATGACGGCGCGATTATCCAGCGCTGAATCCTCCACGAGGGAGCCCGGGAAAAGTCCGTTCTCGAAGGCGGCGGCATAGACCAGCGGCGTCATGGCCGTTCCGGCAGGCCGTTTCGCTTGCAGCGCCCGGTCAAATTGGTTGTGCTCAAAATCGCGGCCGCCCACGAGCACGAGAATGCCGGCGGTTTGATTGTCGAGCGCGATGAGCGCGCCCTGCAAATAGTCGGGCGCCACCGTCAGGTTCGGCACGGAAATCTGCTTGGCGTTGCGATAACGATTGGCGAAAGACTCGTAGGTGGGATGGCTGTAATCGGGTTTCTGCTCCACCTGGGTGAGGTGCGCTTTCATTGATTCCTCCGCGACCTTCTGCAACTCCGCATCGATCGTGGTGTGGATCCGGTAGCCTTCATTCATGGCCCGGTCCCAGCCGACCGCGGCAATGACCTGCTGGCGGATGTAGTCGACCGCGTAGGTCTGGCCCTGCGCACTTTGCCGGCTGCCGATCGCAATTTCTTCCGCCTGGGCCGTTTCGCACTGCCCGCGCGTGATGAACCCGAGGTCGCGCATCCGGGCGAGGACGACGTTGCGCGCGTCGCGGGAGGCTGCTTTGTCGCCCCAGGGCGAAAGTTTGTTCGGGCTCTTAATCAACCCGGCCAGGGTGGCGCTCTCCGTGAGCGACATGTCGCGCGCCGGTTTTCCGAAATAACCGCGCGCGGCCGCCTCGGCCCCGTAAAGCCCTCCGCCGAAGTAGATGCGGTTCAGATACAGCTCCATGATTTTTTGTTTTCCGAAGCGCTCTTCGATCCGGCGGGCGAGAAAAATTTCGAGCAGCTTGCGCCGGAATGTCTTTTCCTTCAGCGCGAAACTATTCCGCGCGAGCTGCTGGGTAATCGTGCTCGCGCCCTGCCGCACCTGGCCGGCGGTGAAATTCTTGAGGGCTGCGCGCAAGATGCCCCACAAATCGTAACCGCCATGCTGGTAAAACTTGGTGTCCTCCATGGAGACGACCGCATTCACCAGGTCGCGCGGCAACTGGTCGTACGGGATCGTTTCCCGATTCTCGACGTAGATTTGGCCGAAAATCTTGTCGTTGCGATCGACGATGACGCTGGCCGATTCCATCTGTTCGAGCTTCGAGAGGTCGAAAGTCGCGGCTTCGGCGTTCAGGACTGAAGCGATCGAGAAAAAATAGATGCCGCAACCGATCAGGAAGACGAGCGCGGCCCCGATCGGAAGATAAAATTTCGGTTTGGTAAACCAACGGCGATGGAAATACTCAACCGAGGGTCGCTGGAAATTGGAAACTGGCATGCGGCGGAGCGCGTTGAAGCGTTAAAAACGTTAAACAGTTACACCGGTATGAGTCGATCCGTTCTTCGCCCGCTTTAACGATTCAACGATTCAACCATTTGACGCTAAACATACCTATGCTCACCGGCGATCAAGCTTTGACCGACTTCATCCGGCAGGCTATCCGGCATCGCGGTCCCGTCTCCTTCGAGTGGTTCATGGAGCAGGCGCTCTATCATCCGGAGCTGGGCTATTACAGCTCGGGGAACTGTGAGATCGGACGGCGCGGCGATTACTTCACGAACGTCAGCGTGGGTCCGCTTTTCGGCCGGCTGCTGGCGGCGCAATTCGCCGAGATGTGGGAGTCGCTCGGCCGGCCGGAAGATTTCGTCATCGTCGAACAGGGGGCCCATCAGGGCGATTTCGCCCGGGATGTTCTCGAGGCTGTGCACGAGCGGGCTCCGGATTTTTTTTCCACGCTCCGTTACCGGATCATCGAACCATTTCCAATCCTGCGGGACCGGCAAGGCGAAGCGCTGCGCGACTTCAGCGGGAAGGTTGCGTGGGAAAAATCGCTCAACGATCTCGAACCGTTCTGCGGCGTCCATTTCTCGAACGAGCTTTTGGATGCGATGCCGGTGCGGTTGATCGGCCTTGGCGACGCCGGTTGGCAGGAACGATGCGTGGCCGGATCAGGCGGTGAGTTTCGCTTTGTCCTTGAGCCAATCACAGACACGGAATTGCGCCGGCATCTCGAGACAATCCCGCGCGATTTGAGCGCGCCATACGAGACGGAAGTGAATCTCGCGGCGGTGCGCTGGATTGAGACCCTCGCGGAAAAACTAACTCGCGGATACGTCCTGACGGTCGATTACGGCCATTCGCGCGAAGAATTTTACGCGCCCGAACGGACCAGCGGCACGCTGCAATGCTATGCGCACCATCGCATCGTCCCTTCCCCGCTCACCGAAATCGGCCAGGCCGACATCACCGCGCACGTCGATTGGACCAGCGTCGCCGAGCGGGCTGAGGCGCACGGCTTGTCCGTCGCCGGATTTACCGATCAACACCACTTCACCACCGGAATCGTGACCGGGCTGATGCCGGAGCAGTTTGACGCCAGCGCGGATGCCGCGACCCGCCGGGCTTTGCAGACGCTGCTTCATCCCGAACTGCTCGGAACCGCATTTCAGTTTCTCGCGCTGGCGAAGAACGCGCCTGAGCGGCCATTGAGCGGATTCAAATTTGCGCGGGATCCGCGCGTCGCGCTTGGCCTTTGAGGTCACATCCCTCGAAACACGACATAAACACCCGCGTCCTCGATTGCTCTGGAACATTCAGCTCTCATCGGGTAAAACCACGCTCTCCCATGTCCTCCCCGGAAAAGAAGAATCTCGCCGTCAACACAGACCCGTTGGAGCGGCAGATCGACCAGTTTGGAGCATCCACCCTACGGTCTCACGCCGGAGTAACTAGACTCGGCCAAGGAAAATGAAAATCGATGAAGTTGGTTATTGGTCCGAGCTTAAGCTGGAAATCATCAAGAAGTACGCGAGCGCATATTCCCAAATACTCGCTACACAGAAGCTTTCGCTTCAGCATCATTACATCGATGCATTCGCGGGAGCGGGCATACATGTCGCCAAGCGCACAGGCGAGTTCATCCTCGGCAGTCCATTGAACGCGCTCAACATTAGTCCCCCGTTCAAGCATCATCATCTAATCGATTTGGACGGAGAGCGCGTCGAACATCTGCGAGAGATCACAAAGGATCGCAAGGATGTCACAGTGCATGAAGGGGATTGCAACGGCGTATTGCTTGATGAGGTCTTTCCGAAAGTCCGGTATGAGGATTATCATCGGGCGCTCTGCATTCTCGACCCGTACAAGTTGAATCCAGACTGGGCGGTCGTTGCCAAAGCCGGGGAAATGAAATCGGTGGAAATATTTCTAAACTTCATGGTAATGGACATGAACATGAACGTGCTCTGGAAGAATCCGAATGCTGTGATGCCTACGCAGATTGAACGGATGAATCGCTTTTGGGGTGACGACTCGTGGCGTAGCGCAGCTTATCGCCTCGCACCTGACCTATTCGGTTCTCATGAAGAAAAGACAAGCAACGAAGATATCGCCGAGGCGTATCGGAAGCGCCTCAAGGACGTCGCGAAATTCAAATACGTGCCACAGCCATTACCGATGCGGAACTCTGGCGGTGCGATCATCTACTACCTATTCTTTGCCTCACCGAACGCGAATGGCGCAAAGATTGTTGAAGATATTTTCAATAGCTATCGGAAACGAGGTGTTCACTGATGTCCGCGAATTCTCACATCGAGTGGACGGAGGCGACGTGGAATCCAGTTACGGGGTGCACGAAGATCAGCCCCGGCTGCAAGAATTGCTACGCCGAGCGCCTAGCGCTCCGACTAAAGGCGATGGGAAGTCATCGTTACAAAAGAGGCTTTCGCGTTACTCTTCACGACGACGTTCTCAACCTTCCCCGGACTTGGAAAGCTCCACGACGGATTTTTGTGAACTCAATGAGCGACCTATTTCATCCAGACGTCCCGCTTTGGTTTATTCGCCGCGTGTTTGACACGATGTCCGACTGTCCTCAGCATACTTTTCAGATTCTCACGAAGCGAAGTGATCGCCTGCAGAAACTCAGTGTAAAACTTCCGTGGCCAAAAAACATTTGGATTGGAGTAAGTGTTGAAGATAGCCGCGTCTTTTATCGGATCGACGACCTTCGAAAAGTGTCAGCGACAGTCCGGTTTCTTTCATGCGAACCTCTTATTGGTTCCCTCGCCGATGTCGATTTGCGCGGAATTCATTGGGTGATCGCGGGCGGTGAATCTGGTCCGCATTCGCGTCCAATGAACGTGGAATGGGTGCGAGAAATTCTCCGCGCCTGCCGACGGAGTAAGGTGCCCTTCTTCTTCAAGCAATGGGGTGGCGTTCGAAAGGACTTAACTGGAAGATCCCTTCGAGGACGCACCTACGACGAGATGCCCAAGCTCGCCGCTTAGTCGACGGGTAATCGGCCCCTTAGCAATTTCGCAACTGCCGTCTGACGTGGTTGAGTTGGGGTTTCACGCCCTTGCGGATCGTTCCGATGCCGCCGCAAGTTTCTCGCGCTACGGCGTCGCGCCGCGATCGTAAACTTCAACGACGCCGACGCCAGTGCTGTTGTTTCGTCCAGCAAGCAGAGCGGTGTAGAGACCGGGCGGCAAGGACGCGGCTATGGCGGACTCGAGGTTGTTTGCCGGTGCGAGATTTGCAGCGGTGACCTCCGCCATCTGCACGGTGTCGTCCTGCCAGTCGTTATTCGAGACGAGAAGCGCTCCGTTACTGTCGCGCAGTTCCAGGGTTGGATCAGTCAGCGCATTCGGCACTCCGGCCGTAGCGAGGCTGGGGCCGATGCCGCGCACTACTATCCGGTCACTGCCGCTGCTGCCGCCGAGCATGAAGCCGGCGATAACAATATTGTTGTTCGTGCTGACAAAGGCGCGCGTGCTCAGGTTAGCCAGCTTCGAGCTGACTCCCTGGCTCAGGTCGTAGACTTCAATCAACGCGACCCCTGACGTGTTGCCGTTGCCTCGCACGATGGCGGTGTAAGCGCCGGGAACGAGCCTCGCTTCGATCGCTGATTCGAGATCGTTGGCGGGCGGGATGCCAGTGGACTCGATCAGCGCCCTTTGCACCGGGTCCTCTTTCCAGTTGTCGTTCGTGGTGGTAACAAATGCACCTGGACCATGCAGCTCAAGCACGGGGTCCGCCAGGACATTGGGCACACCAAAGTCCGCCAGGGAAGGTCCGACGGCCCGAATGAGGACACGCTTGGGAGTGCTTCCTGTAATGATAAAGCCGCCAATGCCCACGTTGTCGCCTGTCTGAACTAACATCCGGGTCGAGAGGTTGATGGCTTGGGATCCTGGCGTGGGCGACGGACTGGGCGTTCCGATGGGGGTTGGCGTGGGAGTGGTGACCGGGGTCGCGGTTGCCGTTGGGGTGGGCGTTGAAACCGGTGTTGGAGTGGGAGTGCCCGCCGGAGGTGGCGGCGGAGTGGAGATCGGAGTTGGCGTCGGAGAAGCGATTGGTGTTGGAGTAGCAACCGGAGTTGGACTTGGCGTAGCGATCGGTGTTGGGCTTGGATTAGGTGTGGGGGTCGGCGGTGGCGGCGCCCCGGTATGGTTCGTGAAAACGCTGATCGAGCGCGCTCGTCCGTTGCCCGTCACGATTTCAGGAAGCCCGTCGCCGTCCAAGTCGGCGGCGCCGGCCCGTCCCGTTTCAAAGCCTGCCTGAAGCGAGCTGACGTGGGTGAAATTTCCCGCGCCGCGGTTCCAGCCCACGAGCGCCAGATTGCGCACGCCGTCCGTTCCGACGATGTCCACCAGTCCGTCCTGGTCCCAATCGCCGGACGCGATATAGCCCGCCGGCACTGGCGTGCCGACTGGCGGCGCGAAGCTGCCGGCGTGATTGTTGCGCAGCAACACGGCGTTGCCGGCGGCGACCATAAGGTCGAGCCATCCGTCGTTGTCGAAGTCGGCGGCAACCGCGTTGCCGTGAGCGCTGCCGAGGTTGATGATCTGAGGTGCGCCGAGCACTCCCGCCGTATTCGGCTTCAAGTAATAGATCGCGTTGGATCCGTAATGAGTGACGACGACTTCGCTGCGGCCGTCCTGGTCGAAGTCCGCCAGCAGCGCGTCCGACGGACGGAAGCCGACCGGAACAACGACCTGGGGTTGGAAGGTGCCGTTACCGTTGCCGATGAAGACCGAGATGGTGTTGTCGTTCTGCGATCCGTTCGAGTTCACGATGTCCAGCTTTCCGTCTCCGTTGAGATCGCCCACGCCGACCCCCGACGGATTGCCCCCCGCGGCGTAAACGACGCTCGGCAGGAAAGTCCCGTTTCCCTGGTTGATGTTCACGCGAATGCAGTTGCCCGGGCTGAAGATCGAACTGACGAAATCGGGCCAGCTATCGCCGTTGAAGTCGCCCGCCTGCACATCGGTCGGAATGTTGTTGCCCCAATTTTCGACCTGGATTCCATCCTGAAGACTGCCCTCTGCCGTGCCGTAAAAAACGAAAGGTCCGTCCTGGTTTGAGACATAGGCGCCGGAGACGACGTCGCGATAGCCGTCCCGGTTGAAGTCGGCCACGTCCACTCCGCGGGCCGCGCCGCGCATGCCGTATTCGCGCCGCGCGATGTAAAATCGCCCGCCCGCGTTCAACAGCACGTTCGCGGTGGTTTGGCTGATCTGACTGGCCGCGGCCACGATGTCTAGCTTGCCGTCGCCGTTTACGTCGCCGATCCCATGGCTGTTCGGCGCCTCGCCCACGCCCCATTCCCGCTTGTCAGGGAAATGCCCGGTCCCGTCGTTGGAATAAACGGAGACCGAGTTGGCCAAATAGTTCGAGACCGTGATATCAAGCTTCCCGTCTCCGTCCATGTCGGCCGTCTTGATCCCTACTTGATTCTCACCGGCCGGGTACGCCGTCTTGGCAAAGCTCGCGCCAGTGCCCGAGTTTCGATAAACGGAGAGTGAGCGTCCGGTCAATGCGAAGTCCGGCTTGCCGTCGTTGTCGAAATCCCCGGTCGCGACGCCCTGGACGCTGTCCGGATAATTATCGAGATAAACGCCGGCGGTAAAGCCGGAGCCGGTGTTTAGAAAGAACTGCACGGCATCCGTGTTTCCGGCGACAAGATCCAGCCGGCCGTCGCCGTTGAAGTCGGCGGACGCGATGTGCGAGGGACTCAGCCCAGGCGCCGTGTGGACCCAGAGCGCGAAGGCGCCGTTGCCGCCGTTGAGATAAACGTGGACACCTTCCATGATGGACGCGACCGCGAAATCGAGACGGCCATCCCCGTTGTAATCACCCACGTCGACTCCGCCCGAGTTGGCGTTTTGGCCGACGGAATAGTCCTGGCGATTTCCCAGCCCGCCCGTGCCGTTATTGAGGAGAACCGTGACGTAGCTATTCAAATCGTTGACGTGGTTTCCGGATTGGGCGGCGATGCAAACTACGTCGGGCTTGCCGTCGCCATTGAAATCGGCCACCCGCATGTCGCTGGGAACAGGCCCCACGGTATAGGCCGCCGGCGCGGCAAAGGTGCCATCGCCGTTGTTTTTGGAGACCGTAACAGTCCCGGTCTCCTGGTCGTCTATATTTGAGGTAACGAGGTCCTTGTCTCCATCGCCGTCCATGTCGGCCAGCTCGACCTCGTACGGTCCGAGGCCAGTCGGGGCAATCGACGAGACCATGAAAGAGGGAGGAGTTTGCCCGCTCATTTCCATCGACGACGCCAGGATCGCTAAGACAGCGGCAATTGCGACCAGAATACCCTGCCGGACTGTCGGAGGAAGCGCGGGGAGAGCGCAAGTTTTTGTGCCATTCATAATGCTTGCTCATTACGCCGCGGCAGTGCCCGCACCAAACAGTCAAAGGTAACGCGATTGTTACCTCTCCAACCGACTGAGACGCCGCCGGATAACCGGGCAAATCGGAACGGGAGGCCGCCCTCCTTCGCCAAGGCTTCCGCTGCCGCCAGGGCTTTGGCGTGACAAGTCGGCGTGGCAGGCAGAGAAAACAGAGGTTTAGGAACAACCTAGCTCGGTGTCCTCTGCTTCCTACTCTGGATTCAACTCCGAAGATTGACACTGCGCCATTGCCTCTATTCCTCTCGCGCCTGATCCGTTGGGTCCTTGGGCTTCGTTGAGAGTGGTTTCAACCTTTCCTAAAGTACCTTGGAGCTGCTCCAGTTGTTGATGAAGGCGGCGAACCTTTTTTAATGTCTCCCCCCCGTGGGAGTTTCGCCCATCGGCCTTCTGAATCGCTTGCTCGTTGTGTCATAGTTCTGTTTGTAAATATGGAGTGAGTGATGGCGCTCTCTGACTTGTCCCACGAGAGGCCGCAAAAGAGGCGCGCCTCTCGCCGGGGGAATCAAATACCGCAACCCTTCGTTTAAGCCGCGCGGTCCAACGGCGGAACGTCGGATGGCGGCCGTAAGGCGCTGATATATTCCACGTCGAAGGCGCGCAAGGCGGCTTCAACCGTAGGGCCGAAGCCAGCAATTCCTTCGCGTACACTCCGACCAAGCAAGGCTACCCAAACTCCAGACCGGTCAAAGAGCCGAGGGCGTCGCACGGCGGAGGGACTGCCGGGATGCGCCAAATAATATAGCTCCGCCCGCTCCCTGGCAGCGGGTTGATCTAAGTATTTTTCGCTCATTTCCAAGGAAAACGAAACACACGCGGCGGGTGGATTTATTTTTCTTCTAAGCAGCGGAAAAAGTTTGCGCGCGACACGCGCGACCGTCCGGTCGCGTGCGTTTCTTTTTTGCGGCGGCGTTTTGAATGCGCCGCCCAAACAAGGGAACAAAAACAAAAGGGGAATATGAAACTAGATACACTACAGAAACTTTTTTTGAATGAGCTGCGCGATCTCTATCACGCGGAGGGTCAACTCCTGAAGGCGCTCCCTAAAATGGCTCAGGGCGCATCCTCCGCAGATTTGAAGAAGGCCTTCGAAGACCACCTGAAGGAAACCGAGGGCCAGGTCGAGCGCTTGGAAGAAGTCTTCGAACTTCTGGGTGAGACGCCTAAGGGAAAGGTTTGTCACGGAATGAAGGGCCTCATCGAGGAAGGCTCTGAGATTCTCGAGGAAGATGGCGAGGAATCGGTCCTCGATGCAGGCATCATAGTGGCCGCGCAGAAGGTCGAACATTATGAGATTGCCGCCTACGGGAGTGTTCGCACGTTCGCGGAGCTACTGGGGCACGACGACGTAGTCGAGCTGCTCCAGACTACCCTCGATGAGGAGTCCGCGGCTAACGAGCTGTTGAATAACCTAGCCCAGGAGACTGTTAATCCGGAAGCGCTCCAGGAGACCGAAGTCGCCGGTGCCGGAGCAGACCGGTAAAACTTTGCACGAGCCTCGCCCGGTCTGGGACAGCGTCCATGGGTTGGGCGCCCGGGCGAGGACCTTGCGCAACCATCCCCCTGGATTCTGGACCGGGAATAAAATGCGTCTCTAGCCCGCGCATTATAACGTCATGAAGCGGATTTGGCGTGAGAACGGCCTTAGCATTGTCATGCTCGGGATGTTCTTTGTCGCTTTCATCTTTGGGCAGTCCTACACCGGCTTTTTGGAGTCGAACGAAGGCCGTGTTCAACACGGCCTGCCGGCGCGCCAGTTCGGCGAATACTTACTGAGCGCGCACTTCGTTGAGGCTACGATGGAGAACTGGGAGTCCGAATTTCTCCAGATGGGAGTCTTCGTCTTCTTTACTGCCTTTCTTTATCAAAAAGGCTCCGCCGAATCGAAGGACCCCGAGAAACGTGAGGAAGTCGATCGCGATCCGCGCAACGTGCGCGACAGGAAAAACGCGCCCTGGCCGGTCCGGCGCGGTGGATGGGTCCTCTTACTTTACGAAAACTCCCTCACGCTGGCTTTTCTAGTCTTATTCCTCACCAGTTTCATCTTACACGCCCTCGGGGGCCGGGCTGAGTATAACGAGGAGCAGGTTTTGCATGGAGTCGCGCCGGTTTCGCTGGGCGGTTACATGGCGTCGAGCCGTTTTTGGTTCGAGTCCTTTCAGAACTGGCAGAGCGAATTTTTGGCGATCGGTTGCATGGTGCTGTTTACCATCTACCTGCGTCAAAGAGGTTCTCCCGAATCGAAGCCAGTCGATGCGCCCCATTCCCAAACCGGGAAGTAAGGGGCCGACCATTCACTGGCGCAGTGGCCCAAAGCGTCTAAAGTCTGACGCGGTCCGGGGCTGAGGGCCCGATCTTGAAAGCTAAAATCGAACGGCTACGAGGGGAGATCGAAGAGTCTGGAGAAGGCTTGGCTACTCCCGGACAACTGTCCATTCTTTGCGAAGGGGGGCGGCGTCCGAGTCGCTTTTTTTTGTTTTTTATCGGGCACCTTTGGGTAGGGGTCACAGCGACCGACGCATTGTAACAGGAGGAAACGGAGGACGCAGAGTTTCAAAACCCAGCCGACTCTGTTCTCTCTGTTTGCTCCTGTAGAGCCCTACTCTGGAAACCCTAACGCGCCTGGCGTAGTCTCCCAGCGCCAAATCCGGCCATCCTCGGGGTGCGTAATTTCTTCCAGGAACCTGAAACCGCACTTCTCGAGGACTCTGGTGGATGCGTTGTGCTCAGGTGCTGTGTGGGCGCGGAT
Source organism: Chthoniobacterales bacterium (assembly GCA_035941955.1). Lineage (GTDB taxonomy): Bacteria > Verrucomicrobiota > Verrucomicrobiia > Chthoniobacterales > UBA10450 > AV80. The sequence continues at coordinate 19,789 of DASZDO010000053.1, forward strand.
CAGGTGGACGCAACCGCTGGCGAGGGCGCGCGCGATGAGCATCTCAGCCGCCTGGGTGGCGAAGCCGCGGCCGCGATACAACGGCGCAATACCGTATGAGATCTCGACCATGCCCTCCGATGTCGGCGGCCCGCCGAAACTGCACAGGCCGATGAGAATGTTCTCTGTGGGATGGACAACGCCAAATCCATCCGTCCATGGGTCGTTGACCGTCGAAGCATTTAGCCGCTCCTGAAACGCTTCCGACATTTCGGCTCCAGTAACAAACTCGCGCACGCCGTCTGCGACAGCGAGTCCAAAGCGGCGCTCGTAAACATCAGTGCCCTCTCGAAGCGCCCGCACGTGCTCCATCGTATGCGGGCGAAGTGCGATCTTACCGGCTGGCATGCTAAGACAGGGTCAACCACGCGCAGCAAGCTCGCTCGGCGGCGGCGGAACGGAGACGGGCGGGCGGGGCAAGCGCAGGCGAAATTCCGTCCACTCGCTGTCAGAGCGGACCAAATTGAGCTCGCCGCCGTGAGCCTTGGTCAGCTCGCTGGCGATGCTCAAGCCGAGACCATGGCCGGAAATGCGGCCGTCCGATCGCCCCCGATAAAAGCGTTCGAAAATGTGAGGCGCCCGCTCGGGAGGAATCGGGTCGCCATTGTTCTTCACCGTCACCTCCGCCGTGCCGTTCGTGGTGCGCGCCTCAATGCAGATGCAACCTTCCGGCTCATTGTACTTGATCGCGTTTTCGACCAGGTTTTGGATGATCAACCCCACCGCGCGCCGGTCCGCCAGGATCGGCAAATGGGGCGGCAGCTGGGCTTCCACCGTTAAAGAGTGCGGTTCGGCCAGCGCACGCAAATCGTCGCAGACGCCCTCGAGCAGTTCGCTGAGATCGAATTCTTCCTGCTGCAAATCGACCCGCCCGGCGTCGGCCCGCGCGAGCAGGAGAAGGTCTTCTGCAATTGAAGTCAGATGGTAGACTTGCTGGAGCAGGTTCTCGGCGCGCTCCTGGTGTTTTTCGGGGGTGTTGGGATCGCTCAGGATTTCCTCAATGCCCGCGCGCAGGACCGAGATCGGTGTTTTCAAATGATGCGATGCTTCGGCGGAGAAACGGACCGATTGCTCGAAGCTGCTCTGCAACCGGTCGAAGGTCGCGTTCACCACTTCGATCAGTCCCGCAATTTCATCCGCCGACGGCGGGACCGGGAGGCGTTGATCCAGATTGTGCACGGAAATGCGGGAAGCCGCCTGGCGAATGGCCTCGACCGGCGCGAGGCCCTGGCGCGCCACCCACCTGGAGCCGATCCCAACCACCACGAGAACCGTCGGGATGGCCGCGACCATTCCGAGCAGGATGTTCCATGCGTTCTGGTTGATGTCCTTCATGTCGGCGCCGATATGCGCCGTCAGGCCCTTCCACGTAAAAGTGGCGACGCGCACGCTCCGTCCATCAATGGTGCGAGAAGGAAAATTCGCGAGGCTAGGGACAGCCAGCCCCGGCGGGCGAACGTTCGGGGAGCGGTAAAGCAGCTCGCCTTCGGATCCGTGTATTTCAATCAGGCGTCCGCGGAGGGCCAAGGGAACAAATTTCTCGTGGAAGGCCAGCCGATTTTGGGTGAGGCCGCCCTCGAAGTGTTCCAAATCCCTGAACAGCTCATCGGCATCCAGGGCCAAACGCTCGTCGAAAGCCGCAATCTCGGCACGGCGCATGACCGTCCACGTCGTCGCGGCGCCCGCGATTGTCGCTACGACCCCAAGCGAAGCTGCATAAAATGCGAGCTTCCAGCGCAGGGGCCATCGTTTCATTCCGGATCCCGGATCGTGTAACCCGAGTGCCGTACGGTATGAATGAGCAGCGGCGTGCCAATTTTTTTTCTGAGGCGGCCCACGAAAACTTCGACGAGTTTCGTGTCGTATTCATGCTCGCGCTCCCAGACGCGCTCGCATAGCTCGATCCGGGTAAAGATGCGGCCAGGCTCGCGCATAAGGACTTTTAGCAAAGTCAGCTCGCGCGCGGAAAGCTCAATGGAACGGCCGCCGCGATGCACCTCCTGGTTGACCAGGTTCAGGGTGAGGTCGGCCACCCGAAGCGTTACTTCCGGCTCCTCCGCGTAGCGGCGTCCCAGCGCGCGGACCCGCGCCAGCAATTCCTGCATCGCGAAAGGCTTGGCCAGATAATCGTCGGCCCCGAGTTGGAGGCCGTTGATGCGGTCGTTCAGCTCGCCGCGCGCCGTCAAGATCAGGACGCGGTGCGCCATTTTCTTGGCGCGGAGCCGGCGCAGGACTTCGAATCCATCCATGCCCGGCAAACCGATATCGAGCACGACGAGATCGAACGGTTCCGCCTCTATTTGACCGAGGGCGGTTTCGCCATCGTGAATGATGACAGGGTCATGGCCCGCTTCCGTGAGAGCGGAAGCGATATGCCGCGAGAGCCTGACTTCGTCTTCGACCACAATGATGCGCATGGGGTCGGAGCTAAGGGCCGGCTTTGGAGATAGTGAAATCAAGATTAACCCAGGGCATACACCGTTTATTCGCACGTAACGGGCCGGGCGAATGTAGGCCGATGCGGGATCGCTGAGGTCCTTTCGCGAAGAAAGGCCTCCATCAACCCCACGCCGGCGCGTCCATTCTTTCCCGCCAGCAAACTGGTGTAAGGGTTCGCTGGAACTCTGATGCTACGAAGGCGGACCGCCCGTTCCACGTTCGAAAAGTAACGGCGCTGTTACCTGTGTCGCCCCGCGTTCGCCCGGCTGCTTTCACATCACGGCTCAGTTCCCTGAGCCGCCAATGCAAAAGCGCCGGGCGAACGGAATTCCAATCCTTCAGGATTTACGTCACGCGGTTAGCGGGGAGCGATGCCAGTTGGAGTGAGCAGAACGGCGCGAAAAGCGTTGGCCGAACTATCGAAGGCGATCGCCGCGATTTGTCCTTTGTCATTGATCGCGGTCGCGGAATGAAGCCGGTATTGCTTCGCCGCGGTCCCGATCAATTCATTCAAATCCATCATTTTCCCCTGGCTGTAGAGGAAGGCCACCTGACGCGGGGCGATCGGACCCTGCGGTGGGAGATAACTGTAACCCACCACCTGATCGTGTGCGTTCACCCCCAGCGCATAGCTGCGATCGCTTTCCGCGTAAGCGGCGCCGAGCGAGCCGAGATCGAGCATCTTCTGGCCATCATGCAGGAACGCGTGCACACGATCGTCCTCCTTATTGATCGTCGAATAGCCGACAACGTGATTTTTTGCCGTGATCGCGGTGCCAGTGCTGAAGTCGCCGGCGATCGTTCCCAGATCGACCATTTTGGTGTTGTTGTGCCAAAGAAAGGCGTGGGTAGGCCCATAATTGGTTCCCACTTGAGAATTGCCGGTGACAAATCCGAAGTCGTTGATCGCCAGAGCCTGCGCATACATTCCGCCGAGCGTGCCCAAATCGATCATGCGCGTGGACAAGCCAGCCTGAGCGGAGGTGTTAACGAGGAAAGCCCTGCCATAGTCAAGATCGGGCTTCTCACTGGAGTAGCCGACCACCTGACCGGAAGCGTTGATGCCATTGGCCCGGCTGAAGGGCCCGCCACTCGTCAAGGTCCCCAAATCCCTGGCCGAACCATTAACGAAGAGAGCAGCGCGGCTCACTTCGCGGTTGCCAAAGTTCGAGTCACCTACCACCTGTCCGGAACTATTGATGCCGAATCCACGGCTGATGCTTCCGGTAGGATTTCCGCCCACATCCTCCATCGCGGCTTTGCCGGAATTGGTGTAGCGAAACGCGGATGCGTTCGAGGTGCCCGCACTCGAGGTGCCGGCTACTTGGGCCTGCTCGTTGATTGCCGCAGGCATGCTGGCCTCCTTCCCGGGAAGAACTCCCAGGTCCGTGAGACCATAAGTTTGTGCCTGAGCAACGGAACCCGCATAAGCGAACGCCGCCACTAAGGCAATTGATTTAACAACGGTGATGAACCGATGCTTGGTAGCTATGTATGTAGTTTGTTTCATGTAGGGACGTTTAGACAACGTCCATGCTTTGACTACTCACGAAAGGTAACTCGATTGTTACCTCGACGGCTTTGGAACAATCCTTAAATTATGCGACGTCTTGAGGTAGCTGGCCGGCTACAACGCGCAAGGTTCCCCGCCTGCCGTCAAACTCGCGCTGTAGTCACGGCGCTCTGTCGCCGTGCGTACCGCGCTCACGCCCCGACAGAGCGGGGCGGCTACAGCGCGCAATGAGCAGCTCACCTTGAGCTACCTCTAGCTCTATGATTGACCTGGCCTCCTTGTTACGAGTCTAAAGAAAAAGATAACGCCGCTGTTACTTTCTAGGTAGCCTTAGGATAGGGGAACAACAACAGGGCCAAAAGTGACAGTCGCGTTACCTTTGGTGAATTGCCAGAGTCACGGCGTAATCGCTATTACGCGCTCATGAAAAAACTCGTGTTCCTAGCTGTGATGACGCTCCTCGGAGCGGCATCTTTAACCAAAGCCGACATTCAAGATCGTCTCTACGACTTCACCGACGCTTACTACCAGCAGAATGGCATCAATCCCGCCGCCATCGATGGCCGTCGTCAGGTAGGTCCGTTAGCGGCGGCTGATACGCCGAACTTTCCTTTTCAACGAAACGTGCGCGCTCTTCTGACGCTGCCAAACTACGACCATAGCGGAAACGCCTGGTACTTTACGGTTCTGGGCGGCTTTAACGCGAGCGCGTTTACTCAGGATGCCGCCGGACAACGCGCGAGGCAGATCGCCCACAGCAGTATCGAATACGTCTTCCCACGCAAGAACACCGACCCGGTCGGCCTGGGCGCCCTGCGGCAATCGGTCCTTCTGGACATGCGTAATGGTTACTTCAGCAATAACAAGATCGGACTTTGGCTCCACGTCTGGGTGAGCTACACCAGCAGAGCGCTCACGACCAGGGACGGCCAAAAGATGATGGACGACCTGGCCCGCCGCAACGGCCGGGACCTTGACGGAACCGCCATCATTGCCACGATGAGCGAGATCGACAACCTGTTCAGCAAAGGTTACATCACCAAGACCCAGCGTCCTTTGAACGATGTCTTGCGTTATGCCATTTGTCCTGTGATCAAGGATCCGCGCGACGGTGGAATCGCCCGAGACCAGTTCCTGGCCTACACGCGCAAGCCCGATGGCAGCGCGCTCGAGCCTGAGTTTCTCGAGAACTTCATCAGCCTTCAGACGACGGGAAGGGAAGCGAACTAAACAATATCGCAGGTTAAACAAAAGCGCGCCGCTTCGGAGTTTCCGAAGCGGCGCTTTGCTATTCCCATCATCGCGTTTGGATTTACGGCCAAAGCGTGGGTGCCCCACGATTCCCTGGCGTGGGATCAGGGAGGGAAAGTAACAGCGACGTTACCTTTCATTTCTTTCCCGAGGCATCGCTTGGTCGAGAAGAGTCTTATAGCCGGATCCTATCCCTTATGAAACGAAGCAAACTAATTTTAATCACTCAAAGCGCAGCGATTCTTGGCGTTATCGGCATCGTCGCCGCAAGCGGCCTAACTACTGCGCGGGCGCAAACCTACCATCTCACGGACCTCGGCACCATCAACACCGACCCTGAGACCGGCGTGGTCAGCAGCCATCCGACGGGAATCAACAATGCGGGCCAGGTGTCAGGCTATTCGTATTCCGGCACCAGCAACCATGCGGCTCGTTTCACCAATGGCCTGGTGGAAGATCTTGGTGTCATTCCAGGCGGCGACACCAGCCAGGGGTGGGGGATCAACGGGCTCGGGGATGTCGTCGGGGATTCACAATATTCCGTCAATGGCGGCTCCATTCGCCATGCCGCTCTGTTTCGCAACGGAACGGTGACCGACCTTGGTTTCCTCCCGGGATGGGGCAACTACGCGCGCGCCAATGGGATAAACAATTTAGGTGAAGTGGTGGGCCATTCCGGGACCAGCCTGGACACCAACGTGACCCACGCTTTCATCTGGGATGCGACGAACGGCATGCGGGACCTCGGCACGCTCGGAGGCGGATTTGCCAAGGCCTTTAGCATCAATGATTCGAGCCAGGTAACCGGTCGAGCCGACACCGGAGGTGGCTTCGAGAGTAATTATCACGCCTTCATTTGGGATGCCGTGAACGGCATGCGGGACCTCGGCGTAATTGCCGGAAGCTCTAGTTCCGGGAATTTCATCAACGCCAATGGCCACGTTGTCGGGTGGTCTTCGATCAGCACGGACAATCGCCGCCACGCTTTTCTTCATGACGGCACGACGATGCACGACCTCGGGGCGATCGGGGATAACGACTTCTTGAGTGATCGAAGCGAGGCCTACGGAGTAAACATCCACGATGTAGTCGTCGGCAGCACCTATCGTCCCTACGAAGGCGGAGCGCTTTATCAGATCCCGTTCGTTTATCGCGATGGCCAGATGCTAGACCTGACAACTCTGGTCGACGCTTCGGGGGCTAACTATCGCCTCTATGTCGCCACAGGAATCAACGATTCGGGCCAAATCGCGGTCGATGCCATCAGGATCGGTTCCCCGAACCAGATTCGCGCGGTGCTGCTGACGCCAAACGGGACTCCCACACCTACTCCAAGTCCAAGCCCGAGCCCAAGCGCAAGCCCGAGTCCGAGCGTAAGTCCGAGTCCAAGCGCAAGCCCGAGTCCGAGCGCAAGTCCGAATCCGAGCGCAAGTCCGAGTCCGAGTGCAAGCCCGAGTCCGAGTGCAAGTCCAAGTCCGAGTCCGAGCGCAAGTCCAAGTCCGAGCGCAAGTCCAAGTCCGAGCGCAAGTCCGAGTCCGAGTGCAAGTCCGAGTCCGAGTGCAAGCCCAGTGTCGAAGGCGATCAACCTTTCGACCCGCATGCAAGTGCAGACTGGTGACAATGTTGGCATCGGCGGCTTCATCATCACCGGGACCACCTCAAAACGTGTCCTGATCCGGGGGATCGGACCGTCGTTGCAAGGTTCCGGTGTTCCGGATGTGCTCGCTGATCCGATGCTCGAGCTGCGTGGTCCGGGTGCATTTGCCATGATCCCGAACGACGACTGGAGAGACACTCAAGGACCGGACATTGAGGCGACTGGCATTCCGCCCACCGACGATCGCGAGTCAGCCCTTCTGGTGGAACTGCCTCCCGGCGCTTATACCGCGCTCATCCGAGGTAAAGCGAACACCTCCGGGGTGGCCTTGGTGGAAGTTTACGATCTCAACCAGGGAGTTGACTCGAAACTCGCTAACTTGAGCACGCGGGCCTTTATCAGCACGGGCGACAACATCGTGATCGCGGGCTTCATGCTGATCGGAAGCAGCACGGATGACCGGATCGTGGTGCGTGGCATTGGCCCCAGCCTCACCGCGGCCGGAGTGCCAAATGCGCTCGCCGATCCAACGCTGGAACTGCGCGACAGCAACGGAGCGCTGATGATTGCAAATAACGATTGGCAGGATGATCCATCGCAAATGGCCGAGATCGCGGCGGCGAGTCTTTCGCCGACAAATAATCTCGAGTCCGCCATAGCGGCAACGCTGCCGCCTGGCCATTACACCGCCCTGCTAGCCGGGCAGAATAACAGCCCCGGCATCGGCGTGGTTGAAGTCTACGATCGCGGGGCGCAGTAGCAGAGGTTTTCTCTCAATTTTTCCTGAGGACAGGGCAGAAAGAGGTGGGGCTGTGCCGGGGCGGACACTTCGTGACGCGCAATCTCCGCGACGTCGATCAGGGGAATGTAACAGTTCCGTTACGCTAACCTGGTCCTCCAGTCTCCCATTCTTATTGCAAATTAAGAGGATGCTGCGAGGGAAGAAGAGATGCGCGTCCTGGTGATTGAAGACGAGCCTCAGCTCTCCCAGCATATCACCAAGGCGTTGCGACGGCACAATCACGAGCCGAGTGCGCGATTCGATGGCCCGGAAGGTTTGCAGGCTGCGTTGCGCGATTCGCCAGACCTGGTCGTGCTCGATCTGAATCTTCCCGGACTGGACGGCTTCTCCATACTCAACCAGCTGCGGGAGGCACAGTGCCCGGCGCGCGTTCTCATCCTGACGGCGCGAGGCCAAGTGGGAGATCGGGTGAAAGGCTTGAAGGCTGGAGCGGACGACTACCTGTCCAAGCCTTTCTCGATGGATGAATTGATCGCGCGCGTCGAGGCGATCGGGCGGCGCGGAGCCACGCCGACGGCGGCCGACCTTTTGAAGGTGGCCGATTTGCAGATGGATGTGCAGCATCGCCACGTCACTCGTGCCGCCAGGAACATTGCGCTCTCGCCGCGCGAGTTCGATGTCCTCCAGGTTCTCATGCAGGAGCCGGGCCGCATTTTTTCCCGCACCGAGCTTTGCGAGCGGATCTGGCACCGGGATCACGAATATGACACGCGCACGGTGGAGATTTTTATCACGCGCTTGCGCAAGAAGGTGGATGCAGGCGCGGTCCCTCCGCTGATCCAGACGTTGCGTTCTGCCGGCTACACGATCCGGGCTTCCATTTGATGGCGGTTCCGATCTCGACCTATGTCTGGCAGTTCGTTAGCCTGCGTTCCATGAATTTCCGCTGCTCGTTAGTCTTCGCCGCAATAATCGGATGGGCGGCGGGACGTGCGTCCGCTCAGGCGACCATCGAAGGCCGCGTCGAGTTGCCCAAGACATCGGCGGCGCCGGTGATGATCAAGCGTTACGAAATCGTGACGAAAGGAGGTGTGCTCGCGCCGAGACCGCCTCTCGCCGTCGTATATCTTGAGGGCTCGTCTCCGAAACGAAACTCCGTCGCGGAGACGAAAATGTTGCAGAAGGATCTCACCTTCGTGCCGGCGCTTTTGCCGGTGCAGACCGGAACGCGGGTCTCCTTCCCGAATCTCGACGACACCTATCATAATATCTTTTCCTTCTCGCCGCCGAAGCGTTTCGACCTCGGACGATACCGGCCGGACGAAAGGCCGATTCCGTCTGTCGTTTTTGACACTCCAGGCCTGGTCACGGTGCGTTGCGACATTCACGAGCACATGCGCGCGTTGATCCTCGTCCTCGAGACGCCGCATTTTGTCATGAGCGACGAGGAAGGCCATTTCCGCCTCAGTGGCCTTCCAGCGGGCCGGTACACGCTCAAAGCGTGGTTGACCAGCAAGACGACGTTGGAGCGGCCGGTCGAACTGGCCAGCGGTTCCACTCTCCGAGTGAACCTCCCGTGAGCGCGAAGTCTGCGCCGGCGAGATCCGGTCTTCTCCGGTTTCGGATCAAGCTGCTCGCCGCGATGATGCTCGTAGTCTCGGGCATCACCGCCCTGGGGCTTTACCTGGCGGAGCGGCAGCTGGCGGCAAATGCGGAGCGAGAGCTGGAACGTGAGTTTCAGGCGGAGCTGGCTTCATTGCACAATGTGCAGGAAATGCATCGTGCCGCGCTCGCGGAGCGCTGCCACGTTCTCGCGCAAAAGCCGCGCATCCACGCCGCCCTCGAAGATAACGCACTCGATCTTTTGTACCCGAATGCCAAAGATGAATTGCGTGGTTTGATGGAGTGGAAAGACGAGGAGGCCGGCGAGCCGGGGACGCCTACCCTGCACGCGACATTCTATCGTTTCCTTGATGGCCGGGGCGCCGTGATCACACCGCCAAATGCCAGGGAGCTCGGAGAACTCCGGCCGGAGGAAGAATCTCAACTCTCTCTTAAGACAGTGCCAGGCGATCAGCAGATCGGTTACTTGAGGCGCGAAGCTGATGACGGCGCCGAGACAATCGATGAGGTCATCGCGATGCCCATCATTTCCAGCGAGACGGATCAGCCGATTGCGGCCATCGTCGTCGGGGTCAAACCAGTCGAGCTCGGTCGCCATCGCTTCGCGGCGAGTATCGAGAGTGGCATTTGGCTGAAGGGCCGCCTCCATTTGCCTGCCCAGGCGGATTCCGAGCGGGAGATCTTGCTGGGCCGCGAGCTGACGCGGGCGATAGCGCCGCTGGACCGGGCGGAAAAGAGCGTCCGCGTCGAAACGGATGGCGTGCCTCATCTTCTCTTTTACAAGTGGCTCAATCCGAATTCGCTCTTCCCGCCTGCTTATGAGGTTTGCGTTTATCCATTAACCGACTTGCTCACTCGGCAGCGTCAACTGCGCTGGCAAATCATCGGGGCGGGAGGGCTTCTGTTGCTGGCCGCATTTGCGGTCAGCCATTTTGCCTCGGCTCGGTTATCAGCTCCGGTGACGAAGCTCGCACGTGATTCGGCCGAGGATCGCGCCGAGCGCGACCGTGCCGAAGCTGCGCTGGAAAAGACGAGCAAGGAGCTGCAAAGAGCGGCCCGTTTTTCCGCCAACACATCTCATCAGCTCAAAACACCGGTAACTGTCCTCCGCGCCGGACTCGAGGAGTTGCGCGAACATGAAAATCTGACGCCCGAAGGCCGCGAAGAGATCGCAGCGCTGATTCATCAGACGTATCGGATCACCAGCATCATCGAAGATTTGCTCCTGCTTTCACAGATGGATGCCGGCCGGCTCCAAGTCACCTTTACTTCCGTCGATCTCTCGCACCTTCTGGAGGGGCAAATGGATGACCTGAGCGCATTGCCGGATGGCGCGGATGTGGAGGTGGAGAACGATTGCAGTGATATTTACGTTGCCGGCGAGCGGCAGTACGTGGCGCTGATCCTGCAAAATCTGCTCGAGAACGCGCGGAAATATAATCGCCCGGGCGGCCGCATTCGCATCGCGTGTCGTGAAGAGGGCGATTGGGCGGTCCTCGCCGTCGGCAACACCGGCCGATCCATTCCCGGTCCGGCGCGGGAACATATTTTCGAGCGGTTCCATCGCGGCTCCATGGGAGAAGATATTCCGGGCCATGGGCTCGGCTTGAACCTGGCCCGGGAACTGGCGCGGCTCCAGGGTGGCGACTTAAAGTTGCTCTCCTCGGAAGAGGATTGGACGGAATTCGAAGTGCGCTTTCGTCTTGCTCGCCAAACCGCCGCGGCCACCATGGGAGTTTCATGAGGACCCTCCGGCTCGTCAGCTTCTTCCTTTCGCTGACCGCAACCAGACTCGCGGCGGAGGACTTCCTCGACCAAGTTAGCGACGCGTTAACGATCAACGCCTTCGACGGCAACGTCCGTGCGCGACTGAGCGGACTCTTCGATCTGGAGCTTTATTGGCTGGATCTTCCCCCGCCCGGTCTCATCGACGCGGATCACCGCTTTCTCGTCAACCCGCGTCTTTCGCTCTTCCTCGACGCCCAATTCGGCACGCACGTTTACTTTTTTGCGCAATCGCGGGTCGATCGCGATTTCGATCCGCACGACGAGGAGGTGCAGGTCCGGTTGGACGAATACGCGCTCCGCGTCAATCCGGCGGCGAGTGATTGCTTCGATCTGCAAATCGGGAAGTTCGCCACGGTCATCGGCAATTTTGCCCAACGGCATTTGTCATGGGAAAACCCTTTCGTCAACGCGCCGCTTCCTTATGAGAATCTGACCGCGATCTCGGATTTCGAAGCGCCGGCCCACGTGCGCGACTTCGTCTCCGGATTTCCTCCCGACGAAGACGAAAACCTTCCCCTCATTTGGGGACCGAGCTACGCCACCGGCGCTTCGGTGGCGGGGAAAATCGGAGAATTCAACTATGCCCTGGAGGTGAAGAATTCCGCGCTCGCTTCGCGGCCCAAGTCCTGGGACGCCACTCAGGTTGGCTTCCACCATCCCACCGTCAGCGGCCGCCTCGGGTTTCGGCCTAACGAGGCGTGGAATTTCGGCCTTTCCGCGAGCGACGGCCCTTATCTGCGCCCGGAAGCGGAACCGACCCTGCCGCCCGGGCGAAGCCTGGGCGATTTCAGTGAATTGGTTTTGGGTCAGGACATCAGTTATGCCTTTCATCACCTTCAGTTGTGGGCCGAATTCTACGAGGTGCGCTTCCAGGTCCCGCGGGTGGGTGACGTCGACACCTTTGCTTACTATCTGGAGGGGAAGTACAAATTCACTCCGCAACTCTTCGGCGCCGTGCGCTGGAATCAACAGCTCTTTAGCAGTGTGCCCGATGTCGCCGGACGAAGCATTCGTTGGGGGCACGATCTTTGGCGAATCGACACTTCGCTCGGCTATCGTTTTACCGCGCACACCCAGTTGAAGCTGCAATACAGTTTTCAGGACGCGAACTCGGATTCACGAGATCTGCATCATACGCTAGCGGCGCAATTCACCTTGCGCTTCTAGCTGTCCGCGTAACAAGACTGTTACGAAGATCTGCTTGCGAGGAGCGCGCGGAAGGCGCTCGCTTTCCTAACGATGAACGAATCATTTATCGTGACCTCAAGAAGAATCTCAGTGCGCAAAAAGGAGAAATCCAGATGAACAAAAACTGCCAAAACCTCGCTGGAGGATTGAGTGCTGCGTTACTGCTTGTTTTCGTGCGTTCGGTCGCTGCGCAGGGCAGTCCCCAGATCGTCTGGCAGGGCACGCATACGGGATATGTCAGGTACACGACCTTTTCTCCCGATGGACAACAACTCGCCTCGGGCGGCGACGACAAGAAAAACAAACTCTGGCAGGCCTCGGACGGAACGTTGCTTCGGACCATTACCCACTGTAGCGGAGTCGGCTGTCGCGGACCTACGGTCGGATCTTACTCCCCAGACAGCCAGCAGCTGGCAACCTCGGGAGTGAAATTCTGGCGCGCTTCAGACGGGACTCTTCTCCGCACGTTAGGAATAGGAGGCACGCTGGCCTTCTCGTCCGACTGGCAGTCGATCGCTTCCTCGGTCACTACTTCCACCTATCCCTCGCAGACCCGCACGATCACCCTGTTTCGGCAATCTGATGGTTCACAGGTTTGGACAAACCCGAGCGCCGGTGGCGGAGCGACCTCTTTTTCGCCTGATGGGCAACTGATCGCCTCTATCGGGTTCCAGGGGATAGACGTCTTCCAGGCTTCTGACGGCACGCTGGTCCGCAATATCGTCGGACCCCGCGGGAGCGTTCTTGCCTTCTCACGCGACGGACAATTCATCGCGACCAACGGCGGGTCGGGTGGCTCGTATCGTTACGATGAGACGATAAAGATTTACCGAGTCTCCGATGGCTCACTGGTCCGCACTTTCACAGCGACAGGTACGGTAACCTCCATCGTCTTCACGCCCGATGGCCAGACCATGATCGCCAGTTCGTGGGATTCTAATGAGGATCCCGTGAACGGCTTCCTGCCATCCACCGGCACGATAAGACTCTGGCGCGTTTCAGATGGCGCTTTGCTCAAGAGCTATGATCAAAACACAGGCACGTCGGCCAATGCACTTTCAGTCTCTGCCGATGGCCAGTTCTTTGCCTACTCGCATGAGTCGACTGTGGTAATGGCACGCATCCCGGCCAGTTTCTGCGCCTGTTCGATTTCTCCCACGAGCGCGAACCTCCCCGATAATGGTGGAAGCGGCTCGGTCAATGTGACCGCGCCTCCGGAGTGCAGCTGGACGGCTTCGAGCCGCGTCGGTTGGATCACCCTGACTGGCAACATCAGTGGCACGGGTAACGGAACGGTGACATACACGACCAGCGGCGGGGCCGATGGTATCACAGGTCTTTTGATTATCGCCGAGCAGGCGTTTCCTGTGCACCTGGGATCGGATCCATGCGCCTACGTTGTCTCTCCAACGAATGCAACCTGGTCGTCGTTTGGGGGTACAGGAGGCGTAGGTGTTCAAACTCTGAGCGGCTGTGGTTGGACAGCCGCGAGTAATGACAGTTGGATCACGATTACGAAGATCAACCATGACAGCGGGAACGGTGGGTTGACCTACTCCGTCGCGCCCAACAGCGGCTCCGCCCGAACGGGGACGCTGACCGTTGCCGGCCAGACGGTGACGATCGAGCAGGTGACAACTGCGTGCTCGTATGATGTTTCCCCGGACAGCCAATCCTTCGGCTCGGCCGGGGGCTCTGGAAATATTGGAATAACGACTCTGAACGGCTGTCCCTGGACGGCGACGACGGATGTAAGCTGGATCACGCTTGGAGTCGGCAACGGCAGCGGCAGTGGGAGCACAACCGTGACCTATTGGGTAAATGGGAACGAAACGCTCGAAACTCGCACCGGCACGATCAGCGTCGCTGGGCACGTCACCACGATCACTCAGACCGGAATCACCTGTAGCTACGATATCTCGCCCGCAAACCGCACCTTCACCAGTGATGGCGGAAACGACTATGTAAACATGGCTGCGGCAGACGCCTGTAGCTGGACGGCGACCAGCAGTGACAGTTGGATCACGATCACCTCAGGTGGGAGCGGCTCGGGCTGGGGCACCATTTACTATTCGGTCGCGGCGAACACGACCGGCAGTCCTCGCGCCGGGACGATCTCAATTGTCGGACAAACCTTTACCGTCTTTCAAACCGGCGAAGCAACGCAAGGCTCGCCCGAGATCCTGTGGAGCGGAACCGATCACACGGAGCAGGTCAATTCGGTGGCGTTTTCGCCCGACGGACAGTTACTCGCTTCCGCGAGTGGAGATCAAACGGTCAAGCTGTGGCGTGTGGCGGACGGGACGCTGCTCGCCACTCTGACGGGCCATTGGGATCGTGTTACTTCGGTCGCCTTCTCGCATAACGGGGAGATGCTCGCCTCGGGCGGAATGGACATGAACATCAAATTGTGGCGCGTCTCGGATCGATCGTTGATTCGAAACATGGGGAGCAACGAGTTTATTCTCGGCATCTCGTTTTCGCCGGACGATGCGTTCCTGACGTCGGGCGGCGGTTATTCCACGAATGAGATCAAGGTTTGGCGACTCTCGGATGGGGAATTGGTTTCCATCACTCATGACATGCTGGGGCAAACCAACTCGGTGGCTTACTCTCCGGACGGACAGTTCCTCGCGGCGGGCAAAGCGAATAACGTTGCGACGCTAGAAAACTTCGCGACTTGGAATGTCGACTGGCTGGGTCACCGCGGCTCGGTCAACTTCGTTGCCTTCTCGCCCGATGGCCAGCTCCTGGCCACCGCCAGCGACGACAAATCGGCCGGGTTATGGCAGGTCGCCAGCGGCTTGCGGCTCTTTGAGCTCAACGGGCCGTCCGGTTTCGTGAAATCGGTCGGTTTTTCTCCAGATGGAGAAATGATCATTGCGGCCGGGCAGGACTACGGAGCAGGTCACGGCACGATTCTTTTCTGGCACGTCTCAGATGGGACGTTGTTGCGCGCGTACAATCAACAAACATCGACGGCCGTGTTCTCGGCCCAGTTTTCGCCCGATGGCAGCGTGTTCGGGTATGGTCGCGAAGACGGGATGGTAGTGGTCGCGCGCAATCTGCTAAACGTGGGGCCGACGCCAACCCCGACCCCACCGCCAGAGGTAACGCCGACGCCAGCTCCAGAGCCATCAGCTACTCCGGAAGCGACGCCGGCGCCTACACCTACACCGGAACCAACGGCTACTCCGGAAGCTACACCGACACCTACTTCAACGCCTGAGCCAACGCCTACGCCAGCTCCGCCTGCTCCGCCGGCCCAGCCGCTCAATATTTCAACCAGAGCGCGGGTGCTAGGCGGTGAGAACGCTCTCATCGGAGGGTTTATCCTGACCGGGCCGGATTCCAAGCAGGTCGTCATCCGGGCTCTGGGACCATCGCTGGGCGCGAACGGTATGCCGGGAGCGTTGGCAGACACAGTTCTCGATCTGTATGACTCGAGCGGCCACCTGCTAGCCAGCAATGACAACTGGAAAGACCTGCAACAAGCACAGATTGAGGATACGGGGGTGCCGCCGAGCGATGCACTGGAATCGGCCATTGTCGCGACCTTGAGCGGGAATAGCGCTTACACGGCCGTGGTGCGGGGCAAGAATGGAGGGACTGGGATTGGATTGGTGGAAGTCTACGATCTGGGCTTGGCGGCAAGCTCGAGGCTGGGGAATATTAGCACGCGCGGGTTGGTCGAGCGTGGCGATAACGTGATGATCGGAGGCTTCATTGTCGGAGGGAGCGCGGCCGATCGGATAGGGGTTGTGGTGCGCGCGATCGGTCCGTCGCTGAGCGGGCTAGGCCTTTCGAACGTGCTGTCAGATCCCACGCTCACACTCCATGACAGCAATGGCAGCGTGATTGGAACGAATGACAACTGGCGGGACGCGCACCAGCCGGAGATCGCGGCGGCGGGCCTGGCGCCTTCGGACGATCGGGAAGCAGCGCTCTTTGCGTCGCTCGTTCCCGGAGCATACACCGCGATTGTGGCGGGTCACGCCGATACCACAGGGGTCGCTCTGGTAGAGGCCTACCATGTCCAGTGACGCAGCAAGCAGCCTGGTCTGGCTTCGGGGCGTAACAGTTCTGTTACGTTATGACAGCACCCACGCGCGGATGTTGGAGCGATTCTTCTTATAGCGAGTCGACAAAACCTGGCAGTCAAACGGAGGAAAATTTATGTCACAGTTTTCATCATCTAAAATCAGCCGGCGAGAGAATTGGCGCGTCATCGCCTTTGCAGCCATGAGCGTGCTCCTGTTTTCCGGAGCCGGGCAAATGGCACGAGCCGCTGACGGGGACCTAGACCCCACTTTCGGCAATGGCGGGAAAGTAGTTACCGACTTTAGCAGCAGCAACGACTGGCTGAGTCGCATTACCGTCCAGCCCGACGGCAAAATCGTCGCCATCGGCGTTACTCACCCAAGCCATAGGGGTGCGCTCGCGCGCTACCATCCGGATGGCACGCTCGACGCGACGTTTGGCGATGGCGGCAAAGTGGTAACCGTCGCCAGCGTGCGAGAGAGCGCGGCTGGACTGCTCATTTTGTCGGACGGCAAAATCTTGATCAGCGGAAGCATCGACCTGCCTTCCTCTCAGGACACGTCTTTTGTCCTGCTGCGCTACAACTCGGACGGTTCGGTCGATCCCACTTTTGGCAATGGCGGAACAGTGATGACCAATATCGCCGAACGCGACGACCAGGCCTACGCGCTCGCGCTCCAGTCTGACGGCAAAATCGTCGCCGCTGGGCGAAGAGGGATCCAGTTTTATCCAAGCGAGCAGAGAAAAGGCAATGTTGCCCTGGCGCGCTACAATCCCGACGGCTCGCTTGACCCGACGTTTGGCAACGGCGGCAAAGTGATAACCGATTTCGGGCAGGGCCTGGAGAGCTATGCCATCGCACTGATGATCCAGCCGGATGGCAGAATCGTCATCGCCGGCGAAGGCAGCTATTACTTCCTGGTGGCCCGGTACAACTCCGACGGCACGCTCGATCCGAGCTTTGCCGGCAACGGCTATGCCTTCGCTAATTTTAGCAGTAACTGGGACGGCGCCACCGATGCTCTCCTGCAACCCGACGGCAAAATCGTTTTGGTCGGGTGGTCAATAGCTAACAGCCCTTACGATAGTTTCGCCATGGCGCGGTTCAATTCGGACGGTTCGTTCGATCAAAGCTTCGGCAACGGTGGCAAGGTGCTCATGCTGGACCAGGGAGATCTCAATGCCGTCGTGCTTCAGGGCGACGGCAAGCTGGTCGCGCTCGGAACTTCCAACTCTTTCTCCGATTCTGCCTTTCAATTATTGCGCTTCGACGTAAATGGCGCTCTCGATTCCACGTTCGGCACCGACGGCACGGTCATGACGTCATTCGGCGGAACGGCCGAAGGGAGCGACCTTGTCTTGCAAGCCGACGGCAAGCTCCTCGCCGGTGGCCTTACTTCCAGCGATCCTTACTTTCAGAATAGCGATTTCGCTTTGGCTCGTTATCTCGACAACGCAAACCCGCCACCGACCCCGGCCCCAACAGCCACTCCGGAAGCGACGCCGACACCCACTCCGATACCAACGGCCACGCCGGAAGCAACACCGACGCCAATTCCAACGGCTACTCCGGCAGCAACGCCGCCATCTACTCCGACTCCAGCGCCCACGGCGACTCCAGATGCGACAGCAACGCCACCAGCAAAGGCCGTCAACCTTTCGACGCGCATGAGAATTCAGACCGGCGATAACGTGGGAATCGGCGGCTTCATTATCACCGGAACCGCACCCAAACATGTCCTCATTCGAGCCATCGGACCTTCGCTGGCAGCGTTGGGTGTGCCCGATGTCCTGGCTGACCCGGTGCTCGAGTTGAACGGTCCTGGCACATTTGTCACCGTCACGAATAACAACTGGCGGGAAGACGCGGGGCAGGAGGCACTGATCGCGGCTACGGGCATTCCGCCGGCCGATGATCTCGAATCGGCGATTGATGCGATGCTGGCTCCCGGAGCGTACACGGCGATTGTGCGGGGCAACGGCGACACCGACGGTGCGGCCTTGGTGGAAGTCTACGACCTCGAGGCGGAGGCTGCCTCAAAGCTGGCCAATATTAGCACACGTGCCCTCGTCGGGACGGCAGACAACATCGTGATTGCGGGCTTCATGTTGAGCGGCCAAGGTGGCTCGGACAGAGTCGTAGTCCGCGGCATCGGTCCCAGTCTCGCCGATGCCGGGGTTCCCGATGCGCTGGCCGATCCAACGCTGGAGCTTCGCGATAGCAATGGAGCGCTCCTGATCGCGAACAACGACTGGCAGGACGACCTGGTCCAATCTTCACAGCTAACCTCCGCCGGCCTTGCACCTCCGAGTAATCTCGAATCCGCCCTTGTAATGAACCTGCCGCCCGGTCTTTACACCGCGCTGCTCGCAGGACGCAACAGCGGCAGTGGCATCGGCCTGCTTGAAGTTTACGACCGCGTGGGACAATAATCATAGGGACTTCGGACGAAAGGCGCCGGAGATGAAAAGCAGAATGGCGGCGAAACGGAGGAATCGAACAATGCCAACAAAACTGTTCAGCTATTGCGTGCTCCCGTTGCTTTTGTTTCTGGGCAACAGCTCGGGAAACTCCGCGGCATCGTCGCCAGGGAAAAATTCAGAACGAGAGAGCGGAACTCTGGAAAAGATGATCGTCGGAAATGGAAACGCCGCGATGGATCTCGATCTGGACCGGCTTAATGGAGGCGGCCTCGAGACGACAGAACCCAAGCTGGACACATTACGATTTCAAATCGAACCGAACTCCTTTTTCACGGTCCTTGTCTTTAACGGCATTTTGCGCGGCCCGGAACAAGGCTCAATGGGACTCATTCCGGAAAACACCGCCACTGTGCCTGGGCAATTGCAGAGCTCCTTGCCCCAGCTCATCATTGAAAAACTCCAACCCGATGCTGTCTTTGATCTGGCGGTGCGCGATGGGAAAACGGGTTTTGTCTTCTTTAACATCGAAGGAAATCTCTACGAGTACGATGCAGCCGGGCGTTTGCTCACGATCAAGGAGGGAAGGCTGCTGATCTCGGAAGAGTTTGCCCAGGGCCTCGGGCGGCCGGCGGACGCCGGGGTGACGATCGGCCGAATTTCGATCGCGGCGAGCGTGTATCCGATCGAAATCACGACGCTCATTCATGGCGCGGTGCAGTCATCCACCCTCCCGCCTGCGCGGCGCGAGGGAGGTCCGCATGTTCCCAATTTTGTGCCAGGACCTGATGTCATCGTGGGGGATTTGACCTCCACGCAGCAGTTTGGCAGTAACGCCACTCAGGTTGGCGTGTCAGTCGGAACGACCTCCTGCAATAACGGGGACCAGAATTTGAATTGGTTTGCGATGCCCAATACCGATCACCCCGTCATTCCGCAAAACCTTTATCGGATGAGCGGCGGCGCGGGCAACGATGAGCGTTTTGAGCAGATTGGCCAGTCATGGCTAAAGCATGCCTTTACCGCCTTGACCGGCAACGCTTGTGGTTTCGGTTGTAATGGCGTGGGCGGCTCTCACCTTGGCGTGGGCTGCTCCGATCCGTACGGCGCGAGCCTAAACGCCAGTCAAGGTAGCTTGGGTTCGCGGGCCTGGGTGAATCCTTTCACCGGCGTCTTCCCATCCTCGGCCAGAGATCACACCGGCCACAACGATTCGACCGCCGCCCCGACGCATCGAGCTCTGGTCGAAATGAGCGACCTGAACACCACCATGAATCCGGGCGCGACCTATTACGCCGAAGCGCAATATGTCACTCCGCATGAGTACGCCTGGTGCCAGAGCCACCCCGGGCAATGCAACATGTATAACAACGCCTCCTACCGCCGTTTCAACGTTACTGGCACGACGAGCTTCACCTTTACAGCCGTTGGCTCCACGGTGCGGACGATTCCCGCCATCAATGCCTGGCCGGGAGCTACCATCAATACCATTGAGCCGGCGCCGGGAGTGGATGGACGCGCCTTCATCGCGTACAAGGTGACAAATCCATCACCCGGCGTCTGGCATTATGAATATGCGATCAATAACCAGAACCTCGACCGCTCGATTCGATCCTTCAGCGTGCCCTTGGGATGTGGGATCACGCTGACCAACGTCGGTTTTCATGCTCCGTTGAATCATCCCGGAATTGCCAACGATGGGACGCAAAATAGCGCGGGGTATAGCAATGCGGCCTGGAATTCGAATCAAACCACGGACGCCGTCAGTTGGAGCACGGAGACCTTGGCGCAGAACGAGAACGCGAACGCCCTTCGCTGGGGCACGTTGTATAACTTCCGCTTTGACTCCGACCGTGAGCCAATGCCGGTGGAGGCGACAATCGGCTACTTCAAGACCGGCGCGCCGAGCACCGTTGTGATCGCAGGTCCCAATGCCTGCAATGTGACACCCTCGCCAATTCCATCGGCGACCCCGATCCCAACCCCCACGGTTACGCCCGCCCCTACGCCTTCGCCCCCGCCAACGGTAACGCCGACGCCAGGCGCAACCCCACCGCCGACTCCCTGCGGGACTACCACATTCTCAAATACAGCGGCTATTACCATCCCCGACTTCGGAACTGCTGCGCCCTATCCTTCAAACATCGCCGTGGCTGGCTTGGGTGGCATCGTCACGAACGTAACCGTGAGGCTGAACAGCCTGGCCCACACCTTCCCTGCCGACATCGACGTTCTTCTGGTCGGCCCCGGAGGTCAGAATGCCATCATCATGTCTGATGTGGGGGGCAGCGCGGGCGTCACAGAGGTGACCTTGACGCTGGACGACGCTGCGGCCAACCACATGCCAGGGTCGCTCTTAACCACCGGAACATATAAACCTACCAACATCGGAACGGGCGACTTCTGGCCGGCGCCTGCCCCCACGCCTACGGGGGGCTCTGTTCTATCGGTCTTTAATGGAACCAGTCCAAATGGAACGTGGTCCCTTTACGTGGTGGACGGCGCTGGCGGGGATGAAGGCAGCTTCGCGGGCGGATGGGAACTGTCCATCAGCACGACTAACGGCTGCGGAACACCGACGCCTTCGCCCAGCACGACGCCCATATCGACACCGAGTCCTACATCCACGCCGTCGCCCACTTCAACCCTGACGCCGACACCGCCGGTGCCGACCCCAACGCCAACCCCGCTGGCGCCAACCCCGACGCCCACTCCACCATTGCCGACACCCCCGCCTACCCCAACGCCAACTCCGCCTGCGCCGACCCCCACACCAACTCCGCCCGCGCCTACCCCAACCTCAACGCCTCCTGCGCCTACCGCGACCCCGACCCCGATTCCTGCGGCTCAGGCCATTAACCTCTCGACGCGGATGCGAGTCCAGACCGGTGATAACGCCGGCATCGGCGGCTTCATCATTAATGGCAGCGGCCTGAAACATGTGCTTATCCGGGCCATTGGACCTTCGCTGGCGCAATTTGGCGTCCCGAATGTCCTGGCCGATCCGGTGCTCGAGCTGCACGGCCCCGGCTCGTTTGTCACGATGACGAACGACAACTGGCGACAAACCCAGGAGGTCGAGATTCAGGCCACCGGCATCCCGCCCTCGAATAATCTCGAATCAGCGATCGATGCCACCCTGCCGGCCGGCGCGTATACCGCCATCGTGAGAGGGAACGGCAATGGGACCGGTGTCTCCTTGATTGAAGTCTACGACATCGATTCGTCCGTTGCTTCGAAGCTGGATAATATTAGCACGCGTGCTTTGATCAGCACCGGCGACAACATTGTCATCGCCGGCTTCATGCTGGGCCAGGGTGGCACGGACAAAGTCGTCCTCCGCGGCATTGGTCCGAGTCTTACGAGCTCCGGCGTGCCTAACGCGCTGGCCGATCCAACCCTCGAGCTGCACGATGGGAACGGAGCGTTGCTCGTCGCGAACAACGACTGGCAGGACGACGCGCTCCAAGCCTCGGAACTCATGTTTATCGGTCTGGCCCCGTCCAACGATCTCGAATCTGCCATCGTGGCGAACTTGCCGCCGGGGCTTTACACGGCGCTTCTGGCTGGGCGGAACAATGCGAGCGGCATTGGCCTGGTCGAGGTCTACGACGGCGTAGGGCGATAACGTGCGGACCTAGTCAAGAAGCGCGCGAGATCGAAAGCAGCGTCTGCGATATCAATTTCTCAGTTTGCGCGGGGACGCGCTTGGTACCCAGGATCGAGTTGAATCGCGCGCTGGAAATGCTTGTCGGCCAGCTCGGTCATCCCGATGTTTTGCAGCCTGAGGCCGAGCATCCAATGATAAAGCGGATCGTCGGGCGTGAATTGGTCCGCTTGCTTTTCGTGCGCGATTGCCTCCTCGACCTGGCCCATCGATCGCTTGGCGCCCGCGAGTTGATTGTTGGTCAAAATAAGCCGCGCATTGCGCTGGATCGCGTCAGTCCAAACCGAAACGGCTTCTTCCTTGAGACCTAGCAGCCAGAGTGACTCGCCCTTTTCCTGGCGGGCGAGAATCAAATCTTCTCGCTCCTTTAAGGCCTCGTCGAGACTTGCGCGCGCCTGTTCGTAACGGCCCAGACGGTTTAAGATCGTCCCGCGATAATAGAAACTTAGAGCTTTGGCCTGCCCCTTTTGATAGTTCGCCGCCTTACCAAGCAGATCGATGGATTGTTCCGCCTCGCCCGTAAGGTACTCAAACCAGGCCAGCTTCGACAGCGCCTCGCTGTTCACAAACAATCCGAAGTCCGAAGCTGCCCGCAGATGCTTCTTGCCTTCGACGATTCCGTTTCGCTCGTCCGCACCGAGCCAGGGATCAGGATTTGGTTGGGCCAGCGCCAGTTCGTCCGGGATCCGGATTTTTTGAAAGGCCCGGCCCCCTTGATATTCGTGCCAGCGAATCCACCCGCTGTGTGCGACCAAGCCGAGCCAAAGGATCGAGAAGACCAGAAATCCCCAGCCCATTTTTTGAATCTTCCCCGACGACTTCAAAATGAGACGGTGGAAGAAGACATCTCGTGTCCCGAGCAACCTCCAGGTCTTGAGAGCGAGAAAGGTCGTGACCGCCGCGCACCCGAGCGCCATCAGGAACGGGACGTGTCCGTAAACGCCGCGGACACCCAGGAAACATCCCAGAAAGACGACGGCTCCGAGAATCTCTTCAGGCCAGGTTAACGAATAGTGCCTCGCAATTGCGTTCGATTTGGGGGCTAGGATCGCCGGCTTCCCAAAGCCGAAGTACAAAGCGTCGTTCGGGCAGACGCTGATGCAATCCATGCATTTCATGCACCCCGGATCCACCACCATCTTGAACTCTCTCACTTCCGCGTGGACGAGGACGTTCGAGGTACAGGTGGCGGTGCAGTGCCCGCACTGGTTGCAGGCGTCGGTCACCCGGATTTTTCCAGGCGAAAACTTGTCCGCCAGCCCAAAAAATCCGCCGTAGGGACAGGCGTAGGTGCAAAAGCCTTTCTGTCCCAGGAAATAGACAGTCAGAAATCCACAGACGAGCAGAAAAGGAATGGCGACTGCGACGGAAGGAAACGTTTCCCAAAAATTAGTCGTGACCAGATGGTTGGTGAACTTCGGGATGATCGGTCCGGGGTCCGGGCGGGCGAAGAGTCGATACGCCGTGGGCCAGACGAACATATACAGGGCCGCGATGAGCGGGACATAGATCAGGAGCCTCGATCGAAACGGCTTCGGCGTAAGGCCAATTTTCTTCAAAAGCCACCCGCAGAAATCCTGCAGGGCGAGGATGTGACAGCCCCAGCCGCAGACAAAGCGGCCGAAGATCATCGTCGCCAGGATCGCCAGGGAAAAAAAGATAAAGCCCGCGTTGATCGCTCCGCGCTGGATCGTGTGCATGGCCTCGGAGGGCTCAATCGGAGAAATCGTTTTGCCCATGATCCACCACTGAATGACATGGGCCACCATGAGCAGGTTCAGGAGGAGCAGCGCGGCCGCGCGCCAGCGGCTGGCGGTTGATTTGCGAATGCCGCTGGCCGTCGCGGGAAAAGCCCTGAGAGCAGGGAATTGAGCCAGTCCCTGCCTCATCGCTTTTCGATCTTCACAACCCGTTTTCATGAACTTTTTACCCCGCGTCCAGCGCGGCCCAACTCATCCCAGCCCCGTGTCGTCGAGACGCTTCTTCCACCGATATTTTGGAGTGGACTACTTTTCGGGGGAGCGTATATATACCACCTCATCCGGCGGCCCGCGACACGCAACGCAACTCCCACGTCGTAATTCAGCGGGCTCCTTTCGTAACTTTTACGCAGTTAATAGTTGGAGGATCACGGCAATGTTGAAGAAAATGTTGGGTTATTTCACGCTCCCGTTACTTTTGCTTTTCGGCACCAGTTGGGAAAATTCTGAAGCGCAATTTCCCGGGAAAAGCCTGGATGGGCAGACCGGAACTCTCGAAAAAATGATCGTCGGGAGTGGAAACGTCACGATGGATTTGGATCTGGATCTCCTCAAAGGCGTCCGCTCCGCCACTCAAGAATCCAAGCGGCAGAGTGCGCGTTTCGAAGTGGGCCCCAATTCTTTTTTCACCATTGTTGTCTTTAACAACGAGCTGCGCGGTCCCGCGCCGGGCTCGATGGGGTTGATCTGGGGGAACTCCGCGGTTTTGCCGGAACCGTTGAATGCGTCCGCCAACCAGCTCGTCATCGAAAAAATTTCTCCGAGTGAGCAATTTGACCTGGTCGTGCGCGATGGGAAAACGGGCTTTGTCTTTTTCAACATTGAAGGAAATCTTTATGAGTACGATGCCGCCGCGCGTTTGCTCAGCCTCAAGGGCGGAAGACTTCTGATTTCCCCGGAGCTGGCGAACAGGCTGGGACGAGTCGCGGATGCCGGTGTGGCCGTCGGGCAAATTTCGATCGCCGCGACGATGTATCCGATCGAAGTCACGACCGTCGTAAACGGTGCGGCGCAATCGGCGGTTTTGCCGCGAAGAAGCGAGGCGCCGAACGGCACGTTTGTGCCAGGACCTGACGTCATCGTCGGCGAACTGCCCTCCCTGGAGCAATTTGGCGGCAACGGAACCCAGGTTGGTTTGGCCCTTGGAACGACCTCCTGCAATAACGGAGACGTGGATCTGAATTGGTTTGCGATGCCCAATACCGACCATCCGGTCATTCCGCAAAACCTCTATCGAATGAGCGGGGGCGCGAGCAACAACGATCGCTTTGAACAAATCGGCCAATCCTGGTTGAAGCATGCCTTCACCGCGTTGACCGGGAATGCTTGCGGCTTCGGCTGCAACGGGGTGGGGGGCTCTCACCTTGGCTCCGGATGCTCCGACCCCTACAGCGCGGGCTTGAATGCCAGCCAGACCGGCCTCGGTTCGCGCGCCTGGGTGAATCCTTTCACTGGCTTCTATCCAGACACCGCCCGAAACCACTCAGGCCACAGTCACAACGGCTCATCCCACCGGATTCTGGTTGAGTCGGCCGACCTGAACGTCACGATGAACCCCGGCGCGACCTATTACGCCGAGGGTCATTACGTTACCCCGCATGAGTACGCCTGGTGCCAGGCCCATCCAGGGCAGTGCAACATGTACAACAACGTCTCCTACCGCCGTTTCAACGTCGAGGGCACGGTAAATTTCACCTTCTCGCCCGTTGGCAGTACCGTGCGAACGGCTAATGCCCTTAGCGCCTGGACTGGAGCGACCATCAATATGATCGAACCGGTTCCAGGAACCGATGGCCGGGCTCATGTCGCCTACAAAGTGACGGGCCCAGTCGCCGGCGTCTGGCATTATGAATACGCGGTCTATAACGAGAATCTCGATCGCAGCATTCAGTCCTTCAGTGTGCCTCTGGGATGCGGCATCACCGTGAGCAACACCGGGTTCCATGCCCCGCTCAATCATCCCGGATTTGCCAACGACGGGACGACCGGAAGCGCGGGATATAGCAACGCCGCCTGGACACCGAATCAAACCTTCAGCGCTTTGACCTGGAGCACCGAGTCCCTTTTGCAGAACCCGAACGCGAACGCCATTCGCTGGGGCACCCTGTATAATTTCCGTTTTGATTCGAACCGCCCGCCGCAGGCTGCGAATGCGACGATTGGCTTCTTCAAGACAGGAGTGCCAATGACCGTCGCAATCCAGGGCCCTGCCCCGGATTCGTGCACCGGTGCAACCCCAACGCCGACACCGCCTCCGCCAACGCCGACACTGCCTCCGCCGAGCCCGACACCCACACCGCCCACGCCAACCCCGACGCCAACACCAACTCCGCCTGCGCCTACGCCTACGCCACCGACGCCAACACCAACTCCCCCCGCGCCTACCCCAACCTCAACGCCAACACCTCCTGCGCCTACCGCGACCCCGACCCCAATTCCCGCGGCGCAGGCTGTCAACCTCTCGACGCGGATGCGCGTCCAAACCGGCGATAACGCTGGCATCGGCGGCTTCATCATTAATGGAACTGGCCTGAAGCATGTCCTTGTCCGGGCCATTGGACCTTCCCTGGCGCAATTTGGCGTCCCCAATGTCTTGGCTGATCCGGTGCTCGAGCTGCACGGCCCGGGCTCGTTTGTCACAATCACGAACGACAACTGGAGAGATGGACAGGAGACTGAAATTCAGGCTACCGGCATTCCCCCCACGAACGATCTCGAAGCCGCGATCGATGCCACCCTGCCCGCTGGCGCGTACACCGCCATCGTCAGGGGTAACGGCACTGGGACCGGGGTCGCCTTGATTGAGGTCTACGACCTGGAGACGTCACACTCGTCGAAACTGGATAATATCAGCACGCGTGCTCTGATCAGCACCGGCGACAACATCGTCATCGCCGGCTTCATGCTGGGCCAGGGCGGCACGGACAAAGTCGTTCTCCGCGGTATTGGCCCTAGCCTCACGAGTTCAGGTGTGCCAAATGCGCTGGCCGATCCGACGCTTGAGTTGCACGACGGGAACGGAGCGTTGCTCGTCGCGAATAACGACTGGCAGGACGACGCGCTTCAAGCCTCGGAACTCCTGTTTTACAATCTTGCCCCGTCCAACAATCTCGAATCTGCCATCGTGGCGAACCTGCCGCCGGGCCTTTACACGGCGCTGCTCGCCGGGCGGAACAATGGGAGCGGGATTGGCCTGGTCGAGGTCTACGACGGCGTGGCGTCGCACTAAGGAAACGGCTTCCGAAATTTGGCGCGGTCAGGCTGATCGGCCTGCGTCCGTTCTCGGCTCTGGCAGGGCAGAGGCGGGCACGGCCTCATTGCGCTGGTTGGAAACTGGCAGCGCCAGGAATTCGGAAAATACTTCCAGGGCGCGCGTCGGAATGGTGGCCACCACACGGGTAAAGTCGTGATCGTAATGCGCTTCGCGGACCGTTCCCTCGCGATGCAACCGGGCGAGCAGGTCCGCCCGTGCGCTGGGCAAGCGGAGTTCCACCGTTATGGAGCCTCTCGCCACGAATTCGGAAATGCGCTCTATGAGTTCGTCCATTCCCTCGCCGCTGAGCGCTGAGACAGAAACCGCGTCCGGAAAATGGCGGCGCAACGCGAAAAGCGCGGAGGGATCGCTGACCTTGTCCACCTTGTTGAAGACCACGAGCATTTGTTTGGTGTCGGCGCCGAGATCGGCCAGGACACTCATGGTCGTGTTGTAAAACTCCATCACCTCCGGCTGCGAAGCGTCGAGGACGTGGATCAGAAAATCCGCGATGGCGGCTTCCTCGAGCGTGGCGTTGAACGCTTCCACGAGCTGGTGCGGAAGCTTGCGCACGAAACCGACGGTGTCCGTCAGCAGCAATGGCTGCCTGTTTGGCAGCGCAATTTTTCGCGTGGTGGTGTCGAGTGTCGCGAAGAGCTTGTTCTCGATAAATACGTCGGCGCCCGTGAGCCGGCGCAGGAGCGAAGACTTGCCCACATTCGTGTAGCCGACGATCGCCGCGTTCGGCACCGGTGCGCGCTTGCGGTCTTTTCGCTGGGTGGCGCGGGCCCGGCGCACCGTCTCCAGCTCGCGCTTGAGCCGGTCGATCTGCAATCGGATTTTCCTTTTGTCCTGCTCGAGCTGGCTTTCGCCTTCGCCCTTCGCGCCGATGCCGCCGCCCTGCTGTCCCAGGTGGCTCCACGCGCGAGTCAGCCGCGGCAGAGAGTATTCCATCCGCGCGAGATCCACCTGGATCCGGGCTTCGCGCGTTTGCGCGCGGGCGCCGAAGATATCGAGAATGATTTCCTGCCGGTCCGCCACAGTCATTCCGGCGAGTTCCTCCCAATTGCGTTGCTGCGAAGGACTCAGCTCGTTGTCGAAAACAAGGACATCGCACTCGAGCTTCTTCGCGAGATCGACGATCTCCTGCGCCTTCCCCGAGCCGATCAGATAGCGCGGGTGTTGTTCGCGATGATGCACCAGCATCCGCTCGACCACGGGAAGGCCGAGCGTGTCCACGAGTTCTTCCAACTCCTCGAGCAAACTCTGCGCGTCAGCCTTCTTGTCCGCGCCGATATACGCCCCGACCAGGAGCGCACGCTCCACCATCTTGTCCTTCGCCTTGATCTCAAACATCCGACCGGCAATCTAGCACGGATCGGTTGGCGTTGGACAGCTAGAGGGGGGTCACGTCTCTGCTAAGGTGTCTGAAAAGCGCCGGAGGCGCGATGGAGTTTAGCCCGGAGTGCAGCGCAGCGGAACTCCGGGGAACCGACAGAAAAGATTTTTGAACCCCGAACAGGGGTGACGGACATCGCTGCGAGGATTGCTGCGTCCTCTGGCCGCGGTCAAATCGCTTTCGTCTGAATATCAATCTCGGACTCGAGCGTGCGGTGAACAGGGCACTTGTCTGCGATCTCGAGCAGTCTTTTCTGTTGTTCCGCATCGAGGTTTCCGACCAGATGAATCTCACGCTCGATCCGATCGATCTTGCCGACCTTTGTTTCGCAATCCCGGCAATCCGCCGCATGAATCTTCGAATGACGAAGATTCACGGTCACACTTTCGAGCGGCCATTTTTTCGCCCTCGCGTACATCGACACCGTCATCGACGTGCAGGAACCGAGCGCGGCCAGAAGCAGATCGTAGGGCGACGGCCCCGTATCTTTCCCGCCGACCTCGACCGGTTCGTCCGCGGTCAACCGATGCGGACCGGCCACGATCTCCTGCGCGAACCCCGAAGCATCGCCTCTTACAATTACATCCGTGCTACTCATGCCGGAATGTTACCCTCCTTTCGAGCGGTCGCCACCGGAGGGTCTTCCTGGGGATCAAGGAACGTTGACGCTTCGCCAGTCGCTTTCGGATTTACACGGCGACCTGGCGCAGATAACTCCTAAAGCCGGTATGTGGAATCCATCCAGCCTGGTGCCGGCGGGAATGCACCTGTGGGTTCTCATCATTTCTGCCGTTTTGTTGTTCACCGTCAATCGTTCCATGAAACAACTCGTCGCGGCGGTGGTGCCTCCGCCCCTTCGCCTCCAATTCGCCTGGAGCGAGCTCAAGGCGACAAAGATTCTGGACAAATGGAGCGACGCGGAAAAACGGGCCGTGCGGCTCAGTCTCGCGCTCGATTTCGTGTTCGTCGTAATTTATGTCGCCGGTCTCACGGTCGCGTGCGCGCTGGCGGCGAATGCCCTCGACGCTGCGCGCTGGCCGGGCGGTGGCGGGATGGGTGGAGTTTTCGTGCGAGCGATAATCATCGCCGGTCTTCTCGATGCGGTCGAAAATGTGGCGCAATTGCTGATGCTCGCCGGAGCCAAGACGCAACCCTGGCCGGCGCTTGCTTCGATCTGCGCCAGCATCAAGTTCCTCCTCGCCACCGTGACTGTTCTTTACGCCCTCTATGGTGGCGCGGCGTTTGTTTATCACTATCTCGAGGTGCGGAAATAAAAGCTGAGCAGGCCGAAGAAACGTCTGCTCAGGTCGTTTTCCAATTCCACTTCAGACTGAAATCCCGCTGCACAATCGATGTCTTCGTGAACGACAAGGCCGGCAAGTTGTTCAAGAGCGACGACGACGATTAGGCGCCTGATTCAACTACCACCAACCTGCGCCCAGATGAGACTATTGGATTGGGGCGTCGGGAGGGGGAAGTTGCACGGTTCCCTCAGGTTCAACCGTCGCTCCGGCTCCGGGCTTCAATGAGTGCAGCCGCGACTGAGCCACTCTTCCAGTAATGACGCCGATAGCGTCCAGCACTGAGTCCACCTCAACACCCTGACGCGCCAGAGAAGCTTTCACAGACTTCAACTGCGCCGGAGTAGCGTCCGGCACAGTGACGTTAATGCGAATCTTCTTAATGACGAATTCCCTTCTGCGAAACGATAAGCACCTGACAGAACTGTTGCAAGGCCGAGGCCCCGGCTTGCGCCGGGGCCGATGACCGCTGCTGGATTCAAGGCCTTATTGGGGTGCCTGGACCAGTCCCCTCCCGACGTGCGTGGCGGGTTGGCCGATAGCACGAGCGGTGGAGATCAACCGTTGCCAAAGCGCCGTGCCACGCTCTCCCGTGCGTTGCGACCACAGTGCCGCGATGCCGGCTACGTGTGGCGTCGCCATGCTGGTGCCGCTCATGACCGCGTACCGAGGCGGAATTTTCGTGCTGGAAAACACGCTCACGCCCGGTCCGGCAATGTTGACCTCGCCGCCGTTGGGGTTTGCCGCCCGGCAGGAGAAGGGGGCGCGCTGCAGGTTTTGATCAACCGCCGCAACCGCCATGATGGAGGGCGAATTGGCGGGACGACCAACGGGGAACTGTGTGGGATGATTCCCTGAATTACCCGCCGCAGCGATGATCAGTGATCCCGCGTTGAGCGCGGCCCGGCCCGCATTCTCATACGCTACCGTGGGCGGTGTGCCGACCGTGACCGCAGCACCCAGCGACATGGAAATGACCCTCGCTCCATTCTGAATGGCCCAGTTGATCCCGGCGAGGATGCCGCCGTCCGCACCAGAGCCGGCGTTCGACAGCACTTTGCCCACAAGGATCACGCCCTGGCGCGCACATCCGTAGCGGCGCACGCCGCCCGCCCGCATGCGGTCTCCCAAGGACGTGCCGATGCAGTGGGTGCCGTGACCGTGCCCATCCTGGACAGGTTGGCCGACGAAGGTAGCGGCGATGACCTGCCTGCCGGCGAAGTCGGGATGTGGCGAAAAGAAGCCGGTGTCGAGCACGGCGACCCGGATACCGACTCCCGTGGCTGCCGAGGTGTGCATACGAGTTGCCTGCAATCCCCAGGTAAACTGCGGGGTGTCGGCAAACGTCTGGGCAACCGCCCCTTCACCCATTCTCTCCTCCGGCGAGCTTTCCAGCAGACGACCGGCCCAGTCGGCAACACCGTCGCGATAACCTCGGACGTAATCCCGGCCCGCCGAGGTCAGGAATCCTTGATCGTTGATCGCTTGGACGTACTCCTCGGGCTCTATGGCAACGATAGGATTGCTGTCGTCTGCGACCGCCATTTCGAGCGATTGGATTTGTCGCGCGTCTTTGCCGGAAACAATGGCGACGCTCAGATGTTCGAGGAGCACCGCGTCCGCGCCGTCCATGCTCTCGAGGTTGACCTTCGAGTCGGTGAAGTCCGACGAGGAGGCGGCGCTCAGGCCTGCAGACTCTTTGAGCGTCTTGATGAGGTTTTTCTGGCTCCCGGGAGCCATCGTGATAAGAAAACGGCCCGTTGGGCCGACCGGCAGTTCGGTTTCTGAAACTAGAGACTGGTCATCAGTCTCTTGACTGCGGGGGGTGCTGTTTTTTTTAGCCATGGTATGGATGTGTGTTCTGGGTTGTTATTGGTGTCCTGAATCTCGTCAGGACGAAAATCCTGCCTCTGAAAATGATGTCCCCTTGGCTGCGGATGAGATTTGCATGATGTCTGGGCGCAAATACTACGAAGTCGGCGAAACGAAGTTCCCGTGAGATCCAGCGTCAACGTTTCCGTGATGTCCGATTCGAGCCCGGTCGAAAAGCAGAGTGCGGCCAAACCCAAAGGCGACCCTGCACTCGACGGCGGAACCTGCCTGCGGAAAGCGGCCAGCTGCCGAAAAACAAATGCTAAGGGGGAGGAAAACGGTCGCTATTCCGTCCGCAACGCGACCATCGGATTCACTCGGGTGGCGCGGCGGGCGGGGATAAAACACGAGGCCGCGGCGACCAGGGTGAGGAGGCCGGAAACGGCCAGGTAAATAAACGGGTCGAGCGGCTCCACCTTGAACAGGATGTTTTGCAGCGCGGCGGCCGCGACTACGCCGAGCAGCAAAGCGGCGCCGCCGGCGCCCAGAAAGAGGCCGATCGCGAGCTGCCACGCGCCCTGTTGCATGACCATACGAAAAATCCGCTTCGCGTCCGCGCCCAAGGCCATGCGAATCCCGAATTCCTGGGTGCGTTGATTCACCGAAAAACTCATCACGCCGTAGAGCCCGACGGCGGACAAGACGAAGGCGACGGCGCCAAAAATGGTAAACAGCGTGGCCGTAAGCCGGTTGACGCCGAGGATCTCATCGTGCAAGCGCGCGGGCGTTCCGGCGAAGTACGTCGGCAGATTGGAATCAAGTTCCGCGATCGCTTTACTTAGGACAGGGCCCATATTGGCCGCGTTTTGGCCTGCCCGAGGACGCACCACAATGGTGCAGAACTGCGCGGCTGGAGTGGCCGCTAACAGCGGAACATAGAAGCCAACACTATCCCGCTCCCCATTGAATGGACCCTGCATCAGCATATCGGGTGCAACACCGACGATGGTGCGCCATTCCTCCGGCCTGGCTGGATTAAAGCGGCGCACCTGATGACCTAGCGCACTCTGGTTGCCATAGTATTTTCGCGCGAAGCTCGCGTTTACGATCGCAACCGGCTGCTTCGCGTCGGAATCTTCGATCGTGAAATCGCGGCCCTCGAGCATCTTCAGCCCGAGCGTCGCGAAATAGCCGTCGGAAACGGATTCGGAGTTGCCCTGTGGCCGGTCGCGATCGGTCACGTAGGTCTTACCGTCGACTTCGTATGCGCCGAAGTTAGCAAAAGTCATTCGGAACCGATCGCTCATTGCCGCATTCTCGAAGGCTGGATTGGAGCGGAGCGAGCGCAAGGCGCGGACAAAAAATTGGTGCTTGGCGTCCTCGGTTGGGTAATCGCCTTCCATCAATCCCATCCGGGCGCTGTAGACCGCGTTTTCATCGTAGCCGTAATTCTGCGAGGTTTGGTTGCGGATAGACTTGATCTGCAACGTCGCGGCGATCAGCAGCGCCGCCGTAAGCGCGATCTGGCCGATAACAAGGACGCGCGTGATCACGTTCACCAGGCGGCTGCTATTGCCGCGACCGCCTTCTTTCATCATTTCCGCGGCGTTACCCCGAGCGCTCAAGATCGCGGGAACGAGTCCGGACAAGATCGTCGCGAGCGCGGCGATACCGAGAGTGAAAACGAGGACTTTGCCATCAATCGTGAACTGGACCCAGTAGGGCAAGGGGAACGGCAGGGCGTTCGTCGCCCGGATGAGCAAGCCGACACTCCAATACGCGAACAACACACCGACCACCGCTCCCATGGCGGCGAGGAGGAAGCTTTCCGTCATCATCTGCCGGACCAGACGCCAGCGAGTGGCTCCGAGCGCGCCGCGGATGGCCAGTTCTTTGGCGCGTAGCGCGGCGCGGCCAAATTGCATGTTCATGACGTTCACGCAGGCAATCACCAGGACGAGAAGAACCGCGCCGAGCATGGCGTAGACGGTTTGGCGCAATTGCGGGCCAGTAAACGAATTGAGCAACGGTTGCACGCTGGCCGAGGTCAGTTGCTCATTCGTCTTTGGGTTGTCCGTCGCGAGGCGTTTCGCCAGCGAGGAAAATTCCGCGTTCACCTGATCGAACGAGACGCCCTCCTTTAACCGGCCCATCACCGCGGGCGCCGAGCCCCGGGCCAGGGGGTCGACGCGCGGCCTGAGCGGAAACTCGTTGTAGAGCGGCACCCACAGTTCCTCCGAGATCGGGAACTTAAAGTTTTGCGGCATGACCCCGATGATGGTGGCGGCTTTGCCGTTGATGCGGACGCTTTGGCCGACAATGTTGGGATCGCCCCCGAAATCGCGTTTCCAGATCTCATAGCCGAGGATGGTCGTCTTCTCCGCGCCCGGCTTGTTGTCATCCGCGGTGAAATCGCGGCCAATGATCGGGGAGACGCCCACGATCCGGAAAAAATCCTCGGTGACGTAGCCACCCGTGTAGCGCTGCGGATTGTTTTTGTAACTGACGTTGATGGTCGATCCGTTCAGATAACCGGCCATCAAGGCGAAGGACTGCTGGCCGGCTTTCAGGTCTTCATAGTCCTGGGCGGCCGGGATGTTGCCGTTGCCAAAGTTGTTTTGCTGTGGCGTCCCCTGCGGATCGATCAGGCCCACGCTCGCGAGTTGTTCCGGGTGCGCGAAAGAAAATCCGCGCAGGACAAAGGCGTTCACGATGGTGAACTGGGTGGTCACTCCGGCGATGCCGAGTGCGAGAACCAGCACAGCCAGCAAACAAAACGTTTTTTCCTTGAAGAGAATGCGGAGGCCGATGCGGACATCTTGGCGGAAGGTATCGAGGATCATGAGGTTGGGTTGGAGTTGGAGAACGATGACGTGCGCTTCGAAGATGAGATGCGGATAAGGCCGAAGATGACTGACAATATTTACTCGGTGCGTAGCGCCACCATTGGGTTCACCCGCGTGGCGCGGCGAGCTGGAACGAAACACGACGCGGCGGCAACCAGGGTGAGCAGACCCGAGACAAGAAGGTAAATTGTAGGATCGAGCGGGTTGACCTTGAACAGGATATTGCTAAGCGCCGCGGCAGCGACGACGCCGAGGAGCAGCGCGATGCCGCCCACACCCAGCACGAGACCAATCGCGAGCTGCCACGCGCCCTGGCTCATGACCATGCGCAAGATGCGCATCGCATCGGCGCCGAGCGCCATCCGGATGCCGAACTCCTGAGTGCGTTGATTGACGGAAAAGCTCATCACGCCGTAAAGGCCGACGCCGGAGAGGATGAAGGCGACGACGCCAAAGATGCCGAAGAGCGTGGCGATGACGCGATTGCCGGAGAGGATGTCGTCGTGGAATTGCGCGGGCGTGCCGGGGAAGTAGGTCGGCAGGTTTGAGTCGAGCACGGCGACGGCTTTGTTCAGGGCGGGGCCGAGGATGTCGGCGCGCTGACCGGCGCGAGGTCTGACGACGACTGTGGCGAACTGGGTGGCGGGTGACGCGCCGAGGAGCGGCATGTAAAAGCCGGCCGCGTCCGTCTGCTGATCGAATGGGCCCTGCATCAGCGTGTCGGGCACGACGCCGACAATGGTCCGCCACGGCTGTTCTTTGCCCGGATTGAAGATGCGAACCTGATGCCCGATCGCGCTCTGATTGCCCCAATGTTTGCGCGCGAAACTCGCGTTCACGATCGCGACCGGCTGCTTGGCATCGCTGTCCTCGATGGTGAAATCGCGGCCTTCCCGAAGCGTGAGACCGAGCGTGGTGAAGTAGCCGTCGGAGACCGATTCGAAATTGCCGCGCGGACGATCGCGATCGGTCAGGTAATTTTGGCCGTCGACTTCATATTGGCCCCCGGCCGCGAAGGTCATGCGGAAGCGATCGGTCATAGCCGCGGCTTCGAATTCCGGATTGTTGCGCAGCGCCCGGACCGCGCGGGTGAAGAACTCGCGGCGCGATTCTTCGGTCGGATACGCCGCTTCCATCAAGGCCAGGCGCGCGGCGTAGAGGCTGTTCTCGTCGTAGCCATAGTCGAGCTTCGTTTGGTTGCGAACCGATTTGATCTGCAACATCGCTGCGATGAGCAGCGCCGCGGTCAGCGCGATTTGTCCGACAACGAGCACCCGCGTGATAACGTTGACGAGACGGCTGCTGTTGCCCCGGCCGCCTTCCTTCATCGCTTCGGCGGGGTTGCCCCGCGAGCTGAGGAAGGCCGGGAGCAACCCGGAGACGAGCGTCGCGACAAGCGTGATCGCCAGAGTGAAGGTGAGCACGCGCCCGTCAATGGTGAAGCGCCACCAATACGGCGGCGGGAAAGGCGCGGCCTTTACCACTTTGTCGAACATGTCCGTGCCCCAAAAGGCGAGCAGGCAACCGGCGATCGCACCGAAGATCGCGATGACCAGGCTTTCGGTAAGCATTTGCCTGACGAGCCGCCAGCGCGTGGCGCCGAGCGCGCCGCGAATGGCCAGCTCTTTCGCACGCAACGCCGCGCGGCCGAATTGCATGTTCATCACGTTCACGCACGCGATGAGCAACACCACGATCACAGCGCCGAGCATGGCCCACACGATCTGGCGTAGTTGCACGCCGGTGAAGGCGTTGATGAGCGGCACCACACTCGCAGAGGTGAAATTCTGGTTCGTCTTCGGATTGTCGGCCGCAATGTTGCGCGCGATGGCTATCATCTCTGCGTTGGCCTGATCGAGCGTGACGCCCGGTTTCAAGCGGCCCATCACGGCGGGCGCGCGAGTGTTCGCGCCGAGGAACAGCTCGCCGCGTGGCGTGGGCGGCCACTCATTATACAGCGGCGTCCAGAGCTCCTCCGAAAACGGAAACTCAAATCCCGGCGGCATCACGCCAATGATGGTCGCGGCTTTGCTGTTAATCGTGACGCTCTGGCCGACGATGTTCGGATCGGCGTTGAAATCGCGGCGCCAGATCCTGTCGCCGAGGATCGCCGTCTTCGGTGCGCCGGCTTTGTTGTCTTCGGCGGTGAAGTCGCGCCCGAGCACCGGCGAGACGCCGATGATCTTGAAGAGGTCCTCCGTGATGTAGGCGCCGGTATAACGTTGCGGGTTATTATTGTAGGTGACGTTGATAGTCGAACCGTTGAGGTAACCCGCCATCATCGCGAACGACTTCTGCGCTGCTTTGATGTCCTCGTAATCCTGCGCGGCGGGAATGTTGCCGTTGCCGAAGTTGTTGTTCTGATCGCTCGCTTTCGGATCGATTAGCCCGATGCTGACGAGCTCCTCGGGATGCGGAAAGGAAAACCCCCGGAGGACGATCGCGTTGACCACCGCGAACTGCGTCATCGCGCCGCCGATGCCGAGCGCGAGGACGAGCACCGCGAGAACACAAAACGATTTTTCCTTGAAGAGGATGCGCAGACCGACGCGAATATCCTGGCGAAAGTCATCGAAGATCATAAGCAGGAGTCAGGGTTCAGAGTTCAGGATTCAG
Source organism: Chthoniobacterales bacterium (assembly GCA_035941955.1). GTDB lineage: Bacteria > Verrucomicrobiota > Verrucomicrobiia > Chthoniobacterales > UBA10450 > AV80. Next base: position 57,085 of record DASZDO010000053.1, read on the forward strand.
GCAGGAAAATGGAGATCGGAGAGTCGGCTGCGTGGCCTCGAGAGTGAGATGCGCTTGGGGGGCGGTCTGGATTCAAGAAATTCGAGGCGAATCGCGCCGGCCAGTCCCTCACGAAAGAACAACGCCGCCGGTCCGAGCTTTTGTCTGACGAGAGGAGGCTATTCGAGCGCATACAGGTTTCCGTCGGTGCTTCCGAAATAGACGACGCCGTTCATGACCAGCGGGGTGGAGAAAATCCCGCCGATCTTTTGCTGGCGATCAATGCCGACGATCGGCGCTTCCCGCCAGCTCGAGTAGAAGAACATCGGTTCGTTGAATTTGCGATCGGCGGTGAGGATCCAGCCTCTGTTTTGCTTCGAGGTTTCGGTCTGGAAATCCCAGAGAGGCTCGCCGGTTTTGAGGTCGCGCGCCTGGAGGGTGCCGTTCAGCACCCCAATCAGGACGACGTCGCCCGCCACAACAGGCGACGAAAACATGTAGGCCTTGTCTTCCTTTTTCAGCAGCTCTTTCCCGGTGCTCGCCTCGACGACGCGGAATAAACTCGAATCCGAGGTAGCGAAGATGACCTTGCCTTGTGCCACGGCGGGCGAGCTGATCACCCAGCTCATCTCATTATTGAAACGCCACTTTTCTTTCCCGGTCGCCGCCTCGAGCGCATAGAGATTTGAATCCCGGCAGCCGACGTAGACGACTCCCTCCACCACCGCGGCCGAGGACTGGAATCCCACCTGATTGTGGATCAGCGGATCTTCGCCCGCGTGAAAACGCCACTTCTCTTTTCCGGTCGCCGCTTCCACCGCGTAGAAAAAACTGTCCCAGCTGCCCACGTAAAGAACGCCGTCCGCATACGCCGGAGAAGCGTGGACCACGTCTCCCGTTTTGAATTTCCATTTCAGTTCCCCGGAGGCGGCATCCAGCGCGTAGAGATGGCCGTCGCCGCTCCCGAAATAAACCGCGCCCTGCGCGATCACGGGGCTCGAGAGAAAGACGTCAAACTGATCGGCGATCGTTTGGTTCTTCGGTTCGAGACCGTGGATTCCTTTCGCTTCAAAGCGGCGCTCACCGCCGGTCGCGAATTTCCACCTGACCGCTCCGGTTTTCGCGTCGAGCGCATAAAACTTTCCATCGTAACTGGCGGCATAGACGGTCCCATTCGCCACCGCGGGCGTGGAAGGCACCGGCCCGCCGGTCGTGCGTTTCCAGATCTGCCGCCCCGTTTCCGCATCGACGGCGTAGATGTTTCCATCGTCGCCCCCGAAGTAGAGCGCCTTTTCGTGCCAGACCGGCGACGAGACGATGCGATCGCCCGTCGGAAATTTCCATTTCACCCGATGAAACTGGCGCGGCGCCTCACCCGCATACGTCCCGGAGTGCGCGGCATCGCCGCGAAACATCGACTGGGCCCGCGCCCCTTCCACCGAAACGAGAGCGACCAGCGCGAAAGCGGCAATTCGAAAGGCGCTCATAAGAAATGGCGTCATTGCGGGCGCCGCATCATCAGCGGAACTTCGAAGGGCCCTTGCGTAATCGTGCCCTTGATCTCATTCGTCTCTTTGCGGAACCGGCCTTCGTAGGTGATTCCGAATTCGTCCGACTTGATCGAGAGAAAATCGCCTTCCTGCGTCACGAGACTCACCGGCACGTTGTTCGTTTTCTTGCCGACGATGGTGAATTCGAGGCTAGCTCCATCCGCGCCGCGATTGGCAAACTTCAAGGTAACCTGGCGCGGGTATCCCATCATTTCGTATTGGCCTTTCCACTCGCCTTCGAGCTCCTTGCCGACCGCCGTGTTGCGTGGCGGAAGCTCCACCTGCGCCGGCCCTGTTTTTTCCAAGACGAAAGGCGCGGTGTTTCCGCCTTGTCTGAACTCACCGGAAAGATGGCCGTCCGTGGTCAGATGCGCTTTGATTTCTGCCAGCCCGGCGCGTTCGTTTCCCAGAGCGCCTTTAATGGCGAAGGCCAGGTCGGAACCCTTCCCCTTCAGGTCCACGAGCGGCGCGCCTTTGACTCCGAACCCCGGAATGATGATCGATCCGATCCAGCCCTGGCCGCTTTCGTCAGACAGGTCGAGAATGAGTTTGAGCTCTCCTCCCGGAATCTGCGCTGGACCTTCCCAGCGGCCAGCAGCGCTTTCCGCCGCCTGGCCAAGCGCGGCGGAAGCGAAAAGGATGGCGGCGATTAATCGCAACGGAGTTCCTGGACTGCGTTGCCGATTTACGAGCGCTGAGGCGTATCCGTGGAAAGCACGACCGACGTGGTGTGGATCACACCGTCCTTGGGTAACGAGATCGGCTGTTGCACCATCTGCCAGATCGAAAATAGCGCGGTGAGAGTGAAGACGAGATAAGCCGCTCCTTCAAAGATGCTGCGCTCCTTTTCTTCCGAGCGAACGAGTAACGCGTAGGTCGATTCAAAACCTTCGGCGGAGAGAGTATTCTGTTTCATATGTTTAATGGGTTGACGATGAACCCTTATGCAAAGCCCGTGCCAGGCGGGAAACATACGCTGTAAGCTATTCAGTATAAGAATATTACGTAACATACCCGAAAAAAACGGATGACGGTTCCGTTTCGCGCTCGGGATTTTCTGTTCCGAATTTGGGATCAATTCCGGCGGCGAAAATGTCGGGCCCTATCCGGCCAGCTAGTCGATGAAGCCTTGATTTCATGTAGACGCCCTTGCCTTCGGTGTACTCGGTCAAGTAACGCGACTCCCGCGCGGCGAGATGAAGTCAGCAACGGAATAGGAGTGGAGGGACATGCCCGCGAGCCTAAGCCGTTGAAACGGCTGATGTCATCTCGCGTAGAAACACCGGCCTGAAGGCCGGTGTTAGAAAGAGTTCTAATCGAAATAAAGTAGCGCGGAGAGAAGTCCCTCCCTCCACCTGCATAGCGGGGCCCCTGAGAACCACTTCCACAGGGCGCGCGATGGTTCGCAGCGAACCTCGTAATGGAATACCTCTCAAAACAAGGGAATGCTTGGCCGATCGAGAACGCATCTCTTTCGCCTCCGCTGCCAAACGGTAGATCCTTCGCCGACACATCCTCTCATTAACACCGGCCTTCAGGCCGGTGGCATGACACCTCCATCGCCAAGCCGTTTCAACGGCTTTCGTCGTCGTGCCAGCGCAACCCATGTCGATCGCATTCCGCAAATCTCTTCTTGTCTGCGCTTCCGTTGCGGTTGAACTGTTTAGCCCAATCACCATGAAACTTAACTCTAAGAGCATCTTTGTTTTCGGAACGGTACTTGTGGCGGCGATCGCGACTTCGCACGCCGATCTTGAGTTGCCTGATGCCAGTCAGCTCGCGGTCAGCAAACAACGGATCGGGCTGACCGACATTACGATCACCTATCACCGCCCCCTGGTGAACGGGCGCAAGATTTGGGGCGGGCTTGTTCCGCTTGGCGAGGTCTGGCGGGCAGGCGCGAACGAAAATACCACGATCAAATTCAGCGACGCGGTCTCGGTGGAAGGGCAGCCGCTCGCCAAGGGAACCTACGGACTCCACATGATCCCGACGGCGGATTCCTGGACGGTGATTTTCTCGAAGATGGCGAGCGCGTGGGGCAGTTACACCTACAAACAGGAAGAAGACGCGCTTCGCGTAAACGTGAAACCGCTTCCGAGCGAGATGGAGGAAGCGCTCGAATTCGCGTTCGAAGACCTGACACCGGACACGGCCAAAATAGTGCTGAGGTGGGAGAAAATCGTCGTGCCGTTCAAGGTCGCCATTGATGCGGAGACAACCGTGGCCAACATTCGCAATCAAATGCGCGGGCGCGCTCAGTACGAGTGGGACGCGCTCAATGACGCCGCGCAGTTCTGCCTGAACAAGAAGGTCAACCTGGATGAGGCGTTGAAGTGGGCCGACGCATCGATCCAGAACGAGGAACGCTTCGAGAACCTGACCACCAAGGCCGATTTGCTCAAGGCGATGAACAAGCCCGATGAGGCCAAAAAGATCTGGGACCAGGCGCTCGCCAAGGCGACGGCGGTGCAGATCTATTCCCACGCCCGCCAGCTTCAATCCGAGAAAAAAAGCGCCGAAGCGATGGAGATCCTAAAGGTTGTAGTGCAACGCTTCCCGAACACTGTTTTCGGGCACCTGGCGAATGCCCGGATCAAGTCCGCGGCCGGCGATTTTGCCGGGGCTGCGGAAGACGCGAAGAAGGCGCAAGCGGCCGCTTCGAACGATCAGCAAAAGAAGAACATCAAAGCGCTGATCGATCGGCTCGAGGCGAAGCAAGACATCAACAAATAATCCGCGAATCGCTCGCAAGCATGGCGGCCACGGTGGGCGGCCGCTTTCGCGATTACCTTTGATGTCTTTTTTGTGAGCCGATTGATGATCTGGAAAATGGCGGCGATGTCTCTCGTGACGGGCGCTGCTCTCCATTCTGGCCGGGCCGCCGACACACCGGTGCCGGCGTTCCCGCCGCCGATGAACGCGGCGGAGATACAGCTCGCGCTCCAGAAATTGAATGTGCTTGGGCGCGTCCTCTATGTCGCCGCGCATCCCGACGACGAAAACACGAACCTGATGGCGTTGTGGGCGAACGGTTCGCTTTATGAAACCGCGTATCTTTGCGTCACGCGCGGCGATGGCGGCCAGAACTTGATCGGTCCTGAACTCGGCGAAAAGCTCGGCCTCATCCGGACGCATGAGCTTCTGGCCGCGCGCCGCCTCGATCATGGCCGGCAATTTTTCACCCGCGCGGTCGATTTCGGTTTCTCGAAAAATGCCGCGGAGACGCTGCGGATTTGGGATCGCGACAAAATCCTGGCGGACATCGTCTGGGTGATCCGGCGCTTTCGGCCCGATGTGGTCGTCACGCGTTTCAGCCCGGACGACGACAAGACCCACGGACATCACACCGCCTCCGCGCTTCTCACGCGCGAAGCTTTCCAGGCGGCGGCCGATCCCAAGCGCTTCCCGGAACAGTTGGCTTTCGTCGAAGTCTGGAAACCAACGCGCCTGGTCTGGAACACGTCGCCCTTCTTTTTCTCGAACCGCAACATTCCTTTCGACCCAACCGGTCTGGCCACGATCGAGGCCGGCGGGTTCAGCCCGCTGCTGGGCAAAGCGTTTACCGAGATCGCGGCCGCGAGTGTGAGCATGCACAAAAGCCAGGGGGTAGGACGCCCGCCGATACGCGGCGCGCGCAAAGAATACTTCAAGTTGCTCGAGGGCGCGCCGATCGCGGACGGGTTATTTGATGGCGTCGATGCGACCTGGTCGCGGGTGCCGAAATCGGAGGCGATCGCCGAAAAAGTAAAACAGGCCGTTGCATCGTTCGTCCCGGCGGATCCCGCGGCGTCTGTTCCGAAACTCCTGGAACTCCGTCAGGCGCTCACCGAGAAAATTTCAGCTGGAGGGACGGGTGCTGTCCCATCCAAATCGACGGACGCCACGGCGGGCGTCCCTCCAAACTGGTATGAACTGAAACGGGCCGACGTCGATTCCCTCATCGCGGGGTGTCTCGGGCTCAGCATCGAAAGCTCGACCGCCCTCGCTGCGGTTTCGGCCGCTCAGCCGTTGCCGATAAAATTCGAAGCCATCAATCGCTCGAAGGTGCCGGTGCAATTGCTCGAGGTGCGGACGCCCGTTTCAGGAGAAACGCTCAAACTGGATTTGCCGCTGCCGATCGACCAATTGGTCGCGAAGGACCTCGGGCCCACTCTTCCGAAAAATGTCACGTCGTCGCAGCCGTATTGGCTCCGCAAACCGGCGGCGCTCGGAACTTTTGTTGTCGAAGAACAAACCCTGATCGGCTTGGCCGAAAACCCGCCGCCGTTTCCGGTGGAAGTGGCGTTGCGTGTCGGCGATCAGGACCTTCGTTACATCGTCGATACGAAGTATCGCTCCGTCGATCCGATCATCGGGGAAGTGCGGGAGGAACTTGTTATCGCGCCGCCGGTCTTCGCGAATTTGCCGAACGCGGCCTTCGTTTTCGCTAACGAAAAACCGAAGTCCATCCAGGTGCGCGTGGCCGCTTCGACAGGCGCGGTGGCCGGTCAACTCCGGCTCGAAGCCCCGAAGGGATGGCGGATCGAACCGGCGTCGGCCCCGATCGATTTGAAAAATGCCAACGCCGAGACCTTCTCGACCTTCACCATTCATCCGCCGCCCAGCGCCGGGGAAGGCACATTGCGCGCGGTGGTGACCGTCGATGGAACCGATTATTCGTTTGCGCGCGAACGCATCGCCTATCCTCACATCGGCGCCCACCTCCTGATGCCTCCGGCGGAAGCCAAAGTCGTGCGCGCCGATGTTCGGAAAAAAGGCGAACGGATCGGGTATATTCCCGGGGCGGGGGATGAGATTCCGCAGAGCCTTCAGCAGATCGGGTACGACGTAAAGATGTTGGAGGTGGCCGACATCACGGCGGAAAACCTCAAGCAGTTCGACGCGGTCGTGCTCGGGATTCGCGCTTATAACACGCACGATTGGATCGCGAACTGGCTGCCTGAGTTGTTCGCCTACGTGAAAGCGGGCGGCGTGGTCGTCGCCCAGTACAACACGACGTTCGATCTCAAGACGAAAGAGATCGGCCCCTTCCTGCTGGAGCTTTCCCGAGAACGCGTCACCGACGAAACGGCGGAGATGCGGATTCTGGCGCCGGATCATCCGCTGATGAATTCGCCGAACAAGATCACCGCCGCGGATTTCAAGGGCTGGGTGCAGGAGCGCGGGCTCTATTTCCCGAACAAATGGGACGCCGCGTGGACGCCTATTCTTTCGTGCAACGATCCGGGAGAGAAACCGCTCGATGGCGGATTGCTCGTGGCAAAATCGGGCAGCGGTTATTTCATCTACACCGGTCTGGCGTTTTTCCGTCAGTTGCCGGCCGGAGTGCCGGGAGCGTATCGGCTCTTCGCCAACATGGTCTCGCTGCGAGATGCGAAATGAGTGCCGGTCATTGCGATTTCGTTCTCGGCGCAATTTCCGCCGCCCCTTATCAGGGGCTTGGGTGTTCTTGGATAAGACCCCCGGAGTTCCGCTTCGCTTCACTCCGGGCTTTAGTTCCGGCGCATCCTTCGGGTGCTTTTGTGCCTGAGCGGCGAGCAAGTGGCGTGAAATATTCCGAACAATCGGATGAGTTCTGCTTGAGGAATTTCTCGCCCCGTCACTTCAGCGCCGGTTCTCACCTTGCAGCGCCGGAGGCGCGAAGGAATCCAGCCCGGAGTGGAGCGAAGCGGAACTCCGGGAATCCAGCAATCAAGAGTTCAAACCCCTGGCAAGGGGTGAGGGATCGAATCGCGTTAAAGGTAACGCTCGTCAAAGGGCAGACCATGCGCCTTCAAGAGGGTCTTGAATTCCTCGAGGAACGAAATGCGTCGATGATGTTCTTCCTGCCTCTCGATGTAACGATAAACTTTGGAGAGCTGCGACTCACTCACCGTGAACGCCCCATATCCTTCCTGCCACTCGAATCCAGCGGCCGCTTTGAATGTTCGCGAAATCCAACCCGAGGAGTTCGCCTTCAGCTCACCGACGACTTTGGAGATAGCCTTATCCTGCCTAAGTTTCGCCAGGATGTGAACGTGGTCGGCAGTTCCGTTGACGATCAGCGCGATTCTACCTTCGTTACGAATGGCGCCGCCGAGATACTCATGGACCCTCCGGCGGATCGTCGCCGTCAGCCACGGCTCGCGTTTCTTTGTCGAAAAGACGATGTGATAGAGCAGATTGCAATGGGAGGAACTCATGCAGCCGCGGGCTTCCGTCGCCCCTATTCAGGGGCTTGGTTCTTTTTGGATTATACCCGGAGTTCCGCTTCGCTCCACTCCGGGCTTAATTCCGCCGCACCCTCCGGGTGCTATGGCGGGTTGACTACGGATTCATTAGCGCCGGAGGGGCGAAAGAATACAGGCCTGCGCTCCACTCCGGGCTTTAGTTCCACCGCACCCCCCGGGTGCTTCGTGGGTTGGCCCCGGATCTCGGATAGCGGAAGCTTTCAGCGCCGGAGGCGCGATGGAATAGAGCCCGGAGTGGAGCGCAGCGAAACTCCGGGGGCGGATCAACCAAATTTTCCAACCCCTGCCAAGGGGTGACGGAACTGCGAATCGCCAAGGTGTCCACATGAGCGAACAGGATCGGCCCCCGTTTTTCGGCACATGGCGCAAAGCCTACGCCTTCGCCATTGCCCTGTTCGCCATCGAGGTCGTGTTGCTTTACGCGTTCACCCTCCGGTTTTCGTGAACCGGCTCGATTACATCGTCCTGTTCGCGACGATTCTCGCGATCCCGCTTTACGGGATTTGGCGCACCTACGGCCATCCGAATCTTCGGCATTACCTGAGAGGCGATCACAGCATCCGCTGGGGAACGATCGGCCTTTCCGTCATGGCGACGCAGGCCGGGCCGATCACGTTTTTATCGATGCCGGGCCAAGCCTACGAAAGCGGGATTGGATTCATCCAAAATTATTTCGGGCAGCCGTTCGCGCTCATCGTGGTCTGCGCCGTCTTCGTTCCGATTTATCAGCGGCTGAAAGTTTACACGGCTTACGAATATCTCGGGAAACGCTTTGACCAAAAGACGCGGCTGCTGGGTGCATTCCTATTCCTGGTGCAGCGCGGCATCGCCGGCGGCATTACCATCTACGCGCCGGCCATCATTCTCTCCGCGGTGCTCGGCTGGGACCTGAATCTCACCATCTGGCTCGCCGGCGGTTTCGTCATTGCCTACACGGTTGTCGGCGGGACGAAGATTGTCAGCCTTACGCAACGCTACCAGATCCTGGTCATCCTGGTCGGAATGGCGCTCGCGTTTGGCATCGCGGTCTATCGCTTGCCCTCGGATTTCTCCTTCAGTAACGCGCTCTCCTTGGCGGGCAAGATGGGAAAACTCGGAGCGGTCGATTTCTCAATCGATCCCTCCCGGCGCTACACTTTCTGGTCCGGCATCCTGGGCGGGTTCTTTCTCTCACTTTCCTACTTCGGCGCCGATCAATCGCAGGTGCAGCGTTATCTCGCGGGCGGTTCGCTCCGCGCCAGCCGGATCGGCCTTCTTTTCAACGCCATCGTGAAAGTGCCCATGCAATTTCTCATCCTGCTCCTCGGCGTCATGGTCTTTCTCTTCTATCAATTCGAGAAGCCGCCGATCTTCTTCAACCAGCCCACGTATCAGCGTGCGATCGAGCGGGGCCATGGCCCGCAGCTGACTGCCCTCGAGACGCAGTTCGATGATGTCTTCATCCGGAAACGCGACGCGCTCCAGGCCTTGCCCAAGGCTTCCGCGGCGGAGTCGGAGACGTTAACCGCCCAGGTCCGCGAATTCGAGGCGCAAGCGCGCACTATCCGCGATAACACGAAGAAAATTCTCGTCGAGGCGGGCGCGAACCCGAAGAGCAAGGACTCCGATTATGTCTTCATCACCTTTGTCCTGCAGCATCTGCCGCATGGAGTCGTCGGCTTGCTCGTGGCCGTGATCTTTTGCGCCACCATGTCGGCTACTTCCGCCGTCCTGAACGCGCTCGGCTCGACCAGCGCGATCGATTTTTATCGGCCGCTCATTCGCCCGAAGGCAAGCGACCACCACTACGTCGTCGCGACTCGATGGCTGACGCTGGCCTGGGGATTAGTGGCGATCGCCGTCGCCTCGTTTGCGAGCCTGGTCGAGAACCTGATCGAGGCTGGCAACATTCTCGGCTCGGTCTTCTACGGCAGCATTCTCGGGCTTTTCCTGGTCGCGTTCTTTCTGCGCAACGTGCGCGGGTCCGCCGTATTCTTCGCTGCCGTGATCGCGCAAACCCTCGTGCTCGTCCTCTTCTTCACCTCCAACATCGGTTATCTCTGGTACAACGTTATCGGCTGCGGCCTCGTCGTGCTCGTCGCGCCCGTCTTGCAGCTCGTCTTATTCAGGAACGATCCGCCGGCGGCCATTGGCTAAGCGTGTCATGCACTTTAAGCCGGTTACCGAATGGTGGATCGACGCCGGAGGCGTCATAGAAATTAGCCGGTGGTGCAAACCACCGGTTTTCTGCAAACCAGATTGCAAGCCCCGGCAGGGGCGACGGAAAAATCGCGCGATGCCATGCCATCGCCCCTGCCGGGGCTTGCGGTATGTTTTATTCGGAACGGGTGGTTTGCGCCACCGGCTAATTTCCAATGTCCCTCCGGGACAGTCTTGCCGACCTCACTCAAAGTGCATGACACACTCTAATCATGGCTGAGCCGATCATCTGTTTCGGTCAACAACCGTGCGGTTTTTTCCCCAAGCGTTTTCTCTATGCGAAGATCACGGCCGCTCGCCGGCTGCAACGCGAGATTGGCGGCGAGATCGTGTTCTTTTTTCACGACAGCGACCATGACCCTCGCGAGACGATGACCGTTTTGCGCGAGCGGCACACCGGCCGTGACGATTCGTTGAATTTCCAGTTTGCGAACAAGATCCAGAAGCAATTTTCACCGTTGTATGCCAAGCGCGTCCTGCCGGAATGGCAGACGAAGCTCGCGCGCCAGCTCCCGAACTATGTCGGAGCCGAGCTGGTCGATCACTTCAAAGCGGTCGAGGCTTCCAGCGTCGCCGAGTTCTGCCACGAGATGTATGCGCGGATGGGATTGCTGGAGGGAATTCGGGTGGAACGCTCGGGCGATCCCGAGTTCCGGAAGCGGGCGGCGCCGGTCGATGACTATTTCGTCGACGTTTCCTGGGAGGGCGAGATCGTTCGGGCGCGGCATCGTGACGGGAAGCTGCTTCTGCACAAAGGCGCCGACCGCTACCTGGAGCTGCCATCACAACAACACGATGCGACACAGATCAACCCAACCCGCGACACCCGCCTGCGCTGGATGCAATCGGTCATCCGCTGCACCCATTACGTGGCGGGAGCCGGCGAGCGGCAGTACCTCAACGAAGCGGACGCGCCCGGCGTGACTTTCGTGCAACGCGAAGAGATTTCGGATGCTGACAAGGCGTATATTGGCTAAATGAGTTCACGGCCGCTCAAGATCGGGATCACCTGCTTTCCGTTGATCGGAGGCAGCGGAATTCTCGCCACCGCGCTCGGCACTGAGCTCGCCGCGCGCGGCCACACCGTCCATTTTTTCAGTTATGCCAAGCCGGTGCGACTCGACCTCTCGGCGCCACGAATTCATTTCCACCATGTTGCAGTCGGCCAGAGCAGCGTGTTCCCGTGTCCCGATTACACGCTCCCGCTCGCGGTCAAGATGGCCGAGATCGGCCGGCACGATGAGCTGGATGTTTTCCACGTGCACTATGCCGTGCCGCACGCGACCGCCGCGTTTCTCGCGTCGGAAATGATTGGCGACTCCGCGCCGAAAATTGTCACGACCCTGCACGGGACCGACACCACGTTGCTCGGTCCAAATCCGCAATACCGCGCCGCCATCGAACACGCCCTCATCCATTCCGATGCGGTGACGACGGTTTCGGAATGGCTGCGGCAACAAACAGAGGAGACTTTTCGACTCCGTGAACCGATCCAGGTCATCCCGAATTTCTTTACGCCCGCCGCGCCGGCCAGAATTCGCGACGAAGTGCGGCGCGAGCTTGGAATCTCGGACGAGTTTCTCGTGGTGCACATGTCCAATCTCCGGCCGGTCAAGCGCATCGATCTCTTGTTGCGGGTGATCGCGAGCACTGCGAATCGTGACCGAATCCGGCTCCTTATTCTGGCCGGCGGCCCCTTCGCTCCCTACGAACCGCTTCTGGACGAACTCGGATTGCGCGGTCACGTCATCGTCCGGGAGGATGCGGCCGCGGTAGAGAATTATTTGCCCGCCGCCGAGGCCGGCCTCTACACCTCGGAGAACGAAAGTTTCGGCCTGAGTATTCTCGAAACCCTGTTTTTCGGTAAACCGGTCGTCGCTTTTCGCATCGGCGGAATTCCCGAGGTGGTGGATGAGGCCGCTTATCTGCATGAGTTCGGCGACATCGCGGCCATGGCATCATCGCTCGATGCCCTGGTCGATTCCCCGGACATCGCGCGGCGACTTGGGGAGCGGGCGCGCGCGCGAGCCGAGAAGTATTTTACCGCCGCGAATATTGTCCCCCAGTACGAAGCGGTTTATCGGCAAGTCATCGCGTAATGGCGTCCCGCTTGAATTTCCGTCTCGACGCGCAGGCGACGGGCTCCCGCGCACGGGCCGCGACCTTTCGCACTTTGCACAACGAGGTGCGAACGCCGCTCTTCATGCCGGTGGGAACGCAGGCCACGGTGAAGGCGCAGCTCCCGCAAACGCTCGAGGATGCAGGCACGCAGATCCTGCTGGTGAATACGTACCATTTGTTGCTGCGCCCCGGCCCCGAAGTCTTTCGGCGCACGGGTGGCATTCACGGTTTCATGAGTTGGAAACGCTCCGTCCTGACGGATTCGGGTGGATTCCAGATTTTCTCCCTGCCGCATTCGCGCGCGATGAGCGAGGAGGGAGCGGTTTTCCAGAGTTACCTCGACGGGAAGACGATCCTGCTCAGCCCGGAATTGAGCGTCGAGACGCAGAAGGCCATTGGCGGCGACATCATGATGGCGCTCGATCATTGCATCGCCTCGACCTCGGATGAAGCGGCGGCGCGAGCGGCGCTCGGGGTCACGCATCGTTGGGCGGCGCGGAGTCTGGCGGCGCGCGGAGATTCACCGCAATCGATTTTTGGGATCGTGCAAGGCGCGCTCTTCCAGGAATTGCGGCGGGAGAGCGTGGCGGTCCTGGGCGAAATGCCGTTCGACGGGTTCGCGATCGGAGGTCTGGCCGTAGGGGAGGGCAAGAGTGAGCGCGAAGACGTGTGCGAATTCACCGCGCAACTCCTGCCGGAGGACAAACCGCGTTACCTCATGGGCGTCGGCACCCCGCTCGATCTTCTGGAAGCCGTCCATCGCGGCGTGGACATGTTCGATTGCATCATGCCGACGCAACTGGCCCAGCGCGGCGCCGTCTTTACTTCCCGCGGCTTTCTGCAAATGCGGCGCGGCGTTTACAAATATTCGGACGAGAAGCTCGATCCCACCTGCACCTGCCCGACCTGCCAGCGCTATTCGCGCGATTATCTCCATCACCTCACCAAGACCGGCGAGACGCTCGGCTGGCAGTTGCTCGGGAAGCACAACCTCCACTTCTACCACCAGCTCATGCGCGAAATTCGAGAAAACATTCTCGGCGGAACATTTCTCGATCTCTATCACGAGAAGCGCGCGTTTCTTCACGAGTCGGACAAGGACAATCCGATT
>DASZDO010000054.1:0-35083 GCA_035941955.1 Chthoniobacterales bacterium
CCGGGGCCGTCCCACCCCCCCCCCCGCTCCTTGAGTTAAGCATTGAGTTGTGAGCGAGCGAATCCTCGGTGTCGAAGGAGGAGGAACGAAGACCGCGTGGGTCCTGGCGGAACGCGCCGCGGACGGTTTGCGCGTCGTCGATCAGGGAAAGCTGCCGCCTTCGAATTTCCGCCTGACCTCGGCGGATCGCCTCCGTTCCATTTTTAGGCAATTGCCGGCCGAGGCAGATCGCGTCGGGATATTTCTTGCCGGCTGTGGAGCCGACGATCGCCGCTCTCTGGAATCGCTTTGCGCCGAAATCTGGCCGAAGGCAAAAATCGTCGCCGGAAGCGACCGGGATTCAGGTCTGGCGGCCGCCTTGGCGCGCGGTGATGGGATTGTCGTGAACGCGGGGACTGGAGCTTCCGTCACCGGTCGCCGGGGGGACCGCATCGAAAAGGCGGGAGGGTGGGGCCATATTTTGGGCGACGCTGGCGGCGGCTATTTCCTCTCCGTCCAGGCGCTTCGTCTCATTTTGCGCGAATACGATCTCCACCGCGGCGAAGCGCAATTTACCGCCGATATCCTCCGCGCGCTTTCGTTGAACAGCCGCGATGAGCTGGTGCGCTGGGCGCAGAATGCGGACAAAATGGAAATCGCCACCATGGCGCCGATCGTTTTTGAAGCAGCGACCAAAGGGGACGCGAACGCAGTCAAGATCATCGAGGAAGGCACCGGGGTTTTGAGTGAATACACCGAAGCGGTCGCGACCCGCCTGCACTTGCTCGCGCCAAAAGTCATTTTGCTGGGCGGCCTTTTTCAGCGCGACTCGGCTTATACGCATGCCTTTCGCCGCAAGCTCAAGAAGAGCCTGCCCGACGCGCGCGTGGCGATGAGCGAGCAACCTCCCGAATTTGGAGCCGCGTGGCTGGCGGCGGAGATCGAGGAGCCGGCCACCTTTTCGATCGAAACTCGCGGAGCCCAGATGGAAGATCTCGCCGCCGCCTCGACGGAGCAGCGGAATCCGCGCTCGGAGGGCCTGGAAAAGCTAGGCGCCCGGGATTTGGTCGACCTTTTCATCGAGGAGGAAAAATTTGTTCAGGAAGCGTTGCGGAAAGCGGCTGCCTCGCTCGCGCGCGGAGTGGAAATGGTTGCGGGCGCTCTGCGCAAGGATGGCCGGTTGTTTTACGTCGGCGCGGGGACCAGCGGCCGGCTTGGAGTGCTCGACGCGAGTGAGATTCCACCGACCTTTGGCGCTTCGCCTGAGACAGTGCAGGGCATTATGGCGGGAGGCGCGAACGCGCTCCACCGCAGCGTTGAGGGGGCGGAGGACCAGCGCGGCGCCGGTGCGCTGGCAGTCGACGAACGGGGCGTGACCGCCGCGGATATCGTCTGCGGAATCAGCGCGAGCGGAAGGACTCCCTTCGTCCTCGGCGCGCTCGCGGCGGCGCAAAAGCGCGGTGCGCCAACGATTTTGCTGACCTGCAATCCGGCGCGGCCTCGCGGAGCGGGGATCGATCTCGAGATCGACCTGGAAACAGGGCCCGAGATTTTGACCGGGTCGACGCGTTTAAAGGCGGGGACGGCCACAAAAATCGCCCTCAACATTCTCAGCACCGGGGCCATGGTCGCGCTCGGCAAGGTGCGCGGCAATCTGATGGTCGATCTTGCGATTTCCAGCGATAAGCTTCGCGATCGTGCCGCGCGCCTCGTGGCGGAGTTGGGGAAATGCGATTATGCCGAGGCGTGCGAACGCCTGCAGAAAAATGGATGGAATCTACGCGCGGCGCTCAGTTAGAACTCAACCGCGAGGGAGGGCGAGATGCGAGGTGCGAAGCGCAATCGCCTTGCGCGATTTATTGGAATGATGACGGCGATGCATCGCCACCTTCCGATGTGATCGGCGTACCTGAACCACCCTGCGATGTGATTGGCGCGCCTGGGCCGTTCGGTGATGTCGCCTCTGTTGAATGACCGCGACGGTGGCCTTGCTGTCCTTTGCATCAGCCGGTGCGCAGGCAGGGCCTCGATCGTTGAAATAATCGCCGACCCGGCAGCGCGCGAAAACCTCCGGGGTCACCAATTGCGAACGCACGTTTCCCCGCTGATCGCGCAGGAGAAACTTGTACGAGCCGCTGGACTCCGTCCAGAATTGGGGATTCGGAACTCCTACGGGCAGTCGCGAAGTGCCGGTCGGGCCGCGGAAGACGAAGGAATGGACGCCTTCGGTGCCGATCATGCTCGCGTCCGGCCGCAGCCGGGAATATTTTTCGACGATGGTGCCTTCGAAGGCACAACCGAAGGCACGACCGGCCAGCAGCAGGGCCACGAGACAAGAAAGGAGAAGTTTGGAACGCATAGACAACGAGAATTGAAAGGACGACGAACTGGAAACCGTTTGTAGTATTTTTCAGCCCGGGCGGCCAGAGATTTGTTCGAATTTGTGTAAAAGCCGGCAAGATGGCCGAAAATCTGGAGAATCGGAAAAATCCATAAGCGCAGTCGCGGCTCCGCGCACGAAGCAGAAGAAACCTCAACCCAAAGGAAACCTTATGCTCTGGACTATCTTTGTTATTCTGTTGATTCTCTGGCTGCTCGGCTTCATCGGCCATTTTGGCGGCCAGCTCATCCACCTACTGCTCGTCATCGCGGTCGTGGTTCTGATCGTCAATCTGATCTCAGGCAGACGCACGCTCTAGCGCGGCCAATTCATGAAACCCGGGGGGATAGTCGGGATCATTCTCGTCATCGTCGGCGTTGTCATGCTGGCCTACGGCGGTTACGCCAGTTTCACTACCAAGGAAAACGTAGCGAAACTGGGCCCGCTCGAGATCAACAAGCAGGAAGAACATCCGATCCCGATCGGGCCTATCGTTGGCGGCCTCTGCATCGTGGGTGGGATAATCCTGCTGGTGTCGGGCCGGCGATCCTCGGTCTAGACGGGCGAACGAATTCCCAGTGGGCCGGCTCCCGGTCTGTTAGCGGCCGGCTTTCAGGACCGCGAACGTCTTGCTGCCTTTGCGATCCATATAGAGCAGGATGCCTTTCCGCAGGTCGGCTTTCGTGAGCGCTTCGCGAAATGAGGCCACGTTGGTTACCGGTTTTCCGTCCACTTCGGTGATGACGTCTTCGCGTTGAATGTCCTGGGCGGCGGCCAGACTGTTATCGGCCACGTCCGTCACGATCACACCTTGCTCCACCTTGAGTTTCAGGCGGGCCGCGACCTCCTTGGTCAGGTCCTGCACTTGCAAGCCAAACTTGTTCGAGTCTTCCGGCTTTGGTGGCACCGGCGGAGTCAGCTCGTTCGAGGCGCGGGAGATATCGTTGGGTAATTCGCCCGTTGTCACTGGAATCTTGAGCGTTTGGCCCTTCCGCCAAACCGTGAGCTCAACGTTCTGGCCGACCTTCTTTTTCAAGATTTCGCGCTGGAGCTGCGTGTCGGTGCTCACGGGCGCGCTGTCGACTTGCGTAATTACGTCGAACGGACGCAGGTCGCTCTTGTAGGCAGGGGCGTCGGCTTCGATCGTTCGGACGACGACGCCCTTGTCGAGTCCCTTGAACAAGTCGCGGATCGACGGGTCGTCGCCCAGCGATTCGATCCGGATTCCCAGCCAGGGGCGGATAATCTTGTGGCCGGCGATCAGTTGCAGTCCGATTTCGTTGGCCAGATTGCTCGGGATCGCGAAACCGAGGCCGCGGTTCAACCCGTTGATCAGGGTGTTCATCCCGACCACTTTTCCGTCGATGTCGCAAAGCGGCCCGCCGCTATTGCCCGGATTGATTGACGCGTCCGTCTGCAAATAATCCGAAATCGAGTAACCGCCCGTCGCGAGGAGTTTGCTCCGGCCTTTCCCGCTGATCAGGCCGTAAGTGAACGTGTAATCGAGCCTGAACGGCGCGCCGATCGCGAAGGCAAATTGTCCCACCCGGACGGTATCGCTGTCGGCGAACTGCACGGCCGGCAGGTTTGTCGCTTCAATCTTAATGACCGCCACGTCCGTTTTTTCGTCCGTGCCCACGACTTTCGCCGGAAACTCGCGGCCGTCTTTGAGCTTCACGTCAATCCGGTCGGCGCCTTCCAGCACGTGATAGTTCGTATAAATGTAGCCATCGGCCCGGACGATGAATCCCGAGCCTTCGCTTTGGATGGGCTGAGAATTGCGCGGATTCCGGCGGGGCGAATTTTCATCCTGCGGCCCCTGGAAAAAGAGATCGTCGAGCGTCGGGCTTTCGTTCCCATCATTCTTTTTCGTCACTTCGAGAATGACGACACTGGGAGCGACCACCTCGAACACCTTGGTAAAAGCGCTGTTGAGTTGATGAACGACGTCCTTGCCGGCCTCCGCGGCGGCCGCTGGGACCGTTGCGGTCGGCGAGGTCTCTGGTTGAGCGGCGGGGGTGGCGGCTTGCAACGATGAGATCGCCAGCAAGAGGGCGAGGAATTGAATGACATTTCGCATGACTGGGAACTTGGACACGAAGGCTACGGTAGCTGTTCAAATGCCAAAAGGCGAGGTTCCCCTCCTTCGTCCTCGTCCTCGTGATCGTGCTCGTGCTCGTGATCGTAATCGGAGGTTGAGGTGCCGAGCACGAGCACGGCACGAGCACGAGGGAATGAAAATGCCCTCCTCGCACACCTGGAGGTGCCTGCATTGACACGATTGTTAAGGCCATTAACATTTCGCTTCACTAAGAAAATGCTCACTCTTGCCCCTGGCAAAATGGATGGAAAAGAGTTCGTCACGCACGCGCCTGGCTACTGGCCGGGCATTCCGGCGGAACTCTGGAATGATTGGAAATGGCAGCTGAAAAACCGGGTCACTTCGCTCGCCCAGCTCGAGCAGCACCTGGAATTATCGAATGAAGAGCGCAGTGGCGTGCTTCTGTCCGGGACAAAGCTCGCTCTCGCCGTCACCCCGCATTTTTTCAACCTGATCGAGCGCGACAATCCCGATTGCCCCATTCGGCGCCAGGTCGTCCCGCGGATCGAAGAAACATGGGCGTCGCCTTACGACATGGCCGATCCGTGCGGGGAAGACGCGCACATGCCAGTGCCCGGCCTGGTCCATCGATACCCGGACCGCGTCCTGTTTCTCGTGACGGATCGGTGCGCGAGTTACTGCCGCTATTGCACGCGCAGCCGCGTCGTGAGCGGGGTCGGCGAGCAGGAGCTGCACACCGATTTCGAGGAAGCGTTCCGTTATCTCGAAGAACATACCGAAGTGCGCGACGTGCTCCTCTCCGGCGGCGACGCGCTGATTTTCAGCGACGACAAGCTCGAACGCATTCTCAGCCGGCTGCGCGCCATCCCGCACATCGAGTTTCTCCGCATCGGGACGCGCGTTCCGATTTTCCTGCCGCAGCGCATCACGCCGGAGCTTTGCGCCATGCTGCAAAAATACCATCCGCTTTGGATGAGCGTGCATGTGAATCATCCGCGCGAGCTCACGGTGGAAGTGAAGGAAGCGCTCGAGCGCCTGGCGAATCACGGCATCCCCCTGGGCAACCAGAGCGTGCTCCTGGCGGGCGTGAACGACAACATCGACACGATGAAGACGCTCGTGCAGAAGCTCCTCATGTGTCGCGTCCGGCCCTATTACATTTACCAGTGCGACCTGATCAACGGTTCGTCGCACCTGCGATCGTCCGTCGCGAAGGGAATCGAGATCATCGAAGGATTGCGCGGACACACCACCGGCTACGGCGTGCCGCAATTTGTCATCGACGCCCCCGGCGGCGGCGGCAAAGTGCCGATCAATCCCGGTTACGTCTTGTATCACGACAACGAGAAGATCGTGATCCGGAACTACGAAGGAAAGATCTTCGAGTATCCCGAGACCGGCGGCGACGAGACCGTGCAATTCGCGCCCCAGCGCGAGTACCACGACGAGTATTTGTACTCGTAGGCGCCTGATTTGTTGGCGGTGTAACTGAGCCGTGAGCACCGTTACTGAAATCCGCGAGGCGATCCGCAAATTGCCGGCAAAAGATGCATGGCAGCTTGCGCAAGAACTGCGCGAGGTTCTCGACGATCTCTGGGACGAGCAGTTTGAAGACGATGTGAAAGCTGGCCGGCTTGATAACGTCATTTCGCGGGCACGCCGGGAACACCTCCACGCCGAAGGTTAATCCTGAATCTTGCGGCAGCTTTCGCGCGGCGTTAAGATCGACCGATGAGCACACTGGCTGAAATCGAGGCTGCGGTGGACGCATTGCCACTCGAAGAAAAGCAGGAGCTAGTTCGTTTTCTCACCTCGCGTTTGAATGGGGAAGGGCAAACAGAACAGCAAACCGATCTCGCTGCATTTTCAGACGCTGTGCAGTTGTCGCAGGATCCGCTCGCCTGGCAGAAACGCGTGCGCGGCGAGTGGGAATGACCGGCTTCGGGCGTTGTAGGCCGCAAGCAAACCGACACTGCAATTGTGAGTCCCTCGCCGTCTGCGCGGCTCGGGATGACAAACACTTGGGCGAATGCCTTGCCACTTAGTCCGGTCGTTCGTAAACAATCTCCCCGCCGATCACGGTCATCGCGCAGGTCGTCTTTAGAATCTCCGGCGCGGGAATTTTCATGATGTCCTTCGAGAGAACAGTAAGGTCCGCCAGCTTCCCAACCTCGATTGAACCTTTGTCCTTTTCTTCGAACGCAGCGTAAGCGGGCCAGGCGGTAAACATCTTCAACGCCTGCTCCCGCGAAACGGCCTGCTCGGGATGCCATCCGTCGCCGGAAAATCCTTTCACGCTTTTGCGCGCCACCGCCGCGTAGAACTCGATCATCGGTTCCCCTCGCTCCACGGGCGCATCCGATCCGCCCGCGATAATGGCTTTCGACTTGATCAGGCTCTGCCAGGCATAAGCTCCCTTGAGACGTTCTTTCCCGAGACGGCTCGGCGCGAAAAACAAATCGCTGATCGCGTGGGACGCTTGCATGGAGGGAATGACGCGTAATTTCGCAAACCGAGGAATATCTTCCGCGCTCAGAATCTGCGCATGCTCCACCCGCCACCGGGGTTCGCGGATCTTTCTTTGTTCAGGTAGCACGGCTCCGAACGCTTTCTCGTAAAGATCGAGGAGCGTTCGGTTGGCCCGGTCGCCGATCGCGTGAGTTTCTACCTGGATTCCCTGGCGCAAGGCCTCCTCGAGCATTGGCCGCAGGTCCGATTCCTTCGTCGTGAAAAAACCCGACGTGTCCGGCGCGTCACTATATGGTTTCAGCAAGGCGGCGCCGCGCGAGCCGAGGGCGCCGTCGAAGACGACCTTGATGGTGCGCTGCGTGAAACGGAAATCGTAGGCATTGAGTGTCGGTCCTTCTCTCAGGAGCGCTTCGGCATCACCGCCCGGACCATACACGGCGTTGTAGATTCGGATTTTGACTTTGCCCTCCGCGTAGAGCCGCCGCATCAGATCGGTATCGGCTTTCTGGCTGCCGGCATTTTGGATCTGGCACCAGCCTAGTTCGACCTCGCGTTTGACCCCAAGCAAGAATGCCTGTTCCCGTTCCGCTTCGGTCGGCTGCGGAATGTGCTTCTCCAAGAGGTCCCCGGCGTTATCCAGCAATATCCCGGTGGGTTCGCCGGTTTCCTTGTCCTTGAGAATTTCGCCGCCGAAAGGATTCGGGGTGTCTTTGTCGATTCCGGCAAGCTTGAGCGCCGCGCTGTTGGCAACCGCGGCGTGGCCGTCGGCCCGCGTGAGATAAACCGGATGGTCGGGCGCGATCTGGTCGAGGTCGGCGCGGGTGGGGAATTGGGGCGGCGTCCAGAAAGTCTCGATCCAGCCCCGCCCGGTCACCCATTTGCCGGCTTCGGTTTTAGCCCCGCGTTCCTTCACTCTGGCCAGAAAAGCTTCGCGCGTCTCGGTTCCTTCCAGATTCAAATTCATCTCGCGCGCGCCGATGCCAAAGATATGGCAATGCGAATCGGTCAGCCCTGGGACTACGGTTTTCCCCGCGAGATCGACGACGCGAGCGGGGGCCTCCTGAAAAGGTTTTGCGTTCGCGTTTGAGCCGACAAAAACGATCCGGCCGCTCTTCACCGCGATCGCTTCCGCCCGAGGTTGCCGGTCGTTTGCCGTGTAGATATTTCCGTTGATAAAAACGGTGTCCGCCGGTTCGGCGTTCAAGGCACCCGACGCGGCGCAGCAGGCCGCGAGGAGAGATGAGAGCACCCCGGAAACCTTCATCTGATCATCTTCGCAAGGCCCGGCGCGATCGTCGAGCGCAGCTTCGCGCTGTCCGGCCGGCTAAAAAAATTTGTTTTTACGGTTTTGCTTGTCCGCCGCTTCTTCGTATCAAGATAGAGTCGCGAGTTTTTTCCGGGGAGAAACAAGATGGTAAACAATTTTCTTTTGCCAACCGAATGTCGATTTATAAACTTGCCGCACTCTCGCTGTGTCGCGGCGATTAACCTTTAACATTACCGACCTCTGAGCGCCGCACATCCTAACTGCAACTTTGCGCCGTTTTTATCTTGGCGGCTGGCCCTTCGGGGAAGCACAGTTCGCTAAGCGCTATGGCGAATTTCTTTCCACGCTGGTCAAATTGGCTTCCGCTGAAGATCGCGGTTTGCGGCGTGGTGATTGTTTGCGGTTTGACGGCGGGGACCTGGTATTACATCACCCCGAAGTACACCCGCGTCGGTTACGAGCCGATCCAGCCGGTGCCTTTCCCGCATGATCTGCACGTGTCGCAGCTCGGGATGGATTGCCGCTATTGCCATAGTTTTGTCGACGTGGCGGCGCATTCGAATCTTCCCAGCACCCAAACCTGCATGGCGTGTCATACGCAGGTGCAGAAAGACAATCCGAAACTGGAACCGGTGCGAACGAGCTGGAAAACCGGACAGCCGGTCGAGTGGGTCCAGCTCCATCGCTCGCCCGATTACGTTTATTACAATCACTCCGCGCACGTGAACCGCGGGATCAGTTGCGCGAGCTGCCATGGGGAGGTCAATCACATGCCGGTCGTCTATCACGCCAAGCCGCACAGCATGGCCTGGTGCCTCGAATGCCATCGGCATCCCGAAAATTTCCTTCGACCGGAAACCGAGATCTATAATCTTGATTGGAAACCGGAGGGCGAAAATGTCCCCGCCTTCGTGGCAAAATACGGACAGCCGAAGGACGCGAAAGAGGACTGGTCGAAGAAAGCGAATCTGACCCAACAGGAGATCGGCCAGACCTTGAAAGAGCGCTGGGACATCAAACCGCCGCTGAACTGCCAGGGGTGCCACCGATGAAACGCGTTTTCGAGCATCCACCTGAGCAGCTGACCGGGAAACGCTATTGGCGCAGCCTCGGCGAGCTCAGCGACACGCCTGAATTTCGCGGCTGGCTCGAACGCGAGTTTCCCGCCGGCGCGGCCCAGCTCGAAGGCGACGATTGGTCGCGGCGCGGGTTCCTGAAGCTGATGGGAGCGTCGATGGCGCTGGCCGGCTTTGGCCTGACCAGTTGCCGCCGTCCGGAAGCGCACCTCGTGCCGTTTACCAAGGGCGTCGAGTGGGCGATTCCCGGCAAGTCTCTTTTCTACGCCACCGCGATGCCGCGGCGCACCGGCGCGCTTCCGCTCGTGGTCACGACGCACGACGGCCGGCCGACCAAGATCGACGGCAATCCTCTTCATCCCGCGAGCGGCGGGGCGACCGACGCCTTCGCGCAAGCTTCCATCCTCGATCTTTATGATCCGGCCCGCTCCAAGCGCTTCGTCGAAAAAGGCGAGAAAACCGAGGGGGGCAAGAAAGTCGAGAACTTCGAGACCCGCGACCGGGCGGCCTTCGAGAAATATCTCACTGAGCTTCGCTCAAAGATTGCGGCCGACGGCGGGGCCGGTCTCGCGTTTCTGGTCGAGGAAGTGCATTCGCCCACGCGCGATCGTTTGCGCGCGGAGTTGCTGAAGGTTTTCCCCAAGATGCGCTGGTGTGTCTACGACCCGCTCCTGACCGAAGCGCAGAACTTCGCCACCCAAATGAGCTTCGGCGAGAATTCGCGGCTCATTCCCCGGCTCGACCGCGCCGATGTCGTTCTCGCGCTCGACAGCGATTTCCTTGATTGCGGCGACGGCGATCTCGCGGGCGTCCGCGCTTTCTCTTCGCGTCGTCGCGTCAGCGCGGCGAAGGACACGATGAACCGCCTTTACGTGGTCGAGAATCGTTTCACTCTCACGGGCGCGATGGCGGATCATCGGCTGCGTTGTCCCGCGAGCCAGATCTCGGCGTTCGCTTTCGCGCTCGCGGGAAAAATTGCCGCGGGCACGAAGGACTCCGGTCTGTTTACGACGATCGCCACGCTCAAGGCGCCGGAGGGCGCGGTCGAAAAATTCGACGAACAGTGGCTGAACGAAGTCGCCAACGACCTCCTCGCGAAACCGGGCGCGAGCCTGGTCCTGGCCGGTTCGCATCAACCGGTCGTGGTGCAATTCCTCGTCTACGCCATCAATTCCGCCCTGAAGAACATCGGCGCGACGGTGATCGTTCGGGAGTTTACCCGGCATCCGAAAACGAACAGCATCCTCCAGTTAGCCGGGGAAATTAGCGGGGGCCGGATCAAGCAGCTTTTCATTTTCGGCGGCGATCCGGTTTACAATGCGCCGCGCGGAATTACGCAGGATCGGGAGACGAAAGGGCCGGTCGATTGGGCCGATCTCCAGAAGAGGGTGCCCGACGTCGTCCGCCTCGGCCATTACGAGGATGCAACTTCGGCCCTGAGCACCTGGCACGTTCCCGCCGCTCATTATCTGGAAGCGTGGGGGGACGCGCTCACGACCGAGGGCGCTTACCTCGCGATTCAACCGATGATCCTTCCGCTCTTCGGCGGTCTCTCCGAAATCGAGCTGATGAACGCCCTGCTGGGCGCTCCCAAGGTGGAAGGACCCGAGCTCGTCCAGGAAACATTTCGCGCCACCGCGCCGCCGGGAGATTTCGCCACGGCGTGGTCCCGGCTCCTGCGGGACGGTTTTTCCTCGCATGTCCCGCTCAAGGAAAAGCCTCCGACTTTCAACGCAAACAATGCCGGAGGCATCGCCCACACTCTTTGGGCGCCGGCGCCGGCGCCGACGCTCGACGCTCCCGAGATCGTCCTCGTTCGCAGTTACGCGATGGACGACGGGCGCTACATCAATAACGGGTGGCTCCAGGAATTGCCCGACCCGATTACCAAGCTCACCTGGGACAATGCGGCGTTGATGAGTCCGGCCCAGGCGAAACATCTTGGCGTCGGCAACGGCGATCTCGTGAACATTGCCATCACGGAAAAGGGCCTCGATGCGCAGAAGAATAATATCAGGCGCGAGCTCGTCATCGCGGTGCTCGTGTCGCCCGGGCACGCGGATCGTTCCATCACCATTCCTCTCGGTTACGGACGAAAGAAGACCGGACCGGTGGGCGAAGAAGCGGGCTTTAACGGCTACCTCTTGCGCAATAGCTCGAATCCGCACTTCATCGCCGCCGACGGCAAGACGGTTGAGCGCGTCGAGATCACGAAAGTGGCCGGGACCTACGCGCTGTCGATTACGCAGGACCACTGGAGCATCGAAGGCCGGGGCCTGGTGCGCGAAGCGACGGTCGAGCATTATCGCAAAGACCCCGAATTCGTGAGGAAGATCGCGGGCGACGACGAATTGCCGGAGAAATTGCCGTCGCTTTACAGCCATCCGCCGCTCACGGCCGGGCAGCAATGGGGGATGTCGGTCGATCTGAATGTTTGCACCGGCTGCAGCGCCTGCATTGTGGCCTGCCAGAGCGAAAATAATATTCCGATTGTCGGGAAACTTCAGGTGAGCCACGGCCGGGCGATGCATTGGCTCCGGCTCGATCGCTACTACGCGAGCGCGAAGCCATTCAACCAGGACAAGGGCGAATATCCGGAAGACCCCGAGATGGTGCACGAGCCGATGATGTGCCAGCACTGCGAGAACGCACCGTGCGAAACCGTCTGCCCGGTGAACGCGACCGTGCACAGCGAGGATGGTTTGAACGTGATGGCCTACAACCGCTGCATCGGCACCCGGTACTGCGCGAACAACTGCCCCTTCAAGGTGCGCCGGTTCAATTACTTCGACTACAACCAGCGGCCGATCGGCAAAGACAAAGTCCTGGGCCTGGTCACCGTTTATCAGGAATATCTCGGGCCGCTGACGAAAAAGGGCGCGCCCGACACGGTGAAGCTCCAGAAGAATCCCAACGTGACGGTGCGCATGCGGGGCGTGATGGAAAAATGCACTTTTTGCGTCCAGCGAATCGAGGAGGCCAAGATCGCCGCCCACGTTCGCGCCGGAGCGTCGAGCGACACGCGCATCCCGCGCGACTCGTTTACGAGCGCCTGCGCGCAGGCTTGCCCGACCGAAGCGATTGTCTTTGGCGAAGTCTCGGATCCCGAGAGCCGCGTCTCAAAGATGAAACAGCAGGACCGCAATTACCGCCTGCTCGAATATTTGAATGTGAAGACCCGCACGAGTTATCTGGCGCGAATCAGAAACCCCAATCCGAAAATGCCTGATGCCGGAAAGATCGCGGTGGCGAGTCTCGATCACGGCCACCACGCTCCCGCGCATCCCAAGGCCAAACACGATACTCACGGGCACGACAAAGAGGCGGTGAAAACGGAGGAGAAACCGTGAGAAATTTTAGATTTGCGAATTGCGATTTTCGATTGCCGAAAATCCCGATTGCAAATCGCAAATCGGAAATCGCAAATTCTTTGTAATGGATAGCGCCACCACAGTTCCAGACGTGATCGAGGGCGAAGCATCGGCTTCGGTCGAGAAGCCGTTGGCGCGTGTCCCGCTGGTCCTGAACAAGCGGAACTTCAGCTGGATCACCGAGCGAATCTCGGGCGTCGTCGAAGAACGCGCGCCGCGCTGGTGGTGGGTCGCGTTCGCGATCACCTCGATGGTGGCGATGTTCGGTCTGTTCTGTCTCGGATACCAGATTTCCACCGGCGTCGGAACCTGGGGACTGAATCATCCGGTCGGCTGGGCCTGGGACATCACTAACTTCGTTTTCTGGATCGGTATCGGCCACGCCGGCACCCTCATTTCCGCGATCTTGTTCCTGCTCCGGCAAAAATGGCGCACCTCCATCAACCGTGCCGCCGAAGCGATGACCCTCTTCGCGGTCATCTGCGCCGCGATTTTCCCCGGCGTCCACGTCGGCCGGGTCTGGATGGCGTGGTTTCTCGCGCCTCTCCCAAACAACTACGGCATCTGGCCGAACTTCCGCAGTCCGCTCCTCTGGGACGTCTTCGCGGTCTCGACCTATTTCACGGTTTCAGTCCTCTTCTGGTATACGGGCCTGGTTCCGGATCTCGCGACGTTGCGGGATCGGGCCACGACGAAGATCAAGAAGTTCCTGTTTGGAATTTTCGCCCTGGGCTGGCGCGGCTCGAACCGCAACTGGCGCCATTACGAAATGGCCTATCTGTTGCTCGCCGGCCTGTCCACGCCGCTCGTTCTCTCGGTCCACAGCGTCGTTTCCTTCGACTTCGCCACGTCGATTATTCCGACGTGGCATACCACGATCTTCCCGCCCTACTTCGTGGCGGGCGCCATCTTCGGCGGCTTTGCCATGGTGCTCACGCTGCTCATCCCGGCCCGGGCCATTTACAAACTTCACGACATCATCACGCCGCAGCACGTGGACAAGATGGCGAAGATCATTTTGCTCACCGGCTCGATCGTCGGCTACGCCTACGCGATGGAATTCTTCGTCGCCTGGTATAGCGGAAATCAGTACGAAAAGTATGCGTTCTACAATCGCATCTTCGGTCCCTACTGGTGGTACTGGTGGGTCGGGATGCTCTTCTGCAACACGGTTGCGCCCCAGCTCTTCTGGTTCAAGAAGTTCCGGTTCAACGTCTACGTGGTTTATTTCGTCTGCATGTGCGTGAACGCCGGCATGTGGTTCGAGCGTTTCATCATCATCGTCGGCGGATTGCACCGGGACTTTATCCCGTCGTCCTGGGGCATGTTTTATCCGACGTGGGTGGACATCTGGACCTTCATCGGCACCTTCGGAATTTTCACCTCCCTCTTCCTTCTTTTCATTCGCTACCTGCCGATGATTGCGATGTCGGAAGTGAAGATCGTGCTGCCCGAGGCCGACCCGCACCACGCCTCTCCTGCTGAACATCACGCCGTCGCCGCGGGCGGAAAGGAGCGCACATGAGGATCGCTCGCCTGTTGCCGCGCTGTAGCCGCCTCGCTCTGTCGGGGCGTTGGACCCCAGGCCACACATTTGGCACGGCGACAGAGCGCCGTGGCTACAGCGCAAAAGGCGCTGGAATGGAGCGCACATGAGAACGCCTTCCGGAAACAAAGTTTACGGCATGGGCGCGGAATACCCCAGCGCCGCCGCGCTTTACGAGGCGGCGAAACGGGTGCGCGATGCGGGCTTCAAACGCTGGGACGTGCATTCCCCATTTCCGATTCACGGGATGGATGAAGCGATGGGGCTCGGCAAATCGTGGCTCAGCGCCTTCGTGCTCGGGGGCGGGATTACGGGATTGCTGACCGCGGCGGTCCTGACGTTCGGTCCCTCCTGGCTCATTTACCCACTGGTCGTGCACGGAAAACCGACCAACTGGGCGACGGTGCCGGCGTTTTTCCCGATCATGTTTGAGCTCACCGTCCTCTTCTCCGCTTTCAGCGCGTTTTTCGCCATGCTCCTGATGAACGGCCTGCCGCGCTGGTATCATCCGATTTTCAATTGGCAACGGTTCAGCCGCGCGACCAACGATGGATTTTTCCTCGTAATCGAAGCGCGGGACCCGCGCTTCACCGAAGTGGAGGCCCGCGAACTCCTGGAACAAAGCGGTGGCCAGCACGTCACGATAATCCACGAAGACTAAATATGCTCCGCGGCTTCTTCCTCATTTTCTTGCTGACCGGCGTCGCGATCGTCGCCGTCTTCGGCTTGCGCGGGCAAAAGAGCACTGGTTCGCCCATCGAAGTTTTTCCCGACATGGTGCGCCAGCCGAAGGTCCGTGCTCAGGCGCCGCTTGGATTCTTTGCGGACGGGCGCGGCGCGCGCGTTCCGGTCCCCGGCACCGTTCCGATTGGGTACGAAATGCCGCAGGCCTCGAGCGAATCGAGTTCAGGCGCGGCGCCGGTCCCGGTCGAGATGAATGCGCAGCCGCGGCTCGGGTTCACCGGAGGAACAGATTATTTCAACACCGGCAAGATGGGGACGAATTGGGGGACTGGCTTTCCGATGACGCTGACGGATGAATTGATGGCGCGGGGAAAAGAGCGGTTCAATATCAATTGCTCTCTTTGTCACGGCGTGACCGCAGCCGGGGACGGGATCGTGAAGCAGTACGGCCTCGCGACCGTGGTCACGTTGCAGGACGAACGGATCCGCAAAATGGCCGACGGGGAAATCTTCAACACCATCACCCACGGCAAGAACACGATGCTGGCCTACGGGCCGAATATCACCGTCACCGATCGCTGGGCGATTATCGCCTATCTCCGGGCGTTGCAACGCAGCCAGAACGCCACCGAAGGGGATGTGCCGCCCGAACACCGCGCGGAGCTGGATAAACCGGCGGAAACCAAAGCCGAGCCGCCACCGGAGGCGCCCAAAAAATGAGCGAGCGTTCTGACGTCATCCCAGTCCCCGAGGGCGAGTATTTCGAAGCGAACCGTTCTCCGGTGTTGTCGTTGGTTCTGGGAGCGGCCGGTCTTATTAGTCTGGGGCTCTGCGTCGTCGGAGCTTTCATTGACCGGGTGCAGTTCAGTTTCTCCTGGCTTTTTGCCTTCGCCTTTTTCTTCACCCTGATCGCCGGCTGTTTTTTCTGGATCATTGTCCATCACGTGTCCGATGCGGAATGGTCGGTCGTCGTTCGCCGGCAGTTGGAGAATCTGGCCCTGCTCATGATCGTGATGCTGGTGTTCTTCATCCCGATCCTGATTTTCCGGCGTCAGCTTTATGGATGGATGACCATTGCTCCGGGACTCGATCATCTACTCGACGCCAAGCGCACCTATCTGAACTGGCATTTCTTCCTCGTCCGCTCGCTTTTCTATTTCGCCTTTTTTATCTGTGCGACTCTGCTCTTCCGGCGCTTTTCCATCCGGCAGGATCGCGACGGCAATCCGGCCTACACCTTGCAGATGCGGAAGATCGCGTTCATTTCCCTGCCGCTATTCGGGCTTTCTCTCACCTTCGGCGCCTACGATTGGCTGCTGGGTCTGGATTACCACTGGTTCTCCACCATGTGGGGCGTTTACATTTTCGCGGGCGCGGCCGGCAGCTCGATGTCGCTCCTGGTGCTGGTGATCACGGCCCTGCGCAAGGCCGGATATTTGAAGGACACCGTCACGATGGAGCATTACCACATCATGGGTAAATGGATGCTCTCGTTCACGGTCTTCTGGGCCTACATCGGGTTCAGCCAATACATGCTGATCTGGTACGCGAACATTCCGGAAGAGACCGAATGGTTCATCCGGCGAAACACCGAATCGTGGAACGCCATGAACCTCTTTTTGGTGATCGGCCGTTTCTTCGTGCCGTTCGCCCTGCTTCTCTTGCGTGCCCCTAAAAAGAGCGCGCGCAAGCTTTGCCTGATCGCGGGCTGGATCGTCTTCATGCAGCTCGTCGATATCTATGTCGTCGTTCTTCCGATGCTCTACCCGGCGGGCCTGCACATTACCGTCTGGGATTTTCTGCCCCTCATCGGCATGGGCGCGACCCTGGCCTTCTTCTATCTGCGCATCGTTGGCAAGGCGTCGCTTTTCCCCAATCGTGACCCTCGTCTCCTCGAATCCCTTCGCACTACTAATTAGCCGTGACGCCTGACGAACCACCGCAAAAATTCCAGCCGCGCTCCCTGTTTTCGACGTGGATCGGAGTGGTGCTTCTTTTTGCCTTCTTCGGCTTGCTGGTGCTGGTCGTCATTGGCGCGTCGCCGCGCGGCAACCGTTACGAAGAGAAGCGGGCTCAAGCTCGGACGAAGAAGCTGCAAGACACGCGTGAGCAAACAGCCAAGGCGCTCACCAGCTATGCTTGGGTGGACAAGAGCAAAGGGGTGGTGCGGATTCCGATCAATGACGCGATGAAACTAACCGTGGCCGAGCTGGCGCAAAAATCGCCCGCGCCGGCCAATCCAATTGTAGCGGAAGTGAGTCCAGCGCCGCAAGGCGCTGCGCCCGCTTCCGCTTCGCCAGCTCCCTCACCGACGGTAAGCGCGAGCCAAACCCCGAAACCAGCCGCCGTCACGGGCCCTGATTCCACGAACCGAAATCAGCCCGCGGCCATCAACAATCCGCCGCCGGCTCCGCCGGGAAGCCAGCCCGGCGCGTCGACGACTCCCGCCGCTTCTCCCCCGTCTGCCGCGGTCAAGGCGCCCGTGTCGCCTGCGGCGTCGGCTGCACCCTCCGCGCCCGGAACGCCCTTGCCCGTTCGCGGCAAAACGCCATGAACCCGAGTGACGTACCTCTAAACCCGCCTCTGACTATTCCGCCCGCGACGGCGGCGGAACCGGACGTGACGACCCGCGACGTCGAGCAAGTCGAGCGCGCGTTAATCGACGCGTCCACGCGCCTGCCCGTTTTGTTCTTTTATGGTTCCGCGATTGCCTGGCTCCTGCTCGGCACTCTGCTCGCCGGATTTACCTCGTGGAAACTGCATGCGCCGGATTGGCTCTCGGACGTCGGTTTTCTCACTTGGGGTCGCGTCCGCCCTGCGCACATGAATGTGATGGTTTACGGCTGGGCGTCGATGGCCGGCATCGGCACGGCGATCTGGCTGATGGCGCGCTTATGCCGCACGACTTTGCGGCATCCGCTCTTGCTCATTGGCGGTGGGGCCTTTTGGAATCTCGGGGTCCTTCTTGGAGTCGGTGGAATTCTCGCCGGCGACAGCACCGGATATGAATGGCTCGAATTTCCTCCTTACGCCTCCAGCGTTCTCTTCATCGCCTACACCCTGGTCGTCTCCTGGGCGATGCTCATGTTCCGCTTTCGCCGCGGCGACCACATTTACATCACGCAATGGTATTTGCTCGGCGCCTTTCTCTGGTTCCCCTGGGTCTACGGTGCGACGCAAATCATGCTCTTCGCGGTGCCCTTGCAGGGCGTGATGCAGGAGGCGGTGACCTGGTGGTTCGGGAACAATCTTCTCTTCCTCTGGTTCGGCGCGATCGGGCTCGGCACCGTCTACTACATGATTCCGAAGGTGATCGGACGCCCGGTTTACAGCTACCATTTGGCGGCGGTCGGATTCTGGACGTACGCGCTCTTTGCGAGCTGGACCGGAATGCAACGGCTCGTCGATGGACCTTTTCCTGCGTGGATGATCACCGCCAGCATCGCAGCCACCATCCTGACCGTCATCCCGGTGGCGACCGTCGGGCTCAACCATCACATGACGATGCGCGGGCATTTCGGTCTGCTCCGGTATAGCCCGACCCTGCGCTTCACCGTCTTCGGCGCCATTGCCTACACGGTTTTTAGCCTGGTCGGCGTGCTGCTCTCACTCCGCTCGGTTGCCGGCGTTGTGCACTTCACCGAGGCAAGCGTGGCGTATTCGCACATGGGACTATATGCGTTCTTCACCATGGTGATGTTCGGCTCCATGTATTACATCGTGCCGCGGCTGGTCGGGCGCGAGTGGCGCTACGCCTCCCTGATCAAGCTTCACTTCTGGTCCTCGACCTATGGGGTCGGGTTGATGGTGGCAATGCTGCTTCTCGGCGGCCTGGCGCAAGGAACCAGCATGCACGATCCGACGCTCGCTTTCACCGAGAGCACGGAATCGATTGTGCCTTATCTCCGAGGCCGCAGCCTTTCCGGCGCGCTCTTGACGGTCGCGCATTTCGTTTTCGCGTTTCACTTCGGCCTGATGCTTTTTGGTTTGGGCCGGACGGCGAGCGTTCCGACATTTCTTAACCCGCAGGAAGAGGAGACCCTGGAGGCGCCATTATGAAGGGGATCGTGCCACTCTTTCTGGGAATCTTCGGCACCTTCGCCTTCTCCTGGGCGGGGTTGATCCTCATTCCGAATTACCAAATCGGGCACCTCGAACCGCAAATGGACGAAGACGGAAACGACCCGTATCCCTCCCCGAAGTCGGGCATGGCCGACCGTGGCCGCCAAATTTACGCCGCGAATGGCTGCGTTTATTGCCACAGCCAGCAGGTCCGCGCTGATTATGCGGCTTCCGACATCGATCGAAAATGGGGGGACCGTCGCAGCGCGCCGCGGGATTATCTTTTCGAGCGCCCTGTTGTGCTGGGCAAAATGAGGTTGGGCCCCGACTTGTCGAACATAGGGAAACGCGCGCCGGCTGAGGAGGAAAACGCTTCGCCTGCTGCGAGCCCAACCCCGGCGGGTCCGGCCGCGCCTCAAACGTCACCCGCGGCGAGTGCAGCGCCGGGAGCTTCTCCACCCGCGCCCGCGGCGGCCTCCGCGTCTCCGGCAGCGTCTCCGGCAGCTGCGTCGCCCAGTCCGGCTCCGCCGGCAGCTTCTCCGAGTCCCGCGGCGAATGCCGCGACTACGGTCGTCACCACCACCGCGCCCACTGACAAACCGGCTCCCTACAGTGCAGCGTGGCACCATCGGCACCTCTACAGTCCACGCAGCCTTGTCCTGGATTCCAACATGCCCGCTTATCGTTTCCTTTATGAGGAGCGGCGCATCGGCGGTGCGCGCGCCGCTGATGCCTTGACGTTAGGCGAGGCGGATGCAGTTCCGGAAGGTTGGGAAGTGGTGCCGAACTACGATGCGAAATGCCTCGTCGCCTATCTGATGTCGCTCGACCAATCACACGCCTTGAATGAATTGAAAGCGACAGCCGCCGCGTCCTCACCCGCTCCGGCGCCCTCACCTGCAACTCCGGCTGCGTCCCCCGCGCCGGCACTGGCAAAGGAGGCGAAATGAACGAGAACTCGCCCGCTCCAGAGCGCAGGGTCCGGCAGGGGATGGACTATGGTGAAACCGAGGACGTCCAACAGGTTCACGCCGCCATCCAACGCGAAAAGCGCGAACCCCACGTCGGCCTCGAGCCGCTTTCGCTCTGGTTGATCGCGATCTACGGGCTGGCCATCTTTTTCGGCGGCGCGTACCTCGGGCGCTATTCCGGAAATTTCCGCGGCGATGGGCTTGATCCGCTCGGCGGAGCGCCGCGGCCGATGAAAGCCGGAGCAACCGGCCCAGGTGGCGCTCAGACGCAGGAGCTTTCGCAAGCCGACCGTGGCAAGAAGATTTTCTCCGCGAACTGTGCCGTCTGCCATCAACCTAATGGATTGGGTGCGGCGGGGCAGGGTTATCCGCCGCTCGCCGGATCTGAAATCGTCAATGGCGGAAGCCGGCGTGTCGGCATGGTTGTCCTGAAGGGCTTGCAAGGTCCAATCACCGTGAAGGGCGTTAAGTATGGCACGGCGGTGATGCAACCCTGGGAAAAGACGCTGAACGACGCGAAGATCGCCGACGTTATCACTTATATTCGGCAGGAGTGGGGAAACAAAGGCGGGCCGGTCTCTGCTGCTCAGATTGCTGCATTGCGCAAAGAACTGGCGAACCATCCAGATTCTTTTGTCGAAGCCGATCTGCACGCCGTCCCCGAAGACGCGGAGCTGCCGGGCGGCGACGCGCCTGCTTCGAAGCCAGGCGAGCCTCCTCCACCACCAAAAGCGCCCTAAACTTAGCGCTGTAGCCGCGCCGCTCTGTCGGCGCGTTTGCGGTGACCAATACGGCGGCTGAGCGCCGCGGCCCCAGTTCGGCCAGCATTGCGCGACGGAGCGCACGATCCCAAGCCCACAATGGATCACGATCTCTAAGGCCCATTGCAGGCGTGGCGACGTATTAGAGGTAGCCATGATCCAACATAAAGATCTCGACAACCCTCAAACGCGCGAAGTCATTGTCGTCGGCGGTGGCATTGCGGGCTTGTCGGCCGCGATTTACCTCGGGCGCGCCCAGCGCGACACGCTCGTCATCGATTCCGGACACTCGATGGCGAAATGGGAGCCGGTCGTGGAGAACTACCTCGGCTTTCCTACCGGGGTGGGCGGCGAAGAGCTATTGGAAAACGGATGCCGCCAAGCCAGGCGCTACCAGGTGCGTTTCGTGCACGACAAAATCAAGACAGTCTCTTCGAAAAAATCGGGCTTTGTTTTGAAGGGGAAAAACAAAACCTACCGCACGAAGCGGCTCCTCCTGGCGACGGGCATTTTTCACCTTCCGCCGGAGATCCCCGGCGTGAATGAATGCCTCGGCCACAGCATGTTTTTTTGCAAAGACTGCGACGGCTGTCGCGTGCGCGGAAAACGGATCGCGATCATTGGCTCGAACAACGAAGCGGTCGAGTACGCGCTCGGCATGCTGCATTATTCCGCCTGCGTCATTCTGGCCACGAACGGCAAAAAACCCGCTTGGGGTAGGCGGCACGCGCGCTGGCTCGCCGAATACAAAATTCCGGTGGAACGCAAACGGATCACCGGCGTCGAACACCGCAAACGGAAGATCCGCGCGCTCGATTTTGCCGGCGGCGCCTGTGTGAAGATCGATTACATTTTCACCACGCGCGGCGATATTTTTCACACTGGCCTGGCGGAAAAGCTCCACGCGAAACTGGACGCGGACGGGCAGATCGAAGTCGACTTGTGCATGCGGACGAGTGTGCCGGGACTCTATGCCGCCGGGTGTGTGACGCCGGCGAATTGCCAGATGATTATTGCCGCCGGGCAGGGCGCCGCGGCCGCGCAGGCGATCAATCGCGATCTCTTCGAGGAGAGCCTCGCGACCCACTCGTTGCGGCGATTTCGCGAGGTGCAATTGGCCGATGAAAAAACGGTCCCGGAGAACGTGTCCAAGCTTTCCGGGCGAAAACGAAAAAGGAAATAAGGGTTCGCCGGCGACGCTTCTAGATCTTGCGCGCGATCATCTTAGCCAGGGCCGAGAGGCCAGCCTCATCCTCTGCGTCGAAGCGGTCCAATTCCGGGCTGTCGACGTCGAGCACGCCGATCAGGTGCGAATCCTCGGTCAGGAGCGGCAGCACGATCTCCGATCTGGATGCGCTATCGCACGCGATGTGACCGGGAAATTTTGTTACGTCCGCGACGCGCAGCGTTGAGTGGCTTTCCGCCGCCGTCCCACAAACGCCGCGTCCGAGCGCGATCCGGACGCAGGCCGGCTGCCCCTGGAACGGACCGAGCACCAGCTCTCCACCCTTCAACAGGTAAAAGCCTGCCCAGTTCAGGCGCGGGACCGAATTGAAAATCAGGGCCGCGCAGTTGGCCATGTTTGCCACCGGGTCGGTTTCGTCGTCGGTCAGGGCTCGCAATTGCTCACCCAGCTCGCGGTAAAGATCGGCTTTGCTTAAGCTGCTAACATCGGACGCCGAAAACATGGTTGGCGAATAAACTAAGCCAAGGAGCGGCGGTTTGAAACCGCCGAACTTTTAGATGGCGGTTTCAAACCGCCCCTCCTTGATAGATTCCGGGTTGACATTATATATGATGCAATAATACACATAATTCATGCCCAGAACGAAGCTGCCCAAAGGCAGTGTGCCGGTGACGTTTCGCCTCCCGAGTCAGGTCCGAAGGATTCTGACCGACAAAGCGCAACGCGAAGCGATTAGCGTTTCCGAATTGATCCGTCGCGCCTTGCGCCGCGAGATCAAGGCCGCCCGGGACCACGAACGCCTGAAATGAACGCGACCTGACAGAGGGGAGTTCAAATTTGCCTTGCCCTCCGGGGCGCTGATTGGCTTCACTATGTTTCCCCTCCCTCCTTCTCCTCCCAAACATGAAATCGCGCTCGCCTTCGCCCTTCGCTTCAACCCAGGCCCATCGTTTTCCCCGAAGAGTGATCACAAGATAGCCGCCAATCAGCATTAACCCGTATGATGAAATTATCCCTTCTCCGATGCCTTCTGGGCGCGCTCTTAATTTGCCTTTGGGCGGCAAAAGCCCGGGCGCAAGAGCCACAGATGATAGCGCCGCCGCTGCCGGATTTCGGGACGGCGCCACCGCCTGACCCGGAAACGCTGCCGGCGCCGCCCGCGCTGGAGTGGGAGCCGTTGACGCCGCCGGCCCCGGCGCAACTTGCGGATGATCCGGCGCCCGCTTTGGATGTTCCGGCGCCGCAACCGGAGGCCGAGCTGCCACCGCCGCCAGTTCCTCCAACACTGTCCTTTCTTCCCGGGGCAGCGGGCGAACCATCGGAAAAAGGGACGAAGGAAATCGAAGTCTGGCGTGAGGAATCGATCTCTCCCCAGATGCCGGCCAGGCTCGGCGTTCAATTCGATGAGACCTACATTACCGGAACGGAGCCTGTCGTGGTGCGGCTCCAATTTGACCCCCGGGCCGCGGGGAAGACCGTGATTGTCCGGCCGGATCCGGGCGCAGCCGTCATTCCGGCCGAGACCAAATTTCAGGTCGGGCCCACGGGAGAGTGCATTATCTCGGTCGCGCTGGCGGCGAATTGTCGCATGAGCCGGGTCAATGTTTATTGTGATGGATTCCGGACCGCGCTGCCGTTGGCGCGAGCGCCGCTCGCGGTCGTGTTAGAGCAGGAAGCACTGACGGAGGGTGGAGAATGAGAAATCGACTTATTCTTGCCCTGGCCTTTTTCTCCTTCTTCCTGCCCATGGCAACGAGAGGCTTGCGAGCGCAGGCGCCGGAGCCTGATCGGAACCCGACGGCAGATACGGGCGCGCTCAAAGCGCAAGTGTTGACCGCCGGAAGTTACGACGCTCACAGCGGCAATGCCACCCGGTCAATCACCGATCTGAGCGTGCCTGGCGCCGTGGGAGATTATGGACTGAACCTTGTCCGATATTGGAATTCGTTGAGGAATGATCGCTATGAGGCGAACAGCACGTACGAGCCCGACCAGCGAACGGACTTTGGCGCCCCGGGGTGGTCGCATTCCTGGGGCTGGAGTGCCGTCTATGCCCAGGACATCCAGGAGCCTTTCGGCGATGGCGGTCAGCAAATCTATATCACCTCCATTACGATCACCTTCCCCGATGGACACGCGAACAAGTATAAGATCAGCCGCTCCAACGTGCGGCCTGTTGGGCAGCCCTGGGCTGCCGATCCTCGTTGCGGTCCACCCTATTATGCTGACCGTCACGAAGACGACTGGCAGGGTCCCGGCGGGGCGGTGGGCGACCATTTGATGGACATGGATCACTGGGGTGAGAGTTTCTGGCTTCACCGCGCCGATAGCGGCGCCGTCCATTTTCAGAATGTCTATGGAACTAACTTCAGTGACTATCGAGCCACCGAGGTCTTCGACCCGCATGGTTTGCGGACCGAACTTCATTACGACGGCGATTTAAATCTCCAGTGGGTGCAACAAGATGGTGGCCGGCGGCTGACCTTTCGGTGGGATGGTTATTACTGTGACGGGACGGGCCAATGCGGGACCAAGGTCATCGGGCAGGTTAAGAGGGAGGGGAGCGAGGGCACGCAGGTAGTTGACTATCGCTATTCCCAGTTTGACCACCCGCAGAACGGCAGCTGGCTGACGCTGACCTCCGTTATTTATCAAAACGATCAGACCGTGGGCCGGACGGCCCGTTATACCTACTGGGGGGGCTACACGCCGCAGGAAGGGTTTTTCTTTGCCGGCCCCCTCCTGGCCACGGCGTATGACCCGCGCTTCGACGGGCCGATGAAATCTATCCGCTATGACTACTCGGGGGCTGGTTGCAGACGGTGGGTAGGAATGCCGCCGCCCCTGTATTTCGGCGGCGAACATGATTATTTCCTGGCCAGCCCCACGGCGGTCTCCGCGGAGCGAGAAGGCAGGACGGGCGGCGTTGTCTCCCGATTCGTGATCAACTGTTTCGGAGGAACACGCACCGAGTACAATGGATTCGGTCTTGAGCGCAAATTCTACTTCGGCCACTCCGCGACCTGGGACCAATCGGGAGCGATGGGCTATCAGCTGGCGAAATTGACTGATTTTTACCCTCCCAACAATGGCGCAGGCGCGCCCTCGAGGCGGCAGAGTTACCTGGGTGGCCATCCGAAGCATTCCTGGGATGGGCGGGGGATCGCAACCCAATTCACCCACACGGACGACACCGGTTTTCCCAGCGAGATCAAGCATGTGGGCTCGGATAACAGTACCTACCGGTATAACCGCTCCAATCCGGGCAATTCGGAAGCCCCGGATACCACCCGCGTGCCCAACACGTTTCCCCGCTGGCTCTTCAGCAAAACGGACGAGCGCTACCAAACGACCAGCTATACGCGCGACTCACGCCGGCGGGTCAAAAGAATCGATCACCCGGACGGAAGCTACGAAGAATTCGGTTACGACAGTACCTTCCCCGTCAGCCTCAACCGGGTCACAAGCCATCGCCTCGCCAGCGGCACGACCGTCCACTACGAGTATGACGACCGGGGCCTGCTGCTGCGGGAATGGAATGACGTGGACACCTTCGCAGAGCACACCAGCTATACCTACTATGGCGGCCCGGGCAATCACCCAGAATGGACCGATCTGGTGAAGACGGTCCAGAACTGCCGGGCCCGGGTCAATGGCCAGCAGTTCAGCGCGAAAATGGAATACAACGGGCGGCATCAGATCACCAAAGTGACTTATCCTCCCGCCGTCGCGGGCGGGGCCGAGTCTTCCGTCATCTACAATTACGATTCTTCCGGCAATTGCACTTCCATCACGAACGAGCTGGGCCATACGAGCTATTATTCCTATGACCCTTACGGGCGGTGCATTACGTACTTTGAGCCGCTCAACGCCCCAGACCATAATGGCGCCGGCAACGTGGCCTACCGCCAATGGGATTGGCGATACGATCGCAAGATCGCGGGAGTGACCTATGGCGGCTGGAGTCATACCTCCATGGAGTGGGGAGTCCAGATCGAGCCGGCTTTCAATGCGGCTGGCCAGCGCCGGACGACCGTGCGTGAATTCGACCTTCAGAACCGCATCGTAGCGGAGCAATCGGGCTGGATTCAGCCGCCGGGAGAGGTCGGCAGCTGGAATCCCTATTATCCTGGTCCGGACCTCGAGACCCATCGCTATACCTATGATGAAAACGGGCAGAAGAAGACTTTCACCGACCCGAGGAATCGGGTGACTACCTACGAGTACGACCTGCGCAACCGGCTCAAGAAAACGATCGAGCCGCTCAACCGGACCACGGAAACCAACTATGATACGACCGGGAACAAGACCCAGGTGAAATTCCCCGACAACACCACGCAGCGCTGGGAGAACTACGATGCGTTTGGACAGCCGTGGCGGTTTTTCGACGAACGCAACAACCTGACCGATCTGACTTGTTGGCCGTGGGGGCCGATGAAGATAATGGGCCAGGTCATTACTCATCGCATCAAAGACAATGGACAGGTGGAAAATCAGCTGACGGAGTTTTTCCCTGACGGAATGGGGCGGCCCCGGCGAACGAATTTTCCGGATGGAACTTTCGAGCAGACCGATTACGGATGCGGGCAGGTGGCGGCCTGGAAGACACGGCGGAACCAGACCAAGCGGCTCTCCTACGACGCGCGGGGCCGGGAAACATCGCACACCTGGGATGAAGGCACGGCGCCGGGGATCACGCGAATCTGGGACGCGGCCAACCGGCTGACGAGCATTTCCAACAGCTTCTCGGCCATCGATTATGCCTATGACGACGCGGGGCAGGCGAAGTGGGAAGGGACGCTGGTGACGGGAAGCGGCGCGCGCAAGGAGGTGAAGTACTACCGCTATCCGAGCGGCGAGGTCTCCCGGCTGACGTATCCGAATGGGACGGTGGTAGACCGCAATTACACGGGGCGTGGGCAATTGTCGGGTGTAGGCTGGGGTAATGGGAGCACGAGCTACGCTTATCATCCTGATGGGAAAGTGGACTATCAGGCCCGGACCAACGGGGTGACGACGAGATATGGCTATGATGGGCGGGGGATGATCAGCTCGGTCTTGCACGAGAAGAGCAATCAAAGTCTGGCGTCCCGGGAATATTGGCGGGACAACCGGGACCGGATCGTGGCGTGGAAGCGGGGGACGGGGGGTGGTCCCAACGGGATGGAGAACGGGCGTGGGGACCGTTATGCCTACGACGCGGAAGGCCAGTTGAACCAGGCGGCTTATCGGGCGCTGAACCCTGAGACGGAAACGCCCAGCGGCGCCCTGCGAAGCGACAGCTTCCAGTACGATGCGCTGGGCAACCGGTTCGCGGCGGCCCAGGTGGCGAGCCGTGGGCCGATGAACTTCACCCGGCGGGACAATGGGTTGAACCAGTATCTGATGTGGTCGTCCTTCGAGGCCGTGTATTACGACGACAGTTGGGGGACACCGCCTGCGCCAAATCCCAGTGCGCCCTGGATGCCGCCGGGCAATGGGGTGACGATGGCGGATGGGTGGATCACGGCGAGCTACAACGCGTTGAACCAGCCGATGGCGATGGGGAGCCAGGGGTTGGGGAGTAATTTCATCTGGTTCTGGCACGATCCGCTGGGGCGGTGCGTGAAGCGGTGGCTAGGGAACGGTTCGGGAGTGCCGACGGGTCCGACCACCTATTTCTATTACGACGGATGGAACCTGGTGCAGGAGGGGCCAAATGCATCGACGGCGGATCGCCTCTATGTGCACGGCGGGCGGGTGGACGAGATCGTGGCCAGCCAGGTGGGCGGGCAATGGTACAATCATCATTACGATGCGCGGGGGCATTGCATTCTGCTGACCACGGCGAGCGGGGGCTTGGAGCAGCAATACGATTACGACGCGTTCGGGTTTCCCTATTTTTACACGGCGACCGGGGCCAAGCTCAATACGTCGTTGGTCAAGACGCGGTTTCTGTTTACAGGGCGGGAATGGCTAAACGATCTGCGGGTCTACGATTACCGCAATCGGGTGTATCAGCCGGAGTTGGGCCGTTTCCTCCAGCCCGACCCGAAGCAGTTCGAGGCGGGTGATTACAATCTCTATCGCTATTGCCACAATGACCCGGTGAACCGCAATGATCCCCTTGGATTGGCGGATTCTGTGACGATCACGTTCGAACCAATGGTGGGTAACATGAAACCTGTTTGGGCAACGCCAGCGCAGATCCAGGCCCATGGAGACTCCCGTGGCTTAGCTGTCACAGTTATTCCTGAAACAGGAGGCATTACGACCACTGCAACAGTCAATCCGGTAACTAAAGACGTGACGGTAGTTCAGAAGGTACAAGCCGTGACTCTTCTGCCTAAGAATGAAGAGAAACAGGGTACTAAGTCTGCGCTGGCCAAAGAGGAAATGTCGCGCATCCAGGGATATAGAAATGCAACCACGAACGCGGCTATCGCCGCGAGTGACTTGGCAGAAAAAGGATTTAAGGGAAATGCCGAAGCGGCTAAGGCCGCTGTGGAAGCCTCAACCAAAGCTATCCTTGCAGACAAAACTAAAGAAATGAGGCGACAATTTGATTTCAATCGAGGATGGAAAAAGCCGTGAAGTTCGATCCTTTGCTGTACACATCTTATCGACGCGCAATTCCTATTGGCGCTATGCGATCACTCATCTGGTTGCCCCTCACCTTAATTTCGTCGCTAACGC
Organism: Chthoniobacterales bacterium; assembly: GCA_035941955.1. GTDB lineage: Bacteria > Verrucomicrobiota > Verrucomicrobiia > Chthoniobacterales > UBA10450 > AV80. The sequence continues at coordinate 28,490 of DASZDO010000054.1, forward strand.
TGTTAGCTGCCGCTCCCGAAATTGGAGTGGAAAAACCGTCGCAGGAGATCATAGATGGTCTGAAAAAAACGTCTTCTTCGCGAGACGGAATTTTTGTTTGGGACGGGAACGCAGAATTAGTCCTTCTGTTCCATGTCGTGGACGAAGCTAGCCAAAAGCCGATTTCGGGAGCAACGGTTTCTGTCGTTCGCGATCGCCGCGTCAAGCGAGGACCGAATGGTCGCTCTTACGAAACACCACGGTCAGAGCGAACGGATAGTCGCGGCTACAGCAGTATTAAGGCCAGCTTTCCAGCAGCTGGAGACGCAACTGGACTGTCGGTTTTTGTCTGCGACTCCTACGTGACTATCAAAGCGCCTGGGCACGTCTCCGGACGTGCTCGCATTTCGCCCATTTACAGGCTCGATTTCCCGCGAAAGACGAAGGAATGCAAAGTACCGCTTCGTCTGACACTGAAACGGGACAGGAAATTCCGCGCGGGGCGAGAAGGTGTCAGAGTGGGGTTGCCCTGATTTGACCGGGAACAGAAGGTGAAGGGAAGCAGGAGGGTCAGTCTGTGAATCTCGGCAAATTGGCGCGACGGGGAGGGGGCGCGGCGGGTACGATCGGTGCGTTCATGTCCCGGAAAGGCGTGACGAGTGTGGGAAATTCGTAGTTGACCGCGCCAGTCGCTTGCCGGCAATCTAAGGTCGGAGGCGTCATCCGGGGGGATGCGCGCTAGCCAGCCGTCTCTCAGGCCCCTCAGTACGAGTTTGGGAGACGGCACCCTTTTCTTATGCCGAGGAAACTCAGATTGATTTCCACGGCTCTCCTTCTGGCGGCGAGGGTGTCTCTGGCAGGCTTCGCTCAAGATGCGTCTGCCAACGATCTACAACGTTACCGGATAGGGGCGATCTGCAAGGATGGCTGGCAGAGCAGTATAATCGGACGCGGGGCATGTTCATATCATGGCGGGGTAATGTGCTGGCTGTACAGCGACGGGACGTGCACGAAGCCCTAGCGCAATTTGCGCTTTTGCTTTTTTGTACCGGCAATTGTGTGTGGCAACCAATTGCAGGCTGCAAGGCCGGCTATGCGACGTCGTCAATTCCTGGGCGAGCTTCTTGAACTCGGCTCCACGGTGCGCAGATGCGTTGTTCTTATCGTGCGCACACGCCCACGGGCCGTTGCTGAAGGCAGAGCGTTACGAAACTGAAACCAGCGCCCGTTCGTTCACCATTTCATCGACGACCGCGAGGAACGGATCGATATCGAAAGGCTTGGTCAGATAATTCCGCGCCCCCGCGGCCAGCAAACGCTCGATCTGGCTCGGCGTGGCATCGGCGCTCAAGACCACGACAGGCACCTCGGCCGTCCAGGGATCGTTTTGCAATCTCTGGATCACCTCTGAGCCATGCATGTCGGGCAGATTGAGATCCAACAAAACCAACTTGGGACGATGGTTCCGCGCCAGTTCCACGCCGGTCTCGCCTCGCGCGGCATGGAGGAGCTTGAGCGCGGGCCGAAATTCCAAAATTCGCTCTACCAGGGTGAAATTTACCAGATCGTCTTCGATATAGAGGACGTCGCATGAGATCGGCGGAACCAGGCTCGGCTCGCTTTTCAACGACGGACTGTTGGGGTCCGCTAATTCGCGATTGATAATTTCGAGCAGTTCCCGTGCGGCCTTGAGGATGTGATGCACGTCCGGGTCCTTGGCCGCCATACCGGGCCGCATCGCCACCAGTTCGGCGAACCCGATAATCGCGTTGAGCGGTGTCCGCAGTTTCTGACTTAACTCCGCGCGGAATTCGCTCTCGATCGGATCGGGCCGGTTGAAATGATTCGGAGCGACGGTTCCCGCATTCTCAAACTCAGGGGAGAGAGTCTTGATCTCGTTAGTTTGGTTCATTTGTTTCAATGTTCTTGATCAGGCTGCGGCCCAGGCTTTTGCATCGGCTTCCACGTCCATCCGGAGCCCGGAGGGTTCCTCGAAGCTGCGGTTCCGCAATTTTTTCACCATGTCGATGTCGCGCCGCATTTTGTTCTTGTGGGCGCAGAAAATGAGAGCGGTCTCGTCGGTGATGAGATCGGCTTTGTAGGCTTTGAGCAGGGATTGATCGAAGGTGTGCCAGCCTTGGGTGTCGCCGGCTTCGATGATCTCCTGGAACGTCCGATTCTCGCCCTCGCCGTAGAGCAGCGTTTCCCGCGTCCGCAGGCTGCTGCCCATGATTTCCTGCACGAGCATTCGGCCGCCGCCCACCTTGGTGACGAGCCGCTGGCTTACCACATAACGAACCGTGTCCGCGAGGCGCTGCCGAAGCTGCTGCTCTTCGTCTTTGCTGAACATTCCGAGAACGCGGTTAATCGTTTGGCCCGCATTGATCGTATGCATCGTGGTGAAAACGATGTGGCCGGTCTCGGACGCGGTCATCGCGATCTCCATCGTGGCGCGATCGCGAATTTCGCCGACCAGGATCACTTTGGGCGCCTGGCGGAGCGCGGCGCGCAGGCCCGTGGCGAAATCGGGAAAATCCTTCCCAAGCTGGCGCTGGTTAAAGAGCGCTTGCTTATGCGGATGCAGAAACTCGATCGGGTCCTCGAGGGTCAGGATATGAATTTTTTGCGTCATGTTGAGCTCGTTCAACATGGCGGCGAGCGTCGTCGTTTTTCCGCTGCCGGTGGCGCCGGTCACGAAAATGATCCCGTTCTTCTCCTTGATCATTTCCTTGAAGACGGGGGGCAGGCCGAGTTGTTCGAGCGTGGGAATATCCGTTTGGAGCTTCCGCATCACGATGGCTTGCTGGCCATTTTGCTTGAAAATATTGACGCGAAACCGGGCGAGCTTCAGAAGGGCATAGCTGCAATCGCAGGAGCCATAGGTGGCGAACTCGTTCTTCAACCGCTCGTCATCCCCCATCAGGTGGTTCGCGATTTGTTCGATTTGGGCCGAATCCAGGACGCCGGTCGCCGTTTCCACGGGAAATTCTTCCAGGACCCCGTGCTCCTCGACCAAAGGCGGCCGGCCCACAGCGAAGAGCAGGTCGGATATGCCTTCGCTGCTGCCGATCATCGCTGAAAGCAGAGCGTCAATTAGTTCTTTAGTCACAAAACCCGGAGAAACCGGTATCAAAACTTAGCGAGAATTGTGCCCCACAGGGCCTGGATCGCCCTCAAAAAACCCCACACGCAGGGAGGCTGGACGCCGCGATCTCTATCGGGGGGCTTTCAATCTGGTTAAAATGGCGCTTTTCTCTTGAAAACTTTGCCCTGATATTCAGTTTCAGATTCCGCATATGGACGCTTCCTCTGGCCTCGCTCCTCATCCGCACGCCGAACACGACCCGCATCACCATGATGCCGGGCACGACCACCACGAGCTTCCTTTCTGGCGAAAGTACATTATCTCGACCGATCACAAGGTAATCGGGATCCAGTACGGCATTACCGGCCTGATTTTTCTTTTCTTCGGGTTCTCGCTCATGATGCTGATGCGCTGGCAGCTGGCGTATCCGGGCCAGGCTCTGCCGGTAATTGGGCATTGGCTCGGCAACTTCTTCGGCCCCGGCAGCATGCCGGACGGCAAGATGACGCCGGAGTTTTACAACTCGTTAGGCGCGATGCATGGCACGATCATGATCTTCCTCGGCATCGTGCCGATCGCCTTTGCCGCCTTCGGGAATTTCGTCGTGCCTCTCCAGATTGGCGCGCCGGACATGACTTTCCCGAAGATCAACATGGCCAGTTACCAGGCGTTCTTTGTCGGTGGCATCGTCATGCTCATCAGCTTTTTCGTTCCAGGTGGCGCGGCGAAAGGCGGATGGACCTCCTACACGCCCCTGGCCGTCATCTCCGACAAAGGCCCAACCCACGATGTCTTTTGGAACGGCCAGACCCTTTGGCTGGTCGGGTTTATCCTTCTGATCACCTCGTCGCTTCTTGGCGCGGTGAATTTCATCGCCACCATCATCCAGCTCCGGGCCAAAGGGATGACCTGGATGCGCCTGCCGTTCTTCGTCTGGGCGCAATTCGTCACCGCGTTCCTGCTGCTCCTGGCGTTTCCGCCGCTGGAATCCGCAGTGGTAATGCAGCTGATGGACCGCCTGGCCGGGACGAGTTTTTTCATGCCGACCGGGCTCGTGGTGAACGGCGCTCCGGTGCAGATCAGCGGCGGAGGCAGTCCGCTTCTCTGGCAGCATCTCTTTTGGTTCCTGGGGCATCCCGAGGTTTACGTGCTCATTCTCCCCGGCATGGGCATCGTGGCGGAAATCATCGCCAACAACACCCGCAAACCGCTTTGGGGTTACAAGTCCCTCGTCTTCGCGGCGCTCGTGCTGGGATTCCTCTCCTTCATCGTCTGGGCCCATCACATGTGGCTGACCGGAATGGGCAATGTCGTGAGCGCATTTTTCCAGACGACCACGATGATCATCTCCATCCCGTCGGTCATCATTTTGAGCGCCTTTTTCATTTCGCTCTGGGGCGGCTCGATCCGGTTTAATGTCCCGATGCTCTTCGCAACGGCGTTCCTGCCGATGTTCGGCATTGGCGGGTTAACCGGTATCCCGCTGGCGTTTAACTCGGCCGATCTCTATCTGCACGACACCTATTACGTGATCGCGCACTTCCATTACATCGTGGCGCCGGGGACCATTTTCGCCGTCTTCGCCGGAATCTATTTTTGGTTCCCAAAGGCGACTGGCCGAAGGATGGACGAATTCTGGGGGAAAGTGCATTTCTGGCCCTCGCTCATCTGCATGAACGTGATCTTCTTGCCGATGTTTTTGCAGGGAATGCTCGGCATGCACCGGCGTTGGTATGATGGCGGGCAGGGCTGGACGCTGGCGGGCGAAAAAGTCTGGGGCATGAGCGGATTCGAATGGAACGGGCCGATCTCGATCGCCGCCTGGATCATGGGCCTCGCGCAACTTCCGTTCATCATCAATTTCTTCTGGAGCATGAAGTATGGGAAGAAAGTGAACGACAATCCCTGGCAGGCCACCACGCTGGAATGGACCGCGCCCTCCCCGCCGCCGCACGGAAATTTCGCCACGACTCCGACGGTTTATCGTGGCCCTTACGAATATAGCCTCCCCGGCCGCGAAACCGATTTTACGATGCAAGACGAACCGATGCGCGAGAGCGACCGCCAAGCGTACGAAGCGGCTGCCGCCGTCCACCATTAGACCGCCCCGACTCGCGCCATGGAAATTCCCTATACAGTCACCGCCCGACCCGATACCGGGCTCTGGAACGCCAAGGTCGGCATCTGGCTTTTTCTCGCCTCGGAAGTCATGCTCTTCGGCGGGCTTTTCTCGGCCTACGTTTTTCTGCGGCTCGATGCTGCTCCGGGGGATTGGCCCCACGGGTTGTTGAACGTGCCGGTCGGCACCATGAACACGGCGATCCTGATCGCTTCGTCGGTCACGGTCGTGATGGCGTGGGCGTCGTTAAAGATGAGGAAATTTCGTGCGTACTGGTGGTACATGCTCGTCACCATTTTATGCGGCCTGATCTTCCTCGGGGTAAAGCTCGCTTACGAATGGCCCGAGAAATTCGTGCACTTCGGTGCGCGGATCAAAACGGAAGCGCTGGAGAAGTACGAGCCGTACCTCGGAAACAAGCACCTGCTGGAGAAAGGGAAGGAGCCGCGCCTCGAAATTACGGGCCATCTTCATAATCACGAGGCGTTGCACGACCCGAACATTCACGAGTACGAGATCCAGCTCGACAAGGTCAACGCCGAGCCGACCAACCCCGAGTCCGACCGGCCGCATTTCTGGCCCGTCCACCACACCGACAAAGTCGCCCACATCGACAAGAAGGACGTCGAGTTCGCCGGGATGTTCCTGCCGAATTACAACACCTATTTCGCCACCTATTTCACCATCACCGGATTGCACGGACTCCACGTCCTGGGCGGCGTCCTGATCTTCATCTATTTTTGGCTGCCGGTCGGGGCCAACCTCTACAAACGCAATCCCGAACACCTCGCGAACCGGGTTGAGGTGGCTGGCTTGTTCTGGCATTTTGTTGACCTGGTCTGGATCTTCGTTTTCCCGCTCTTTTACCTGCTTTAATCCAATGAACGAAACGCACGAACCGATTGCGGACGCAGCCGCCCTCCCCGCCGATGCGCACGCGGCGCAGGCCGCCCACGACGAGCACGTCGCTCACGACGTCTCGAAGCACATCCGCGCTTATCTCATGGTCGGGCTCACGCTGATCGCCTTCACGGCCATCACAGTCGGCCTTTCTTACGTCGATTTCGGCACGCAGAAGGCGAACGTCGCCGTCGCGCTGGTCGTGGCCACGTTTAAGGCCGCTCTCGTCGCGGCGATCTTTATGCATCTCTCGAACGAGAAGCGCATGATCTATCGCATCCTCATCTTCACGGCTTTCTTTGTCCTCGGACTTTTCTTCCTCACCTATCTCGCGTGGTACGACCCGATCGTTCGCTAAGATGTCGCTGAAAGGTTTTCATATCGTTTTCATCAGTTTCTCCACGCTTCTCGCCTGCGTGCTCGGGATCTGGTGCATCCGGGTGAACCTGGCGGAAGGCGCGCCGATTTACCTGGCGGGCGCGATTGGCTCTTTTGCCGCCGCGGTCGCGCT
>DASZDO010000055.1:0-40941 GCA_035941955.1 Chthoniobacterales bacterium
GATTAGCTCGGCAAAGATCGGCTTATCGCCATTCCAGCCCTGCGTGTCCTCGGGAAGCAAATCGACGTTATCATAAATCCGCTGGGTAATTTCGTTCATTGGCTCTGTTCTCGACTTACTGATCGCGAGGTTACTCCCGCCCTCCAGCCCGACAAGATGAAACACCTCGATCGCGCGCGTCAATCGACCGGCTTCAGGGTGAAGGGCCCGTTGCCCTAGTCTCTGCCGCGCGGGCTGGTTGCGGCCCACGTCTTCTGCAAGATCGGCTCAAGCACTCGCCAGACGTTCTGGGCGAGGACACGCTGACCGGCGGCATTCGGGTGAACGCGGTCCGGCAGGTTCAATTCCGGATCGCCGCCGACCCCTTCCAGCAGATACGGAATGAGCGCCGCGTCATTCTTTTCGGCCAGCGCGGCAAACATCTCTCCGAACGCGCGCACGTATCCGTCGCTCGACGCGAGCGGCAGTTGCATCCCGGCGATGATGATTGAGACGCCCGGTTGCCGCGCCCGTGTCCGGTCGATGATCGTCTGGAGATTCGATCGCATTTGATCGATGGGCACTCCGCGGAACGCATCGTTGATTCCCAGCGCCAGGATAAGAATATCGATCTTTTTTCGGGTTCGCAGGATCTCCGGCAATCGGCGCAGGCCTCCCGCCGTGGTATCTCCGCTCCATCCGGCATTGACCACTTCGAACTCATAACCGGCGCTCCGCATTTTTTCGGCGACGAGGGCCGGATAGGCTTGTTTGCGCGAGAGACCGTACCCTTCGGTCAAGCTGTCGCCCAGAGCCACAATGGTAATCACTTTGGGAGCATCGCGTTTCGCGGCCGGTGCGGATTGGAATGCCGCGAACACAAGGACCGCGACAAGCGTGCCGGCGAGTATGATGCTCTTCATGGGCCTTCTTGGACGATCCCGCGCCGTTTCCGTTCAAAGTGAAACCTGCACGATTCGCAGACGGACCCTGGCTGGGACGGCTTCTGGGATAAGGCGTTCCCAAGTGCAACTTGGGAACGAGACTACAAGTGCAACTTGGGAACGAGGCTACGAGGCTAATGGCCTTGTAACTACGGCGGCAGCAACGCGGATCTTTTTCTCCGCGAGGCCAGCGCGGGTTTTCCTACCAGACGGACTCGATCCACCGGCTTGGGAGCATGGCCGGGCGGCCACACCACCGTGTCCGGTTTTGTGCCAAGCTTCTCCATGACATCGGTGAGGCGACGGTGGAGCCGCAGGCGCTGGACTTCCGATGCCTTGGTGGCATACCTGCGGTCCGCGAGGTTCCGTTTTTCCTCTTTGTCATTGCGCAGATCGTACATCTCGAACTGGGCCTTCTGGCCGTAATGCGGATCGAAGTAGACGGCGTATTTCCAATGTTTTTCCACGATGCAGCGAATGTGCGCTGGCCCCATCTCCTGCGGCTTCGGCGTCGTGACGTAATCATCGTCATAGGTGTAGTGCACGTAATCCTGCACTTCAGCGCCGGGGTGCTCGAGAACCCGTTTGAGGCTTTTGCCTTGAAACGTCCATTCGCCGGCCTTCACCCCCGCGATGTCGGCCATGGTAGGCATCAGGTCGATAAGTCCGGCCAGGGCCTTGGTGGTTTGCGCTTTGGGAAACGCCCGTGGATTCGAGAAGATCATGGGCACGTTGAGAGTCTCGCGGTAGACGTTGTACATCTTCTGGCGCTGCATGCCGTGGGCCATCGCCATGTCCCCGTGGTCGCTGATGCGCACGATGAGTGTCGTGTCGGTGAAGTTGTTGTGGTCCAGCGCCCGCAACACTTTCATGATCTCCTGATCCACCAGGGAAGTGAGGTAGGCGTAGAATTGCACGTACTTCCGGGCTTTGGCGCGCGACTTGATCGGGCCGGCGGCCTGGGTCAGTTCGCGCCATTTTTTCTGAACGGTGGGCTTCGTGTGGAGCTTCTCGGAAACCGTGCCGGGGAGTTTCACCTTGATGTCCTCAAAGTCCCGGTCGCGGTAGCCGGCGTATTTGTAACGCGGCACTTTCCTGTTTCCTACCGGCACGGCGGCCTTGGCCGTCCCTGGATATGAGAGCACATCGTGCGGGTTAACGAGTGACACCACCAGGAAGAACGGCTTTTCGCCATGCTGCTTCCGGTAGTGATTGAGATAGTGAAGGGCACTGGCTTTCACGCGCTCGTCCTCCGGAATGTTATACCCGTAGCGGGCGGACTGGCCGAGTCCGTCGATGAAACGGCGGTCATTGTTGATATCGCCGCCCCCGAAGTTAAAGACCGAAGCATCGTCTCCCGCGTCCGGGTAAGTCCATTCATCAAAACCGTAGTTATCGGCGATGTTCTTCACGTCCGCCTGCGACCAGTAGAGCTGGCCGCTTATTTCCGGATCGCCTTTGTCGGAGTTCTGCAAGTGGTCAAAATAGCCCACCGGCTTGTTCAGGTGGAACTTGCCTTTGTAAGCCACATGGTAGCCCGCGGCTTTCATCATCTTGGCCATCGTTTGGTAGTTACCCGGCAAGATTTGCTGCCCGGCTTGCTTTGAGCTGTTGGGCTGATCGTATTCCAGCACCTGGGTCACCTTGTGATGCGCCGGAAACATGCCGGTAAACAGCGTGGCGCGGCTGGGCGAGCAGGTGCAGCTGTTGCAGTGCGCGCGCTCGAACGCCAGACCGTTTCCCAGCAGCCGGTTCATGGCGGGCAGATTCTCTTTCGCCCATTTCGGATCCCAGTTTTGGATCCAGGTTTGCTGATCGGTGATGAGAAAAACGATGTTCGGTTTCTTTGGGAGATGGGATAGGGCCATAATACGATGCCGGTGCGGGTTGCGTTCTGGTAGACCCGGTTGATTAAGAGTGCGTCCGGATGCCAGGACGTTATTTCAGCGGCTGGTTCGGAAAGCAATTCCTTTCCTTTTCTCGGAAGCTTACCCTCTCGGCAGCGTTTATGAGGCCTTCCGCCAGACCGTCAGACCGCCAAAGACGCTGAGGTAGGCGGCGCCGTCAGGCCCCACTGTTAGTCCAGCATACCAATTGTTACTCGCCTCCTCCGGCGCGCTGACGTCAGTGAATTTGACGTAGTCGGAACACGTGACGATTTCCCCGGTTTCGAAGTCCAGGGCCGCCCAATACCACCCACCGGAGTCCTTGGCATAAGTGTAGACCATTCCATCGCCAGTCGAAAGTTGCGAGACGACCGAAGGCACCGCGATTTCGGTGTTGGTCCAAACCACGCTTGAGTTTTGGAGGAGCGGCTTGTCCGGATCAAAATCGACCCGGGCCACCCCTGGTGTCGTGGTTTTAGCGCCGGCGGTGCTTTGGATGTCGCTGTTGCCGTAATTGTTTTCCACGATGATGGAACGGTTCACCGCGATCAATGAGTTTTCGCACGCACAATCCGATGACGTCTCGGTAAACACAGGCTCCTGTGCCACCAGTGCGCCGGTGTCGCGCGAATACACGTTCACGCTCATTTGGATGGAATTGTCGGCGATGGCAACGAAATGGTTGCCCTGAAAATCGTCAAAGCAAGTGGGCGTGGTGCCGCTGCCTACCTGGTTTTGGCCCGGCTTAATTGGGGGAACGCCACATTTATAGGGCGTGCGCCAAATCATTGTCGGCCCTTGGGGTCCCGCCTGGTAACGATACAGCGCACCGTTGACCCCGGTAGCGGGCGAATCTGTCACCACGTAAAGTCCTCCCTCGCCGTCACTCGCAAAAGATTTGCTGATGGGCTCGTTGAGATGCGCTGCGGGGGAAGGCATCCCGGTGGTGTCCACATAGCCGATAACGCCCTTTTGCGTAATGTACCAAATGTTGCCCGAGCTGTCCGGCAGCACCGAGTTCAAGATATCGTTAGGGTCATCGATAGAGCTCGCGAGGTCATAGGTTCGAAGCAGAGCGAGCTTGTCATTGCTGGTGGAATAGATGCGGATTTGTTGGCTAGAGGTGACGCAAACAACGTTGCTGTCCTGGTCCAGATAGAAATATCCTCCCGCAAAACTGATCTTGCCACCGCTGGAGGGCCTCGGTGGCAGGGAGACTTTGTCCAAGGTTTCGAGGGTCGCGGGGTCGATTAACCTGATGATTGGAGCGCCGCCGGGGGTGCCGGGACTGCCAATGTGAATGGTGACTAACTGGCCTTTGGCATTGAAGGCTATCGTGGCGGCAATGCCCGGTGGAGTAATCAGCTTTTGCTTCGGCAACGGGTTCGGCGCCAAGGCCGGGCCTTCCACAGATCCGGTGTCTGTCATATAGGCGTTGAGATGGATGCCACTGAAATCGTTTGGCGCCATGAATGGGTTTTGGTAAATGGGAGGGGTCTTGATCGGATCTGGCATAGGGTTCTCCTGCTTGTTGTCTGGGATTATGGGTTAGCGGGTGCTCGGAAATTGCTTCTGCGCGCGCCCCACCGTGGGTGGCCGGAGCGGGAATCGGTGTCGCGGAGTGAGGAGACAGTTGCCCACGGCCGCAATGAAGAAGAAAATGAAACGGCCTGACCACGATGCTCCGAGAGGCAGGTTTCCGGGGGAAAGCGACGGGGGTCACGTTGTTCGAGTATGACGATAAGCTCCGCACTGCCAAGCACTTTCTCGGCAGCGGTTTTGACGATTAATACTGACCCCCGCGAAAGTTCATGATTTCCTGCGCGGATGGAAACCAACCTCCAGTTGAACGGCACCGTGCAGTCGGGCGGCACAGACACAGACAACATCCTGCCGCTCGCCGGCGTGAGCGTGACAGTGTACGAAGCGACCGCGGACGCGCCTCTGACCGTTGGGACCGCGAAGACAGACGCCGACGGCAAGTTCTCGCTCGACACCACTGGCACCGCGTCCGACACCATCTTCTACGCCACCGCGAGCCTGGGCAGCGGAGTTCAACTGGTGACGATCATCGGCCCGAACATCCCCGACTCAATCACCATCAACGAGCTGACGACGGTAGCCGCCGCCTTCTCCATGGCGCAGTTCACGCAAAACGGCGTCATCGCGGGCAACGCTTTCGGGCTCCGCATCGCAGCGGGGATGAACGACAACCTCGTCTCCCCACTCACGGGCGCCTCCTCAGACGTGCTGGTGAACTCTCCCAACGGGGATGAGACGAACTCGCTGCGCTCCACGCGCTCGCTCGCCAATTTGCTCGCGGCCTGCGTCCAAAATCAGGACGGCGCTGTCGAAACGCTGTTTAAGCTCACCACGCCGCCTGGCGGAACCGCGCCGAACGATACGCTCCAGGCTCTGGTTAATATCTGCCTCTATCCCGCGAATAACGTAGGGGACATCTACAATGCCCAAGCCTTGGAGATGTACTTGCCGGCGCTCCAACAAATAAAAGCGCCTTTCCAGCAAATACCCGACGCTTGGACTATCGCAGTCAAGGTCAACGACTCGGGTTCTGCCGATAACCTCTTCGGAGGACCCGGCAACCTCGTCTTCGACCAGAACGGCTATGCCTGGATCACCAACAACGTCAATCAGGGCACGCCGAAATCCGGGGACTACAACATCGTCCTCAAGCCGAACGGTAAGCCGGCCGACGGCGAGAACGGCACGCCCACATCCCCCATCACTGGGGGCGGCATCCTGGGCGGCGGCTTCGGCATCGAAATCGACCCGCGCGGGACGGTCTGGATGGGGAATTTCGGCTGGGGCGGCGACAATCCAACGCCCGAGGACTATGGCAGCGTCTCCCAATTTGAGGGCGACGGCACGCCCATCTCGGGAGATAAGGGCTACCAGGGCGGCGTGGTCCGCGCGCAGGGAATAGTTTCGAATCAGGACAACAACATCTGGATCGCGAGCAATGAGTCTAACCAAGTGTTCGTCTTTCCAAATGGCGATCCGGCGAGCTCGTTCTCGTATCCCGTTCATGTTCCGGATGATGAGAATCCGGTGCCGGATGGTGAGCAGGCCCCGTTCGACATCGCCCTCGCGCCCGACGGAAGCGGCGCCTGGGTCACCTACGCCGGTGGCCTCGCGGCCGGGAGCGCGGGCGGCGTCTCCAAGTATTTCATCGAGGACGGCGCCATAAAGCGGCGGTTCAAGGTGGACGGCAAGTTCCAATCGCTCAAGGGCATGTCGCTCGACTCTAACGGCAACGCCTGGATTGCTTCGGGCGGGGAGGGGGTCTATCTCGTCAGCCCCGACGGCACAGTTGTGAAGGGGAGTCCGTTCACGGGCGGCGGCGTCAGTGGCCCGTGGAGCGTGACCGTGGACGGCGACGACAATGTGTGGGTGGCCAACTTTGGCCCCATGTTACCTGGCAGCGTCTACGGCAACGACGGCCCCAACGCCGGCAAGGTCGTCAAGGCCGCCATCTCCAAGCTGGCGGGCGCCAACACTCCCGAGCCTGGAAAAGCCCTCTCCCCAAAGACCGGCTACACCCTCCCTTCAGCCGGAGATCCGGTGCTCCTCAACAACCAACCCCTCTACGGCGCCAGAGGCCCGGCCGAGTGCTTCAGCCCCCTGATGCGCCAGACTAACTGCCTCATCGACCAGGCTGGCAACGTCTGGGCCCTGAACAACTGGAAACCTGACTTCAACGTCGACACGCGATCAGACGATGCCACCCCCCCCAATCCGGCCAACCCCGGCGGCGACGGCATCGTCATCTTCCTCGGCCTTGCCAAGCCTCCCATCAAGAAACACTGACCCGCCCCTTTCAAGCCGGCGGCGCCGCAGGAGGCAGGCAGGACGACGGCTACACCGATGCCATCGTGCCAGCTTGCTCCCCCATCATGTGGAGCACTCGAACTGGCGCGGAAGTGATGAAACCGCTGGCCACACCGGTCATCGGCGGCATGGCGAGCAGCTTGATCAACATCTTGATTGTAACGCCGGTGATCCTCGCGTGGTTGCGCGAGCGGGAATTGAACAAGCAGAGTGAGCCGACGATCGCCGTCGCATCGCGTCGCGAGCGACAGCGGGCGGCGGAAACGGCGCTACCGCAGCGGGATGCTCATCGCGAACTTGAAAAAATCCTCCCGATCCCACTGCTGCTTCACCGGGACGAGGACCTGCGGCAGCTTTTCCTTGTAGTACTCCGCGAGCGGGATGTCGCGATCGACGAAGTTGATAAACGCGCCGTCGGTGTACGGCGTCATGGTTTTGCGGAACTTCTCGATCCAGGCGATGCACGGCTTGTCGTGACGCGTGTCGCCTGCCTGCCACCACGCCTGGTACTGCAACAGGACGGCGCGATCGCGAAACGCGTAGGCGCTGGGCAGCCGCTCGTCGAAGGCGGCGCCGCCGAGGCAGTGCAGGCTGACATACTGGCGGGCGACATCGGAGGGCAGCACGGGCGTGGTTTTCCGGATGACAGCGGTCAGCGCCGGAACGAGGTTCGGGTTCACCTGCCGGCGAACGAAGGCCGAGGAGATCTTGTGCCGAAACGGAACCCCCGCACAGGTGCTGGTCAGAGCCGACGAAGCGTCCGCCGCGGCGCCAGAGAGCACCGGACCCGGCTGGTACCCGGGGTGCGTCCCCAGGTGTTCGCGCAATCGCTCCCGCTCGCGCCGGTCGAGCCGCAGGGCGCCCTTCCGCTTGGGAGGCGGGAGAGGACTCGGCGTGTGCGTGATGACACGCGGCGGCGGTTGTCCCTTCAGGAGCTTGTCCAGCGTGCGGAACGCTTTGAGAATGCTGCCGAGATATCGTCCGCTGAGGAGCAGGCGATCGTTGGTGCCGGAAGGCGCCACGAGTAGACGCATGAAGGTGGTCAGCCTGTGGTCCTCGTCGCGCGGGAACACGTTCATCCAGCGCTTCAGGAGCTGATCGAGGCTGTCCCCGGGGAGCTGGGCATCGCCCCACGTGAGGGACACGTCAACGTACCCGTCCGTCATCGGATGGAGCCGGAAGCAGAATCGCGTGACCACGCAGAAGTTGCCGCCGCCGCCGCCGCGCAACGCCTGGAGCAGGCGCTGGTCCTCGGGGTGTCCCGGCCGGGGGAACTGGTGAATTATCTCGCCGCCCGCAGTGACGATCTCGGCGCCGATCAGGCTGTCGCACGTCAGACCGAACTGACGCAATCCGAAACCCCAGCCGCCCCCCTGCGTCAGTCCGCCGACGTGCACGTCGCCGCACGCGCCCCCCGGAAAGTAGTAGCCGCGCCGCCACAACTCGACGTACACATCGGCCAGCGCCGCCCCGGCGCCGATCCAGACGCGCCCCAGATTCCCTCCCAGGAATTGAAACGAGTTGATGGCAGAGACATCGATGAGGAGCACGCCGTTGGCGCTGCACATGCCCTCATGCTGATGGCCGCCGGATCGGATCCGAACGCCCACGCCGTTGGCGCGCGCATCGGTGATCGCCTTCCTGACGTCCCCGGCATTCGCGCAGTAATAGATCGCCCACGGGCGGTAATCGAAGCGCGCGTTCGAGATGACGCAATCCTTTTTGTAATCGAGGTCGCCGGGGCGGACAATTTTCATGGCAATGTAAATTTCAATGGTGGGACGGGATGTTGCGGGTGAAGTGAAAAGAAATGAGGGGCGCCCGCTGCTCCAAGGGGCAGGTTTCCGGGGATGAGCTTTGCTGGCGACGGGGTCACGGGGATCTGGGGTCGATCGTTGTCGCCGAGTATGACCATAGGCTCCGCTGTGGCAAGCGCTTTCACGGCAACGGATTTGAGGAGAGGCTTAGGACGGGATGCGGCAGACTTCAGGCGAGGACACTGGTCGCTTGTTCAATCAGCGTGCATTCGACTCGCGGCCCGTTTCCCATTTGCGTTCCCGTTTCGCCGCAATTAGTAACTTACCCGCTCTGAAAAGGGGCGCGCCTTTCAACTCTCAACCATCCACTCTCAACTTTTCCTATGGCAAACTACGGCATTAACGGCTTCGGCCGGATCGGACGCAACGTCTTGCGTGCGATGGAGCAAAGCGACGTCAAACGCATCGTGGCCATCAACGATCTCACTGACACTCTCACCCTGGCGCACCTCCTGAAATGGGACTCGGTCCACGGCAAATTCGATGGCGAGATCGGGCACGATCCCGAAAACATTATTGTGCGTGGCCACAAGATTAAGGTCATGAAGGAACGGGACCCGGGCAATTTGCCCTGGAAGGATCTGGGCGTGGAGGTCGTCCTGGAATCGACCGGCTTTTTTACCAGTCGCGAGCAAGCCGAGCTGCACCTGACCAAAGGCGGCGCCAAACGTGTTTTGATCAGCGCCCCGGCCAAGAAACCGGACGTGACGCTTTGCCTAGGCGTGAACGACGAAGCCTACGATGCCGAAAAGCATTTCATCATCTCCAACGCCAGCTGCACCACGAACTGTCTCGCCTCGATGGCGAAGGTGTTGCACGACAATTTCGGGATCGTGAACGGCTTCATGAGCACGATCCACAGCTACACCAACGACCAGCGCATCCTCGATCTGCCGCACGAAGATTTGCGGCGCGCGCGGGCGGGGGCGGTCAGCATCATTCCCTCGAGCACCGGTGCGGCGAAGGCGATCGGTGAGGTGATCCCCGCCTTGAATGGCAAGCTAAACGGCGGCGCGTTTCGCGTCCCGACCCCGGATGGCTCCGTGACCGATTTCACCGCGATCCTGGAAAAGGATGCGACGGTCGATTCGATCAATACCGCCTTCAAGGAAGCCGCCGCGAGCAAGCGTTACAAAAACATTCTCGAATACAGCGACGAGCCGCTGGTCTCGATCGACATCGTGGGCAACCCGCATTCCTGCATTTTCGACAGCAAGCTGACCATGACGCACGGGGGCAAATTCGTGAAGATCGTCGGCTGGTACGACAACGAATGGGGCTACAGCAACCGCTGCGTGCAAATGCTGGAGATGTTGTCGAAGTAACTTCGACCAGTGGAGTAATGGAGTAGTGGAGTAATGAATTTCGCTCTCACAACACTCCATTTCTCCAACACTCCATTACTGCCGCCGTGAAACTTACCCTTCGAGACCTCGATGTGTCGGGCAAACGAGTGCTCGTCCGCGTCGATTTCAATGTGCCGACGGAAGAGCGTGACGGGCAAGCCGTCATCACCGATGACACGCGCATCCGCGAAAGCTTGCCCACGATCAATTACCTCCGCGAACAGGGCGCGAAGACGATCCTGATGGCCCATTTCGGCCGGCCGAAAGGGAAGCCGGTCGATAAATATTCGCTCCGGCCCGTCGCCGATTATTTGCACACGCTGATCGATCAGCCCGTCGCCTTCAGTCACGACACCATTGGTGCCATCCCGGAAGAGATTATCGGTCACATGAAAGAGGGCGACGTGACGTTGCTCGAGAACGTCCGGTTCCATCCCGGTGAAGAAGCGAACGATCCCGCGTTCGCCGAAGCGCTTGCCCGGCTCGGCGATCTCTATGTCAACGACGCCTTCGGCGCGGCGCATCGCGCGCACGCCAGCGCCGCCGGCATCACAAGGTTCGTCCCGCAATCCGCCATGGGCTTTCTGATGGAGAAGGAGATTCAATACCTTTCCGGGGAACTCGCCGAGCCGGCCAAGCCGTTCGTGGTTATCCTCGGCGGCTCAAAGGTCTCGGATAAAATCGGCGTCATCAAGGCGCTGATGGAAAAGGCTAATGCCATTTTGATCGGCGGCGCGATGGCGAATACGTTTTGGAAAGCGCAGGGCGTTCCCATTGGGAGCAGCCGGGTCGAAGCGGACAAACTCGATCTGGCTCGTCAGATTCTGGATCTGGCGAAAGAGAAGGGAGTGAGGTTCTTGCTGCCGGTTGATGCGCTCGAAGCGGACAAGATCGAAGCCGGCGCCACGGCCCGGAACACCAGCCGGGTCACGCCCACTCACGGGATCACGGACGGCTGGCAAGCCGTCGATATCGGCCATGCCACCGTCAGCCTTTACGAAGACGAAATCGCCACAGCGAAAACGATTCTTTGGAACGGCCCGATCGGAATCTTCGAGATTCCTGCCTTTGCCGAAGGCACGATCGCGATCGCCGAAGCGCTCGCCCGGTCGAAGGCCACGACCATTATCGGCGGCGGCGATTCGGTCACGGCGGTGAAGCAGGCGGGCCTCGCCGACAAAATGACGTTCATCTCCACCGGCGGCGGCGCGTCGCTTGAACTGATCGAGGGAAAAGAACTGCCCGGTATCGCGGCGCTGAGTGACCGCTAATCACTAATCGTTCTCGTGCTCGTGCTCGTGATCGTGCTCGATAGCCTTCCTTGGA
The DNA here is from genome assembly GCA_035941955.1 of Chthoniobacterales bacterium. Lineage (GTDB taxonomy): Bacteria > Verrucomicrobiota > Verrucomicrobiia > Chthoniobacterales > UBA10450 > AV80. Next base: position 11,148 of record DASZDO010000055.1, read on the forward strand.
CGATCGATCACGAGCAGGAGCACGAGCACGAGCCGGTGTGAACAAACAACTCATTTATAGATTCGCCTACGTCGCCCTTGCGCTGGGCGGGTTTGTGGCGACAAGCCTTGTCTTTCGCGCGCTGGTCCCGCCTTCAAATCCCGAAGGCGTCGCGGAAAAATTAAGTTTCTTCGCGGAGCACAAGGATGAGTTCGATACGATTTTTCTCGGGTCGAGCCGCTTTCACTACGCCCTTTCGCCGGAACGATTCGACACCATTACCCGCGAGAACGGCGTCCCAACCCGGACCTTCAATTTTGGTGTCGATGGCATGAGCCCGCCGGAGACTTTCTATGTTCTCGAACAAATCCTGAAGACGCAGCCGCGACACCTCAAGTGGGTCTTCCTGGAATTCGACAACATCCAAACCAAATTGCACGCCGATATTCTCGGCACCCAACGCCTGCTTTACTGGCACGATTGGCCGCGCACCGCGCTGACGTTGAGAAAAGCAGTCGATCCCTCCGGCCAGGGAAAGTGGTATCAAAAACTCAACCGGCTTTGGAGTGCGCGGCGCAACCTTTTATCGCACCTGGCGCTTTTCCAAAAGCAGTTCGCCAATGCTGGCCGCGGGGTGGAGCTGTTTTCTCATCCATCCGAGGCCGACGCCCTGAAGCTTGGACCGAAAGGCGACGGCTATCGGCTCTCCGGAGCTCCGATGTCCCCGGAGAGCGCCGCGAATTTCCGGCGCAAACTGGCCGCGGAGGCTTCCGCTGCGCGTCCCGAATTCATCGATTCCTACGCCGAAGGTGCGTATCGCGATTACGCGGCAGAGATGCGGGAACTTGGCGCGGGTCTGATCTTCGTTGTCCCACCCAGCATCTTCCAATCGCCCATGCTCTTCCGGGCAACGCCACCGCCCGGCCCGCTGTTCGCCTTCAACGATTGCAAGACGTATCCGCAGCTCTGCGACACGAAGGTCCGCGTGGACGAACAGCATCTCACGGATGAAGGAGCGGCGGAATTCACGCGGCTGCTCGCGCTCGAGTTCGCCGGTTTCGCGCGCCGGCCCTGAGTCGTATGCTTTTCGTTGAGCTCAGATTTCTCTGGTTCTTTCTCGCGGTTTTCCCGGTCTATTGGTCGCTCCGCCGGAACGATTCCCGCAAATTCTGGCTGCTCATTTGCAGCTACCTGTTTTACGCCGCCTGGAATTGGAAATTCCTCTTCCTCCTCCTGGCCTCGACCACCCTCGATTACGTCGTCGGCCTCAGGCTGGCCCGGAGCAAGACGCAAAAGGCGCGCCGGGCATGGCTGATTCTCAGCCTGGGCGCGAACCTCGGCACGCTCGCGTTCTTCAAGTATTGCAACTTCTTCATCTCATCCGCGGCCGGCCTGCTCGAGTGGCTCGGGCTGCCCGCGAGCTTGAGCACGCTCAACATCGTCATCCCGGTGGGCGTGAGCTTCTACACCTTTCATTCGATGAGTTACACGATCGACGTCTATCGCGGAAAGATGCGCGCTGTTTCCAGCTTTCTCGATGTCGCGTGTTTCATCGGATTCTTTCCCCAGATGGTGGCTGGTCCAATCGTCCGCGCGGCCGCGTTTCTGCCGCAGCTTCAATCGCTGCGGAAATTTTCCGGGGTCGATGTGCGCGGCGCGCTCGTCCTGTTCCTGGCCGGCTTCATCAAGAAAGCGTGCATCGCGGATGCGGTCGCGCCCTTTGCCGACCGCTACTTTGCCGATCCCGGAAACTTTACCGCCGCGAGCGCCTGGGTGGGCGTGCTCTTTTACGCCATCCAAATCTACTGCGATTTCTCGGGATACACCGACATGGCGCTCGCCTGCGCCCGGCTGCTTGGTTACGAGCTGCCGATCAATTTTCGCTTCCCTTACTTCGCCCGGAATATCTCGGACTTCTGGCATCGCTGGCATATCAGCCTCTCGAGCTGGCTGCGCGATTATCTCTACATCCCGCTGGGCGGAAACCGCGGGCCGCGCTGGTTTGTCTACCGCAACATCATGATCACGATGCTGCTCGGAGGATTGTGGCATGGCGGCGCCTGGACCTTCGTGATCTGGGGTGGGCTGCATGGCGTTGCGCTGGTCGTCCATCGGGAATGGGTGCGGCTGACGGCGCACCGTCCGCGGGTGCAGTCGATCATGTCCTGGCTGGCCTGGCCGCTCACGATTTATTGGGTATGCGTCGCGTGGATATTTTTCCGCGCGGCCGATCTGGCCCACGCGCTGCCGGCCTTGCAAAGCTTCGTGCTTTTGCAAAGCCCTGGCACGGAAGATCTCGGCGCGTGGATGTTCTGGATCGCACCCGCTCTGGCGATCGTCCATTGGCTGAACTCCAGGGGCTGGTTCGCGGAGTGGTGGCGTTCCGTTCCCGTTCCCGCATTTGCCGTGGGCTACGGTTGCGCCGCGGCCCTGGCGGTCTTGTTTATTCCGCCTCGCTACACCCCGTTTATCTATTTTCAGTTTTGAGCGCGTGCCATCGCCTGGAAAAAATCTAGACAGGATTTGCAGCATGAACAGGATTGGACCGGCGCGATCTACCGCACAGTGACGGCACGTTTTTTTCACAGGTCTGTTTGCATCGCCACTGGGTTCGGCGCTCTTCTGGCGACGAGCTTTGCCTTTCACTCGCTCTTGCCGCCTTCAATTCCCGAAGGGGTCGCGGAGAAACTGGAATTCTTCACCCGGCACAAGGATGAGTTCGACACGATTTTCCTTGGGACCAGCCGTTTTTACTATGCGGTTTCCCCGAAGATTTTCGACAACATCACTCGCGAGAACGGCGTGCCGACGCAGACGTTCAATTTCGGCGTCGATGGAATGCATCCGCCGGAGAGTTTCTATGTTCTCGAGCAGATCCTGAAGACAGAACCGCGAAAGTTGAAGTGGGTTTTCCTTGAGGTCGGCAACATCCAAACTCATTCGACCGCGGACGTTTTTGGCACGGAACGCTTTCTTTACTGGCACGATTGGCCGCGGACGGCGCTGGTCCTGAATAAGGTGATCGATCCGGCCGGCCGGGCGGAGTGGTATGTGAAACTGATCCGGGCTCTGCGCAAGCAGCGCGAACTCGTCCTGCACCTTGGCCTCTTCGAAAAGCAATTCGCCAATGTTGGCCGCGTGGCGGATTTCCTTGCCTCTCAAACCAATGTCCAGCCTGTCGAAGCGAGCCCGAAGCTGGGGCCGAAGGGTGACGGCCACCAACTGATGGAGAGGCCGCCGATGTCTCTCGAGCGCGCCGAGCGGTACCGGCGCAAACTCACGGAGGAGGTTTTCGCGGCGCGGCCCAAATTGATCGATCCCTACGCGGAAATGGCATATCGCGATTACGCGGACAAGATTCGCCGGCTCGGGGCGAGTCCGGTCTTTGTGGTCACACCGGACGTTTTTCAATCGCCCTTGTTGTTCCGGAAACCAGCACCGCCCGGCCCGCTTCTCCCGTTCAACGATTCCAGGAAATATCCGCAGTTATACGATGCGGCCATGCGGGTGGATAACGCGCATCTCACGAACGAGGGAGCGGAGGAGTTCACGCGCCTGGTCGCGCTCGAGTTCCTCCGTTACGCCCGCCCGCCCTGACCTCGCATGCTTTTCGTCGAGTTTCGTTTCTTTTGGTTCTTCCTCGTTGTCCTCAGCGTTTATTGGTCGCTGCGGGAAAACCGGTCGCGCAAAGTCTGGCTGCTCATTTGCAGTTACATCTTTTACGCCGCCTGGAACTGGAAATTCCTCTTCCTGCTCATGGGATCGAGCGCGCTCGATTACTTCGTGGGCCGGATGCTGGCGCGGACAGAAAATCCTCGTGCGCGCCGTGGCTGGCTGATGCTGAGTTTATGCGCGAATCTCGGCACGCTCGCGTTTTTCAAATACTTCAACTTCTTCGTCTCTTCCGCCGCCGAGTTACTCGCCTGGCTTGGTCTGCCTGCGAGCATTCATACGCTGAATATCATCCTGCCGGTCGGCATCAGCTTTTACACCTTTCATTCGATGAGTTACACGATCGACGTCTATCGCGGGAAGATGCGCGCCGTGTCGAGTCTCCTCGATGTCGCTGCTTTCATCGGATTCTTCCCGCAAATGGTCGCCGGGCCCATTGTCCGCGCTGCCACGTTCTTGCCCCAACTCAGAACGCTCCGAAAATTCTCGGACGTCGATGTCCGTGGCGCGCTCGTTCTATTTCTGACCGGCTTCATCAAAAAAGCGTGCATTGCTGATTCCGTCGCGCCGATCGTGGATGGTTATTTTGCTGCGCCCGGAAGTTTCACTGCCGGCAGCGCGTGGGTCGCGATCACTTTCTATTGCATCCAGGTCTACTGCGACTTTTCCGGGTATACCGATATGGCGCTCGCTTCGGCGCGGCTCCTCGGTTATGAGCTGCCCGTAAATTTTCGTTTTCCCTATTTTGCCAGGAGTATGTCGGATTTCTGGCATCGCTGGCACATCAGTCTCTCCACCTGGCTGCGCGATTACCTTTTCATTCCACTCGGCGGGAGTCGTGGCCCGCGCTGGTTCGTCTACCGCAACATCATGATCACCATGCTCCTCGGCGGCCTATGGCACGGCGCGGCCTGGACGACGGTAATCTGGGGCGGTCTGCTCGGTTTGGGGCTGGTCGTTCAGCGCGAATGGCAACGCTGGCGCCAAGCAGGGGAGCAGGCCGGAAAAACCTGGACGCGCTGGCTCGGCTGGACCTTAACCATGTATTGGTTTTGCCTCGCTTTGATGGTTTTTCGCGCTTTGAATTTGTCTGACGCGTTTGTGGCTGTGCGGAGCTTCGTCTTGTTTCGCAGCGAGGGTGCGCAAGATCTTGGCGTTTGGATGTTGTGGATTGTCCTCGCCTTGGGAGTTGTCCACTGGCTGAATTCGCGCGGGACCTTCGCGACCTGGTGGCGGCGCGGACCGGATCAGGTCTTCGCGGCCGCCTATGGTTGCACCGCCGCGATCGTTCTCTTATTTGTTCCGCCGCACTACACGCCGTTTATTTATTTTCAGTTCTAACAAACAGGGGCAGTAATGGAGTAATGGAGTAATGGAGTGTTGGAGTGATGGGATATGCGTAAAAAAATCATCGCCGCGAATTGGAAGATGAACATGACCCAGGCCGAGGCGGCCAACTTCGTCGCTACCTTTCTCCTGGAGTTGGGCGAATCCACCGAAGTGGAAGTCGTGCTCGTTCCCCCTTTCACCGCCATCGCAGCCGTGAACGGGGCGCTTGGCCAGGCCCAACATATCAAGGTGGGCGCCCAGAACATGCACTGGGAACGCTCGGGAGCGTTCACGGGCGAGATCAGTCCGGCCATGTTGCGCGACCTGTTCGTGCGGTACGTCGTGCTCGGGCACAGCGAGCGGCGCACGCTCTTCGGCGAGACGGATGAAATCGTGAACCGCAAGGTGCGCGCCGCGCACGAAGCGACCCTGCGCCCGATCGTCTGCATCGGTGAAACCCTCGAACAACGCGAACGGGGCGACGTGGAAAAAGTATTGGCGGGGCAACTCAGAGGCAGCCTCGCCGAGCTGAGCGCGAAGGAATTGCACGAGACCGTCGTCGCCTACGAACCAGTTTGGGCGATCGGAACCGGCAAGACCGCGACGGCGGAACAGGCCCAGGAAGCGCACGCGTTCATCCGCCAGACGCTCGGAGAAATTTCCGATGAGGCCACGGCCGACAAGATTCGGATTCAGTACGGCGGGAGTGTGAAGCCGGACAACGCCCGCACCCTCATGACGCAACCGGACATCGACGGCGCGCTCGTCGGCGGTGCGAGCCTCGATCCGCGCAGCTTCGCGCAGATCGTACAGGGGGCGCAGGAAGAGCAGCTTTAAGCTTTAAGTGGTTAAGCTTTAAGTGTTAAGGGGAGCACGCTCACGACGTTTCCTCTTAACACTTAACACTTAACACTTAAAGCTTAAAACTTAAAGCTCGCCTACGGCAGCTGATAAATCTCCACGGAGCCGATGCCGGTGGTGCTATTCACGCCGCGGACAATGGCGGTGAATGGACCGGCCGGGAGAATTTGGACCACCGCGGATTCTTTCGGGTCAGTGGGAGCGACGCCGCTCGCCTGAATTTCGGCCTGGTCCGGACTCAAACCCCAGTCGTCGTTTGAATCGAGCAGCGTGCCGCTGCCATCGCGGAGCTCGAGGATCGGATCCGCGAGGGGATTTGGAACACTCGCGGCCGCGAGCGAAGGCCCGATCGCCCGAACCAGCACCCGTTTCGATTCGGTGCCGCCGAGGAAAAAGCCGCCGATCAAGGCGTTCGGATCGATATTGACGGGCCCTCGAGTCGCAATGTTCAGAAGGGTGGAACCCGGCCCGCTGTCGAGATCGTAAACCTCGACCAGGCCGATGCCGGTCGTGTTGTTCGCGCCCCTCACGATCGCCGTATACAAAGCGAAGCTCGGATCGGAAGGAAGCGTAGTGAGGATCGCGGATTCGTTCGGCGAAACGGGCGCAATGCCGGTATCGATGATGTCCTGGCGATTGGCCGCGTCGCCCCAATTGTTGTTGCTGGCGATGACCGTGCCGGTGCTGTCGTACAATTCCAGAACCGGATCGGCGAGCGCACCAGTCAAGCCAGTCGAGGGCCCGATCCCGCGAATCATGAGGCGTTTCGGCGAAGGCCCGCGCATGATGAATCCGCCGATGAGCACATTGTCCGCGGTGCCGACCTGCATCCGGGTGGAAAGCTGGACGAGGCGGCCGGGAGCCGCGATGACGGTGACGGTGAAATTCTGCGAAACGGGTGCGCCGTCGACATCCGTGGCGGTCACCGTGAAAACCGCGCTGCCGACCTGGTGGGCGGCGACGAGCAGCTTTGTGCCACTTACGGTAGCGTCCGCCACTGCGGGATTATTGCTCATCACGGAAAAGGTCAGGGGCGAAACCTGGGAGATCTCGGGAATCGAGACGAAGTTCGGCACCCTGACCGGATTGGGGAGGGTGTAATTTCGCAACGGGATGGTCTCGAACGGCGGGCCAAAATCGAACCGCGGCAGCGCCGCGATCGCGTCAGCGACCGTCATTCCGTTGTTGACGACTTTGCCGAAGACGGTGAAGCCGCCGTTTTCCGTATCGAGATTGTTGGGCGGGCCGCCGTTGTTCGAGAGATTGATGAACCACTCGCTCGTGGCGCTATTCGGTTGATTGGCGATTTTCGCCATCGCGATCGTCCCGCGTGTGTTCGAGATACCCGGCTCGTTTTGGATCGCCGGAAAGTGAAGAACCTGCGTGGGCTGGGCATTCACGGGATTGCCGGGGTTGACGGTCCCCAGATAACCACCGCCCTGAATGACGAAACCGGGAATGGATCGATGGACGAAGCTGGAAGCGAGCTGGCCGTTGGTGGGATCGATTTTGAAATACCTTCCCTGATTCACGTAATTCAGGAAATTCGCGACGGTGATTGGTTTCTGCTGTCCGAAAAGGGCGACATCGACCGCTCCCAGCACCGTGTTCAGGCGGACGACCGTGCTTACGTCCGGATCGGCAAACGCGGTCGACACATCGATCGAGCGGGCAGCGGCGCCGGCGTATGAGGTGAAATCCGCGATCTGATTCGTCACGACCGGCGGTGTATTTTGGGCAGCCGCCTGGAGAGCAAAGGCCAGCAGCGCCACGGGGATCGAAAGATGGCTCCGTTTCATGAGGCACCCTTTTTACTCTATCCGGTTAGAATACGCTAGAGAATGTAGAAGTGCTCGCCGCGGCGAGCGCCTCTACGTTCGCCTTAGCGATTTGGGGCTTCTTTCGCCGCAGTCTCGAGCATTGCATCCAGTTCCGGCCTACGGAACAATCGCCCGTTGGCAATCACCGCGTTTATCTTTTTCGTGTTGGCGATGTCTTCGAGCGGATTCTGATCAAGCAGAACCAGGTCCGCGACCTTGCCGCGTTCGAGCGTCCCCAGCTCCTCAGCTTTTCCCAAGAGCTCGGCGGGATGGCGGGTTGCGGCCACAATCGTGTCCATTGGCGTGAGGCCCGCTTTGACCAAAAGGGCCAGCTCGTCATGCACGCTGAACCCTGGAAAGATGTTACGGCCCGCCAGATCGGTGCCGGCGAGAAACCGGACGTTTTCCGAGTAGAAAATCCCGGTGATTTGCAGCGCCCGGGTAAACGCTTCGTCCAGCTTCTTGCGCGCTTCAGGCGTGGAGGGCCTGTCGGGAAAGATTTTCCAAAACTCCCTGGCCGACTTCGAGGTGTAGCGATCGCGCGGGTCCGGATGCTCCTTCAGGTCCGCCTGATGCGCGATGGACCAGTACATGATCAACGTCGGATCGAACCATGCGTTTCGCTTGACCATGAGTCGCGCGAGCTTTCTCGCCTCCTCGTCAGTGAACTCCGCCATGGCGGCCTCCTGGGTTTTCCCCTGCGCGACCTTTTTTTTAACCGGGCCTTCGAAAAGGCTGACGATGTGCTCGATGCTTTTGTGTCCGGCCTCGATAGCCGCGGCCGGATCGACCTCAAGCGGAATGTGGCCCGCCACCGGAATGCGTTTTGCCGCCGCTTCCTTCAAGAGCGCAAAGAAAGCCTCAGGCGGCGTGCCATTGTGCACCTTGATGAAATCGACGCCGCGTCCCTGGAGAAATCCCACCGCTCGCCGGCCGTCTTCCGCGTTCCAAACCACCAGGCGGTCGGCGACACCTGGTTTCGACCCGTCAACAAACGGGCCTGCCCGGAAGACGCGCGGCCCCGGAATCGTCCCATCTGCGATTCGTTGACGCATCCAATCGACAATCTCCAGCGAGCCGCCCATGTCCCGCACGCCCGTAACTCCATTCGCGATGAGCACGGGGCAGGCATGCTCGGTCACCATGGTGAGGTGAACGTGCATGTCCCAGAGCCCGGGGATCGCGAATTTTCCCGTGGCGTCGATTACCTCAGCCTTCGGCGGGACTGTTGTCTCCGCTGCGGGAGCAATGGTGCTGAAACGACGATTCGAGACAATCACCGTCATATCGGGTTGGGCGGCTGCGTTTCGACCGTCGATCAGGGTAACGTTTCGAATCACAATCGGCGGCGGCTCCGCCAGCGCGTGACTCCCAGCGACACCAGCGAGTAAGACGACGGCCGATTGCGCCACCATTCGTCTCGCAAACATGGTGAGCGACATGGGCTACTTCTTGATCTCGAGATAAGTCCGCGCCAGCACTTTCCCCGTGCCCGGCTGGATCCCTTCGATCCGCATTTGCTTCAGGAACCAGCGGCCCTCGATCTTTTGTGCGGAGACGACCTCGAAGCGTTTGGTGAGCCGGCCGCTCCAATCGTAGCCTTCCATCCGCATGAGCGCGCCGCCGCTCTTGTCCACCCAAAGAAACACGTTCGAATATTGCGACTCACGGTTGGGCGCCTTCAATTCCAGCTTCCAGCACGCGCGTGTGCGAACGGACTCCTCCGCGGTCACCTGGGCTTTCTGCCAGTAAAGAAATTTTAGCGCCAGGTCCTCGTAGGTGACGCCAGTGCCCCGCACTTTGTGATCGAACTGCGCCGGGGTGATTTTCTCCACGCCCTCGCGAGTTACCTCCTCGAGCCGCGAATCGTTCTCACCCAGGCGCAGTTGGAGCGATTCGTCGGGATTCGAAAAGGTGTACCGAATGACGGCCCCCGTTTGCGTGAGGCGAAACGGAATCACTTTCTCATTCTCGCGCAGCTGTCCTTGCAGATCGATTTGCTGTTGCGCCTGCTGAAGACGGACCGAAGTGAGAATCTCTTTGGCCGAGGGCAGGGCGGCGCTGGCGGAAGACGCCGCGACACCAGTCGCAAGCAGAACAGACAAGACGATTATCTTTCGCATGGAAACGAGCTTTAAGTTTTAAGGGTTAAGCTTTAAGTGAACCGCATTCGCGCCGCCGCCTCTTAAAGCTTAATACTTAAAGCTTAAAGCTCCCGCAGGGAATGGATCAGGTCATTTTTCATCTCATCAACGAACAATGGACGGCCCCCGCGCTCGATCTGTTCATGGCCGCGATCAGCAACGTGGAAATCTGGAAGCCGGTCCTCATTGCGCTGGTGCTGTATGCGCTGGTTTTCATGGGATTCAAGGGCCGCGCCTTTGTTTTTTGCCTGCTGGTCACACTGGTGTCCGCGGAGCAATTGCTCGTCCGCCCTTTGAAGAGCGCGATCGATCGCCGGCGGCCGAAACATGTTCAAGCCGTCCGGATGGTGCAGCTCGAGCGCACCAGTCCGGAATTCATGACCCTTTTCAAGAAGCCCGCCACTCGCTTTTCCGATCAGACCGACCAAACCAAATCGGGACCGTCCTTTCCCTCCGGGCACACCACGGATAACGTCATTATCGCGACGATCTGCACGCTCTTTTTTCGCCGGGGCTGGCTTTGTTTTTTGGTCGCGGCGGCGGTGGGTTACTCACGAATCTATCTGGGCGCGCACTGGCCCAGTGATGTGATCGCGACTGCTTTCATGGCGGCGGGTTATGCGCTTCTCATGGCGGCCCTTTTGGAGATTCTCTGGCGGCGGTTTGGACCCCGGTGGGCGCCGCGGCTCTTCGCGCGCCATCCCAGCTTGCTCGGCAGAGCGACCTCATGAGCATCACCCGGGCAGTTTGGTTTTTCATTCTCGGGCTCACCGCGATCCGGCTGACACTTCTGGGCACGACCGACCTCCACTTCGATGAGGCGCATTACTGGATGTGGTCGGAACGCCTGGCGCCGGCCTATTTCAGCAAAGGACCCGGAATCGCTTTCGCTATCTGGGCCAGCACGGCGATTTTCGGCGACACCGAATTCGGAGTCCGTTTCTGGAGCCCATTCTTGGGGGCGGGCACCAGTCTGCTCCTCTACTATTTCGCGAAGAGACTTTTCAACGCCACCACCGGGTTCTGGGCCGTCATCGCGATCAACGCCATCCCGATGTTCAACGTGGGCAACATCCTGATGACGATCGATCCGCTCTCGATCTTCTTTTGGACAGCGGCCATGTTCGCCTTCTGGCTGGCGATCGAGCGCAGCCCGAATTTTTCCTGGTCCTGGCCCGCCACCGGTTTCCTCATCGGCCTGGGGTTCCTTTGCAAATACACGAACGCTTTCGAGCTCGTTTCCGTCGTGCTCGTTTTGGCGCTCGTCCCGCGGCTGCGGCGCGAGTTTAAGAAGCCCAACTTCTATTTTCTTCTCGCCGCCTTCGTCATTTGCCTGGTGCCTCCCTACGTCTGGAACAAGGAACATGCCTGGAGCACGCTGGGCCACTTGCGTTCGCGCGGGAGTCTGGAAGACGCGCCGGGGTTTCATCCGCTCGAGCTGCTCGGGTTTCTCGCCGCGCATTTCTTCTTTTTTTCACCGCTCCTCTTTCTCGGAATCGCCTGGGCGGCCATCGCGAACTGGTGGCGCGCCCGCCAGCACTTCAAGGTCCTCTATCTGATCTGGTTCGGGCTTCCCGTTTTTCTGTTTTATGCGCTGCTCTCGATTAACAAGCAGGCCGCGCCAAACTGGGACGTGCTGGCTTTTGTCAGTCTGGGCGTGCTCGCCGCCGCCTATTGGCAGGAGCGCCTGGCCTCCAGCCGCAAGTGGAGGGGAATCTTCTGCGCCGGAGTCTTGCTCGCGCTGATCATGAGCATGGTCGCGCTCGATACCGATCTTCTGCGCAGCGCCGGGGTCCGAATTTCCCGTCGCGACCCGGCGGACGCAGCGCGGGGCTGGAAATCCGCGGGCAGGGCGGTGGAGAGAATACGCTCCGAGTTCGAACGGAAATTAGGCGAGCCCCTCTTCGTCATCGCCGATCAACGCGACCGCGCGTCCGAGATGGCCTTTTATTTCCAGGAGAAACGGGCCGAAGGTCCCGGACATCCACCTGTATACATCGTCGAATCGCAGGACATCACGAACCAGTTTTCCTTCTGGCCGCGGTATGATGAATTTGTCGAAGCGCCGGCCAACACTCCCATGCCGGACGGCGAAGTTTACACCGAGGAAAGTGGCATCAATCCATTCATGGGCCGCCACGCGCTCTATGTTCAGAGTGGACGGGAGGCCAACGTTGTTCCGCACAATATCCAGGCCGGCTTCCAATCCACCGAGAAGATTGCCACCATCGAAGTCCAGCGCTTCGGTGTCGCGGTGCGAACATGGCAGGTTTTTCTATGCCGCAGTTACCGGACGCTGCCGTTATGAATGATGGGAACACTTCGCCGGCGGTTTCGATCGTGGTGCCCTTGTTCAACGAGGAAGAAAACGTTCCGATTTTGCAAAGCGAGCTCACCGCTGCGCTGGCTGGCCTCGATTACGAAATCATCTTTGTGGACGATGGGTCGAGCGATCGCACCGTCGAGCGGATCGCGCCTGGGCCGCAAATCCGGGTGGTGCGATTCGAGAAAAATGCCGGACAAAGCGCGGCGATCTATGCCGGTTTGCAGAGCGCGCGTGGAGCGACGGCGGTGCTCATCGACGGCGACTTGCAGAACGATCCGGCCGATATCCCCAGGCTGCTCGCGGAGATCGAGCGCGGCGCCGATTTAGTTTGCGGTTATCGCGCACAGCGCAAGGACACGCTGGTCAAGCGAATCACGAGTCGCGTGGCCAATTTTGTCCGCAGCAGATTCGCGAAAGACGGGGTGCGCGACACCGGCTGCACCTTGAAGGCGATGCGGTGCGAATGCATCAGTGCGCTCGTTTCCTTCAAAGGCATGCATCGGTTTATTCCGGCGCTGGTGAAAGGGGCGGGGTATCGCCTGGTTGAAATTCCCGTGAACCACCGCCCGCGGAAATTTGGCGAGAGCAAGTATGGCTTGGGCAATCGCGCCCTGCGCGCCACGATCGATATGTTTGGCGTGCGCTGGCTGCTCTCGCGCCGGCTGAATTACAAGCTGCGCGAGTGACGTGCCCACGCTGCAGCCGCCCCCGCTCGGGGCGTTTGCGATGCGAGGCACGGCGATCCCGCAGGCGCGGGACCGTGGCCACAGCGCGTTGTCGACGGCTGGATTCAGTACCGCTCTGCCTTGATCCCGCGTTTTTCGAGCTGGACCTGAATACTGTCGGGCCCCGCCAGGTGAGCGGCGCCGACCGCGATCTGTTGGACGCCGGAGCCTTTCAGGATCTCAGCGATTTTCTTGCTCCAGGCTATATTACGTTTCACTAGTAATTTATCATAGACCGCTGGCGATTCGTTCTTGAGCTCGTTTACGAGAATAGTGCCGATGGTTTCGTTGTCGCCCTCGATCCAGGCCTTTGCCAGTTTTTCGAGCTGAGCCACTCCCTCCTCCGCATCCTCGAGAGTTTCTTCGAGGAAGGCGATCTGTTCGGTTTCAGGCATTTCGGCGAAAAATCGAACCTGCTCCTCGGCGGTTTCGAATCCGTGGATTTTGTCGCCTTCCTGCTCCGCCTGCGTTTTGAGGAACCGGTCAATTCCGGCACTCGGATCGTACCCTGCTTTTTGCAGCGGCAGAACGGCAAACATCATCGCCGCCATCCACGGTTTCATCGGTTCGAGGCTGGCCAGGGGAACACTGTAACTGGCCGCGACCCTGGCCAATTTTTCCTTCTGCGCCGTGTTCAGCTTGGTCGAGAGCGCTTTCTCCCGGTCGATGCCGTGCTGCGCGACGATCGGTGCGATGCTCGCTTGATCGTCGATGTTGGCGACCTCCAGCCAAAGTTCGGTGCTTTCGGTCACGGTCTTTTTCACCCTGGCCGCGTTCCATTCCGTTTCATGCCGGAGCAGGTGCAAGGTGCCGATGAGATAAATGGTCGAATCCTTGTCTCTGATCACCCACATGGCGGGCTCCGCTTTCACGGAGATCGTCAGGGTTAATGTCGCCAACACGACCGAGAATTTCCTCTTGCTCATGATCCTGATCATACTCCTGATCTCTCGCTGACAGCCCGTTCCATACCAGGATCAAGATTAGGATCAAGAGCAGGAGCAGGAGTGAGGGCCCAGCGCCCAAATCACGCTTGTTATCCGAGGCGCTCAAGATAAGCTTTCGCTCCCAATCGGGAACCGCCCATGTCCCTGGCCAGTCTACTTTCCGCCGAACAGATCATCCCCGAGATGAAAGCGACAGAGCGTTGGTCGGCGATCGTCGAGCTGATCGACCTCCTCGTTAGCCTCGGCAAGATCAAGGCGGAAGACCGCGAAAGCATTCTCGCCTCCCTGAAACAGCGCGAGGAAACGATGAGCACCGGGATCGGTTTCGGCATCGCCATTCCGCACGCTTCCTCCGATCGGATCGAGGAGGTCGTGGCCTCCTTCGGCCGCTCTTCGCAAGGGATTGAGTTTGATGCGCTCGACAATGCGCCGGTAAAATTCGTCGTGCTCTTTATTGTCCCAAAGAATCAATTTCAGACCCACCTGCGCACGCTCGCTTCGATCGCCAAGTTCTTGAACGACCGGAGCGTGCGCGAAAGCCTGGCCACCGCTCAATCGGCCGACGAGATTCTTGCGATCTTTCGCGATCGCTCACAGAAATAAAACTGTAGCCGCCCCGCTCAGTCGGGGCGAATAAATCGCGCGACCAAGAGCGCGGCGATCCGCAATTGCGGGACCGCGGCACACCGATGGAAACCTTTCAGGAAATCCTAGCACAGAAAATGGCAGCGGCTCTGGCAGCCGCCGGTCTTCCGCAGGCCGGCTCAGTGACCCCATCCACGGATGCGCGGTTCGGCGATTACCAGACGAATGCGGCCTTGGTGCTCGCCAAGCAACTCGGGCAGAATCCGCGTGCGCTGGCGCAGAGAATATTGGACGCATGCGACCTATGGGACCTATCTGATCCCCCGACGATTGCCGGCGCCGGGTTCATCAATTTCACCCTGCGCCCGGAAACCATCGCGGCCCGCACCGCGGAATTGTTGCGTGACGAGCGGCTCGGAGTCGAGCAAGCCGCTGCGCCCAAACGCGTCGTGATCGACTTCGGTTCCCCCAACGTGGCGAAGCCGATGCACGTGGGACACATTCGCAGCACCGTGCTGGGCGACGCGCTCGCGCGGATCGCTGCCTTCCTCGGCCACGATGTCATCCGCGACAATCATATCGGTGATTGGGGCACTCAATTCGGGATGGTGATCTACGGCTGGAAAAATCTGCTCGATCGCGCGGCGCTCGAGCGCGATCCGATTGCCGAGCTGGTTCGCATTTACAAAGAGACGAACGAAAAAGCGACAGCCGACCCCAAGGTGCGCGAGGCGGTCCGCGAGGAATTGGTCAAGCTCCAGGCGGGCGATCCGGAAAATTTCTCGATCTGGAAAGAGACAGTCGATCTTTCCATGAAGGAATTCGAACGCGTTTATCAGATTCTGGACATTCATTACGACATCCAGCGCGGCGAGAGCTTCTACAACGACCGGCTGCCCGCGGTGGTCGAGCGCCTGCTCAAATCGAAAATCGCCGAGATCAGCGAAGGCGCGGTTTGCGTTTTCTTCCGCGACATTCCTGAGCTGGCGGAAAAGCCTGCCATCATTCGCAAAAGCGATGGCGGTTTCAATTATGCCACCACCGATGTCGCGACGGTGGATTACCGAATCCAGGATTTGAAGGCGGATACGGTCTGGCTGGTGGTCGGCGCGCCGCAGATCCTACACTTCAAACAAATCATCGCGATCGCGCGTCGCGAAGGTTACACGGCCGACTTTCACCACATTACTTTCGGCAGCATTCTCGGCGAGAACCGCAAGCTGATGAAAACGCGCTCGGGCGAGAATGTGCCGCTCCGAGATTTGCTCGACGAGGCGGTCCAGCGCGCCCGCAAGATTATCGAAGAGAAGAACCCCGATCTGAGCGAGTCGGAAAAAATCGACATCGCGCAAAAGGTCGGGATCGGGGCGGTGAAATATTACGATCTCTCGCAGTACCGAATGACCGACTACATTTTTTCCTGGGACCGAATGCTGTCCTTCCAGGGCAACACGGCGCCGTACTTGCAAAACGCCTACGTCCGTACCCGGTCGATTTTCCGGAAGGCGGGCGAAGATTTTGTCCCAGCGAAGGAACTCGTGCTGGCCGCGCCGGAGGAAAAGAATCTGGCGACTAGACTGTGCCAGTTTGCCGAACTCGTCCCGGCGGTTTTAAACGATTTCCGTCCGAACATTCTGGCGAATTATCTCTTCGAGCTGGCCAACAGCTTCCACGCCTTCTACGAAGCCTGCCCGGTTCTGAAATCGGACGAGCCGGCGCGCAGCTCGCGTCTCGCGCTCTGCGAGCTGACGGCGCGCGTTCTGCATCGCGGCCTGGATCTTCTCGGCATTGCCGTGCCGGAAAAGATGTAGCCCCCTTCCTCCTCATAATCTTGCTCCTGCTCCTGATCCGTTCTGGATTAGAATCAAGATCATGAGCAGGAGCAGGAGAACGAGCGAATGAACCACCCGCGCATTCCCAGCTCGACCTACCGGTTGCAGTTCAACCGGCAGTTCACCTTTGCCCAGGCGCGGGAAATTGTGCCGTACTTGCATGCGCTCGGTATCAGCGATTGCTACGCGTCGCCCTATTTCCAGGCGCGCGCCGAGAGCCTGCACGGTTACGACATCACGGATCACAACAAGCTCAACGCTGCGATCGGCTCTCGCGAGGAGTACGACGCCTGGATCGCCGAACTGCACGCGCACGGCCTGGGGCAGATTGTGGATTTCGTCCCGAACCACATGGGCATCGGCGAGCCGCTCAATCAATGGTGGATGGACGTCCTCGAGAACGGTCCCAGTTCTCTCCACGCCCCGTATTTCGACATCCAATGGAAGCCGCTCAAGTCCGGGCTTGAGGACAAGGTCCTGCTCCCGATCCTGGGCGATCAATACGGACGCGTCCTGGAGCGCGGCGAATTGAAGGTGCATTTCGACGCGGGCGCTTTTTTCCTCCGCTATTACGATCACGAATTCCCGATCGCTCCGCGCAGCTATCGGCACGTCCTCGAGATTGCGCTCGAAAAGCTGGCTCCTTTCAAGAACGAAGAATTTTACGCGGAATTCCAGAGCATCATTACCGCCCTGGAATACCTTCCGCTCCGAACGGAGACCGATCCGGAACGCCTTGCCGAACGCGTTCGTGAGAAAGAGATAATCAAACGCCGGATCGAGCGGCGCTGCCACGAGGCGCCCGAAGTGCAGGCCGCGGTCGCGCAGGCCGTGACGCAAATCAACGGCACACCGGGCGAGCCGAGAAGTTTCGACGCGCTCGATCTCCTGCTCAACGATCAATCGTACCGCCTCGCCTTCTGGCGCGTGGCTGCGGAGGAGATCAACTACCGCCGTTTCTTCGACGTGAACGATCTCGCCGCGCTCCGGATGGAATTGCCCGAGGTCTTCGACGCGACGCACCGCTTGCTGCTCGAGCTCATCGGCGCCGGCGCGGTCACGGGCGTGCGGGTAGACCATCCGGACGGACTTTATTTGCCGAAGGAATATTTCGAAAAGCTACAGCGCAGTTGCGCGGCGGCGCTCGGCCTTCCTCTTCCGCCAGATGGGCGCGCGATCTATCTCCCGGTCGAGAAAATCCTCTCAGGCAGCGAGACGCTGCGCAAAGATTGGCCGGTCCACGGCACCACCGGTTACGAATTCGGCAAGCTGGTCGCCGGACTTTTGGTTGATGCGTCGGCGGAGCAGGCCATCACCAAGACCTTCCAGCGTTTTATTGGCCATTCGATGCACTTCGGACATCTGGTTTACGCGAAGAAGCGCCTGATCATGCGGCTGTCGCTGGCGAACGACGTCAACGTCCTCGGGGACATGCTCGATCGGCTTTCCGAGAAAAATCGCTGGTTTCGCGATTTCACGCTCGACGCGCTCACGCGTGCCGTCCGCGAGACAGTTGCCTGCTTTCCGGTTTACCGCACCTACGTCACTCCCGGGCAACCGGTGAGCGAGGAGGATCGCGCCGTGATCGAACGCGCTGTGATGGCGGCCAAGCGCCGAAATCCGGCGCTCGAAGAATCGGTCTTCAATTTCCTGCGCGACATTTTGCTCTTTCGTTTTCCCGAGAATCTCGACGAGGAGGCGAGGGAGGCGCATGAGCATTTCGTCTTGAAGTTCCAGCAGAGCACGGGGCCGATCATGGCGAAGGGGCTGGAGGACACGGCGTTCTATATTTACAACCGGCTGGCCGCGCTAAACGAAGTCGGCGGCGAGCCGCAGCATTTCGGCTTCAGCGCCGACGATTTTCATCAGCGCAATCTCGAGCGCCAGCGGGATTGGCCGGCGACGTTGCTCGCCACGTCGACCCACGATACGAAACGGAGCGAAGACGTGCGCGCACGGATGGTGGCGATCTCGGAAGTGCCGCAACTTTGGCGCAGCACGCTCCAGCGCTGGCGCGTGATCAACCGCCGCGCGAAGCGAATTCTCGACGACGCCGCCGCGCCGGACGCGAACGAGGAGTATCTCTTCTACCAGACGCTCCTCGGCACCTGGCCCATGGACGCTGAGGGTAAACCTGAAACGAGCGTCGGCACCGAATACATCGAGCGCATTCAGGCCTATATGGCCAAGGCGCTGAAAGAGGCGAAAGTGAACACGAGCTGGATTCAGCCTAACGAGCAGTGGGATGCGGCCATGAATGAGTTTGTCGCCCGCGTCCTTGATCCCTCACCCAAGAACAAGTTCATTCCCAGTTTCCTTCCCCTGGCTGAAGAAATAGCGCGGCTGGGCGCGATCAACTCACTCGCCCAGGTGGTCTTGAAGCTGACGGTCCCGGGCGTTCCGGACATCTATCAGGGGAACGAGATTTGGGATTTTAGTTTAGTGGATCCGGACAACCGCCGGCCGGTCGATTACACGCACCGGCGTAAACTGCTCGATTCGTTGAACGGCGCGACGCCCCAGGAGATGCTGCAAAACTGGGCGGACGGGCGGATAAAATTATTCGTGACGCAACGGCTTCTGCGTTTCCGTCGGGATCACCCGGCGTTGTTCCAGGAGGGAAAGTATTTGCCGCTCATTGCCACCGGAGCTTTCGCCGATTGCTGTGTCGGTTTCGTCCGGGAACAGGATGGCGCATGGCTCGCGGTCGTCGTGCCGCGACTTTCCTCGCGAGTCGGTTTTCCACCAATCGGGGAGAAGTGGAAAGACACGGTAGCATTGTTGCCAGAGTCTCTCTCGCGCGATGGTGCACGGGAATTGTTTACGGATCGTGACCTTCTTGCGGACGAGGGAGCGCTGAAATTATCCGAAGCGATGGCGATTCTCCCTTTGGCCGTCTACACAAACCAAGGAGCGGCGATTTCCAAATCGCCGACCTAGAAAAACGGCGGTTTGTAAACCGCCGCTCCTTGAAGCTTGTCTGCAATCGCCGTCAAAACGAACTCACCCAATGCGCAAAATCACCGACGTTCGCCAGCAGGTCTCGGCCTAGATCGGCAAACGTGATCTCCGCTGAGGCCAGAACGAGCATGACGCTGAGCAGGAGCAGGTTCATCAGGTAAATGACCACGAGGGAAAAGAAGGTGCCTTGATCCGTGAGGTCCGTCTGTTTTTTCGGGATCATCCAACAGGTAAAGGTGAAGTGAAACGCCCAGGTCGCGCCGATCAGGCCGTAGAGGAGCCGGCCGTACGGCTGCACGTTGAAAAACAAACTGAGCGCTCCGTAGACGCCGATGACGATGAGGCTGTAGAGCGGGAAAAAATAGGGCGCGAGCGCAATCCAGAAATTATTCCGGTCGGTCACGATATGGCCTCCCTCGCGGCCGACGCGAAACTGGCTGACGCGTCCTCCCATGAGCAAGACCCAAAGGGCGTGGGTCAGTTCGTGCCCGAAAACATAAACGAGCATCGGGCGGGGCAGACCGAAGAACGCGATCAGCCACAAAATCGCGCCTAACGAAAAGAACCAGAATTCCTCGCCGGCCCAAAGCCGTTGGGTGACCGTCGCGCGGGCGAAGACGGTGAAGAACGTTTGGGTCAGAATCGCGCAAAGCGGCAGGAGAAAAAGCGCGATGACGAATTTCACCCAGCGCGTGGGAATCATCCATGGCTCGCCCGCGAACTGCCGGCGCGTCGCGGGCGGAGCATAGGACGCCATCTTGCGACGAGGGGGCCGTCTGCGTCCGTGATGTAATTTCGATCGTCGCTTCTTCGCAGCCAAGTTATCCGCAGGTTACGCAGATTGCCGCAGATTGAGAGAAGAAATCGGTGTCGCGCCAACGCGCACGAAAGAAGGGACTCGACACAAGCGCGCGCGTTCAGTAAGAAGCCTGTTGACAGGTCTGCATTGAATAAGAACCCATTCAACCCTTGGCGGTCGCACATCCCAGGCCCGGACATTTTGAGAAGCAAAGTCCATCGGCCAGGTTTCAGGGCATTCCTGATCGCGCTTCTGGCAATGCCCGTGCTCGCAGCGTCTTCGTCCCTCTTGGCGCAGGGCTGCCCTCCAAGAGGCACGGAGGACTTCGATGAAGTGACACCGCCGGCGCTGCCGGCGAACTGGGTCGCTTCACAAGGAGTGAATGTGACCGGGGCTCCATTCTGGGTCACGTCGGACATCGCGCCAGACACGGCGCCTAACGATGCCTTCTCGACCGCGCCGGACAATATCCTGGATAACCGGCTGGACACGGCTCCGTTCCAGGCCGACCCCTTCGGCCCCGGGATAACTTTTCAGAATAACTACAACCTGGAAAGCGGCCGTGACGGCGCCGTCCTGGAAATTTCCTCGCCCAACATCAATGGGGGCGCATTCACCGATATCACGGACCCGGCGGTGGGCGGCTCGATCAGTCCCGGGTATAACTCTGTCATCAGCTCCGCATTCGGGAGCCCGATTGCCGGGCGAATGGCCTGGAGCGGAAATTCGGGCGGTTACGTCCTTACCCAAGTCTTCTATTCGAATGCGACGCTTCCGCCTTCTCAAATCCGATTGCGTTTTCGCCTGGTCTCGGACAACAGCGGAGCCTCCGAAGGCTGGCGGATCGATAGCCTTACCTTTTTGAGTAACGAATGTCCTTCGCCGCCGCCCAGTCCGCCGCCGACTCCCACGCCCAGCGCGACACCTACGCCGACTGCGACTATCTTTCCTACAGCAACGCCGACGCCCAGCCCAACGGTTACACCTTCGCCGACTCCGGCTCAGGCGTTGAATATCTCGACGCGGCTGCGGGTTGAAACCGGCGACCACGTCATGATCGGCGGATTTATCATTACCGGGAACCAGCCCAAGAGGGTGGCGTTGCGGGCAATTGGGCCGTCATTAAGCGATTTTGGCCTAAGCGATGTTCTGGCCGATCCAACTCTGGAGCTGCGCGGTTCCGACGGCGCGTTGCTCCTGCAAAACGACGATTGGCAGGATGAACCCTTTGGAGGGAAACAAATAGCTAACCTTGGTCTCGCGCCTCAGGACCCCAATGAATCAGGAATGGTCGCGACGCTTCCGCCTGGGGCTTACACCGCGATCGTGGCCGGAAAGGACCAAACGAGCGGCCTCGCGCTGGTGGAAATCTATGATGCCGATACGGCGGCGGATTCGCGGCTGGCTAACATCAGCACCCGTGGTTTTGTGCGGACAGGCGACAATGTGATGATAGGAGGTTTCATCCTCGGCCAAGGCAGCGCCAGCGTTGATGTGGCCGTGCGCGGCCTCGGACCTTCGCTCGTCCAATCCGGGCTTACCGATGTGCTGGTCGATCCGACCCTGGAACTCCATGATGGCAACGGAGCGCTTCTGATCGCCAACGACAACTGGCAGGACGACCCTATCTCAGCCGCGCAACTGACCGCGCACGGGCTCGCGCCGCCCAACGCCCTCGAGTCGGGAATCTTTACCACGCTGCCGCCCGGGCTCTTCACGGCAATCCTGGCTGGAAAGGACGGCGGGATCGGCCTTGGCCTCGCAGAAATATACAGTGGCGTTGGCGGGAGCACGCTTACCGTGACCAGCACGGCGGATAGCGGAGCGGGTTCGCTCCGCGCTGCGATCGCCGCCGCCGCTGACGGAGATACGATTCAGTTCGATGCCGCGCTCAGTGGGAACGCCATCACGCTGACCAGTGCCGAGCTTGTGATCGACAAGAACATTACTATCAGCGGCCCCGGGCCCGCCATGCTCGCGGTGTCGAGAGTATCAGACCTATCCACCTCGTTCCGCATCTTTCACGTTATGCCGGGCCACATTGTTCTAATAGAA
Organism: Chthoniobacterales bacterium; assembly: GCA_035941955.1. Lineage (GTDB taxonomy): Bacteria > Verrucomicrobiota > Verrucomicrobiia > Chthoniobacterales > UBA10450 > AV80. Next base: position 33,183 of record DASZDO010000055.1, read on the forward strand.
GGCCTCACGATCAGGGACGGCAGAGCCAGCGAGTTTGGCGGCGGTATTTTCAACGACCAGGCAACGGTGACCATCAACAATTGCACCGTCAGAAGCAATTTCGCCCCCCTCAAGGGCGGAGGCATCTACAATAATGGCAGCAACGCAACCATGACGATCGTCAACAGCGCAGTGACCGGCAACTTCATGGGCACCGCGGGTGGAGGCACGGGCGCCGGTACGGGTGCCGGCATTTATAACGACGACGGGACGATTACGATCAGCAACAGCGTTGTCAGCGGCAACATCACCGGACGTATCAGCTTTCCTCCAAATTTCGGGGGAGACGCCGGCGGGGTCTATAGCACCGGCACGCTGGCGATCAGCAATAGCACCATCAGCGGCAACGTTGCCAACCAATACGCGGGCGGTATCGACAATAGCGGTGGGACCCTGGAGCTCACCAACAGCGTCATCAGCGGCAATCAAACCGCCTTCGCTGGGGGTGGCATCGCAAACTCCGGGACTCTGACGATCAGCCACAGCACTCTCAGCGGTAATTCGGCATACTATAAGTGGTTTGGTGTGGGCGGCGGTATCTCCAACGTCGGGACGCTGGAAATCCGCAACAGCACTCTGAGTGGCAACCGCGTTGACGGCGGCGGCGGCGGCATTAGCAACTCCAGCGGCGCGGTGACGATCACTAACAGCACTCTTACCGATAATTACTCCATCCACACCGAAGCCGTGGGCGGCGGGGGTCTCCGCAATGTCGACGGCGGCACGTTGCAGATTGGAAATTCGATCCTCCATACCGGTTCGTCGGATGCGAACTTTAACAACTCAGCCACGGTCATCTCCCACGGCTACAATCTCAGCAGCGATAGTGCCGGTGGTCTCCTGACCGGAGCCGGCGATCAGATCAATACCAATCCAATGCTCGGCCCGCTCCAGGACAACGGCGGCCCGACGTTCACCCATGCGTTGCTGACCGGCAGCCCGACCATTGACGCTGGCGACCCGAATTTCACGCCGCCGCCTGTTTATGATCAGCGTGGGCCCGGTTACGATCGAGTTGTTGGCGGGCGAATCGACGTTGGCGCATTTGAGTTGCAGCCGTAAGGCGATGCTTTCATTTAAATCTCTCACGCGCCAGACAACCCCGTCATGAGAACGGAAATCATTCGGATAGGTTTCAACTTCGTCTTGCTCGCGCTGTTCGCCCTCCCTGCTTCCGCGGGTTGGCCCCCGGTCTATACGGAGAACTTCGACGGTGTGAGGGCGCCCGCGCTGCCATCGGGCTGGGGGGCGTCACAGGGAGTGAATGTGACGGGAGCGCCTTTCTGGGTCACGTCGGTCGTTACGCCGGATACGGCGCCAAACGATGCCTTCTCCGCGGCTCCAGATAACATTCTGGATAACCGGCTCGACACCCCGGTGCTTCCCATTACCGGCGCTTCCTTTGGCGTCAGGTTCACGCATAGCTACGATCTGGAAGAGGGCCGTGATGGCGCCGTTCTGGAAATTTCCTCGCCCGACATCAATGGGGGCGCATTCACCGATATCACCGACCCGGCGGTAGGCGCTTTTCTTAGCCCCGGCTACAACACCGTCATTAGCTCCAAGTTTCAGAGCCCTCTTGCCGGGCGAATGGCCTGGAGCGGAAACTCGGGTGGTTACGTTGTCACTCAAGTTGCTTTCGGCCTCAACATTCCTTCTCAGGTGAAATTGCGGTTTCGTTTGGCCTCAGACAATGCCGTCGCTTCCGCGGGCTGGAGGGTTGATACCTTCGCGGTATTGAGAACCGAGGGTCCAACGCCAACGCCGACGCCTCCGGCGTCGCCCACCCCGACTCCAACGCCGATACCTACGCCGTGCAAACCGAACGCGATCGCGGATTCCACCTTTGAGGCTGGGACCCCATGGCCTGCGTGGACGGTTCAGACATCGACTAACTTTGGCACGCCGCTCTGCGACACCGCCGATTGCGGAACTGGCGGCGCCGCTCCGCCCTATGCCGGGAATAATTGGGCCTGGTTCGGCGGAGCAAGCGCGGCGGAAACCGCGACCCTGGGACAAAGCGTGACGATCGCGGCGGGCGGCCAGGCCACGCTCAGCTTCGTGATGCGGATCGGGACGGTTTCTTTTCCGGCCAGCGACGTGCTGAATGTGAGAGTGGACGGCACGATCGTGGAGAGTTACCCCGAGCCGGCGAGTGCCGAGACGGCGCACACTCTGCGCACGATCGACCTGGGCGCGTTCGCCGATGGAGCCTCGCACGACATTTTGTTCGAATATGTCGCGCCCACTACCGGCAGCTCCAGCTACGCCGTGGATAACGTAACTCTGACCAGCGGTGGCGCGTGCCCGACGCCGCCTCCCACCGCGACACCTACGGCAACCGCTACCGTTACGGCAACGCCAACAGTGCCTCCGACAGCCACGCCGACGGCAACCGATTGCCCCGGCGGCTGTTCTCCAACGCCAAGCCCAACGCCTACGCCTTCGCCGACCGCAGCTCAGGCGTTGAATATCTCGACGCGGCTGCGGGTTGAAACCGGGGACAACGTCATGATTGGCGGATTTATCATTACCGGAACCAAGCCTAAGAGCGTGGCGATGCGCGGCATTGGACCATCGCTCGCTAGTTCCGGTCTAAGCGACGTTTTGGCTGATCCAACGCTGGAGCTGCGTGGCGCCGATGGCACGTTGCTGATCTCCAATAACAATTGGGAGGACGACCCGGCGCAAGCGGCCCAGCTTACCGCCCTGGGCCTGGCGTTGAAGGATCCCAACGAGTCGGGCATCGTCGCCACGCTTCAGCCCGGGGCTTACACGGCCATCCTGGCCGGGAACAATCAGGCCAGCGGCGTCGGGCTGGTGGAGGTGTATGACGCCGATCCGGCTGCGGCATCGCAGTTGGGCAACATCAGCACCCGCGGCTTTGTTCGGACGGGCGACAATGTAATGATCGGGGGCTTCATCCTCGGCCAGGGAAGCGCCAGCGACGTGGCCGTGCGTGGGATCGGACCTTCACTCACTGAGTCAGGATTGAGTAACGTTCTGGCCGATCCGACCCTGGAACTGCGCGACAGCAATGGCGCGCTCCTGATCGCAAACGACGACTGGCAGGACGATCCTGTCTCGGCAGAACAGCTCACCACCTTCGGTCTTGCTCCGGCGGATCCAAAGGAATCAGGGATTTTCACCACGCTGCCGCCCGGGGCTTTTACGGCAATCCTGGCGGGGAACGACGGCGGAGTCGGGCTCGGTCTCGTCGAAATATACAATGACGTGCATGGGAACACGCTCACCGTCACCAGCACGGCAGATGGCGGAGCGGGCTCGCTCCGCGATGCGATCGCCGCCGCCAGCGACGGGGACATGATTCAGTTCGATGCCGCGCTCAACGGGCAGACCATCACCCTGACCAGCTCGGAGCTAGCTATCGACAAGGACATAACGATCAGCGGCCCTGGACCGAGTCAGCTAGCGGTCCAACGCAGCACGGCGGGCGGTACGCCCCACTTTCGCATCTTCCATATCCTGCCCAACAGGACGGTGACAATAGAAGGCCTCACGATTAGCGGTGGCGGTAACGGCGTCGATGGCGGGGGCCTCTTGAATGACCATGCCACGCTGACGATTAACAATTGCGTAGTGCAGAACTGTTTCGCCCAGGGATCCTACGGTGGCGGTCTCTACAACGCGGCTTCAGGGGGCACCGCGACGGTGACGATCCTCGACAGCACTCTCAGGAACAACTACGCCTATCAGGCTGGCGGAGGCATCTATAACGACGGCTCCAACGGAGGAAATGCCACGTTGACGATCCTCGATAGCGTCGTCACCAACAACCTGGCCGGGCACTCAGGCATTCTCGATGCCGGCGGCTTCGGCGGGGGCATTTACAATCAAGGTTCGGAGGGCGGCAACGCGACGCTAACGATTACCAGAAGCACCGTGAGCGGTAACCTGGCGGGTGACCGCGGATTCGGATCCCCGTTCCCGAATGGCCATGGCGGCGGCATCTACAACGACGGATTCAATGGCACCGCCGCCGCGACGCTGACGAGCAGCACGATCAGCGACAACTTCGTGGGCCTCTTCGGCGGCGGCATCTACAACCGCGGGCTGATGACGATCACCAGCAGCACCCTCAGCGGCAACAGGGCTGATGGCCTGCATGACGGCGATGGCTATGGCGACGGCGGCGGCATTTACAACGGTGGGTCGGTGACGATCACCAACAGCACTCTCAGCAGCAACGTTTCCACCCGATCCGCTGGTGGCGTCGCCAACGGCGGCTCGGCGACGGTCACTCACAGCACCGTCAGCGACAACCTCGCTTTAGAAGGCGGCGGCTTCACCAATCGCAACAATGCGACCTTGGAAATCGGAAATACCGTCCTGAAGGCCGGCACAGCCGGCGCCAATATCTTTAACAGCTCGAGCACTGTCACCTCCCACGGTTACAATCTCAGCAGTGACGATGGCAGCGGTTTTCTGACGGCGACCGGCGACCAGATCAACACCGATCCTCTGCTCGGGCAGCTCCAGCACAACGGCGGGCCGACCGTGACCCATGAGCTGCTGACCGGCAGTCCGGCCATTAACGCGGGCAACCCCAACTTTGTTCCGCCGCCTTTCTCGGATCAGCGCGGACTTGGTTATGATCGCGTCGTTAACGGACGGATCGACATCGGCTCATTCGAGCTGCAGCCATAATGCTGACCTCCCGGATCAGGCACTAACAGCGGGTCGACCAGGAAACGCGAGCATCAAGATCAAAATCAATCGACCGATTTTGAAGGGCGCGCTGCCGGCGCTGCTCGCATTCTTTGTTCTGGGTGGCGCTTCGGTGCGAGGGCAGGGGTGTCCTCCACGTTACGCGGAGGACTTCGATCAAGTGACACCGCCTGTCCTGCCTGCGAATTGGACGGCGACGCAAGGAGTGAATGTGACCGGCGCTCCCTTCTGGGTCACCTCAACCATCACACCGGACACGCCGCCTAACGATGCTTTCTCCGCGGCCCCCGATAACATCCTGGATAACCGGCTCGACGCGCCTCCGATTTTCGCTGCGATCTGGGACAACTCCGTCACCTTCCGTCACAGCTACAATTTGGAAGAAGGCTTCGACGGCGCCGTGCTCGAAATTTCCACGCCCAGCATCAATGGGGGCGCGTTCACCGATGTCACCGATCCGGCGGTGGGCGGCACTTTCGGTTTCGGCGGAGGCTACAACTCCACCATCAGCACCGCGACCCAGAGTCCAATTGCCGGCCGAATGGCCTGGAGCGGAAACTCGAATGGCTACGTCACGGTCATACTTTATCTTGGATTTATCGACCAGAATTTCTTCGACAATGTTGTTCTGCGATTTCGCCTGGCTACAGACAACAGCGGCGCTTCCGCGGGGTGGCGTGTCGATACGTTTCGTTGGCACCATAACGAATGCCCGCCGCCCCCGCCTTCACCTTCCGCAACGGCGACTCCAACATCTCCAACCCCGACGCCGACTCCCGAAGCGACTCCAACGCCAACGCCAGCGCCAGGGGGGAATGGGAAGATCGCGTATACCAACCGATATTTTGGCGAAAACATCTACGTGATGACTTCAGAAGGCTTTAATCGAACCTGCCTTACCTGCAGTCAGCCCGGGGAGAAGTCTGACCCGGCCTGGTCGCCTGACGGGACGAAGATCGCGTTTACGCACGACCTATACCAGAACAGTGAAATCTACGTGATGGAAGCTGACGGCTCCAGCCAGACCAACCTAACGAACCAACCGGCCGGACAAGAAGCCGATCCGGCATGGTCTCCCGACGGCGCCAGGATCGCGTATACGAAATACGAGGGTGCTGGGAGTGTGATTGGGGAAATCTTCGCCATGAATGCAGATGGCTCCAATCAAATCAACCTCACGAACCATCCGGCCTCCGATCTATCCGCTTCGTGGTCGCCCGATGGCTCCAAAATCGCGTTCGTGAGCAAACGCGATGGTCAGTGGGAAATCTACGTGATGAATGCCGACGGTTCGAACCAGACTCGCCTGACGAATGAGCCTTCGACTGAGTCTGCTCCGGACTGGTCGCCCGACGGGGCCAGGATCGCATTTGCGAGCGATCGGCACGGTCTGTCGCAAATCTACGTGATGAATGCGGATGGCTCCAACCAGGTTGGCCTGACGGGGTCGACCTACTTTGATTCGTACGGGCCGGCCTGGTCTCCCGATGGCACGAAGATAGTGTTTTACCGGCGCGAATTTGAAAAGTATTTGATCTACGTAGTCGCTGCCGATGGCTCCACTTTGGATCAGCTCACTTACACTTTATTTGCTGCTGAGCCGGACTGGCAACGAGTATCGGGCCCTATCCCTACTCCTTCGCCGGCCCAGACCTTGAACATGTCCACCCGGATGCGGGTTGAGGCTGGCGATAATGTGGCCATCAGCGGATTTATCGTCACAGGCGAAGCGCCTAAGAGCGTCGCGTTGCGTGGCATCGGGCCATCAATGTTCTCTCCTGGATTCGAGGAGGATGTTCTGGCCGACCCTATCCTTGAGCTACGCGGCAACGATGGCGGGCTAATCACCCAAAACGACGATTGGCAGGACGACCCTGCCCAGGCAGCCCAACTCACGGCCTTGGGTCTCGCGCTCCATGAGCCGGAAGAATCAGGCTTCGTCGCCACGCTCCAGCCCGGAACTTATACCGCGATCCTGGCCGGAAAGAACCAGACCGCCGGCCTGGGTCTGGTGGAGATTTACGACGTTAATTCCACGGGCAATTCTCGACTGGCAAACATCAGCACGCGCGGTGTTGTCCTGACCGAATACGATGTCATGATCGGAGGATTCATTCTGGTCGGTGAGACCAGGACCGACGTGGTGGTGCGAGGGCTTGGACCGTCGCTGGCCCAATTTGGTCTCAGCTCCGTGCTCGCCGATCCGACTCTGAGGGTGGTCGACGCCAATGGCTACCCCATGGCCTCTAACGATAACTGGCAGGACGACGCGGAACTTATCCTGCTCGGTCTCGGTCTTCAAAACCCTGCGGAGTCAGGCATTTTCACCTCGTTGATTCCTGGGGCTTACACCGTCATTCTGTCCGGGGTGAATAATGGCACCGGAGTGGGAGTGGTCGAAATCTATAACGTCCAGTAACTCCCAAAGCGCTCGGACGCCGCGCCGAAATCCAAGGAGCGGCGGTTTGTAACCGCCGATTTTCTGTGGGCGGCGGTGGCAAACCGCCGTTCCTTGACTCGTAGAGGCGACCCTCCCTGATGAAAACTCTACGCGCGCCCCATATACGCGCCCGTGCGCGTATCGATCTTGATCGTCTCGCCTTCCTGAATGAACAACGGCACGTTCACCGTCTTGCCTGTCTCGAGAATCGCGGGCTTCGTCACATTCGACGCCGTATCGCCGCGCAGCCCTTCCGGCGCTTCCACTACCTTGAGCTGGACAGAAGAAGGCAGCTCGACCTGGATGGCACGCCCGCCAGTCGACAGAACTTCGACGCGGAGATTCTCGACCAGATATTCCTTCGCGTCCGTGAGCAAATCCTCATTCAGCGTCACCGTCTCGTAGGTGCTCGGATCCATGAAGTGGTACCCGCTGTTGTCCTTGTAGCTGAATTCGAGTGTGCTCCGATTTATGTCCACCAGCTCGATCTTGTCGGTCGAACCAAAACGCACGTCGGCGCTTTTCCCGGTGCCGATGTAACGGATGATCGCCTGGACAAACGCGCGCAGGTTTCCCGGCGTGCGGTGATGC
>DASZDO010000056.1:0-34235 GCA_035941955.1 Chthoniobacterales bacterium
GTGCTGTTGCTGGCTGCAATTGCCTATTACCTTCTTCAAACTCTGATTGTTGCTGAAGCGGGCGGCGCTCAATCCAGTCTTGACGCTGCCATAGGCGAAGATTGGAGAGGCAAACTCTCGCCGCTGCTTTATCTCGTGGGCATTGCCACGTCCTTTTTCGCGCCCAAGCTCGCTGGCGCCGCTTACGTTTTCGTCGCGTTGATCTGGCTGATTCCCGATCGCCGCCTCGAGCGCGTGATTGCGACCTCTGCGGAGCGTCAGGAGCGCTGACTTGGCCTTTCAGCGTTTCCACCGATCATCCGTCGGCGCGCGTCGAGGCTGATTTAATGTCGACCACGGGGGTGCCGTCGAATACTTCGATCGGCCCGATTTTGATCCGGAGTGGCGCTTGTCCCGCCGTAGCCTCGGGCGAAGGCGGATCGATCTCACGCACCGTCACGGGATGCAGCCCGAGCGGGTTCGGGCGCGCAGGCGAGCGCGTGTAAAACACGCCGGTGAGCGGACGGCTCTCGTCGCTGCGCGGGTGCCCCTTCAAAATATCGCGCCTCGCCTGATGCAACCAAGTGATGACGATCAGCTCGTGACCGACTTCGATTCCCAAAAGCGCCTCGGCAAATTGCGGTTCGATCTCGAGCCACGCGTCCGGCGCACCTTCCGGTCCCTGCCGCGGCGCGTCGTCCCGCCCTCTTATTGTCGAATGAATGAAGCCAACCGGTTCCAGTGTGTATGAGATCATTTATCGAATGTTACTCCAGCTTTCTGCGACCCAACTGTTCGTCAGCGCTGTAACCAGCGAATCCTACGGTGCCATGGTACTTGAATCACGCGCCTGCCGCACCGAAGCGATCGCGAAGACTCAAGCGGCCAAGTTCCGCCGTCAGCCGATCCAGATTTTGTTCGTTCGCCTCGGCCACGACCGACTTCACCCGCTCGAAATGTTCGCGGGTATCGAACCGCTGACGCCAGCTCAGCCTGGTTTTGTTTTCCCCTTCCTCTGCCAACGTGATGAAGAGTTGAGAGTAATGCCCGGGATCAGGATGACTGATCACAATCCGCTCCGGCTCCAGGAGCTCCTCCACCACATATTCGTTTTCGTAATCCGCGCCGTCCGGCCCGTGTAAGGTCAGCTGTAAACGTCCGCCGGGCCGAAAGTCGAATGAATGAATGGTGCTCCGAAAACCCTTCGGGCCCCACCATTGCGCGAAACGTTCTGGCTCGCGAAACGCATGAACGACCTGCTCGCGTGATGCGTTCAGCACGCGCGCATGCATCGACTCCCGATCCGCGGCATCGGTATTTGAATCTGTTTGAGCCATGGAACTTGCCTCAACACAAGCCTACCATTGGCGAAAAATAGTTGAGGAGGGTTCCAACAGCGAATGTAAGAATGTCTGCTCGCGAAGGCTTTCGGAGTTTTGACGGCGACGCCGATTCCTTACCGCCTCTGTGCTGGTCACACTTTGCAAAGTGTGACCAATTGGTTCAACGCTGTGACTTGAGGGGTTTGAGGGGGCTGAATCCTGGTTTCTCGATCAGTATCGGAGTTGTGAACGAACCAGCTGATCATGCCGAACTGGATGCCTTCCTTGTATCTCGGTGGCAGGGCCCGGTTGATTCCCCGGCGAACGTCGTTCAACGCGTTGCGGCGATCCGCGGGGAGCGCGGCAAGATATTCAGTCACGGTGGATGCTGGCATGGAGCAAGTTCTACCATGAGGGCTTTCGCCCGGGCAACTGCAGGCAACGCCGCGATTCCCAGAGTGACCCCTCTTCGGGGAGCTTCCACGATCACGAACCAATGCGCCCGGTCGATCTTCCTCTGGCACGGCCGCTCCTGGATCAGGAAAGGGCTGGAATCGTACTACACGATCTGGATGGAGGCCCTGCTACCGCAACCGGGCGAGTTCAAAGAACCCCATGATGCACGAACACGGATTTGGCTCTGTTTGCAGCCTCGATTCCACTGTCTTTTTGGATCTTCACGACCATCATTAAAGCTACCTGCGAGTGAGTGATGTTCTCTCCCAGATCCCTGAGGGCGGAGCCCAGTGCCGCCCCGACGTGCCGATAGATAGCGTTATTTGATGCGTTGTGCCAAATGGTGCCTCCGTTGACGCCCATCCCACTGGTGCAGGTATCAACGGTGCAGTCCCGGTTAAACAAAAGCTCCCAAACCGCCTGTTCAAACGCTTCGGCCTTCTCGTGTGGGTCACCCTGATTGTCTGTACAAAATACGTCGTGCATGAGAAGTGATTCGGCGTCGGTATGCGGTGCTGGCGCGGCGACAAGGCCTGAGTAAGCCTGATATTGAGGCTTAATATCGCTGCTATCCCGTGCGTAGAGCGCGGCGAATACGTTGGCAAGAGTCTCATGGATGGCACGGCCCTCGTCGACGCCCTGCTCACAGTTGAGCGACAGGCCGGTTAAGGAGCCGATATCGCCGTATGTCCAAACGACGTAATGACCGTACTCATGCATCATAACCTGCTGCCATCCTCTGCTTGAATGCGCGTGAATGCTCGTAGTGAACCCGTCAAAAAACGCGCTCGGGCCCCCACTAGAATCCACTACTGTGTCGTCATCCAAATGAATGTCTACGTTAGCATCGCGATGTGGGGCCACTTGGGTCCAGACGTTCTCGTTGATGTAGAACCTCATCTGGTTTGCAACGTAAAACGCACCCTGCTCGCGCAGGGCATCTCCATTCTGGGCGGTAAAGCTAGGCGTACTACTCGAACCGCAACCTTGGCTCCACTGTTTTTCGCCTCCATCCTCGTCCTGAATGCGGTCAATCGGATGCTTAAACCCGCCTGGCTGCCGTTGAAGGCGCCAGTGACACATTCCCGACGATTCGTTGGCTTCGCACGTGATTCTGGAGATCATCGTCCCAGACAACTGCCCGTCTGAGGCGCTTGATTTCTCGGCAAGGGACGTCGCCTTGCCGTTGTCCGAGCGCGGCCATTCCCGGTGGCGCACGTTACACCCCGTGGTCGGCCCAAAGAGTCGATGACTCTCACGTCGCACAATGGGGCCGCCCTTATCGTCAATCCAGATAATCTCTTCGGGTAATGATGCTTTCCAGGTCGGGGCCTTGTATTTCCGGCTCCATCCGACCACGATTGCTGCTCCGTCCTTTCGACGCCATTCGTTTTCGCCAGCCTCCTGAAAACCATCCAGGTCTCCCATCGCCTTGGTCTTCGCATCACTTTTCAAGATCTCCAGAACCCGATCTACTTTGAGTGCAGCCTGAGCTTGTGGAGATCGATTTGGGACAATCCCACCGTTCAGACTTTCAAGAAAGCCATCCTCGGTAAATACCGCGGTAACGTCCGAGTCGATGACCCGTAATTCCCCGACGTACTGATGAACTTGCGCGACGACCGTGTGATTGTCCACTCGGTCAACGGATTTAACAACCAATCGGAGATTGTCGTCATCGGAAAGCCCAGAGCGCTTTCGATCATCAAGAATGAACTTCGTAATCGCCGCTGCAACTACCGGCGCCGGGGCCCGGGAGGAAGACCACAAGCCCGCTCCCTTCTCAAGCCCCACGTCATAATGACCAACTACGGAGAGTGCTGCCCCTTGAGGGTCCTTGATCACTTTTGTCTCGAGATTATCGGCCATGGAAGCGCCGGTGGTTAGAGTTGCGAAGACAGCAAACAACGGGAGAGTCAACGCGCGCATAACCAGGGCTCCTTGCTGAGCTGGCGCAAGACAGGCGAGGAGAAGTTCCGTCTTTCTGCAGCGTAGCGCTGTTGGTTTGAACTGGAGGCTTCGATTTTTCATATGACGAGTAGTAACCGGGTGCGGAACGGCTGACTATCGGGGAAAAGCCCTGATTTTTTGAGCTAAACAATCCCCGATTGACGTATCAGGGATTCTGGTCGGGTTTACTATCCTAACACGCACAGGCCATGACTTATGGCGTCTTCCGCTCGGGAACACGTCTCGTCACCCCCTTCGCGCAGCTTCGGCGCGGCGGCTACACCGTCATCAGAAGCTCTGCCGCAAACCTTCAGCTGTGCCGAACGACTCGCGCGCGCCGCGCTTGAGGGCATCGGCGCCGGAATAGTCGAGTTTCAATTTGAGGTGCTCGCAGTGGCTCTCCACCGTCTTGCGGCTGATCCCAAGCTCTTTGGCGATCTGACCAACACCGTGCCCAGCTGCAATAAGCGCGAATACCGCCATCTCGCGATCGCTGAGGACATCGAGTCCGGGCGGAAGGTCGCGACCACCGGCAAACTTCTGCATGGCCAGCGAAGTGATTGCTCGACTGGCGTAAATCTCGCCCGCCAGCACAGTCTCAATGGCGTGCATTAATTCGTCCAGTGAACTGTCCTTCATCCAGTAACCCGACGCTCCGGCACAAAGGGCGCGCTCCGCATAAGTCCGTTCGGATTGCCCTGATACCACAAGGATGCGAACACGCGGAAATTCCGTCGCGAGATCCTTGATCCAGCGGATGGCATCGCGGTGTTCGAGAAACGGTTCGATGAGCAGCACATCGGGGCGATGCTGTCGAACAAGCCTATTTGCCTCTTCAAAAGTGTGAGCGGCACCGCAAACAAAGTACCGGGGGGCGCGGCCAATAATCGCGACCAGGCCTTGCTCGCTAATAATGGTATCACCGACCGCCACGACCCGATATGGTTCTTTGCCCGCGCCAACTGCTGCGCTTTTTTTCAACCGTTTGCAGTTCTTAACCAATCGCTTCGGCCGGTTTCAATCGGGTAATTGGGTTCGCTACAGAAATATTTTACGATATTGGACGAGTTCAAGGAGCCGTAAGCACACGCGAAGAAACGATGGAGGGAAGGGGCAGAGGGAGTCAGTCTGTGAATCTCGTTACACGATGTTCATCAGGGAGCACGGAAGTCTTTTACCGAAATCGGTCGAGCATTGGCAAGGAAAAGTTGGCCGCGCGCTTAGCGCATTCAATCCCGGCGCACGCGCAAATAGGAAGGGAACCTGGGCAACCCTTTGGCAGTCAATCCCTGGAACCGATAGGTGATGACCGTCCCGACCGGTGGCGGCGATTCTCGATCGGCGTCGGTCAGGCCGCTCCCGACCGAGAATTCCCGGCCGTCGTCGGTCCGGACGCGGAGCGAACCGAGCTTGCCCGCGAATTTTCCTTTCCCCGGTTCGTGCGCGATGACTGTCGCTTCCGCATCGTCGTACGGCTTGACCTTGAGTAAGGTGGGCGAGCGTCCTGCTTCGTAGGCCGACTCCGGCTGGCGCAACATCAATCCTTCGGCGCCCTCTCGGACGACGCGATCGCGCTCGGCGAGGAGTTGGGCCACGCCCTTGCAGCGTTCTTGCGCCACGACTTTGACGAAGCGGTTTCCTTCCGAGACGGTCGTGCGCAAGAACTGCATTCGCTGTTCAAAAGTGCCTTTCGCCTGCGGGGCATCGAACACCATATAGCGGACGCGGTTCCAGCGATCGTCCGGCCTTTCTGAACGGACGATGCTCATGGTCTCTTCAAACTTTCTATGGCCAATCCATAACTCTCCGTCCAAGACGATGTCGCGCGGGAACTCGGCGAGAAAATAATCCGGCGCGTGAATAAGATTGCCTTTGCGGCTCCATAACTTTTGGCCATCCCACCAGGCCCGCAAGCCGTCATATTTCTCACTCATCCACCAGCCGGTCGGATCGATGGATGGGTTCCAAACATTTGCGAGGAGAAGAGGTGGCGTTTGGACTTGGTTTTCCGTTGTCGGAGTGGCGGTAGCGGGGTCTTTCTCCTTCGCCGTGAGGCTGCCGGCCAGGAAGAAACCAGCCGCCAGTACAATAAGCGTCGCTTTGCATTCGGGGGGAATGTTCATGCCCGAGAGGCTCGGCAATTCCAATTCGCGCTGTCAAGCCTTCCATGAGGCGTCTCGAGTTCGTTAGGCCGGGGCGACGTCGGACATTAGGTCGATATGACTTTCCGGCGCCCCTCTGGGGCTGGGTCGCATCTTGCATCCAGGACCGGTGGTTAGCACCACCGGCTAATTTCCGTGACGCCTCCGGCGTCGGAGCGCCATCGCCGGGTCGCCGCGGCGACCGCTCCCCAAATAAAGGAACTCCTCGACAGAGCGAGGCGGCTACAGCATTACGCCTTCGCGTAGATTCAGCCCGCGTTGCAGCGCTGCATGGCGCAGCCATACCAGCGGGAAGCACCCGGTCAATCCGGTAGCGGCAAGGTCGCCCTTATTTCTTTCATCGCGCTGTCATTCGGATTGTGTTCCGGCCGGGCTTTAAGAAACCGCTCCGCTGTCTTTTCCACCTTCGACATCTTTGCGACCTCAAAGAGCCGGAGCCCCTTCGTCCGGCCGGAGCCGCTTCCGCCCGCTCGTTGATACGCACGCAAAACCGGACGACCCGCGGTGCTGATGCCGTAGGTCTGTGGTTCGACCGTTCGTGGTTGAGCGTTATACGTGAATTTGAGAACGGTGCGGTCGCGAATCGCGGAAATAATCGTTCTTTCCTTTGATTTGGCCGCAACGGCCAATTCACGGACCGGCTCCTTTCGTTCCCGAGGAAATTCTTTCGCGAGGCGAACGAGTTGTTCCACCTTGCGGATCTTTTCTTCGTAAGGTTCGCGCGCGAGTGCGTTGCGCATTTCGGTCTTCAAGGCTTTGGGCAGGCTTAGATTATGCCGGGCAAAGTGCGCGATGGCGAGGGCGCCATCACCGGCACGCGAGGCGCCTGCGCTCCCAAAATAACATCACGGCTCGACAGAGTCTCGCCCTACCAAGTCAAGGCTTCGCGTAGATTTCAGCTCCGGCGTCGTTAAACTCCGTTGCCTTCTGTTCCAGACCCACTTGTAACGCTTCTTCCTCGGAGATCTTTTGCTCGGCGGCGTATTTGCGGACGTCTTCCGTAATCTTCATGGAGCAGAAGTGCGGACCGCACATGGAGCAGAAGTGGGCGGTCTTGGCGCCCTCCTGCGGCAACGTCTCGTCGTGGAACTCGCGGGCGGTCTCGGAATCGAGGGAGAGATTGAATTGATCCTCCCAGCGAAACTCGAAGCGCGCTTTTGAGATGGCGTTGTCGCGGTATTGGGCGCCGGGGTGGCCTTTGGCGAGATCGGCGGCGTGGGCGGCGATTTTGTAAGCGATGACGCCGTCTTTGACATCCTTCTTGTTCGGCAAACCGAGATGTTCTTTCGGAGTGACGTAGCAAAGCATGGCGCAGCCGTACCAGCCGATCATGGCGGCGCCGACTGCGCTGGTGATGTGATCGTAGCCGGGCGCGATGTCGGTGGTGAGCGGGCCGAGAGTGTAGAACGGCGCTTCGCCGCACCAATCGAGCTGTTTCTCCATGTTCTCCCGGATCAGGTGCATGGGAACGTGGCCCGGGCCTTCGTTCATCACCTGGACGTGATGTTTCCAGGCGCGCTGGGTCAGCTCGCCCTGCGTGTAAAGCTCGGCGAACTGCGCTTCGTCGTTCGCGTCGGCGATGGAGCCGGGGCGCAAACCGTCGCCAATCGAGAAGCTGACGTCGTAGGCGACCATGATCTCGCAGATCTCGTCCCAATGGGTGTAGAGAAAACTTTCCTGGTGATGCGACAGCATCCATTTCGCCATGATCGAGCCCCCGCGGGATACAATCCCCGTTGCTCGTTTAACCGTCATCGGGATGTAACGCAGGAGCACGCCGGCGTGGACGGTGAAGTAATCGACCCCCTGCTCCGCCTGTTCGATGAGGGTGTCGCGATAGATTTCCCAGGTCAGTTCTTCCGCGCGGCCGCTTACTTTTTCGAGCGCCTGGTAAATCGGGACCGTGCCGATCGGCACCGGCGAGTTGCGGATGATCCATTCGCGCGTGGCGTGAATGTTCTTGCCCGTGGAAAGATCCATCACGGTGTCGGCGCCCCATTTCGTCGCCCAGCGCATCTTCTCGACTTCCTCCTCGATCGACGACGCGACGGCGCTGTTGCCGATGTTGGCATTGATCTTTACCAGGAAGTTACGGCCGATGATCATCGGCTCGAGCTCGGGGTGATTGATGTTCGAAGGGATGATGGCGCGGCCGCGCGCGACCTCGACGCGGACGAAGTCAGGCGTTATTTCGCGCGGAATATTCGCACCGAAGGATTCGCCACGATGCTGATGCCCCAGCGAATTGCGATCCACTTCGGACTTCAAACTCTCCGGTTTCCGGTGTCCGGTCTCCGGTTTCAGATCGCGTCTGTGATTCTCGCGGATCGCGATAAACTCCATCTCGGGCGTGATGATGCCCTGGCGAGCGTACCAAAGTTGAGTGACCGGGTGGCCGGGCTTGGCGCGTAAGGGGCGGCGGGCCAAACCGGAAACCGGAAACCGGATACCGGAAAGACTCCCATTGCCGTTGCTCCCATTCGACATTGGAAAATCGTCATTCGTCATTCCGTTGCGCCGCGCGGAATGCTCGGCGTGCGCAGCGGAGAGGTAGCCGTCATCGATTGCCGTGACGGCGCGACCCTCGATCTCTTCCACGTCGCCGCGATCGCGAATCCATTTTGCGCGCAGCGACGGCAGGCCCTCATTCACATCGACCTTTTGATCGGCGTCGCCCCACGGGCCGCTCGTGTCGTAGACGCGGACCGGTTCGTTTACTTCGATCTCACCGCTCATCGTTTTTGTCGGCGCGAGGGAGATTTCGCGGAAAGGAATCCTGATGTCGGGATGGAGTTGGCCGGGGATGTAGACTTTGCGCGAATTGGGCAGCTGATCAGAGGACGACACGGCGGGCGTCCCTCCATTTTCGGAATTCTTGGATGCGGTCATGATAGGTAAAGCGACGCCGTTCGCAGCATGCGGGGTCGACGCTCCACCCAGTCGCGAGCCCTTTCGCGGCTCTGGATGACAGCGTTAAAGTTCATAAAATAAAAAGGCCATGCGCGGAAGAGCGGCATGGCTTCGAATCCTTGCTCCCTGCGACGGTATTATCCGCATCAGGTTCAAGGGGTCGTCCTTGGGCGGCATGGCGTGCCGCCTTCAAACCTCTCAGCCTTTGGCTCCCCCGCAATCTGCAAGAAGGATAAAGTAAGAAGGAAGAAGTAAAAGTGGAAATTGGCGAGTGGTAAAGGAGCAGGAGGTAATTGTTTTCGGGCGTCCGGCGTTTCCAGCCGCGACACGGGCTAACGCCGAGGCCGGGCTTTTCAATGCAGTACAATCGGCGGCAAAGAAAGATCGCGGCTCGACAGAGTCTCGCCCTACCAAGGGAGAACGCGGATCACGGTTCGCGATCGGCCGCGGGCTCGGGAGTGGCGGCGGGAACAGCGCTGGGAGCGGGTGATGGTTCCAACTGCGCGGGCGGGCGCGCCAAATCCAGAAGCGTGATTCCGCCCACGTCCTGTGCGCGATATTCAGCGACGAGCATGGGACGCTCTCTTTTTTCGACGACGTTGCGATAGTTTTCGATTCCGACGCTCAGGGCTTCGGCGAATTTCGCGCGCCAGGCGGGATCAGCCACACGCTTGCTATCGCCGGTTTCGCTGAGGAAACCGCCCTCCACCAGGACCGCGGGAATTTTCGTGTGCCGCAACACGGCGAAACGCGCGCGCTTTATCCCGCGATCGAACTCCGCCAGATGGCCGAGCATGGAATGGTAGACGGCCGCGGAAAGTCCGAAGCTTTGAGCGTCGACCGGGCTGCCGGCCTGCATGTTGACAAAATGCAAGGCGAGCGCGTCGTCGCCGGTGGAAGGCGCGCCACGGGGCGTGAGCGAAAAAATCTCGAAGCCGGTCGCGTCCCGGTTGGAAGCGCCGTTGAAATGGATGCTGACGAAGATGGAATCGCGCGTCTGGTTGGCGATGTGAGCGCGAACGTGGAGCGGGATGAAGGCATCGTTCTCGCGCGTGAGGACGACCTTAAAGCCCTTGGCCTGGAGCAGCGGACGAAGCTTGCGCGCGACGTCGAGGGCGAATTCCTTCTCGGTCCCGAGAGGGTTGCGAGCGCCTTTATCGGAACCGCCGTGGCCGGGGTCGAGCACGACTGTTTTCACCTGGCCCTTGGGCTGGATCATCTGCGGACGCAATTGCGGCTCGATTGTCTTGGCGAGATCGATGCGGGAGACGAGAAATTTGTCGTCCTGCGCGATGACGGGAAAGCAGAGCCAGTTCCGCACGCCGTTCACGATCGCTTCCCGGCTCTCGAGGGTAAGCTGGAGCTGGTTCCGGCCGTTGTTGAGCACGACGGTTTTGCCGGTCGAATCCACGTTCCCCAGAAGCCCGTAGAACTTCGCAATGTTCTCCGCGCTCAGGTAATCGCGCGCGCCGACTTTGATGACCTGCCAATCGGCGGATGACTTGGGCGTGGCCGACGGCGCCGGGGAGGATTTGGCCGCTGGTGATTTGGCGGTGGACGGTTTCGCGGGAGCCGGCGGCGCAGCTTTCCTGGCCATGGATATTGTCACCAGGCCGGGTTTCGCCGGAGCGCTCGGCGCGAAGATCAGACCGATCGCACCCACGATGAAAAAGGCGGGAATTCGCAGGGCGATCATACACCACAACATGCAGGAAAAATGCCACCCGGCCACTCGTTCCGGCGCGTTTTAGCTCCCATATCCCTATTGGACAACAGAACGGTTTCGCCGTTCGTTAGCCGATGTCTAAGCCGTTCTATCTTCTACTCACCGGCCTGATTGCGGCCGGAAATTTGTTCGGGCAAACCGGGGCCAGCATGTCGCCCGTGGCCACGGATGCCGCCAAGCCACCGGCGGTTAGCGATCCCGCCAAACCGGCCGCCGAGCAGAGTCCGCCGCCGGCGATTCCGGCTGCGAGCGCGGCCACAAATTCAACAGACAAAGGCCCGATCGACGAAAATCCGCCGGCTTTCGAGGTAAACAACATGGATACGTCGGTGAAACCGCAGGATGATTTCTATACTTATGCCAACGGCGGCTGGCTGAAAAAGACCCCCATCCCACCGGAAGAATCGCGCTGGGGCAGCTTCAACCAATTGATCGAGAAAAATACCGAGGCGTTGCGCCTGGTGGCCGAAAAGGCGAGCCAGGCCCCGGTGAAAGGCAAGCCTAATCCCGAGGTGCAGAAGGTCGGCGATTATTATGCCAGCGGGATGGACCAGGCCGCGATCGAAGCCGCGAAAGCGACGCCGTTGGCCGACGAATTCAAACTCATCGATGCGATGAAAGATCGCGGCGATGTGTTGAAGGAAATCGCGCACCTGCACACCCTGGGGGTGACAGCGTTTTTCGGGTTCACTTCAGGCCAGGACGACAAGAACAGCACCATGGTGATCGGCCAGGCCTACCAGGGCGGACTGGGAATGCCGGACCGCGACTATTACACGAAGGACGACGACGCGATGAAAGAGAAGCGTGAGCAATATGTCGCGCACGTGACCAAAATGCTCACGCTCGTCGGCGAACCCGCGGCGGACGCGGCCGAACACGCCAGGAAAATCCTGGCGTTCGAAACTTCCCTGGCCGTGCCGGCGCGCTCACGCGTCGACCTGCGCGACCCGCAGAAAAACTACAACAAGATGAAGCAGGCGGAGCTGCAGGCGCTCACCCCCGATTGGAAGTGGGCCGATTACTTTAAGGAGATTAAGCTGACGGCCCCGGGCGAGATAAATGTCGGCCAGCCCGATTTCTTCAAGGCCGCCAACCAGGTGTTTGCCAACACCTCGATTGACGATTGGAAGATTTATCTGCGATGGCATCTCATTCACGCGGCGGCAGCGGAGTTGTCGAGTGAGTTCGTCAATGAAGACTTCAGGTTCTTCGGCAACATCCTGACTGGCGCGAAACAACTAAAGCCCCGCTGGAAACGAGTCGTGACTTCCACCGATCAGGCGTTGGGTGAAGCGCTGGGCAAGCTCTACGTGGCGGATAATTTTCCGCCGGAGTCCAAGGCCCGCATGATCGAGCTGGTGAAAAATGTCCGGGAAGCGATGGCTGAGAGTATTAAGTCGCGCGACTGGATGGACGAGGCAACGAAGCAGGAAGCGCTCAAGAAATTGGCGGCCTTCAACGTCAAGATCGGTTATCCCGACAAGTGGCGCGATTATTCCGCGCTCAAGATCGATAAGGGCCCGTTTGTCTTGAATTCCGCGCGCGCGTCAGCGTTCGAAGCCGCGCGCCAGCTCAAAAAGATCGGCAAGCCGGTCGACCGCTCCGAATGGGGCCTGACCCCGCCGACGGTCAACGCGTATTACAACCCGAACATGAACGAGATCGTGTTCCCGGCCGGGATTCTGCAACCACCGTTCTTCAATGCGAAGGCGGACGACGCCATCAACTACGGCGGCATCGGCGCGGTCATCGCGCACGAGATCAGCCACGGCTTCGATGATCAGGGCCGGCAATTCGATGCGGCGGGAAATTTGCGCGATTGGTGGACGCCCGATTCCGCCGCGAAATACAAGGAACGCGCGGACAAGATCGTGAAGCAGTATGCGGAGTACGAGCCTCTTCCTGGCATGCACATAAACGGCGAGCTCACCCAGGGCGAAAACATTGCCGACGACGGCGGTGTAAAACTGGCCTACGCGGCCTTCCAAAAGGCCCTGGCCAAAAAAGGCGGCAAGGCGGAGAAGATCGACGGGTTCACCCCGGAGCAGCGTTTCTTTCTGGGCTGGGCCCAGGTTTGGCGCGCCAATATTCGCGATGAAGCCTTGAAGCTGCGCCTCACCACCGATTCGCATTCGCCGACGAAATACCGTTGCAATGGACCGCTTTCAAACACACCGGAGTTCCAAAAAGCGTTTAATTTGCCGGACGGCTCTCCCATGGTTCGCCCGGCCGACAAACGCGTCAGCATTTGGTAATCGACCTCGTACCACGGGCTTCAAAGCACCGTAGGTGGGGCGCAACTAAAGCCCGGAGGGTAGCACCAGCGGAACTCCGGGAAAATCATTCCGAATAAGAGAAGCCCCGAAAGGGCGACGGAATGGTGGACATTGAGGGCAGACGTATTTGAAACGCTTTAACTCAACGCTTCCGTCACCCCTGGCGGGGTTTCGGAATTGGCTGCTATGCCAATCCCGGAGCTTCGCTTTGCTACGCTCCGGGCTTCATTCCGTCGTTGCCTTCGGCACTCTGACGTTAGCCCGCGCTGTCTTTCCGCGGAGCACACCTTGCAACAATAACCGCTAACCATGCAGCTAACCGTGCGCCCATTCGCCCCCGGCGATATTGCCGGCTACATCGCTTACGTCACGGAGATGCCGAAAGCGGAGAGCGAGCGCATCGGCCTTGCGGTCGATCGGTTGCCGCCGGCCGGGAAGATGGCGGCCGATCTCGCCGCCTCGCTGGCGGAGCCGATCGAACAGGTAAGGAGCTTCATGCTTGCCTGGTGTGTTGATGGAGCCGTCATCGGCCATTCCTCTGTGAAAGACATTGTGATGGGCCAGAGCGGGCGAATGCACTTGCACATGTGGCGGACCGACTTGCGCGGGAAAGGTCATGGTCCGCGCCTCTTTTGCCTTTCCGCGCTCGATTTCTACGAGCGTTTCGATTTGCAAAGCATCATGTGCGAGCCAAAGGCTGACAATCCGAGGCCGAACCGGATGTTGAGCAAAATCGGCTTCCCCCTGCTCAAAACCTACGTGGGCGCGTCCTCCGAAATCAGCCTCGTCTGCGAGCTAAACCGCTACGATATCCGGCGCGACATCGCCGAACGGTACCTCACGCTTTACCCGGTCCGGTAGCGGTGTCGGACTATTCCCTGGCGATCTTCCCGCCCCAGGAAAGGATCTTCGCCTTCGTGCCGGCGGCTTCGGCTTCCTTGATGTCGCCGTTGCGATTATAGAAGAGCGACAGGCTGGTCCACCCTATCTGGTCGTTAGGCCGCAGCTCCGTCGATCTCTTTCCGGCTTCGATCGCCTCGGGGAAGCGCCCGATTTTCATCAGCGCCATGCCCAGCGCGTGCCAGCCGTCGAAAAAGGTGGGATCGAGTTCCACACATTGCCGATACTTTTCGACCGCGCTCTCCAGCTCGCCGATGGCGAGGTCCCCGTTCGCGTCGTCGAAAATCTCGTCCAGCGTGGCCATGCGGGCAGGCGCCCTAGGCGGTCCCGACCACAACTTTTGCGTTGCGGCGGCGATCGCGCATCCACTCTACGAAAACGGCGGCGCGTCTCGCCAGGAGATACCGGGATTCAAATTGCGCCTTCGCTTCCTCATAGCCTGTAGGATCGGCCGGCTCGCGCTTTTCCAGCACGGCGATCAGGCCGCCGCTCTTCACCGGCGTAAATTCGCTGACCTCACCCGGGTTCAGCACCCCCACCGCGCTCTTGATCGAGCGAAAATCGGGCACGTCCTTGGCGGGGTCCTTCTCGGGCGGCGCTACCGGTTCCGTCGCCGCCTGCGGTTTCGGAGTCGGTTTGTCCACGGCCGCAAAGGCGGGCACTCGTTCGAGTTTCAGGCCACTCTGCTCAGCGATTTTTTCGAGCGGCGTTCCAGCCTTGAGGCCTTCGCGAATTTTACCGGCGACTTCCCCGCCCTTCTTGGTAACGAGCTCGCGGAGGCGCTCGGATTTCAACGTCTCAGTGATTTTCGGTTTGGCCTCCTCCAAACTGAGTGGACGCGCCTCGGTCCGGTCGAGCAAATGCAAGATGTAAAACCCGTCGGGCCCCTGAACGGGATCGCTGAAGGGCGCTTGCTGGCTCAATTGGAAAGCAGTTTGGGTCGCCTGTGGGCTGGCCGCCAGCTGCGGGTCCGGCGCCGCGGCCGTAAACTCTGCCGTGGCCAGGACCGGGCTCTGGAACCTGGCCGCAACTTCCGCGAATTTCGCCTCTTTCTCCAGGAGCGCCTGACTGAAGTCGTTGGCGCGGTCCGCCACCTTCTGGAGGGCATCCACGCGTTCCTTGCCCGTTAGTTTCTTCTCGTCCTCGGTCAGCACGAAAGTCACGAATTCCACCCGGCGTTTCTCCTCGCTCTTCAATTGCTCTTTTTGCGCCTCATACTGCTTCGCGATCTCGTCGTCGGTAATCTTCAGGTCTTTCTCGAAATCCTCATTCCGCAAGCGCACCACCGCGACGTTCATTTTGCCGTAGGACTTCTCGTAATTCTCCACCGTCTCGGATTCCGCCGCTTGCATCCCGGTGCCCAGGAGCTCTTTCACTCGATTGAGCGATAATTGATCTGAAACCAGCTCCTCGATTTGGCCTTCGTTGAATCCCAGCGAGGGGAGCATCGTCTGGACGAATTCGTTATATTTGTTGATGTCGAGGCGCCCATCCGTCTGGAAACGGGGCATCGTTTTCACGAATGCGGTGATTTCGCTCGAGCTTGGGCGAATGCCCAGCTGCTCCGCTTCGTGGCGAAGGACCAGCCGGTTCCACGTGAACTCGGCATACATTTCCCCTTCGCTCGCCACGTTGCTCATCATCAGGTCGCTGACCAGGCTCAGGCCCATGCTTCGCGCGAGGTTCAAGAGGCGCGCGTTCCGGTGGAATTCCACTTCCGTTACCTGGCGGTCGTAGATGCGGCCGAGGTCGCTCGAGCGTTGGGCGCCGAAATTCGGCGTTTGCGCAAAATAGAAAACGAACGGAATGGCGAGGATCGCAATCACGATCATCAGCCACCGGTGATGTTTGCGGAGAATAGTAATCATAAGGGCGCGGGCAAACTTACAGGGGCGGCAAGAATCGTCTCAGATTTTCACGGAGCAAATGATTTTCGCAGCCGCCGCGGTGCCGGAACATACTCCCTTTCGACACCACGGCCTCCGCCAAAATCTTCCGGACAACCCTCCCCCGCCACGAAATTATTCTTACGTCATTTGTAAATATTTTTTGCGTCAGCGGAACGCTTCCGTAACATCCGAGTTTGCGATTGCCCGGTGCCATCGCTTTGGCCCCCGAAACTAGACAACGACGAATGAACGTGTCCCACGGGGGCATATCGAAAAATAGAAACAAGATTAAATGAAACGAACTCTACCTTTTCTCCTGGCCCTCACCACTTTCGCCATCGCGCTTCCAGCCGCGCCCACGCCAACGCCGGCTCCGAAACGCAATTCAACCAAAAGCGAGAAAATCAGCGCACCCCAGGAGACACTCGCTCAGTCGGCCAATGGCTGGGCTTATGCGAAGGGTGAATGGGTCCATCCGGAAGGGTACAAGTTCGTCAACGGGAAGGTCCTCAGGACAACTGCCCGAACCGGGAAAGCATTTCCAAAACCGCCCGGAAAGCTCGCGCTCGACAATGCGCAAAAGCTGACCGCAATCGCCACTCCGGCGCCGGACACGAAGACGGCGGCACAAAAGGCAGCTGAAGAGCGGCGGAAAAACCTGGCGCCGCGGCCGGCACCGCAAACCGGCTCGCATTTGTAACCGCGCGCGGAGTTCCCCCCGCTCCATCTCATTTCGGGTTGTTACGAAGGCTCGGCTTTTGGCGCGCCCGTGCTAGCGTAGCCGGATGCCAGATCTGCCCACGCCGCAGGGAGCAACCTACTTGCTCCAGATCTTTGTCTCAGCGTTCCTCGCGATCCTCTTCCTTCAGTCCGGCATCGACAAGGTGGTGGACCGCCGGGGGAACCTCGACTGGCTGAAGGGCCATTTCGCCAAGAGCCCGCTCGCTGGGCTCGTGCCGTTGCTGGTCGCCGCCATCACCCTCCTCGAGATTGCCGCCGGAGTATTCAGCGCGATTGGGTGCGTGCTGATTCTTCTTGGGCACGCCTCCACCCTCGCGTTTTACGGCGCGGTCATTGCCGCCATCTCGATCATCGCCCTCTTCTTCGGCCAGCGCATGGCCAAGGACTACGCCGGCGCCGCGACCCTCGTTCCCTATTTCCTCCTGGCCCTGAGCGCGATCTACCTGCTCGCGGCGCGCTGAGCCCTGCTGATCTTATTGTCGTTAGATCGTGATGCCGCCTTGGAGAGAAACCGCGTATGAGCTGTTGCCCGAACTAGGCGAGAAGATTACAGACCCGGAGATCGACACGCCGTACCTGCTTTGGTTCGAGCTCCGGCACGCGTTCGAGCGAGCGTACGGCTCTTCGCCGCGCGATGAGTCGCTGATCAGCCGTATCTTTCTCTGGCGTTTCAGGAAAGCCCGGCTGTCAAGATTTGTTGACTGACCCCTATGGACCTACGCTCTTGGCGGGCGACTACCTCTTCCAAATTGACTGGCGCGCCGCTCAAACGCATCTTGCTCGCTCCATAGCTTGGCGAGTCGCGTTTCTCACCCGTTTCGCAGAGTCTTTCCCACAAGGCCGCCACACGCTGGCCGGTTTGGGAGAGCTCCGGTTGGCGGGGACAGCACTGGATGTGGGAGGCCCTTGTGTGGAAACGTCCGGTAGATAAGAACAACGCATCTGCGTTTCGCGGAGCCGAGTTCAAGAAGCTCGCTCAAGAGTTTGATTAAGCACGCATAGCTGGCTTCCCGCCTGCTATTGGTTGCCACATTATCCCTTCCCACTTCGCCTGCCCCGCATCGTCATAGGCGTAATCGATGGTCGAAAAGCTGTTGGAAATGCTCGTCAGCCGGTTGGCCGCGTCCCAGATTCGCACGATCCCCCGCTGTCGCGTCAACGCTCGCCTGTCAAGATTAGAACTGACCCCCATTCTTGACCATTCCCCATTCTTGACCATTCATGAGATGACAACGCGCCCCCGGATATTCGACGCGTAGGGGGCGGGGCATGCGACTCCCTTCTACCGAGCGCCGCTCAAATCGTCAAGAGTTGACGTTATTAAGCTCTGACCCTCAAGCTTGCCCCTCTTATGACCCTGTGCATTCCCTAGGGTTTTCGATGTTCCATAGCTACAATACTTGTCGCTTGTCTCTTGATTTGCTTAGCAAGTCGCGCCTGTTCTGTGGTATTAGCCTCACAATAGCGACCCAAAAGCTCTCCGATGCGAATCAGTATCTTGGTCCGCCTGCCTGGAGCTTCGGCTCGCTCCCCTTTGCGCGGGGCAGCATTTGGCTCTTCGAGCCAAAACTCGATTCGGTCGTCGTCCATTACCGTTAACGGATGAAGCTGATTGGGGTCTCCGGGGTCAGGAATCATGACCCGAAGACAATCGCGAAAAGCGGTTGCAATGGAAAGCGGCAACTCGCAGTCTCTGCGAACCACGGAGATTGCTTTCACCTTTTCAAGCGGATCATTTCCACGTTCCACCTGCATAGTGTAATCCATATTCGCTTGCGCTCGCGTCAGCGTGACAAAACAGGTCGTTGTAGGTCCCCTCTCGGTGCAATGAACAGAGAGCGCCGACTCTCCAACGTCGAAGGGACCGTGCATTCTAATCATTCGTCCATGACTTGCTGGCGTCAGCAATAGTTTTTGCTCTAAGATAGGCCGTAATGTTCTGTCAAACGCGTAGCTAAATGACAAGAGCTTGTCTTGCGTGCGCGTCGTTGGCGCCTTAGAAACGGCGGTCTTGGACAGTCCGTCAAGCGGAAGAATTACTAACGCCATCAGGGACACAAACAGAGTATAGGCCCTCATATATTAGTGTGGCGCCGGAAGGTGGCGATCCGCGGTTGACGCATTCGGTCCCTCCTGCACCAGGTTCCATCCATCATAATAAAAATAGGTAATCGGACCTGTCGGCACTCCCAAGCCGTTGCCCAGCCACCGCTTCACGCGTCGCCCCAGCGGATCGTGCCAGAACCAGTAGAAATTACTGCCCAAACCCTGGCTCCCCATCGCCACCGGCTGATTCAGGGCGTTGTAGCTCGCCGTGAAATACCCGTCCGCCATCATCACTCCATTTCCCGGATACTGCCAGTTCGCGTTGAAGTTGTCGTCGTAAAACAGCCCCGAGTAGGGCGACCACATATGATATTGGTTCAACCCGTTGTCCCGCCGGGTGAAGTCCATAAATATTCCACGGCTCGCGATCCGGTTGCTGCCATAGCGGTTGCCCAGCGCATCATACTGGAAGCTGTCGCTCCGTTTTGCATCGCTGGGCGTTGTTGTCTCCGGGTTCAACGCCCGATAAGACGCCTGGGTCAACTGGCCTTCCGCGTCGTAGGCATAACGGTCCCCTCGCCCGTTCTCCATCCCGTTGGGACCGCCCGTCACCGTCCCCCGCTTCCAGGCCACGATCCGGTCCCGCTCATCCCGCCAATATTCCCGGAACGCCAGACTTTGATTGCTCTTCTCGTGCAAGACCGAGCTGATCATCCCTCTCCCATCATAGCCGTATCTGGTCGTCACCCCGTTGGTTCGGGCCTGATAGTCCACTTTCCCATCCGGCCAGTAAGCGTAGCTCGTGCTCCCATTACCCCAGCCGACACCCGACAATTGCCCGCGGCCCGTGTAATTGCGGTCTACCACTGTCCCATTCGGATACGTCAGGCGGGAGACTTCGCCGCTCGGATAACGGCAATAGGTCAATTGCCTGAGCCCTCCGCTTTCCGTGATCGTGGTGCTTTCCGTCCGCACCTGGCCGGCCTGGTCGTAGCTGTACTCAATCTTCGAAAAACTATTTTGAAGCAAGAGCAACCGGTTTGCCGCGTCCCACACCCGGTCGACCCAGGGCGCCGCATTGTTGTCCCAGTAGTGATAGTCTTCCCGGCCCCGCGCATCGTAGGATAGTCTCTTGGTTTGGTTCCGCCGTGTCTTCCAGGCCGCCAGCTGCCCGCAATCATAAACGCTCCACTCCGTGGTCGCATCGGGGAAACGCGTTGCGATCGGCCGCCCCAGACCATCATAATCGAAATCGGTCAATTGTATTTCGCCTCCGAGACCGTCCCGGTAAGTCCTCACCTGATCGAGCTTCTTCATCGGCCCCCACTGGTAAGTCAGATCGGTCAGGTTGTTGCGTTCGTCGAAGAATTTCCACGCCTGCCCAAACGCATCGTAGTTTTCCCAGCGCTGTGTCGTGTTGTCGGGAAATTTCACCAGTGTCTTGTTCCGAGTCTCTGTGAATCGCGGCAATCGGGCACAACCGAGCTCAAGAAAACGATCGGGCCGCTCAATCGGATCACGGAAACCAGCTGCGACGAGACCGACCCCTTCCGCTCATCTCAAATTCACTTCTACTCCCTCAGCTACAACTGTAGTCGCTTTAATTTTCGAGAATCGGAAAATGCATCAACCTTACCGGATTGCCTGTCGACGTGTATGGTACAATTGACACGCCGTTTGCGACGATCAGTAAAGTGAATCGAGACCACATAAATCTTTCGGGGTTTCTCGAATTCAAAATAGGCGTTCCCCTCCATTACCTTAAGGTCGTAGTCCTTCGGCAGACTCACTTTGCGCCTTTCGAGTTCCTGTCTTGCGATCCGGATTGCGTCACGAGACGTTATTTGTTCGGAACGACGGTCGGCGAGTGACACGTCAGGGACAGACAATACGACGCCAAGTGCGATGCAGATGACAATGATCCTATTCATCGAGTTGAAATTGTTCACCGCCGTACGAACGGCGAAGCGGAAGGCCCTGCTCGAGCCGAATTACATTTTCGTTGTCGCGAACATTGCGCCCGTTTGGTTCGTCCTTCAAACCGAGTACTCCGTGCCCGAGCTCGTGCCCAATGACTGATGCCCGACCTTGATCGGTCTCGGGTGGTGCTTCGTTATATTTCATCGCTTTCCTAAACGTATCCGGGTCATAAAATCGGGAATCCTTGGGGTTGAGGTACATGATAAAATCTCCCTTCGCGCCTTCGACGCCAGTCTTATGATCCTTGTCTGTCGGCCTTATTTCCATTTTCCCGGGAGAATCGAGCAGTTTTCGACCGTGTTCCTCTTTCCTTAGTTCCTGCATCGCTTTCTTGACTTGTTCAAGACCTCCGGGGCCCTTCGTCGGATACTTTCCATATAGAATTTCCAACAGGCCCAAGGGGTCAGTCTTGTTTATTGGATCGTTGTGGCAATAGCGATAGAGATTGTAATCGCCCGCCTCGAACTGCTTCGGGTCGGGCTGGAGGAAGCGGCCCAGCTCCGGCTGGTAATGTCGGTGACGGTAATCGTAGACCCGCAGGTCACTTAGCCATTCCCGGCCGGTAAACAGAAACCGCGTCTTGACCGCGGACAAATTGAGCTTGGCCCCAGTCGAGGTGTAAAAATAGGGAAAACCGAACGCGTCATAGTCGTATTGCTGCTCCAAGACCCCGCTCGCGGTGGTCAGCAGAATGCAATGCCCGCGCGCGTCGTAATGATGATTGTACCATTGCCCCCCCACCTGGCTCGCTACGATCTCATCCACCCGGCCTCCGTGCACATAGAGCCGATCCGCCGTCGATGCATTTGGCCCCTCCTGCACCAGGTTCCACCCATCGTAGTAGAAATAGGTGATTGGACCCGTGGGCCCTCCCGTGCTGTTGCCCAGCCATCGTTTCACGCACCGCCCCAGCGGATCGTGCCAGAACCAGATGAAATTGCTGCCCAAACCCGTGCTCCCCATCGCCACCGGCTGGTTCAGCGCGTTGTAGCTCGCCGTGATCCACCCGTCCGCCATCGTCACCCCATTTCCCGGTGGCGCCCACGGCGCTGTGGGAAATTGCGCAGGCGGCGTTCCCCAACTGTCGTCGTAATAGACGGCGGAAAAAGGCGACCACATCAGATACTGGTTCAACCCATTGTCCCGCCGGGTGAAGTTCATGGGCCCGCGGCTCGCCACCTGGGCCGCGCCGTAGCGGTTGCCCAGCGCATCATACTGGAAACTATCGTTTCGCAGTGCTCCGCTGGGCGTTTGTGTCTCAGGATTAAGCGCCCGGTACGAAGCCTGGGTCAACTGGCCTTCCGGATCGTAGGCATAACGGTCTCCCCGCCCGTTCTCCATCCCGTTCAATCCGAGGCCGCTTCCTCGCTTCCAGGCCGTGATCCGGTCCCGGTGGTCCCGCCAATATTCCCGGAAGCCCAGACTCTGGTTGCTCTTCTCGTGCAAGACCGAGCTGATCATCCCCCGCCCATCATATCCGTATCGGGTCGTCACCTGGTTGGTCCGAGCCTGATAGTCCACTTTCCCGTCCGGCCAGTAGGCGTAGCTCGTGCTTCCGGCGCCCCAGCCCACACCCGCCAATTGCCCGCGGCCCGTGTAATTGCGGTCCACCACCGTGCCATTCGGATACGTCAGGCGCGAGACCTCGCCGCTTGGATAGCGGTAGTAGGTCAACTGCCTGCGACCTCCACTCCCCGTGATCTCGTTGCCTTCCCACCAGACCTGCCCTGCGTCGTCATACTTGTAATCGATCATCGAAAAGTTGTTGGAAATTCTCGTCAGCCGGTTGGCGGCGTCCCAGATGCGCGCGATACTCGGCGCGGTGCCGCCGTCCCAGAAATGCGACGTTTCCCGGCCCCGCGCATCGTAGGACAGCCTCTTGGTCTGGTCCCGCCGTGTCTTCCAGGCTGTCAACTGCCCGCAGTCGTAGTCGCTGAATTCCACGGTCGTATCGGGGAAACGCGTTTGCGCCGGCCGGCCCAGCCAATCGTACTCGAAGTCGGTAAATTGCGGTTCCGTGCCTCCCCCGTCCCTGGCCCGGTAGGTCGTCACCGTATCGAGTTTTTTCATCGGGCCCCACTGGTAGGTCAGGTCGGTCAGGTTGTTGCGCTCATCGAAGAACTTCCAGGCCTGTCCAAACGCATCGTAGTTTTCCCAGCGCTGCGTTGTGTTGTCGGGAAATTTCACCTGGGTCTTATTACCCGCGGGGTCGTAGGTGATTTCGGTGACCCGATTGAGTGGCTCGATCGTTTTCTTGAGCCGGTTGCGCAGGTCGTACTCGTAGGTAGTGACACGGTTGCGCGGGTCGGTAAAGGTCTGCTTCTGCCCGTTTTCATCATAGGTATAGCGGTGGGTCTCGAGGTCCGGACCAGGATAATAGGGATTCCAGCTCCCGACCGCTCCCGCCGGCTGGATCCAGCCCGTTTGCTCCGCCACGATGCGGTTCTGAAGGTCGAATTCACGCACGGTCGTCCGGCGCTGGCCAGCCGCATTGAAAGCCGGCTCGATCTGGACGCCCCACTCCCTGGAGGTATGACTCCAGCCGCCATGGGTAACCCCCGCGATCTTGCGATCGTAAAGCCAATCCCATTGCCGGTAGGCCACGTTGCCGGTGCCATTATGGTCTGGGGCATTGAGCGGCTCCATGTAGGTAGTGCACCGCCCGTAAGGGTCATAGGAATAATAGCTCGTATGGCCCAGCTCGTTCGTGATGGAAGTGCAATTGCCGGAGGGATCGTAATTATAGATGACGGAAGACTCGGCCCCACCCGCCACGGCGGGAGGATAAGTCACCTTGGTGGTCTGATACCGTCCGTTGTATTCCATCTTCGCGCTGAACTGCTGCCCATTGGCCCGGGCCCGGCAGTTCTGGACCGTCTTCACCAGATCGGTCCATTCGGGGTGATCGCCAGGGTGATAATAGGTATAGCTGGTGTGCTCTGCTTCGCCATCCGCCGTATTCCATTCCATTTGGAGCAGGCCGCGGTTATCATAGACGTACGTCTTGATCACCCCGCTCGGCAGCTTGTGCGTCGTGACCTGATTTAAATTGTTGTAGGTAAACTCTTCCGTGCTCCCGTCCGGGTGGGTGATCAGGTTGATGCGGCGGCGGGAATCGCGGCGGTAGGTCGTCGTCTGGTTGCGTTCGTCGGTCTTGCTGAAAAGCCAGCGCGAAAACGTGTTGGGCACGCGAGTTGTATCCGGGGCTTCCGAATTGCCCGGATTGGAGCGGTTATACCGGTAAGTGCTCTGATCCGAGCCGACATGCTTGATCTCGCTGGGAAAACCGGTGTCGTCCGTGTGGGTGAATTGGGTGGCAATCCCCCGCCCATCCCAGGAGTGCTTCGGATGGCCCCCCAGGTAACTTTGCCGCCTCGAGGGCGCGCCGGCGCCATTGTTGGGAGGGTAAAAATCGGTCAATTTCGCCAACTCATAGCCCTTCGCTCCCGATTGGTCCCAGGTCGCGGAGTGGCCGAAGTAGAACATGCGCTCCAGACCGAATCCATTGGTCTCGGTCCGTGTTCCCCCGAAACAGTTGATCGCGAATCGGGAGAGAATGCCGCCCGTCCTGCCCTCTCGCTCAGCGGCGACGGCCGTGGGGCTGGCCAGGAAATAATCATGTTCGCCGTTGTTATATTGGGGCGGCGGCATTCCTACCCACGTCCTGCAGCCAGTCCCCGAGTAGTCGTAGCGGATAGATTTCGGCGGCCCGTCGAAGCGCGGATCATTCGCCGTGGCCAGGAGGGGGCCGACAAAGAAAAACCCTTCCTGCGGCGTGTAGTCTGCCCAGTAGGTATAACGGGCTGTCCGGCTCAGGGTCTGATCGTTTTGATAAATGACGGAAGTGAGCGTCAGCGCGCTGCCGTTCTGGGGGTGGTCGAATTGGGAATAGCGGTAGTCGACTACCTGCGTGCCCCCGCTTCCCTCCCTCTTAACCTGCCCGATGACCTTGGACCCGCATTGGCCCGTCTCGTCACAATAATAACCATCCCACCGAAAGGTCAGCCGCCTGCCACCATCCTGTTCCACCCACTGGAGCCTTAAATCACCGTCGTAATGAAGAACGGTCCGCAGACCATGTGGGTCGAAGACCTCGGTGGCTCGATAGTCACTGAAGCTATTTCCATAGACATTCTGAAAATGGACGGCGCCCCCATCGGCGCGGTAGAGCCAGAAACTCTCACCCCAGTAATCCATGTCCTGCAACTCGTCGCCCACACCCCCGCCGGGACCCTGCCAGTCGTCTTCGTGACGATCAGCATGATAGGGCGGGCCACAACGAGGATCGGCAGCCCAGGGCTGCCCAACAGGCCGCACGTTGGAGCGGCTGATCTTGTACTTGCTCGCGTGTCCATCGGGGAACGTGATTGTAATGGAGGTCGTATAGATTTGCTGGCCGCCATCGCCGAACGGCTCCTGGATATCCGTGTCATAGACGGCGCTCCAACTCCAGGAATGCGACCAGCCAGGGGCGCCAAAGTCAGTTCGCTGGTCGGGCTCGTAGGTGGTATTCGCCTGATAGCGATCGTTCCTCAGCGAATTCCAATACCGAACGAGATCCAGTCCGTAGTCTCCCACGGCGCCAGGCACACCCAGATCGGTGATCGACCGGGTGGCATTGCCACTATGCGCGTCGTAGCTGCCGGCGGTCAGAACTTGCGCTTTGAGCGCGCCTGTATCTCCGGTTGGGTTCCGATCAGGCTCCGGCGCCTGCGCCAGCAACCCCGCCGTTCCGATGGCTAGGAAGGAGGAGAAACACGCCAGGGCAGGAATAAGTCGATTTCTCATTCTCCGCCCTCCGTCAGTGCTTCGGCGGCTTCCACGACCGCGAGCGGCGCCCGCGACAACGGCAGCGCGGTCCGGAACCCATCGCAATAAACGTTGACCCGGGTATGAAGAAAGTTCGGCTTGAGCGCGACCGAGATGACGCACTCCCCCGTGGGCCCGACCTGAAATTTGGTGTCAGGCGGAATTACGGCTGCGCCCGGACCTGGCCGGACAATCACGGTCTTTCCCGCGGCCAACGGATCGAATTGGAGCCGCACCACCACCGGCTCCGTTCCGGTAACGTAGGTCTCGTTGAATTGAGCGCCGAGCTTGGCCGGCATCTGAGGAGAGATCGATTCCTCGCGCCAGACTTCGATCTCCTCCGTGCCTTTCTCCAATGGTTCGCCCGAGGCCCCGGGAACAAAAGAGAGGGCCGCGGGAACTGGCGGCTCCGGAAGCTCAATCTCCGGTTGCGGCGCCGGAACATCCAAAGCCGGCGCCGGATTATCCGCAGGTTGCTCCGGGGCCGGCGCATCCAACGGCTCCCACTCCAGCGCGGGGGGCGGTGGCAGCGTTTCCGGGTCAGGCGGTGGCGCCGTCCCGAAATCCGGCAGCGGCGGCGCTATCATCTGGGGCTCTTGCGCCGGAACGCCTGGCGCGCACAGACAAAGAACAAACGCAAGCAGAGAACAGCTTCGGAGGAGGAGTTTCATCATATGGGTTGCTGAGCGGCCTGGGGGTCACTCTTCAGAGAAAACAATGCGGCCTGGCTGGTCAGCGAGCTGACAAAAGGCGAGCGTGATTTCATGTTTGAGAGGAGGAGAGAGAAAACAGAGTGAAGCCAATTGGCGCCCCGGAGGGCAAGGCAAATTTGGACTCCCCTCTGTCGGATACGCGTTCATTTGCCGGCGTTCGCGGGCCGGGCCGCATTGATCTCGCAGCGCAACGCGCGACGGATCAATTCGGAGAAGCTAATCGCCTCGCGTTGCGCTTTGCCGGTCAGATTCTTTCGGACCTCTCGCGGGAGGCGGAACGGCACCGGCACACTGCCTCTGGGCTGCTTCGTTCTGGGCATGGAACCACGTGTATTATTATTTCACACAATGGGTCAACCCGGAATTTCCTTGCCCTGTCATATTGCCTATGACAAGGTTGGCGGCGTGCGAAACAAGGAATCCACCGCCATTACGATCACTCTCCCTGTTGCCCTCGACCGGGCCCTCCAGGCGCTCGCCGATCAAAAACACTGCGGGAACAAGTCTGCCGCGATCCGGGAGGTCCTTTACAAGGAAGCGGGCATGCAGGCCAAGCTTCGCATGAACGAAAAGAAGGATAGCGAAGCAGTGACGCGCGCCGAGCGTCGTTCGGTCAAATACGGCTCCCGCAAGAAGAAAAAAAGCGGAAAATAGGAACATCCTCGCGGTTCGCCTGTGCCGAGCTTTACGAAAGCCACCAAACCGGCTTGAAATCGCAGTTCCAGCAAGCCAAAGCCGCCGTCGCCGCCCAGTTCGGCCGCCGCAGCCCCGAGTACCAGAGCGTCTTAAAGATCCGCTATTGAATGAATTGCTCGAAGGATTATCACGCGAATGAGAACTGGTTGCCAAACTTCACAGCAGCAGTACAATCGATTCTATGGGCGGCAAAGGTCGAGATCGAGCTGGCGGGATTTACAAAACGCAAGAAGAAGCGATCGAAGCTGCGAGGCAGACGCTGCATAAACAAGGCGGTGGAGAATTGATCGTAAAAGGACGGGACGGTCGTATCCGCAGCAAGGATACAATAACTCCTGGATGCGACCCGAGCCCGCCGCGCGATCGGGAGCATTAGTGTGGCACGCCCGCGTGGCAGAGAGTTAGTTCATTTTGCCAAGGGCGTCACCGTCCGTCCCGTTGCTCACGGCTGGAAAGCTGCAAAGACTCTCGTCTATTCGCGCTCGTTTGAGATCGAGATCAAGTCCGATGAAGACGGCTGGTTGGTCGGCACCGTAGCGGAATTACCTGGTTGTCACACCCAAGCACGGACCGAAGAGGAGTTGATTGATCGGCTGCGCGAAGCAGTGGAGCTGGCTCTCGCGGACGGCGACGACCGTCTGAGTAAGGCATTGTTCTGTCCCCCACCCCCGAAATGAAATGCCGAAAGCACCACGGCTGACCGGCAAACAGCTCGCGCGAATTTTAGTTCGGCACGGCTTTGAACTCCGTCGAGTGAGAGGCAGCCATCATCGCCTCCGACACCAGGATGGCCGTGTTACTACCATTCCAGTGCATGCTGGCGAAACGATAGGGCCAGGTCTCCTGCGCCAGATATTGCGTGATACGAGACTGACGATGGATGACTTGAAGACGTAACCTTGCGTAGTCCGGCTCCCTCGTCCAGGCCGGACGCGATCTGGCCGCGGCTGCGGCGCAAGTGCCCGGCTACAATCCCACCGCCGCCGATCTCCAACCGGCCGCGCTGACCGCCGCCATGACGACTCTCGCCAACCACAACAAGACGGTTACCACAGCCCTGGTTGAAGTCCGCAACGCCATCGCTGCTCGCGCCGAGCTTTATGAAGGTGAACAGACGGGCTTGAAATCGCAGTTCCAGCAAGCCAAAGCCGCCGTCGCCGCCCAGTTCGGCCGCCGCAGCCCCGAGTACCAGAGCGTCTCGAAAATAAGGTATTGATGAATAGTCAGAATGGTCCGGCGCATCGCCTGCGGAGCGATGTCACTACAGCCATGCGGTCCCTCAGCAATCAAAGCGTTCGCAAGAGGCGAAGAATGATTCGTATTCAGAGACGAACCTGCAGCCAGATTTCCCCACAACAGTTGCAGGACAACCGAACCTAACACTCCACCCTATGTATTACATATTCCTGGCAGACTCGGACGGATCTGGATCCGCCCTGTTTCTGTTCCTCGTTATTGCGGTCGCTGTAATTGCGGTGAGCTCGCGAAAAAAACAAAAGAAGCTTCGGCCCAATGAATGCCCGATGTGTCACAAGGATACTCTCGAGACTCGCCAGAAATTTTTCGGCGGCTCATATCGTCGGTGCAAACGGTGGTTCTGTTCCTATGATGAAAGGAAAGTCGCCGCAGCGCAGAAAGACGCGGCACGGAGACAAGCGCAACGCGCCAGAGATCACCAGGAGGATGCCGAGCGAGCGCGTTTCGCTCGCGATCGCGCCGAACGAGACAATATTGTTTACGAGCGAGAAAAGTGGGAGCGCATCCAAGCTGAATCGGACAGACGTAATCTTTGAGTCGCACATCCGCTATTGATCGGGCGATCCCGATGCTTGTTCTGGGGGGAACAAAACGATTGGGCACCGCGAACTTTCGGTTCCGGTGCCCAATTCGCTTTTTCATTAATTTGGCTCCCATGCGACATGAGTTAGATTCGTTCCATGGCCGGTCACGAAAGAAGGCATGACGTGCTCCAACTAATTATTGAAGACAATCGACGCGATAACGAAAAACGATTCAATACCTGGTGCGATTATCTTTTGGGTCTGCCGACGGACTTAGAACTGAAGCCTAAGTTTGGTGAGGTCGACATCGAACTTCAGCCGCTTCGTTGGATGACTTCGGGCATTGACCTAATTCAAAGTCGCAAGATCACGGCATATGTTCAACTCGCCGATGGCATACAAGGCCCTGCGATAAGCAGTTATCTGCCATATCCCGTGTTTCACATGGCAACAGAGCTTTTTCTAAAGGGCCTGTGGCTTTGTCATTACGCGGAGTGCCGGGAAATAACCGACTCTTCGTACATTGATGCGGACAAGCGCGATGGTTACTCATCGAAGCTAAGATCTGACGAGCTTGGACACGACCTTATCCAAATTCTCAGCCAAGTTCGCACGATTCCTGAGTATCGTTCTGACCCTGCCGCTGCCCGCTTTCTTGAGCTCGTGGACCGGATTGTCCGCGGGTACTATTTTCCTCCCTACGTAGCAGATAAGCGTACCCGGTGGGCCAACAGCCGTTATCCCAAACGTGTCTACGATGACGTCAATCGCAAAGCACAGGCAGAGAGTTACGCGCAATACCCGGAAGCAGAATGGATCGAGATTTTGTTCCAGCGAATGGAACAAGATGCCGACCGCATATGGCAACTTCGTGCAGGACTCGCGGCGCGAGACGCAGACGAGTGAAATGCCGAACTCTATTTCCCTAACAACCGCCTCTTTTCTAATGGCACAGCTTTGCGATATCAGCTGCTATAAGTCCCACATCCCAGTTCACTTCGCGAACGCAACGGCGAAATTGATATTCTACTTCGGCCGTTTTGATTTCGATTGTAAGTCTTCTGGCAATTTCTTTCGATAAGGCATTAGGGGAACAACGGCGGAGCATTTCTCGCATTATGTACCAGCGATTGTGTGATTCCCCTAGTTGAATTAGCGCAATGAAAGCGATTGCTTTGTTAGCGGGCGTTCCATTATCAAAGATCGATGTAAGGCGCGAACAGACGATATCAGAATAGTGAAACAAGAACGCCGTGGAGCCCACCCAATCACAGTATTTCTCTACGATTGCCGCTGCGACACCGTCTTGTCGCTCGACGATTCGCTTTAATGCCTCAGCAGGAATGCGGGTAAGAAACGGCGTTGAGAGGGAGTATACCCATCCTGTTTCCTCGCCCGCCGTTCGCTCCTCCACGTTCATTGCGCAAAGAAGCGAGCAAAATCGTTGAACTCCTCATCACTCCAAGCAGCTATGTTTTCTAACTTCATCAGCCAGGCTTCAGATTGTTGATCTTCAACTTTGCAGTGTCCGCCGATCTCGACGAGGGTCTCTAACAACAACTCTCGAAGCACCTTGATTGACGGGCGCCGCGCAGGATTCACTTCGGTGCATTTCTCAATCAGGACGCCCAGATCGCCGGCAGCTGAATGTTGAGAATAAGGCGTTCGCGGTTGAACGCCGAAGATATCGTGCAGGATACACCCAAAGGAATAGACATCCGCGGATGGCTGAGCAGTGTGAAAATCATTCCGTTGTTCGGGTGAGCAGTATTGCTCAGTGTAGATAATTGTGCCTTCCGTAAGGGTAACGGTATGTCCCGTGGGAGGTAAGACCGCGCCAAGGTCGGAAAGTTTCCAGTGACCCCCGTCGCGCAAGATATTTTTGGGATTTAGATCGCGATGTACATACCCTAGCTCGTGAAGATGCTGCAGCGAGTTCAGAATATCGGCCACCGCATCGATATCAACACTCCCAGCGGCCCGATCATCCACAATCTGGGATTCATAGGTCTTATCGGCTAATGGCATCACGAACCAGGGAGAGGCACCATCAAGATCGCATTCTAGTACTGGCATTATCTCACTGCCTCCGAGTTCAGCCTGAATCATAACCTCACGTCTAAATCGCTTCCGCAATTTGTCGTGTGCGTCGGTCGGAATATAAGAAGCTGGATGAAACGTCTTACGGGCTAGCCTTTCGCCCCGCGCATTCGCAACCTCTTCAACTACCCCGAATCCTCCGCTTCCAATGAGCTGTATCGACTTGTAGATAGACATTATTGTTGAGCTACTCTCTCGTTTTTTGCACGTTCGTGTCGCGATCATGCAGATAGTGAGCGTGGCGAAGAATTATCGACCTCAGAAATAAATTCAGGACCATCATCGACTTCTCGTGTTGCATCGATGGGCAAAGCGGTCGCCGTTTTACGCCTAACTTCTGAATCGCCCCTCTTTATTTGATCGCCTACTCTCGTAGCTTTTCTCTCCTTGTGTAAATGCCGTCGAGATCCGCTACATCATAGATGTGCTACGCGCATGGTCAATTCGATCGGCTGACAGAAGGCATGTACAGGCGCTCGCCGCGGCGAGCGCCTCTCGAGATTTTTTGTAGTCCGGACATCTCCATACACCGTCAGCATTGACTCCGCTGCGCGCACCCCCTACATCTTCGCCGGGTGAGTTCCGATTCTTCGATTCAAAGCGCCAAAAAGATTTCGCCGCTGACGGCGACTTGCATCGTCGTGGCGAACATGATCGGCACGGGCATTTTCACCAGCCTCGGGTTTCAGGTCGGGGATTTGCCGACGGGGTTCGCCATCATGGCGGTCTGGGCGGTGGGCGGGCTTTGCGCGCTTTGCGGCGCGCTCTCGTATGCGGAGCTGGGAGCGGCGCTGCCGCGCTCCGGCGGTGAGTATCATTTTCTGCGCGAAATTTATCATCCAGCGGTCGGTTTTCTGGCGGGCTGGATTTCGGCCACGGTCGGTTTCGCCGCGCCGGTCGCGATCGCGGCGATGGCTTTCGGAACGTACTTCTCGGAGGTGGTGCCGGGGACGAGCCCGCTGATTCTGTCGCTGGTGGTGGTGACGATCTGCACGCTCGTCCTGCTCCGCGACTTGCAGTTGGGCAGCGCTTTTCAAAACGGGTCCACCATTCTCAAAGTGGCGCTCATCCTTGTGATCATCGGCGCCGGTTTTTGGATCAAGGGGACGCAGCCGATCACGCTTTTGCCCGTTAAAGGCGATGGGGCTTTGATCCTGAGCGCGCCGTTCGCGGTGAGCCTTTATTGGGTCATGTATGCGTATTCGGGCTGGAACGCTTCGACCTATATCGTGGGCGAGGTGCGCAATCCGTCCCGAACCATCCCGCTTTCGGTCGGCCTGGGCACGGTCTTGGTCATGGCTCTTTACCTCGCGACGAACGCCGTCTTCTTGCGCACGACGCCGGCCGCGGAAATGATCGGCAAACAACAAGTGGCGGTCATCGCCGGGGCCCACATCTTCGGCGCGGCGGGAGCGAAGGTGATGGCCTCGTTCATTTGCCTGGGGCTCGTTTCCACGATAAGCGCCATGATGTGGATCGGCCCGCGCATCACGGCCACGATGGGTGAAGACCTCGGCCTTCTCGGCCCCCTCGCCCGCCGCAACGCGCAGGGTGTTCCCACGACCGCGATCCTGGCGCAATTCGCCATCGTGGTTTTGTTGCTGCTGACGGCGACCTTCCAGACAGCGGTGAATTACATCCAGTTCAGTCTCACTCTCTGCTCGGCCCTGACGGTGCTGGGCGTGTTCGTCCTCCGCTGGCGGCGGCCTGCTTTGCCGCGTCCTTATCGCGTCTGGGGGTATCCGGTCACGCCGGCGATTTTTCTGGCGATCAGCGCCTGGATGCTGATTCACATGATCACCAAAACATCCACTCGCACGCCTTCACTCTGGGGTCTCGCGACGATGGCGCTCGGTCTGGTCGTTTATTTTCTCTCTGCAAAAAAGACCCCCGCATCCGTCTGAGTTCCGTCATGAAACGCTACGCCCTTGTTCTGTCGATGCTGCTGGCCGCCTCCGCCTTGGGGCAACGAGCCCCTACCCTCGACGACACCGCAAAGTTTCTGGCTGGTCTGCCGGTCCAGGG
This sequence comes from Chthoniobacterales bacterium, assembly GCA_035941955.1. Classification (GTDB taxonomy): domain Bacteria; phylum Verrucomicrobiota; class Verrucomicrobiia; order Chthoniobacterales; family UBA10450; genus AV80. Next base: position 32,465 of record DASZDO010000056.1, read on the forward strand.
TCCCCTGGAAGCACTCACGCAAACTGAGGCCTGGCGAAACCATGCCGCCTCGATGGAGAAGGCGTGGTTCAAGAAGGAGTACTTTCAGCTCGGCCCGATCCACTTGTGGATGACGAACAACGCCAGCGAGTATTACCAAAGCTCGAACACGGCGTATTACCTTTTCAGCGGCCCGGATTTTCTCTATGCCCACGCGTTTTTCCCAAACGCGAACACCTACATCCTGGCCGGTCTGGAGCCAGTGGGCCAGGTGCCCGATCTGGCGCGGCTGGGTCCGGACGTGGTCGGGGGCGAGCTTTCGGCGTTGCGCAGCTCGATGAAGACCATTCTCAACACCCATTATTTTATTACCAAGGACATGCGCACGGACCTCGGCCGCGGCGGCATCGCCGGCACGGTCCCGATCCTTTACGTCTTCCTGGCGCGGCGCGGCTGCACGGTGCTGGATACGACCTACATCAACAACCCCGCGCCGGGCGTGAAGATCACGTTCGCCCGGCTTGGCGGACCCAAACAGACCTTGTATTACTTCAAGACCGATCTCTCGGGCGGGAAGAGCAAATTCCTTTCCTGGTGCGCCGCCCAAGGACCGGGGCTGAGTCTGCTGAAGGCGGCCTCGTATCTCATGCACACCGGGGGCTTCAACGGGGCGCGCGATTTTCTGCTCGCGAATAGCCGGGTCATTATCCAGGACGACTCCGGCATCCCGCTGCGCTCGTTTCCGAAAGGGTGGAAAGTCGATTGCTACGGGCGTTTTGTGCCGCACGCGGAGATGTTCGGAAAATACGACCAGCCCGATCTGGCCGCGATTTACGCCAGGAACCCGCCGCCGCCCGAGCTCGGTTTTGCCTTCGGTTACCACTGGCAAATCGAACGCGGCCTCCTCATGATGGCGGCGCGCAAATGAGATTGGGCGAAGAATCTCTCACCGCACGATCGCGCTCTTGAAAAAGCTTTCGTCCTTCCTCTGGCTCGCGCTGTGCGGGCAGGCGCTTGCCTCGGATCCGCTGGCCGATGCGACGGCGAAGTTTCTCGCCGGATTGCCGGTGAGAGGCACCGCGCTCGAAAGCCATAGCAACAATGCCGCGTGGGTCACGCACGCCACCGAGTTCGACCGCGCGTGGGAGCGCCTGGAAAAACAGCAGCTCGCGAAAATTCGCAAATGGGCGCCGGAGTACCTGGGCCCGGCGTATGAGGAGAACGGGCCAATGTTTTATATGTTCAGCGGCCCGGACTTTCTCTACGCCAACGCCTTCTTCCCCAACGCGAGCACCTACATTCTGTGCGGCATCGAACCAGTCGGTCCGGTGCCTGATATCGACAAAATGCCGCGCGCTATCCTGCCCTCCGCGCTGGCCAACCTGCGCAAATCGCTCGATTCGGTCCTGAGCTTCAGCTTCTTCATCACGAAAAACATGAAGGTCGATCTCCGGCAGCAACAGCTCAGCGGAACGCTTCCCGTCCTGTATGTGTTCCTGGCCCGCGCCGGGTGCACCATCGAATCCGTCGAGCTGGTCGCGCTCGACAAGACCGGCGCGTTCGTTCCCGAAGGGAAAGGCACCACGCCGGGAGCGAAGATCGTCTTCACCGGGCCGGCCGGACGACCGCAAACGCTCTACTACTTTACGACCGATCTCGCGAACTGGGCCATCAAAGTGAATCCGAACTTCATGCAGTTCTGCGAACAGCAAGGTCAGGGCGTGTCGCTGCTCAAGGCGGCGTCCTACCTGATGCACTCCGATAATTTCTCACAGGTCCGCGATTATCTTCT
>DASZDO010000057.1:0-49026 GCA_035941955.1 Chthoniobacterales bacterium
GGTCGCGACTGTTTCCGCCAACTGGGACAAGACGATCGGCGAGATCATCGCCGACGCCATGGACCAGGTCGGCAAGGACGGAACGATCACGGTGGAAGAAGCCAAGTCGATCGAAACCAGCCTCGACGTGGTCGAAGGCATGCAATTCGACAAGGGCTACCTCTCTCCTTACTTCGTCACGAATGCCGAATCGATGGAAGTGGTCCTCGACAACCCCTACATCCTCATTCACGAGAAGAAAATCTCGAGCTTGAAGGACATGCTGCCGCTGCTCGAGAAAGTAGCGAAAGCCGGGCGTCCGTTGCTCATCATCGCGGAAGACGTGGAAGGCGAAGCGCTCGCGACCCTGGTCGTGAACAAGCTCCGCGGCACGCTGCAAGTAGCGGCCGTGAAGGCCCCGGGATTCGGCGATCGTCGCAAGGCGATGCTGGAAGATCTCGCGGTCTTGACCGGCGGCCAGTGCATCACCGAAGACCTCGGAATTAAACTCGAGAACGTAAAGCTCGAGGACTTAGGGCGTACCAAACGCGTCACGATTGACAAGGAGAACACCACCGTGGTGGAAGGCGAAGGCAAGCAGTCCGACATCCAGGGCCGCGTGGGCCAGATTCGCCGCCAGATCGAAGAGACGACTTCCGATTACGATCGGGAGAAGCTCCAGGAACGCCTCGCGAAACTCGCGGGTGGCGTGGCGGTGATCAACGTCGGCGCCGCGACCGAAACCGAGATGAAGGAAAAGAAAGCTCGGGTGGAGGATGCGTTGCATGCGACCCGTGCGGCCGTGGAAGAAGGCATCGTGCCTGGCGGCGGCGTGGCGTTCATTCGCGCGCAGAAGGCGCTCGATAAGCTCGAGCTCGAAGGCGACGAGAAGGTTGGCGCGGCAATCATTCGCCGCGCGATCGAAGAGCCGATGCGCATGCTCGCGGACAACGCGGGCCAGGAAGGCGCGCTCATCGTGCAGGAAGTGAAGAAGCGCAAAGGCAACGAAGGCTACAACGTCGCCACGGGCGAATACGAGGACCTGGTGAAAGCCGGCGTCGTCGATCCGACCAAGGTGACTCGCAGCGCGTTGCAAAACGCGGCTTCGATCTCCGGCCTCCTGCTTACCACCGAAGCCATCATCTGCGAAATGCCTGAAAAGGAAAAGGGCGGCGGAATGCCTCCGGGCATGGGTGGTGGAATGGGCGGCGGCATGGGCGGCATGGATTACTAACCCCGAAACCGTTCGGGGCTAAACCGGCCAGCTACTCGCTAGCTAAGCAATTAACAGCAGCCGGGCTCGAAAGGGCCCGGCTGTTTTGCTTTGTCGCGGCGATTTCCCTTTTCTTCACTGGAAGTCGCTTTAGGTTCTCGCCCTCTATGAAAAACGCTGTTTTCGGTGTGATTTTTTTCTTCTCGGTCGCCGCGGCCCAGGCAGCGCCGCCGTCGGACGAATCGCTCCTCAAGATGATGAACGCGCTTCAGCTCCAAACCACCCTCGATCAGATGATCAACCAGATGGAGGGGGGCATGAAGACCGCGCTGACGCAATCGATGAAAGGTAAGGACTTGAACCCGTTGCAAGCCGCGGAGTTGGGGCAATTGCAGTCGAAAATGGCCGCGATAATCAAGGAGGACCTTTCCTTCGCCAAGGTGAAGGATGTTTATCTTCAGGTCTACCGTGAAACTTTCACGCAGGACGAGGTCAACGGCATTAACGCGTTTTTAACTTCGCCCGCCGGAAAAGCCATGCTGACAAAAATAGATCCGGCCACAAAGAAGGCCTCGGCTCTCTTGCGTGAACGCATGGGGCCGACGCTTCAAAAAATCAAGGTAATGCAGGAACAGTTCATCAAGGAGCACACTCCGAAGTAAGTGTCATCTAACCTGCCGATCCTCCTAACTAAGACAATGAATACCAGCCGGGCTTCGAAAGAGGCCCGGCTGTTCTGTCATAGCGTGTGACTCCGAAGGGAGGTCGTGCTCTGATGGAAGTGCGACCAGTAACATTCGAAAGACTCGAAGTAATAGGCTAGCGGACGGATTCGAGATTCTGAACGCCGGAGGCGTGGCGCAACTAAAGCCCGGGGTGGAGCACTAGCGGAACTCCGGGGTAACCATTTCCAATAATGACAGCCCCGACAGGGGCGGCGGAACGTGGACACTTGGTTGACACGTGTTACGACCGACATTCCCATTTCCGTCACCCCTCCCGGGGTTGGGAACCTGCGCGGCGATCCAAGCCCGGAGCTTCGCTTCGCTACGCCCCGGGCTTTATTCCATCGTGCCTCCCGGCACTGACGTACTCAACGCCGCGGGAGTTTAATAATTCGAAGAACTCTCTCAAACGGGATCTCGGGCTCATGCTTGCTTAGTTGCAGAAGAATACCCAGGCGCTCGGGCCCGGAGAGCTTGCGATAAAATTCGCGGTCCGCTTTTTCGGCTTCGGCGAAATCGCTGAATTTAGCGACCGTTTTTTCCACGCGTTATCGTATCACCTCCAGCGAATCTTCCGAGCAAAAAGCGAAGGCGCACTTCAAGATTTTGCTTCTGTTTCGTCCCGGGGTCTGCCATACCCTCCGGCTTCCATGAATGATCAAGCAGCAGAGTTGATGGAGGACGTTAGGACCAAGAACCCCGGGGAACTGGAATTCCACCAAGCCGTTCAGGAGGTGGTCGAGTCGCTCTCGCTCGTTCTGGACCAGCACCCGGAATATCGAAAAGCAAAGATCATTGAGCGGATCATCGAACCGGAGCGCGTCATCATCTTCCGCGTGCCCTGGCAGGACGATCAAGGCGAGCTGCATGTGAACCGCGGCTTCCGCATCCAGATGAACAGCGCGATCGGCCCGTACAAAGGCGGCCTGCGCTTTCATCCCTCGGTCAACCTCGGCATCCTGAAGTTCCTCGCCTTCGAGCAGGTGTTTAAGAACGCGCTGACGACCCTGCCGATGGGCGGCGGCAAGGGCGGCTCCGACTTCGACCCGAAAGGCAAGAGCGACAGCGAGGTAATGCGTTTCTGCCAGGCGTTCATGTGCGAACTGTTCCGGCATATCGGGCCGGATACGGATGTGCCGGCGGGCGATATCGGCGTCGGGGCGCGTGAGATCGGATTTCTCTTCGGAATGTACAAGAGGCTCAAGAACGAGTTCACCGGCGTGATGACCGGCAAAGGCCTCACCTGGGGCGGCTCGGTCATTCGCCCTGAGGCGACGGGATACGGCGCGGTCTATTTCGCCGGCGAGATGCTCAAGACGCGCAAGGAAGACCTGAAGGGCAAGACCTGCCTCGTTTCCGGAAGCGGCAACGTTTCGCAGTACACGGTGGACAAACTCATCTCGCTCGGCGCGAAGGCGGTCACGCTCTCGGATTCATCCGGCTACATCTATGACGAGGCGGGAATCGATCGCGAAAAGCTCGCCTTTGTCATGGATCTGAAGAATAACCGGCGCGGCCGGATCGCGGAATACGCCGATAAGTTTAAGGGGACCACTTTCACGGCCTTGGACGAGACGCTCGATCATAACCCGCTTTGGGATCACAAGGCCGAGTGCGCGTTTCCGAGCGCCACCCAGAACGAGATCAACGGGAAGGACGCGGCCAGTCTTCTCCGGAACGGCGTCTATGTCGTCTCCGAGGGGGCGAACATGCCGACAACGATTGACGGCGTAAATCAGTTCCTCGAGGCGCAAATCCTCTTTGGCCCGGGCAAGGCCGCGAACGCGGGTGGCGTCGCGACGTCCGGCCTGGAGATGGCGCAGAACAGCATGCGCATCTCATGGACGCGTGAAGAAGTCGACGGGCGTCTCTTCAATATCATGAAGACGATCCACGAAGTCTGCCATCGAACGGCCGAGAAGTACGGCACGCCGGGCAACTACGTGAACGGCGCGAACATCGCCGGCTTTCTGAAGGTCGCGAACGCGATGATGGACCAGGGGCTGGTGTAAAACGGCTTCGTCTTTACAAGGAACGGCGGTTTCAAACCGCCCCTTCTTGGCTGGCAAACCTGCCACTTATAGCTCTAACGCTCCACCGAGCTAAAGCGCAACGCCTGGCGCAAGCGCTTCGGTAGCTGGGGCAGATTCCGCCGTTCGATCAGGAAGGTTATGACGCCGGCAAGCTCCTTGAAGATGTAGTTCTTGTTCACGGCCCCCTGGAGATATTGTTCGCCGCTGCTTCCGCCGGTGCCGATCCTGGTTCCGATCATTCGCCGGACCATCTGGAGATGGCGGTAGCGGAAGTTCCCCAGTTGTTCGTCGATCTCGATCAAGGAGTTGAGCAGCGCAAAGGGGAGACGGAAAAGAGGCTCATCGCGGTAGAGCATGATAAAGAGAGCAGACCGGAGCGAAGCCGGCGAAAAGTCCCCCGCGCCGGTCTTAAAAAACATCTCATCGAACTTTCCGAGAAGATCGGGCCGCTCATCGCGTTCGGAGAGACTTAGTTCGTAAAGCTTCCTATATTGACTCCAGAACTTGAGCTCCGACGTGTTCGCCGTTCCATCCACTTGCTGCTCATCCCAGCCGTCCCAGAATGATTCTCCGAAGAAAGGCATCCTGGCCAGCCATTGTTCGACCAGCTGTAACAGAGTAGTCGTCTTCTCGGCTTCGACGATGACCTTGTAGTCATTCTCATTGAAGCCTCCCATCTCGGTGTGCTTGTAGTAATCGGGCCGGAAACGATGCTCCATCCGCAAACCCAGAGTCGCTTCAATTTGCCGAAACTGGGTGCTTTGAAAGCCGGAGGCGCCTTCGAGGGACGAGCGAAAGTCGAGGAAATCCAGCGGCGTCATGGTCTCCAGCACGTCGACCTGGTGATTGAGAAGCTTCCAGATCTCGACGATCCGCTTCAGCCGATGGACGACGACGTTAATATCCGGGCCGTTGTCGTCGGCAACGGAGGGCTGCTGTAAGACTTCGCAGCAGGCATGGAGCTCGTGGAGGATCTGTTTGAACCAAAGCTCGTAGGTTTGATGGATGATGATGAACAACATCTCATCGTGCGCGTGGAGTTTGCCTTCGACGAGGCTGAGCGGGGCCTGCAAGCCGAGGAGTTTGTCAACCGCCAGGTAGCTCCCGTAATAGGCGGGCTCCTTGTCGCTTTTGAACGGGCACTCCATCGCGGGATTGTCGTGCATTGGCGTGGGAGAAGTCAATTGAATGACGAATGGCGAATGACGAAGTGCGAACAGGAAAAAGGGAGCTACGTTTCGGCATGAGGGTCCGCAGATTTACACCGATTTCGCAGATTTGGGGAGAAGGCCTGCCGCGACTTGTTACTGTCTTGATCTTCCTGCTCGCTTCGCTCCAGGCGCTTTCGGCACGAACCTACGAAGAAACTCCAGAGCTGGCGAAGATTTTTGAAGATCATGGCGTCGCCGGCACGTTCGTTCTGTTCGATGTCACGACTGATACGATGTTTGTTTCAAACGAGGCTCGCGCGAAGAAGCGCTTCACCCCGGCTTCAACCTTTAAGATCGCGAACTCGCTGATTGGCCTCGACGTGGGCGCGGTGAAAAGCGTGGACGAAGTGCTGCCGTACGGAGGAAAACCGCAGCCCCGAAAGGAATGGGAGCGAGATATGGGTCTGCGCGGAGCGATCAAGGTCTCAAACGTTCCAGTTTATCAGGAGTTAGCCCGCCGGATCGGGCTGGAACGGATGCGGGAAGGCGTAAAGAAACTCGGCTATGGGAATATGGAGATCGGCAACGTGGTCGATCGCTTTTGGCTGGATGGTCCGCTCGCTATCTCGGCGGTCGAACAAACGACCTTTCTTCATCGCCTGGTAAAGGGATCGCTGCCCATTAGTCCCGAGGCGGTGCGGGCGGTAAAGGAGATCACACTGCTGGAGAAGACCACTATCTATAAACTGCATGCCAAGGCCGGCTGGTGGGTTGGCCCGACGCCGCCCCAGATCGGTTGGTGGGTCGGCTGGATCGAACGCGAGAACAAGGTCTATCCATTCGCCTTGAATATCGACATGCTGAAGGACGAAGACGCCGCCAAGCGCATCCCGCTTGGACGGGACTGCCTGAAGACTTTGGGGAAGTTGTAGCTCAACTGTTGTAAGCTGACAGACAGAATGAAGCTATCGCTCGAGGGGGTCAGCAAACTGTACGCCGGCAAGGTTTGGGGCCTGAAGGATTTCACTCTGGAAGTCGGGCCGGGGATTCTTGGATTGCTCGGGCCAAATGGCGCGGGCAAATCCACGCTCATGCGCATTCTGGCCACGATCACCAAACCGACGGGCGGAACGGTGATCTGGAACGACGTGGATATCGTTCGATCACCTAACCGGCTGCGAGCGGTGCTGGGTTACCTTCCACAGGATTTCGGAGTTTATCCCAACCTGAATGCGGTTGAGTTCCTGGAATATCTGGCGGCGGCGAAGGGCCTCGATCGAAGGACCGCGCGTCAACGGATCCAGGAGCTGCTTCAGGTGGTTAACCTGGTAGACGCGCGGAAACGTCCGCTCGGCAGTTACTCCGGCGGGATGAGACAGCGCGTCGGCATTGCCCAGGCGCTCTTGAATGATCCCGAGCTTCTCATTGTGGACGAGCCGACGGCCGGGCTCGATCCGGAGGAGCGCGTTCGGTTTCGCAATTTGCTTTCGGAACTGTCGGGCGAACGCATCGTGATTCTGTCGACCCACATTGTTTCCGATGTGGAGACGTGCGCGACGAACATTGCCCTGATCGCGCGTGGTCACCTTGTGACCTGCGCCGCGCCGGAAGAGTTGCTGCGATCCGTTGAAGGCAAGGTGTGGGAAAGGGTTGTTCCAAGCGCAGAGCTTCCGGCCTTGCGCCAACAATACCTGACAAGCAGCACGATGCATCGGAGCGATGGCGTGCATCTGCGCATCGTAGCTGAGGAACCGCCCGGCGCGGACGCCGTGGCTCAGCCACCCACCCTGGAAGACGCCTATCTCCATTGGATCTCGGGCCGGAAAGGAAACCGGGAGTGAGAAGCTTGCGCGCGCTCTATCATCTGGCCCGGGCCGACTTTTTCCAGCGCACCCGCAGCTACGGGTTTCTTATTACTCTGGGAGTGATGCTCTATGTCGCCTATGCCTTTGTGCCGCCCAATCACTCCTCCTATGCCACGCTGACGATCAGCGGGCATCGCGGCCTCTACAATTCGGCCTATCTCGGCAGCCTCATGGCTTTGTTGATCTCGCCCTGGCTCTCCCTGGCGGGGTTCTATTTGGTTAAGAATGCCATCGATCGCGACATCCAGACCGGAGTTGGACAGATCCTGGCTACAACTACCCTGACGAAACCTCTTTATACTATCGGCAAAGCCGTGAGTAACTTTGCCGTCCTGGCCGTCATGGTTGGTGTCATGGGGATCGCGGGCGCGGCAATGCAGCTGGTCCGGCAGGAGGACACGAACATCGATGTTATCCAACTCCTCGCTCCACTCGTCTTTATCGCTCTGCCTCTGGTGGCGGTAGTGGGAAGCACCGCCATCCTTTTCGAAGCCATCCCCTGGCTGCGCGGCGGACTTGGCAATGTCGTCTATTTCTTCGTCTGGGTGGGTGCGCTCAGCACCCGGCTGGGCGGCGGCGGCGGCAACGCCCTGCATACCCAGTCGAATGATCTCTTTGGACTGGGTGTTATCATGCCCGCCATCGCGGCGGCGTGTGAAGCTGCCTTTCCAGGTTCGACGCTGGGTAAGGCAAGCTTCAACCTCGGGATCAATTTCAAGAGCGGCGGCCAGTATTGGGACCTGACCACGTTTCGCTGGGAAGGTCTGGCCTGGACGAAGGAACTCTTTCTCGGCCGGCTCTGGTGGCTGGGTGTTGCTCTGGGTCTGGCTTTGCTGGCCGCCCTCTTTTTTCGGCGCTTCGATCCGGCGCGGGAAGGTTCCAGGCGGGCAGCGAAAGCCGCGACGCAGCCATCGAAACCCGAAGTAATCGAAGATCGCGCCGTTCCTGAGCTGGCGCATGGTGCGACTCTCTCCCCGCTGACCAGACCGCCTCGGTTCAGTTTTCTGTTCATGGTCCTGGCGGAACTCCGGCTGGCGCTTCACGGCATCACCCTTTGGTGGTATCTCGTCGCGGCCGGCTTGTTCGCTGCCGGGCTTTTCACTCCCGTTTCCATCTCGCGCGGATTCCTGATCGCGGCCTGGATCTGGCCCCTTCTCCTCTGGAGCGCGATGGGAACGCGCGAGAAGCGTTTGCGAACTGACCAGTTGGTCTTCTCCACCGCGCATCCGCTACGGCGTCAATTGCCGGCCTGCTGGCTGGCCGGCGTCATTATCGCGCTCGTAACCGGGGGTGGGACAGGAATCCGCTTACTGCTCGCGGGGGAACAGCTTGGTCTCTTCGCCTGGGCGGTCGGCGCGTTTTTCATCCCGACGATGGCCTTGGCTCTCGGCGTTTGGAGCGGGAGCGGGAAACTGTTCGAGGTGCTCTACCTCTTTCTTTGGTATCTGGGGCCGGCAAATCGTGTGGGGCAGATCGATTTCATGGGAGCGATGGGCCCACTCTTGCCTCCGCGCACTCCCGTTCTCTTCTTTGCCGTCACGGCTGCGCTGGCCGTCTTCGCAGTCGCCGGCCGGAAGCGACAACTAACGAATTAGCGAAGATGCGTTTCGCCTTAAATATTTTAGCGGCGTGTCTTGGCCTCGTCGTCATCAAGTCGACCCATGGTCAGGAGGCTGTGGTCGAACGGATTGTAGTCGAGGCTGATCGCCTCCCAAACGCGGAATCGGGAGCTCCGTTCAGCATTCATGTGGTGGACGAGAATGACCTTCGCCGTGCGCCGCAACTAAGGCTCGACGATATCCTGCGCGCCCAAGTGCCGGGGTTCAGTCTCTTCCGCCGCAACAGCAGCCGCACGGCGAATCCGACGACCCAGGGCGTGACCTTGCGGAATTTCGGACCGAGCGGCGCCGGCCGCACGCTTGTGCTCCTCGACGGCATTCCGGTGAACGACCCGTTCGCCGGCTACGTCTTGTGGAGCCAGGTGCCGCCAGCGTCGATTCAATCGGTGCTGGTGAATTCGGGCGGCGGCGCGGGGTTATTCGGGAATGCGGCTCTCGCGGGCACAATTTTTCTGGTGTCACAGCCGATGGATGAGAGCTCCGGTTTCGCGGAAGGATTGATCGGCAACGCCGAGACGTATGAAGCCTCCCTCGAGACGATGGTCGTTCAGCAGCGGTTTGCCGCGGCGATCTTCGCGGAACGGTTTTCGATCGGCGGTTATCCAGTGATCGCGCCGGACCAACGGGGACGGGTGGATACGAACGCGAGCGGAGATTCGAATCTTTTTGATCTTCGGGCGGAATGGCAATTCGGCACCAACAGTTCCCTCCGTCTCCAGGGCCGGCGTTTTGATGATGAACGCGGGAACGGCACACCTTTCACCCGCAATGAAACCACGGGCAGCGACATCAGCGGGGTGTTCACGCAGAAGTTTCCAGCGCAGCGGGCGGAGCTGCGGCTCAGCGCCTATGGACAAACTCGGCGGTTCAGCAGCACTTTCAGCTCGGTGAACGCCGCGCGCGATGCCGAGACGTCGGCGCTGGATCAATTCGATGTGCCGGCAAACGCGGCCGGGGGCGCCATCGTCTGGAGCATGGCGGCCGGCGGCGATCACCAGCTTACGCTCGGCGCCGATACCCGATGGGTTGAAGGCGAAACAAACGAAGCGTTTTTCTGGAACGGCACGGAATTCACCCGCCTGCGCCGGGCGGGGGGCGAGCAGTTTTTCGCCGGCATCTTTGCCGAAGACACCTGGTCGGTTTCTCCGAGCACCACAATCGTTGGCGGTCTCCGGGTCGATCATTGGGAGCTTTTCGATGGCTTGCGCCAGGAAACAGTGCGCGCCACGGGCGCGGTGATCACCGACTCACGGTTCGCCGATCGCGACGGGAATGAAATAAATGGCCGCATCGGCACCCGCGTGAAACCGACGGAGGCGCTCGCGTTGCGAGGTGCTGTTTACACCGGCTTCCGCGTGCCGACCTTGAATGAACTTTACCGGCCGTTCCGGGTGGGCAACGACGTCACCAATGCCAATCCCGATCTGAAACCGGAACATCTGATCGGCGGTGAACTTGCCGCGGAATGGCAGGCGACCCAGGCATTTCGGCTGGCCGGAACCGCTTTCCTCAATCGCATGGAAGACGCCGTCAGCAACGTCACCATCGGCCCCGGCCCTGGGGGCGGCGTTATTCGGCAGCGGCAAAATGTCGATCTGGTCATGGCGCCGGGCTTCGAAGCCACGGCGGAATGGCAGCTCATTTCATCGGTGCGATTAAGAGGCAGCTACCTGTTCACGCATCCGACCATTGAGCGGGCCGCTGATCCTGCGCTTACGGGTAAACTGCTCGCGCAAACTCCGGAAAACGTGTTCACCGGCGGCATTGAATGGACGCCCACCGCGAAATGGGTTGTGAACGCGCAGCTTCGTTACAGCGACCGGCAGTTCGAGGACGACCAAAACTCGCGCGTGCTCGCGCCCTTCACGACATTCGATGCCGCGGTGATGTACCAGTTTTCGCAACGCGGCTCAGCCGCGATCCGCATCGAAAATCTGTTCGACACGCAGATCGAGACTGGCAAATCCGCCGACGGCCTTCTCTCGATCGGCGCGCCGCGGCTCGTGACCCTTCAGATCCGGTGGCAGCTCTGAGCTGCAACTTCGGCCCGGCCCGCCATATTGCCTCGAATGCGGCATTGTGACATCATGACCAACCGATGAGCACAGCGGAACTGAAGGACATCATCGACCAGCGCACGCTGGAAGAGCGCAAATGGATGACGGCTTATTTGCTCGACGAAATGTTTTCTGTTCCTGAGCTGCGCCAGACCGCGCAGGAATTATCCGAGTTGGCGCGACGGCGCGAGGAATTGTTGGCTGGCCGAGCCAGAGTCGCGGAAACCGCAGCGCAATCTCACTGGGATTCATCCGAGAAGAGTGAATGAGTCGCTGGCAGAAACTCTAAGCGGTGGAGTAATGGAGTGCTGGAGCGATGCACTCTCCCATTACTCCAAAACTCCATTACTCCATCTCTCCGCTCTTATGAAACACCGACTCCTGCGCGTAAATGAACTCTTGAAACGCGAGCTGAGCACAATCATTACGCGCTTATTGGGCAGGATGTAGACATCCCACCGTGAACCGCTGCCATTTGTTGATTCTTGCGGGCGTCCTGGCTTCGGCCGCTCTGTCAGTCGGCGCTGAATCACAATCCTATGATGTTTATGTCAGCAATGAGCGTTCGGGAGATGTGACGGTAATCGACGGGTCCACCGATGCCGTTGTCGCAACATTTCCAGTCGGGAAGAGGCCGCGCGGGATTCACCCGGCGCCGGATGGAAAGCGGATCTTCGTCGCCTTGAGCGGATCGCCGCGGATGGCGCCCGGTGTAGACACGGAACGCGCGCCCGCGGACAAGGCGGCGGACGGCCTCGGTCTGATCGATCCCGTCGCGCGCAAGCTCGCTGACCGCTGGCACGCCGGCTCCGATCCGGAGGAATTTGCGATTAGCAAAGACGGAAAATTCGTGTTCGTCGCGAACGAGGACGATGCGAGCATGTTGCTGATCGACCTTGGGTCGGGGCAACCGCGCGGAAAGGTGAAGGTCTCGGAGGAACCGGAAGGCATGGGCGTGAATCCGGCGAATGGCGAAGTGTATGTGACCTGCGAAGAAAAAGGCGAAGTGTTCGTGATCGCGCCCGAGCAACAGCGCGTCGTCGCAAAGATCGACACCGGGGGACGGCCCCGTTCCGTCGCATTTCTTCCGGACGGCTCGTGCGCTTACGTTGCCTGCGAGAGCACCGGGTCCGTGGCCGTGATCGAGACGGCTTCGCATAAACTGTCCGCTAAAATCCAACTGCCGGAAGGTTCGTTGCCGATGGGCACCGCGGTGTCGAGCGATGGCAAGGAGCTTTTCGTCTCAACCGGGCGCAAGAACACCCTGGCAGTAATCGACACGGAGAAAAATTCCGTGAGCGCCACCGTCCCGGTTGGCACTCGGCCCTGGGGGATCGCGCTCAGTCCTGATGGCTCGAAGCTTTATTCAGCCAATGGCGCGTCGGATGACGTCTCGGTGGTCGAGGTAAAAACGCGCAAGGAATTGAAGCGGATCAAAGTCGGCAGCGGTCCGTGGGGCGTGACGACCGTGCGCAGGGCCAACTAAAGAGACCTCATGGCATAAGTCGCCGTTTTGATGCGCAGTGGCCCGATAAAAGGCAGCGCATTTTGTTGAAAAAAACTCCCCGCAGCCGAATGGTGTCACTGCGTGAAACATCTCTTTTCCATTCTCGTCCTCGTTGTGGCTGGTTTGTGCTTTTCTGCCTCGGCTCCGGTTGCGCCCCAGGGCTCTTCGGTCAACGTCACCCAGCATCACAACAATCCTTCGCGCGACGGTCTCTATATCGATCCTGCGTTCACGCCGGCCGCTGCCGTCAGTCTGACGCGCGACCTGGGCTTTAACGGCACGATCGTGGGCAACGTCTATGCCCAGCCGCTTTACATCGAGGGCGGTCCGCAAGGTCCAGTAGTCATTGCGGTGACCCAGTCGAACAATGTCTATGCGCTGAACGCGGCCACTGGCGCCATCGTCTGGCAGCGGAACGTCGGCACGCCCATCACGTCAGGCCTTCCCTGCGGCAACATTAACCCGCTCGGAATTACCGGCACACCCATCGTCGACCTCGCCTCGCGCTCCCTTTTCCTCGACGCGGAGGTAAGCGGCGCTGGCCACCGGATCTTTTCCCTGAACGTCGATACGGGCGCCATCAACGCCGGCTGGCCGGTAAACGTTAACACTGCGGTATCGGGATTTGATTCCTCGGTGCAAAGTGAGCGCGGTGCGCTCGGCATCGTCGGGAACACTCTTTATGTCCCGTACGGCGGACGCTTCGGCGACTGCGGGAGTTATCGCGGCCGGCTCGTCGGCGTGCAGCTGAACAATCCCGCCGTTGTGGGGAGTTGGGCCACAGGAACGACGAGGGCCGGAGTCTGGGCGCCTGGCGGCGTCGCCAGCGATGGGACCAACACCTATGTTACCACTGGTAACGGTTCAGGCAGCACGTGGAATGGAAATGAAGCTGTCATTCGCCTCCAACCCGGTCCGATCTTTAGCGGCTCAACCACCGATTTCTGGGCGCCGATCAACTGGATGACGCTCGATGCCGGCGACACTGATTTGAGCGGCTCCGGCCCGATCATCGTGGATGTGCCCGGCGCCACACCGTCGGCCTTGGTGGTCGCAATCGGCAAGGATCGCAATGCCTATTTGCTCAATCGCAGCAACCTGGGCGGAGTCAGCGTGCCCTTGGCGCAGGCGGTTGTTTCCACCAGCACCGTCATTGGGGCACCGGCCACCTACCGGACAAGTACGGGCACGTTTGTGGTTCATCGCCCCACCAGCGGCACGCTCCTCGCTTTCCGCATCACTGCTACCAATCCGCCGACCATCGCCACCGGCTGGAGCGTTGCCTCGAGCGGGCGCACCGCACCCTTCGTTACTTCCACCGATGGCACCAATAACGTAATCGTGTGGGCAGCCGGCTCCGACGGACGTTTGCGCGGCTACAATGGTGAAAATGGCGCCATTATCTATGCAGGCGGCGGCGCGAACGAATTGATGACCGGCATCCGCAGCTTCAATACCGGGATCGCGGCCCGTGGACGTATCTATTACGCCGCTGACAACAGAGTCTATGCCTTTACCGTGCCGACTGGGAACCCGACGCCAACACCAACCGCAACACCAACACCCACTCCTCCCACGACACCAACACCTACAGCCACTCCTCCCACGACACCAACGCCTACCGCCACGCCTCCAACGACCCCAACACCTCCAACGACCCCAACACCTCCCACAACTCCAACACCTCCGACGACGCCAACTCCTCCAACGACGCCAACACCTACCGCCACGCCTCCCACGACACCAACGGCTACCCCAACAGCGACCGCTACGGCCTCGCCCACCGTTGCACCTACCCCTTCATCCACCCCAAGCTCAAGCCCGACGCCAGGGGCGCAGGCCCTTAATGTCTCGACCCGGATGGGAGTCCAGACCGGGGACAATGTTGGCATCGGCGGGTTCATCATTACCGGAACTGCCACCAAGCATGTGCTGGTCCGGGGCATTGGACCTTCCCTGACACCATCGGGTGTTCCAAACGCGCTTGCCGACCCGGTGCTGGAACTGCACGGCCCGGGCTCATTTGTCACCGTCATCAACGACAACTGGAGAGACGATCCGACGCAAGAGGCCTTGATCGAGGCAACCGGGATCGCGCCCACCAATGATTTCGAATCGGCGATCGATGCGAGACTGGCCCCTGGAGCGTATACGGCGATTGTGCGAGGCAATGGCAACACCTCAGGGGTAGGTCTGGTGGAAATCTACGACCTGAACCAGACCGCTGCCTCAAAGCTGGGCAATATTAGTACGCGGGCCTTTGTCAGTACAGGTGACGACATCGTCATCGCGGGTTTCATCCTGGGCGGCAGCAGCAACAACGACAGGGTCGCGGTGCGGGGTATCGGCCCCAGCCTTATTGCGGCGGGAGTTCCTAATGCACTGCCCGATCCGACTTTGGAGTTGCGCGACAGTAATGGAGCGCTCCTGGTCGCAAACAACGACTGGCAGGATGATCCCGCTCAAGCGGCCGAACTGATTGCCGCGGGTCTGGCCCCGACAAACGATCTTGAGTCCGGCATAGCGACGACGCTGCCGCCTGGCCTTTACACTGCACAGCTCGCCGGGCTGAACAACGGCACCGGCGTCGGTCTCGTTGAGGTCTACGACCGCGGTGCGCCGTAGCTAGGTCCGCAAAGGCTGACAAGGTCAGCATAGCTCTTCACCAATGATATTACGCCACCTTCTTCGATTGATCGGAGGCAGCGGGATCTTCCTCCTCCTGGCCGGGCTTTCGCTCCGGGCCGCGACACTTCCGCCCGGTTTCACAGAGGTCCAGGTGGCGGGCACGCTTGAAGAGCCTTCCGCGATGGCCTTTTCACCCGACGGCCGGCTCTTCGTCTGCCAGCAGGGAGGAGCCCTCCGCGTGATTAGCAACGGGAGCCTTCTGCCGACCCCGTTTACCACGGTCGCCACCAGCGCCAATGGCGAGCGGGGACTCCTGGGAGTTACTTTCGATCCGAATTTCGCCGCTAACCGGTTTGTTTATGTCTACTACACGGCCGCAACGCCGGCGACGCACAATCGCGTCAGCCGTTTCACCGCGAGCAATGCGAACCCCGACGTCGCCGAAGCCGGGAGCGAGACAGTCATTGTGGACCTGGATAATCTCAGTGGCGCCACCAATCATAACGGCGGCGCGATCCACTTTGGTCCGGACGGCAAGCTCTACGTTGCGGTGGGAGACAATGCCAACTCAGCGAATGCTCAGTCGCTGAGTACCCGGCACGGCAAGCTGTTGCGCCTCAATGCCGATGGAAGCATTCCGTTGGATAATCCAACGACTTTCCCGGGGATCCCCGGTTCGCCCACCGGGGACAACCGGGCGATCTGGTCGGTAGGATTGAGGAATCCCTACACTTTTGCGTTCCAGCCTGGCACGGGCCGCATGTTCATCAATGACGTTGGGGCCGGAACTTTCGAGGAGATAAACGACGGCATCATCGCGTCAAACTACGGATGGCCCAATTGCGAAGGGGCCTGCGTCCCGCCGAATGGGGACTTTCGGGATCCGTTATTTCAATATGGCCATGGCGGCACCGGTGGGTGCGCCATTGTCGGCGGTGCCTTCTACAATCCTCCGGTCAACCAATTCCCGGCCAGCTTTCTCGGCAAGTATTTCTTCGGCGATCTCTGCAGCGGCTGGATCCGGCTAATGGACCCGTCTAACAACACAGCTAGCGACTTCGCCACGGACATCGCCGTACCGGTCGACCTGAAAGTCGGCCCCGAAGGCAGTCTCTACTATCTCATCCGTGGCGGCACCGGAGAGGTATGGAAGGTCAGTTCGACGGTTACCACGACGCCAACACCCACACCTACGCCGGCAACGCCTACTCCTACCCCGGCGACACCTACACCTACACCTACTCCCGCGACGCCTACACCTACAGCCACCGCCACCCCAACAGCTACCGCGACGGCCTCACCCACAATTGCACCTACCCCGACTTCCACCCCAACCTCAAGTCCGACGCCAGGGGCGCAGGCCCTCAATCTCTCAACCCGGATGCGGGTTCAGACCGGTGATAATGTTGGCATCGGTGGCTTCATCATTACTGGAACCGCTACCAAACATGTGCTCGTCCGGGCCATTGGACCTTCCTTGACTGGTGTCCCTAACACGCTCGCTGACCCGGTGCTGGAATTGAACGGCCCGGGCTCGTTTGTCACGGTCACGAACAACAACTGGAGAGACGATCCGACGCAAGAGGCCCTGATTGAGGCAACCGGGATCGCGCCAACCAATGACTTCGAATCGGCGATCGATGCGAGACTGGCCCCCGGAGCGTATACGGCGATCGTGCGAGGCAACGGCAACACCACAGGTGTAGGTCTGGTGGAAGTCTACGACCTGAACCAGACAGCTGCCTCAAAGCTGGGCAACATTAGTACGCGGGCCTTTGTCAATACGGGTGACGACATCGTGATCGCGGGTTTCATCCTGGGCGGCAACAGCAGCGACACCAGGATTGTGGTGAGAGGTATCGGCCCCAGCCTCACTGGGGCAGGAGTGCCTAATGCGCTGGCGAACCCAACGCTCGAGCTGCGCGACAGTGATGGAGCGGTCCTGCTCGCGAACAACGACTGGCAGGATGATCCCGCGCAAGCCGCCGAACTGATCGCCGCGGGTCTGGCGCCGACAAACAATCTTGAGTCCGGTATCGCGACGACGCTGCCGCCTGGCCTTTACACTGCACTGCTCGCGGGATTGAACAACGGCACCGGCGTCGGTCTCGTTGAAGTCTACGAGCGCGGGGCGCCGTAGCACGACGTTACATCGCTTTTCGACGGCCAAGGCAAACGATTCCATACCGCCCATTCTAGCCCCGCGATCGGGGAAAGCGCGGCTGGATATCGGCGTAAAAAGTGCTCTCTTTCAGATGGAATTAGTGCGGGGGCGCAAGGCATTTGACGCTGAAAAATGGGCGCCTTCCTGACAACACCCGAAACGTTCTTCACCACATGATTTCACGCCGCCTTTCACGATTGATCGGGGGCGGTGCGATCTCCCTCCTCCTGGCCGGACTTTCGCTGCACGCCGCAACCCTTCCGGCCGGTTTCACAGAGGTGCAGGTTGCTAACGGCCTGGCCAACGCCACGGCGATGGCTTTTTCGCCCGATGGCCGCCTCTTTGTTTGCCAGCAGGGAGGAGCCCTTCGCGTTATCAGCAACGGGGCTCTGCTGGCGACTCCGTTTGCCACCGTCGCCACCAGCGCAAACGGCGAGCGTGGACTTCTGGGAGTCACCTTCGACCCAAATTTTGCCACCACCCGGTTTGTCTATGTCTACTACACGGCCGCAACGCCGACGACGCACAATCGAGTCAGCCGTTTCACCGCGAGTATCGCAAACCCCGACGTCGCCGAGGCGGGAAGCGAGACGAATATTCTGGAACTGGAAAATCTCAGTGGCGCCACGAATCACAATGGCGGCGCGATCCACTTTGGACCGGATGGCAAGCTTTACGTTGCGGTAGGAGAGAACGCTAACCCGGCAAACTCTCAAATATTGACCAATCGACTGGGCAAGCTCCTGCGGATTAACGCCGATGGAACCATTCCGGGCGACAACCCGACCAGTTTTCCGGGGATTGCGGGTTCGCCCACCGGTGATAATCGGGCAATCTGGGCGGTGGGATTGAGGAATCCCTATACCTTCGCGTTCCAGCCCGGCACGGGCCGCATGTTCGTCAATGACGTTGGCCAAAGTGCCTGGGAAGAGATCAACGACGGCATCGTCGCTTCAAACTACGGATGGAGCATTTGCGAAGGGAGCTGTGCACCGCCAAACGGGAACTTTCGGGACCCGTTATTTCAGTACGGCCACGGTGGGGGCGACACTACCGGCTGCGCCATCGTGGGCGGCGCTTTTTACAATCCTCCGGTCATCCAATTCCCCGCCAGTTATGTCGGCAAATACTTCTTTGGCGATCTTTGCAGTGGCTGGATCCGGTTGATGGACCCGGCTACGAACACAGCGAGCGGCTTCGCCACGGGCCTTTCCAACCCGGTCGATCTACAAGTCGGCCCCGAGGGCAGCCTCTACTATCTCATGCGCGGCGGCAGCCCCGCCGGCCAGGTATGGAGAATTAGCGCTACATCAACTGGAACGCCAACGCCGACACCTACATTAACGCCGACCCCAACGCCAACACCTACTCCTGCGACACCGACGCCTTCCCCCACTCCTCCTCCTGCGACGCCAACACCGACACCTACCCCCGCGACACCGACACCAACACCTACCGTTACTCCTGCAACACCAACGCCAACACCTACCGCCACCCCCGCGACACCAACGCCAACACCTACTGTTACTCCTGCGACACCAACGCCTACACCTTCCGCGACTCCCGCGACACCGACACCAACACCTACTGTTACTCCCGCCTCGCCGACGCCTACACCTACGGCCACCGCTACACCGCCAATGACCCCTACCGCTACCCCAACACCTCCCACTCCCTCGCCGACACCGACGGCTACGGCCACGCCCCCGGCAACGCCCACCCCCACATCCACGCCCACGCCGGCCCCGGTACCAGCTCAGCCGCAAAACATCTCCACCCGCCTCCGCGTCGAGACCGGTAACAACGTCATGATCGCGGGCTTCATCATCACGGGGAATGCTGCCCAGCCGGTGGTCTTGCGCGGAATGGGTCCATCGCTCATTGCCGCGGGCCTGAGCGATGTCCTGCTCGATCCTGTTCTCGAGCTGCGCGGTTCCAATGGCGCGTTGATCATGCAGAACAATAATTGGAAGGACACTCAGCGCGCCTTGATTGAAGGCACTATCTACGAGCCAACGGACGATCGAGAGTCAGTCATCGTAACGTCGCTCCAACCGGGAGCGTATACCGCGGTCCTGACCGGCAATGGCGCAACGACCGGCGTTGGCCTGGTGGAGGTTTACGACAACGATCAGGGAACTGAGACGCAGCTGGCCAACATCAGCACCCGCGGCTTCGTCCAAACCGGGGAGAATGTCATGATCGGAGGCTTTATCCTGGGCGAGGGCTCCCTGAACACGCGCGTGGCGATACGAGGAATCGGACCGTCGCTTATTCAATCCGGAATCAGCAACGTCCTGGCTGATCCAACCCTGGAACTGCACGATAGTAACGGGACAACCTTGATTGCGAACGACGATTGGCAGGACGATCCGTTGTCAGCGTCCCAACTGATCTTTTATAACCTCGCGCTTCAGGATTCTCGCGAGTCAGGAATCTTTACCTCGCTGGCGCCCGGGGCTTACACCGCCATCCTGGAGGGAAGCAATGGCGGCACTGGCATAGGCCTCATTGAGGTCTATGATATTCCATAGTCGCTCTTTCTCTTATTGGCTTTCACCATGACCAAAAACGGACCCGTTTCTGACGAAGCAATGACAAGACTAAATCGCATTCGCCATGTGATGTTTCCAGGCTGCCGGGGCCTGGTCGGTTCCATCGCGATTTGTTTCCTTGTCGGCGCCTGCTCGCTCCAGGCCGCAGAGCTTCCCGCCGGTTTCACCGAGTCACAATATGGGAGCACGCTTAACCCCGGCAGCCCGACAGCGATGGCCTTTTCACCCGACGGCCGGCTTTTTGTCTGTCTCCAGGGAGGACAACTGCGCGTCATCGACAATGGGACCCTGCTGGCAACCCCTTTTGTCACGGTCACAACCACCCAAAACGGGGAGCGTGGCCTCCTGGGAGTGACTTTCGATCCAAGTTTTGCCAGCAACCAATTTGTTTACGTCTATTACACGGTTTCGGGAAGTCCGGCCCACAATCGCGTCAGTCGTTTCACTGCGAACGGCAATGTCGCCGTTCCTGGGAGCGAGACGATCATCCTGGAACTGGACAATCTCAGTGGGGCCACCAATCACAATGGCGGCGCGATCCACTTTGGACCGGACGGCAAACTTTACGTGGCGGTGGGAGAGAACGCGAACGGAGCAAACGCGCAGTCTTTAGGTAATCGGCTGGGCAAGGTCCTGCGCATCAACTCCGACGGAACTATTCCTCCCGATAACCCAACCACGTTCCCTGGAATTTCAGGATCTCCGACCGGCGTCAACCGGGCGATCTGGGCGGTAGGATTGCGGAATCCCTACACCTTTGCGTTCCAGCCCGGGACGGGCCGGATGTTCATCAACGACGTTGGCCAAAGCACCTGGGAAGAAATCAACGACGGCATCGCCGCTTCGAACTATGGGTGGCCCAATTGCGAAGGAGATTGCGGGAACCCGAACTTTCGAGATCCGCTCTTTCAATACGGACACAACACGGGCAGTCCTACTGGATGCGCCATTGTGGGTGGCACTTTTTACAATCCTCCCGTCACCCAATTTCCGCCGAGCTACGTCGGAAAATATTTCTTTGCCGACCTTTGCACTGGCTTCATCCGAACCATGGACCCCTCTAATAATACCTCGAGTGAGTTTGCCACCGGGCTTTCCACGCCGGTCGATTTGCAAGTCGGTCCTGATGGCGGCCTCTACTACCTCATCCGCGGGGGCGGGGGGCAGGTCTGGAGGATTGTTGCCGCTCCAGCCCAGGCCTCAAACATCTCCTCGCGTTCACAGGTCGCGACTGCCGAAAACGTGATGATTGGCGGCTTTATCATCACGGGGAACGCGAATAAGAGAGTGATCGTCCGCGCGCTCGGCCCGTCCTTACAGCAACTTGGCGTCCCGAATCCACTAGCCGATCCGAGACTCGAGCTTTGCGAGTCCACCGGGGCGATCATTGCCTCAAACGACAATTGGCGAACAACTCAGGAAACCGAGATCATTAACAGCCAGCTGGCGCCGACGAACGACCTGGAATCGGCGATCATCGCGACCCTGCAACCCGGCGCCTATACGGCCATTGTCCAGGGGACGAATGGCGGAAACGGCGTTGGTGTCGTGGAGGTCTACGATCTTGATTTGGCGGCCAACTCGAAGCTTGCCAATATCAGCACCCGCAGCCTTGTGCAGACGGGCGACAACCGGCTGATCGGAGGTTTCATCCTCGGGAGCAACGCGGGCGCTACCACGGTAGTCGTGCGAGCAATTGGACCTTCGCTGACGCAATTTGGCATCGGCAATGCGCTCGCTGACCCGATCCTCGAATTGCGGGACAGCGACGGCGCGCTCATCCTGGCCAACGACGATTGGGAGGACGATCCCAATCAAGCGGCCCTAATCAGAGATAGTGGGATACCGCCGACTAATTCGCTCGAGTCCGCCATCTTGATCAGTCTGTTCCCCGGGCCGTACACAGTCATTGTGGCCGGAGCAAATGGCGGGACAGGGATAGGCCTCGTCGAGATCTATAATATTCCCTAGGTTGGGCGGTCTCTGACCGGCCACTTCCTGCCCAAGGAGCGGCGGCCTCCAGCCTGCCGGCCTGGCTAAACGGCGGTTACAAACCGCCGCTCCTTGGGGCTTGGCTTGCAAATCCCGCATCAATTGGGTGAACTCGGGAAATTGGACTCATCTGGCAAAGAGCCGTCGCTCGCACGCAGACTCGGCCCATTCGACGCGACCATGATCGTGATGGGCGGGATCATCGGCGCGGGAATCTTTGTCAATCCGTCGGTCGTCGCCCGGCAAGTCCACACGCCTTTTCTGGTGCTGGGCGCATGGCTGATCGGCGGCGTTATCGCGCTGATCGGCGCTTTTGTTTACGCGGAGCTGGCCTCGCTCCGGCCACGAGTAGGCGGGCAATACGCCTATTTGCGCGACGCCTATCACCCGATCGTCGCGTTCTTATACGGCTGGACCTTGTTGCTGGTTGTCCAGACCGGAGGCATGGCCGGGGCCGCGATCATTTTTGGCCGCTACTTCCGCGAGCTTTCCGGGCTGGCCATTCCAGAGCAGGCCGTGGCGGCAATGGCGTTAGGTGTTCTGACCTTGATCAATTGTTTCGGAATACGCGCGGGAAGCAATGTCCAGAGCGCCTTGATGCTCACGAAGCTCGCCGCGATCGCGTTACTTATCGGCGCCGGCTGGATGCTGGTCGGTCCCGCGTCCGCCGAGCTGACTTCCATAGCACCGCCGCCCGTTCAAGGCGGAGGGAATGCGATGGCGGGGCTGATGGCCGCGATGGTTCCGGTCCTCTTCGCCTACGGTGGCTGGCAGACAGCCACCTTTGTAAGTGGCGAGATGCGCAACCCGAGGCGGGATTTGCCACGGGGTCTCTTTATCGGTGTGGCCGGCGTCATCATTCTTTACCTCCTGGTCACCTACGTCTGCTTGCGCGCCCTCGGCCCCGCCGGACTGGCGAACACGACGGTCCCGGCGTCGGACGTGATGCGTTACGCTCTGGGCGAGCGGGGCGCGAAAATCATCGCCTGCGGGATCGCGATCTCGACGGCCGGCTTTCTCAGCCAAAGCATTCTGACGGCGCCCCGGATCTACTATGCGATGGCGCGAGACGGCGTTTTCTTCCAGGCGGTCGGCCAACTCAATCCGCGCACCCGCGTTCCCGTGATTGCTATCGTCCTGCAAGGAGCCTGGGCGGCCATTGTCGCGATGACGGGAAGGTATGAACAGATTCTCAACTACGTCGTGACCATCGATGTCCTGTTCTTTGGCCTGACTGGCGCGTCATTGCTGGTCTTCCGGGCAAGGGCTCGCCGGGAAGGAACTGAAGCGGCGGAGGGAGACCTGGTTCGAGTGCCGTGGCATCCGTTCACGACCTGGCTGTTTGTCCTGGCCTGCTGGAGCCTGGCCCTCAGCACGCTCATCCGTTTTCCCCAAAACGCCGGCATCGGCGTCTTCATTCTGGGTCTTGGCGTCCTGGCCTATCGCTTCTGGGCGAAGCCGCGCCCTCAGACGTAAAGACTGGCCTTAGCGGCGATCAGTCGTTAGGCTTCCGGGATGAACATGAAACGCCTCCTCCTCGCCATCGCCGCAGCTTTCGTGATTACCTACTCGACCGATTTCCTCGTCCACGGCCTTTGGCTGAGGCCTGACTACCTGGCCGCGCAATCACTTTGGCGACCGGCAGAGGAGATGCGGACCTTTGAGCACTGGGTCACTCTCGCGCAACTTATCGCCGTCACGACCTTCGTGATTCTCTGGGCGAAAGGCTTTGCCGGCCGGGGTATCGTCATGGGCATTGTCTTTGGTCTCCTCGTGGGCATGTCCCAGCATGTCTGGGCGATTGTGAACTATGTCGCCATGCCGGTGCCGGGTGCCCTGGCCGCGAAATGGTTCCTGGCTGGCGTCGCCGAAGCCGTCGTGCTGGGGATTGTGACGTCCCTCATCTACAAACCCAGAGGTACTTCCGAGCCGTAGGAGCGCCGCTTCGACGTCCTTTGCCGGATATTCCGCGGGATTCACCGGCCTGAAGGCCGGTGTTAACAAAGAAACGGCGGCGACCTTTCGATCGCCGCCGCGTTTCTCCCTGAGGGCGGGCCGTAGTTACATTTTCTTGGCTTCGTGCAGCTCCCGCATCGCCTTGCGCATGTCTTCGTGCGCCTTTTTCATCGCATCGTATTTTTCCTGTTGCTGCGGCGTGAGCAACGGCCGGATCTGCGCACCGGCGCTTTCCATGATCGCGTGCGTCTTTTCCATCGCCTCCTTATGGATGGCTTCGATCTGCGGCTTGGCCTGGTCGATGATCGGCTGCACCTTCGCCTTTTGGTCGTCGGTCAGCTCGAGGTCCTTGCTCAAATCCTCGAGCGGGTTCCCCACCATTTTGTGATGCATCATCGGCCCGTGATGTTCGTGTTTTTGTTCGCCGTGTTCTTTGGCCTGAAGGAAAGCGAGCCCGCCGAGCGACACCGCCGCGGCGGCCATGAGTGTGATAAGTTTTCGTGTCATTGTTTGTTTGTTGCTTGTTTTTGAGCGCAGTTAGAGCGCCTCTTTCAGGAATGGATGACCGGAGAACCGGCAGCGCGGTTACAAGTTTGTTGCGAAAATTTTCGGGCGCGGGAGAGCGGCGGAAGTTTTTTGTAACCTTTGGGCGCTCCCGTCTGTCTTCCTTCCTGGTGTGGACTGGCTTTGCTTTACATGGCTGATGATCGCCGCTTCCAGGAGCTGGTGGCCGCCGCCTTGCGGGATGATGACGCCGCGGCAGGGGAATTGGTCCGGGCCCTCTACCCGCTGGTGGCAAAATTGGTCCGCGCTCATCGGCCGGCGCGAAGCGCCGAGGAGGATCTTTGCCAGATGATTTTCATCAAGATCATGCAGAACCTGTCCCAATTTTCCGGCCAGGTGCCAATCGAGCACTGGGTCTCGCGCATCGCGATCAACACCTGCATCAATCAAATCCAGGCGGAAAAGGCGCGGCCGGAATTGCGCGAAGCCGATTTGAGCGAGGAACAGCTGGCGGTTGTCCAACAGATGGCAGCGACGGCCGGGGAACTCACGCCCGACCAGCGCTTTGCCTCGCGTGAGCTCGTCGAACATCTTATGCTGGTGCTCAAACCCGCGGAACGGCTTGTGATTGACCTGCTTTACTTCCAACAAAAATCGGTCGCGGACATTCAGGAACTTACCGGCTGGAGCAGAGCGCTGGTCAAGGTGCGCGCTTTCCGTTCCCGGCAGAAAATGAAAAAGCAGATGGCGCTTATCTCAGCGAGGGAGAATCAATGAAGCGGTGCGATACGGATTTGGATCGTCTGCTGCGTTCCGCGGCGAAGGCCGGGGAAGCGCCGGCCGAGGAAGCGCCTTTCGGGTTCGAGACCCGGGTGATCTCGCTCTGGCGCGCCGGCCAGGCGCCACGGGATGACGTCGCCGACCTCACCCGATTCCTGCGCCGGACTGGCGTAATCGCCCTGGCCGTGCTCGCCCTGGCCAGCACCGCCGCGTATCAGCAATTCCGCGACAACGCCGAGCGGGCCTTCCCGCAAGACAACGAATACGCGATCGCCGATTCTGAGATCCAGACGGAGTTTTCTGAATGAACAGCGCGGTGAAATGGAAGCTGGCCTTCGCGTTCCTTCTTGTCTTCATCGCCGGTGCGACCACGGGTGGTTTGCTCAGCACCCATCATGTAAAACGGCGCTTCCTCGGCCCACCCCATTCGGGAGATGTCTCGGGCAGAATGCGGGAGCACTTGCAGCGGGCCTTGGATTTGACTCCCGAGCAAGCGGCAAAAATTGCGCCCATCGTCGATGCGACGTCCGCCAAACTCGAGGCGATTCGGGTTGAGACCGCGGAACGTGTGCGCAACGTGATGGAGGAGTCGAAGGGCGAGATCGCGCCCCAGTTGACTCCGGAACAGCAGAAGAAACTCCAAGAGTTGAAACAGAGGCATATCAAAATCTTGAGGCATCACGGTTTCGTCCCGCCCCCGTCGGACAGCCCCCACCCGCCGCCCTGATCCGCACTCGGTTGACGCTTGCTCCTGCTCCTGATCCTTCCCTTGCAGCCGCGCAGCCCCAATCCCGCATCGCCTTTCCTAATGCGATGCTGTTACCTTGGCGCCAACGAAGGTCTTAAGGAGGTAAGCAATGGTTCCAAATTACGACGACTTTTTGATCAAGCGTTTCGAACAGCCGGATGAGGTGCGCACGTTCGAAAAAGGTTATTTCGAAATCGTAAAAGTCGGGTCGATGACGATCGGGCGCGCCAGCTACGAGCCGGGTTGGCGATGGTCGAAGCACGTCGGCCCCGCGACGGGCGCTGCGTCATGCGAGGTGGAACATATCGGCCTGGTCATATCCGGCTCCGCCGCGTGCCAGATGAAATGATGGGCGCCACTACGAGATGAAGCCGGGCGACCTGTTCTACATCGGGCCCGGCCACGACAGCTGGGTCGTGGGCAGCCAGCCTTACGTCTCGCTCCATTTCCTCGGAGCCGAGCATTATGCTCAGGCTGCCAGCAGTTGACGGCCCCTACTTGCCGGCGGCGATCAGGCCCTTCCGAACGGCCTGAAAGAGGATCACGTCGGACAGGCCCTGGCCGTTGGGCATGTTGCTGTTCGCGATGACGACGAACTGGATGTTCGTTTTGTACTCCAGGTAGTTGCCACCGGCGTGCATCAGCATGGCCCCGTGGTCGAACGTGTAACCATCCGGGTTCCTCCTCACATTCGTGCCCTTCGAATAGAAGTACTGGGCGCTTTTCGGTTCGTTGCCGGGCTTGCTCACATAAACGGGGGGTGTGAGGATCTCGTCCCACATCGCTTTCGACAGGTACGCCGTTGGCCGGGTTCGAAGGGTCTGGACCATCGTCGCGATGGCCTCGGCGGAAAAAGCGATGTGTCCGGCGCCGGCCAGGATATCGCCGTCAAGGCCGCCGTAGGCCTCCGGGACTTTGTCGCCCTCCTTGAAAATGCTGTCGAACATCCCCGGGTCCTTTTGGTAGCAGCGAGCTTCCGGGCTGGTTGAGTCGTCCTCACTCACTTTTACGTCGGGAGGCACAGGGCGGGTCGGAGAAAGAAACATTTGGCGCGGGTTAATTCCGAGTGGGGTCGCGACAAGTTCTCGCACCGCATCCTTAAACCTCATCCCCGCCTTCCTTTCGATTATGAGCGACAAGATCTCGTAGTTCAGATTCGTGTACTGCCACTTCTCGCCTGGCGACGCCGTCAGGCCCTGGTTCTTAACCAGGTAGGGGAAAAAATTAGCCATGGAGAGCCGCATCTTCTTGCCTAATTCCTGCGCGATCTTGTGGCTGGTTAAGTAAATGGAGTTGCTCGGGAGTCCGCTGGCGTGGTCCAACAAGTCGCGCACTTTGATCTCACCCCAACGCTTGTCGTATCCTCCCAAGGCATACACCTCACGCTCGGTCATGAGGATGGGAAGGATTTTCTCGTCGAGACCCCGCCGGCCCAGTTTTCCTAGATCGGCCAGCTTAAGCGTCGCGAGAGCGGTGGCGGTCTTGCTGATGCTTCCGCACCGGCTGGCGGTCGTGGCCAAAAATGGCTCTGTCGTGGTCAGGTTCGCGTAGCCGAATCCGGCGCTGTAAATGACGACGTCGTTCTCCATCACGACAACCGCAGCGCCAGGCATGTTGCTGGCCTTCATCGCCTTGATCACTTCGGTCGTAACCTGGGGAACCTGGCTCCCCGGTTTTATCTGGGAGGGCACCTCTCCGATCCATTTTGAGGTTTCGAGGTATCCCGGCTTGGGTTCGGTAAAGGAGAAGGGCAGAAACTGGCCCTCGGCCAGGAGGATGGCAGCGGCGAGAAGAAGCATTGCCAATCCTTTACTTTTTCTTCCAGTCGAGCGTCACATTCTTCACGCGCTCCTGGCAGGCGTCCTTCACCAGGGTGAAGTGGACGGTGTCCTTGGTGCGTTTGAAGCGGTAGACGCCGGTGGCTTTGGCGCAGCCTTTGGGGACAACGCCACCTGTTCCGACGATTGTAATGGTATCGCCTTCCACTTTGCAGGTGCCCCACGCATCGCGTTTCCCGTCGTGATTGAGGTCCACCTCGAAGGAACCGTCGGCGTTGATTGTCCAAACCGTGCCGATAGAATTAGTCCAGATGCCGGCAAGGGCCTCCGGTCCTGAAAGCGGAGTCGTAGCGCAGGCCTGAAGCAGAAAAACCGCAGCGCCGGCGAGAATCGTTCGGGCGAATACTTGTGTTTTCATGCGCCGCATTTTGACGGGATCGCGCCGGGCACTCAAGTCTGGAATCCTGCCTTGGAGGGATGGCCGCCGTGCCGTCCCACTCTGAAAAATGAACTCTAGAAAATGAACGGACGCCACGGCGGGCGTCCCTCCAGGAGAATCGCGCGACCCGTTTTAGTCGATCTTGATCAGCTCGATGTCGAACACCAGGTCGCCAAAGACGGGTCCCTGACCTTTGTAAGCGAGCGATTCGGGGATCCAGAACCGTGTTTTCTCGCCCTCGACCATCAACTGGACGCCTTCCGTCCACCCGGGTATTACATTCTTGAGCGGGAACGTCGTCGGCTGGCCACGCTTGAGGGAGCTATCGAACATTTTGCCGTCCGTCGTCCAGCCCGAATAATGCACCGTCACGGTGCTGAGCTCCGTTGGATGGCGCTTGCCGCTTCCCGGTTTCAAAACCTGATAACTAAGACCGCTTGCCGTGCGTTTCGCCGCGGACGGCGGCGTTTTGAAGTCTGTCGGCGTTTGCGACGGCGGCGGCTCGGCAAACGAAATCAACTTTACGTCGAACACCAGCGTGCCTTTCGGGCGTCCTTCCTTGCCTTTGTAAGCGAGCGATTCCGGGATCCAGAAGCGCCGGGTTTCGCCGGCCACCATCAGTTGCACCCCTTCCGTCCATCCCGCGATCACCTTATCGAGCGGGAATGTGGCCGGTTTGCCGGTGGTCAGGGAGCTATCGAACATCTTGCCGTCAGTCGTCCACCCCGTGTAATCGACCGTGACACGGGCGTTCCGCGCTGGATGGGTCCGGCCCGTTCCGGGTGCGATCAACTTCGAGGCCAGACCCGAAGCGGTTATCACCGCATCCGCCGGCGCCTCGCCGACATCCGCCGGCGTCGGAATAATCCTGGTCCCTTGCCCGAACGCCAGGGTCGCGATCAACACGAAAGCCAGCACGATGGGTCTTGTCGTCATCAGAGTCTACGAAACCAATAAATGAGAACGCTCGAAATCATAGGCGGAATTGATGCTGACGGCCTCTTGCAAGGTCGCGAGGCCGAGTTGTTCCGCGCCATCGCCGACTCGGTTTGGATTTGCCCGGGAGAATCCCAATCCATATGGTTGGGGACATCCAGCTGACACGGGCCGCCTTGTCGCTTGGAGGACGGGAAGGCAGCCATGGCGACCCCTGTCGGAGCCGAGGCCATGGCGATGCTGCTGGAGGATGAATCCCCGTTTCACCGAATTCTCTCAATCGCGCGTGTTCATGACCACCGCGCATCTGATCTTTCGATGGCGAGCAGTGTGCGCCACGGAATTCGTAAACAACCCTTTGCCTGCGACGCTCCGCGATCGCAAATCCATCCGACTCAAACGCAGTTGATCTGAGCGCCGCGCGTGGAACGTTCGGGACGACTTGATGAACCCTGAAAGCAAATTCCCGGACGAACTTTTATTGGATGAGCCTGACCGAGGGGTCCGGTTGATTCGGGAATTCTACGAGCAGTATAACGAAGGGAAACCGAGTTATGGCGGCTGGGGCTGCCAGCATGAGGAGGTCAAGGCGCCGTTTTATCGAAAATGCCTCGAAGCGAATGGCCTCGATGAACGGAGCATCGGCGTGGACATTGGCTGCCAGGGGGGCGTCCTGATCAGGTTCGTGAATCTCATTTCCTGGGTGGGTGTGGACATCGACCAGCTCGCCCTTGAACACGCGCGGGAGGCGGGCGTTGCCTGTCGCGAGATGGATTTCACCTCGGCCATCGGTTTTCGCGACGAGAGCTTCGACGCGGTGATGATGACCGAGGTGCTGGAACATCTGCCTTATCCTTCGATCATCGTTCGGGAAGTTCATCGGATCTTGAAGAAGAACCCGCGCAGCACCTATGTCGGGTCGGTCCCGCTCGATTACCATTTGCATCGGCGCTGGAAGGTGATGCGGGGCAAGCGGCTTTCGGGTGAGCAAACGCACGTGCATCACTTCTCCTTCAGGGAGCTGAATCGGCTCCTGAGCTTTCATTTCGAGAAGGTGGAATTTCTGCCACTGAGTGGAACAGCAGCGCGGCATCCGAAACTGAATTTGCCTTACAACTTGTTTGTGCGGGACATCGCCTGGGCGGCATCAGGACCCAGGCAGAATATCGGACGATGGGAGCTGGTGGGGAAAGAGCTGATCTGAGCGACGCTGCCAGGTGGCACTTCTTGCACTTTCACTTTAACTTACACTCTTCGGTTTCCACGGAGGTGCGCACGTTCTCGAGCTAGTCCTTCCCATTTCGCGCGACCGGCTTGGCCGAGATCGCATGGATGGCGGCAAGAGCACGGGCCCGTGTGTCCCGCTCAGCATCGGCGTCGCCCAAATTATGGTAGAGATCCGAGAGTGAGAAGAGCAGCTCCGGGACTTGCTCCTCGGGATGAACGGGCTCTCTCAAAGCGGCCTGGTATGCGGCGATAGCCGGAACAATTTCATCTTTAGCGGCGAGCGCGTCGCCTAAACCTCGATGCAGCCTGAACCTTAAACCGTACCGGTCTGGCGCGGCCGCTGTTTCCAACGCCCGTCGAAACACGGCGATCGCTTCGTCGTTCTTACCCTGGTTCAGAGCAACATCGCCCTTCGTGTAGTCAATAATCGCGTCGGCTTCAGACCGATATTCCGGCGTCCACCGCAACACCTCAAACTTAGGGTCCAGCAGGACATCTTCGACAGCGAATTTAGTGGGAACCTGGACCTCGGTAAGCGGCCCTCCGACGTTTACATTTTTGACGAAGCTTTGGCCTGCCGGACCAACGACCGCCACCGGCACCGTGACTTGGTAAATATTGTTAGCCGGCTGCTCGATCACAACCTTCACTCCCCGGTCCTCGCGCTTCCAGGAAAGTTTCAGATCGGGAACGCCGGTTTGCAAAAACCATTGGTCGATGAACCAGGAATTCGCTCCAGCGGCGTTTCGCAGAGCACTTAAGAAATTGTCCAGGGTCACCCGGTCATACGCGTGCTCTTTCGCATACGCCTGAAGAAATTCATTGAAGGATTTGTGACCCATCGTCTGGGCCAACATGGACCAAACCAGCATTCCTTTCGTGTTGGCGACGCGGCGGCTCAGGAAGCCGTCACTTGCGGGGAGATTATCGAGCGGTGCATCTATGCCAGCCAGGGACCGTGCCAGGTAGGCGAAGCCGCTGTACTCGGAATAGTAGCCGGGAGCTCCACGCCTCCTGTAACGCTCGGCCGCATCTTCGCCTTCCAGCTTTTGGACCGCTCTCAAAGAGCCGTATTGCGCGAGCGCTTCGTCAAGCAGATAGGCCCCGCGATCTCCTTTGCGCCTGACGGTGCCGCCCCACCATTGATGTGACAGTTCATGCCCGAACAGTGGAACGTTGAACGGTTTGTCCAAGTACGAGGGAATCACCAGCATCAGCCCCCCGAGTGACGCACCCTCGAACCCGGCCTTCTGGGCTGCATCGCCCGGGACTTCTACCAGCGCAAAACGGGGTTCTGGAAACGGTCCGAACTCGTTGACGAGAGCCTTAATTGTCGAATCCAGCTGTTCGGCGAAGCGCCGTTCATTGGGATGACTGCTTAGCAGAAAAAGCTCGGTGCCACCCGAGCCGCTCTTGATCCTGCGGTAGGGCCCAGCGGCAAAATCGAAATAGTGGGGCGTTGAGATGGGAAAAATCTTGCCGGACTCTGCTTTGATTTGCGCTTTGGCCGGGTCGACTCCAGTGGTGACCACAACCGAATCCTTATCCGTTCGAAAATCCAGCTGGCCAAGACCGAGCATTCGGACGTTTTCGGCATCGACGATCTGAGGATACCAGGCCGTCCCCGATCCCGATCCAAACGAGCCGGCAGGTGTGATGGCGAAAATGGTGCTCGTCGAGTCTTTGATCTCGAGTGAGAACTCAAGCTCCAGTGTCTGTTGGAATGATCCTTTCGGTATCTTCAGCAGCCATCTGCCTAGCTCGTCCGGGGCTGTATCCCCCGGCTTACGCTCGATCGGAACGGCAATAGTGCTGCCCCTAATCGAGAAGCGGGCTGGCATCGCGGCCTTGCTCAGGGCGACTACAACCGTTCCATCGTGAACGAGCGACGCAGGCACCGAAATGGAGCCACCCACGGCAACCCGATGGGCGGGGGCGTCAATCGCAATCGTCATAGCGTACCTGGGAAACGCGGAGCTGGAAAAGGAATAAGGGACCGTGGCAGTCCGCGCTGAATTTGGAGCGAACGATCCAATGACCAGACAGGCCAGAAGGGTCTTCCCGCGCCAGCTGAGCCGTTCCACGCCTGCTCGAATGCCATCGATTCCTCGAACTGCGGGCGCGTATGCCGTCTCGGTTAATGTGAGACTGGCGACAAGGGTCTTTCGCAAAACATCGCCGCGCAATCGCGCAGGAGTGTTCATAACATTAGTTTCGGTTGTCACGTTCTGTCGGGACAGAACGTGCACGTATCTTTTTTTCGCAGGCGGCGCTGTCTTGACGGCTATTCAGTGCGCAGCGCTTCGAGCGGGTTGACGAGGCTGGCGCGCCGCGCGGGAAGATAACAGGCGATGAAAGCCACGGCCGCCAGCGTGACGAGCGCGCCGAGCAACGCGGCGGCATCGAGAGCTCCGACACCGTAGAGCAAGCTGTTCAGCGCGCGGCTGGCGGCGAAGGCCCCAAGTAATCCCGCCGCGAGACCGATCCCGATGAGCGCAATGCCCTGCCCAAGGACCAGCCGAAGCACATCGCTCCGACTCGCGCCGAGGGCGAAGCGGATTCCCAATTCACGGGTGCGTTGCGTGGTGCTCAGCGCCATCACGCCGTAAATCCCGACGCTGGCCAGGACGAGAGCGAGACCGGCAAATGCGCCGAGCAAGCTCATGGTAAGCCGGCGCGCCGCCAGGCTGGCGCCGATGTTTTTCTCCATGGTCGCGACGGCCCCGAGAGACTGCTCCGGATCCAACGCCTGAACCTGGCGTTTGATCGCGGGCACGAGCGCGAGCGGATCGCCGGCCTTCACGCGGACGACCATGGTGTTGCCCCTCACGGCGTATTGTGCCGAGCAAAAATAAATCTGGTGGAACTGGAGGCTTTCAATGTTGGCTTCGCCGGGCGCTTCATTCCGAGTCCGCGCCACAACCCCGACGACAGTGGTGGGCGGCGGGTTTTCGACGAGGGTCTGATTGTCGTCGATATTGCGCCCGATCGGATCGACGCCGGGAAAGAATTTTTGGGCCAGCGTTTCATCGATGATGATCGAACGCGGCCGTCCAAAAACTTCCTCCGGTCCAAAGGCCCGGCCGCGGATGAGCGGCATCCCCATCGCGCGAAAATAGTCCGCGGAAACAATATTGATCTCGGCTGATGGTTCCTGCGCCGGGGGCAATTCCGGTGTCCCTGTGATGTGGAAACTGCTGTCCCAGGAACCCTCGTCGAAAGGAATATTGGAGCCGATGGCCGCGCTTTCCACGCCAGGCAGCGACCTCACCCGCTCCAGGAGCTGGCGGTAGAATGCGATGGTCTTCTCGTCCTTGTCGTAGCGGGCGTCCGGCAGATCGAAACTGACGGTCAGAAGGTTGCTCGGGTTGAAATTGATCGGGGCCTGTTGAGCGCGCCAAAAGCTTTTCAAGGTCAATCCGGCGCCCGCCAGCAAGACAACGGCGAGCGCGACTTGCGTGATCACCAGGACAGAACGGGCCCGGTGCTGCCGCGCTCCTCCACTGCCACCGCGCGCGCCATCTTCGTGCAACGCCACTGCCAGGGCGGCGTTTTTCGAAACCCGCCACGCCGGCCAGAGGCCGACCAGGATTCCCGAGCCCAAGGCGACGGCCGCGGTAAAGAAAAGCGCGGCCAGATCGATGCGCGTTTCCTGGAAACGCGTCACCCGCGCCGGGCTCAAGGCCAGGATGGCGTCCAGACTCCAGACCGCGAGCAACACCCCCGCGATCGCACCGAAGATCCCGAGCAAGACGCTTTCGGTCAGCATTTGCCGCATCAACTGCCAGCGGCTCGCGCCAAGGGCGGCGCGCACCGCGAGTTCCTTGCCCCGCGCGAGCGCGCGCGCCAATTGGAGGTTGGCGACATTCGCGCACGCGATCAGCAAGACGCAGCCCACGGCCCCGAGGAGCAAGCGCAAGCTGTCACGATATTCGCCCACGGCCGATTCCAGGAGCAACTCCATCCGCACCCGGCGGGTCGAGTTTGTATCCGGATAGAGCCTCTCGAGTTCCGCGGCGATCGTATCGAGATCGGCATTGGCCTGCTGGAGAGTCACGCCCGGCTTCAAACGGCCGAGCACGGAAAATCCCGGGTGGTTGCCACGCCGGAGCACATCCTCTTCTTTCCTGGTGTCGGCGAGCGGCACCCAAATCTCGGCCAGGCGCGGGAAGCGCAGATCGGCCGGCAGCACCGCGATGATTTCGCGTGCGACACCGTCCACCATGACTTTTTGACCGAGAACGTTCGCAGAGGCGCCGAACTTCGATTTCCACAGCCGCTCGCTGATTAGAGCCACCGGTG
The DNA here is from genome assembly GCA_035941955.1 of Chthoniobacterales bacterium. GTDB lineage: Bacteria > Verrucomicrobiota > Verrucomicrobiia > Chthoniobacterales > UBA10450 > AV80. The sequence continues at coordinate 34,159 of DASZDO010000057.1, forward strand.
CGGCGCCGGGGACATCGTCCTTCTCCGCGAGATCGCGGCCCATCAACGGCTTGAGACCGATCACGGTGAGAAAATTGAACGTGACGCATCCGCCGCCGATTCGCTCGGGCGTGCCGGCGCCGCCGATAAATGAGAAGTTGTAATTTTCGCGCCGCGTCAGGGCGAGGTCGGTGAACGACCGCTGGCCCGCGCGCCAATCGAGGAAGTTCGGATAACTGACCGAACCGTTTGGGAAAGTGGAGTTCCGTTCGCGCAGGACCACGAGCCGGTCCGGCTCCGGATAGGGCAGCGGCCGAAGGAGGACGGCATTGACGACGCTGAAGATGGCGGTATTCGCGCCGATCCCAAGAGCGAGCGCGAAGATGGCGATCACGGTGAAGGCGGGCGCCTTCATCAGCATCCGAAGGGCGTAACGCAGCTCGTTCAGCATAAGATTGGTGCGTGAGACCTGCCCATCGGAGGGACGTGCTTCCGCACGTCCGACTTTCTAATGCTGGACGCGTTCATCACGAAAGAATGGGACGTGCGGAAGCACGTCCCTCCGAGAAATGGTGTCTTCATTCGGCGCGCAAGGCGATGATCGGGTCGACGCGGGTGGCGCGCCGCGCCGGCAGCCACGCGGCCACAAATGCGACGGCGGAGACGAGCAGGACAATGGCGGTGAACGTGATGGGATCCGACGCGCCCACGCCGAAAAGAAGGCTGTTCAGCAGGCGAGTGGCGGCAAAGGCCCCGGCGAGTCCCACGATCAAACTGATCCCAACGATCGCCATGGCCTGGCCAACGACGAGCCGGAAGATAGAGGCTTTCCCCGCCCCCAACGCGATGCGGATGCCGATCTCACTCGTCCGCTGCGAAACGGAATACGCCATGACGCCGTAAATTCCGATCGCCGTCAGGAGCAAGGCGGTGCCCGCGAAAATCGAAAGCAACAAGGCGTTGAAGCGCGGCCGGGCCAGAGCGCGCGCCAGGTATTCCTCAAACACTCGCACCCGCACGAGCGGAATATTGCGATCCATTGCGGCAAGCTCGGAGCGGACCGCCGAAGTAATGCCCGCGGGATTGGAGACGCTCGTCCGCGCCACGATCGACATCGAATCCATCGGAATTTGCGACGCCGAGAGATACACTTCCGGCGTAAACTCCATGTCGAGCGTGCGGTGCTTCACATTGCCGACGACGCCAACAATGGTGCGCATGGGGGATTTCTCGTCACCGATGGCCCAACCTGGGTTGATCCGTTTGCCGACCGCATTTTGACCCGGGAAAAATTTTTGAGCGAACTGTTCGTTCACGACCACGACGGGCAAAGACTTGAGCTGGTCCGTCTCCTCGAAGCCGCGGCCTTGCCGGACCGGAATGCCCATCGTCTTGAAATAATCCGGACCCACGATCCGCATGGGGCTATCCGGCTGTTGTCCTTCGGGCATGGGACGTTCCTCGATGTCGAAGGAACTGACGTTGTTGCTGCCGCTGAGAGGAAGCGGCCACACGGTTGTGACGGATTCGACCCCGGGAATGGCCCGGAGCCGCGGCATGAGTTGATCGAAAAACGCGATGATGTTCTCCGGTTTGGGATAAGCGGCCACGGGAAGTCCAATCCGCGCCGTGAACAGACGCTCGGTCCGCATGCCGGTCTGAACGCGGCCGAGGCGCGCGAAAGTTTGAATCAACAGGCTGGCGCAAATGAGCAGGATCAACGCGAGCGCCACCTCCGTCATGACCAGGGCGTTGCGCGCGCGATGCTTTCCCTCCACGCCGCCGGCGCCGCGCGTGCCTGATTTCAGCGCGGTATTAAGATCGACATGTGAGGCCTGCCACGCAGGAACGAGACCGAAAACGATGCCGGTCCCGAGCGAAAGAAGAAGGGTAAAACCGAGCACCGCTCCATCCAACTGAATCGCGCTGACCCGCGGAATATTCTGCGGCACCGCCGCGACCAGGGCTTCCGTTCCCCACTGCGCGATGAGCAATCCGAGAAACCCGCCGAGCCCGGCCAGAAGCATACTCTCCGTGAGCAACTGCCGAATGATCCGTCCGCGGCTGGCGCCGAGAGCGGCGCGCAGGGCAATCTCTTTGCCGCGCACGGACGCACGCGCCAGCATGAGGTTGGCGACGTTGGCGTTCGCGATCAGCAGCAGGCAGGCGACCGCGCCAAACAAGACGTAGAGCGCCATTCGGACGTCTCCCACCATTTCATCGCGGAGCGGCTGCGATCCGGCGCTGAATTTGGTATTGGTGTCCGGGTACTTTTTTTCCAGCGCCGCCGCGATCGTCCGCAGTTCCGCGTTTGCCTGCGCGAGCGGCACGCCCGTCTTTACGCGGGCGATTCCCTGCAACCAATGATCGCCCCGCTGTTGTGTCTTCGGCGTGCTCCCGTCGGGAGTCGACGCATCCTCGGCTGTCGTGGTGTAAAGCTCGAGCGCATCGGTTTGGATGGGGAACTGGAAACCTTCCGGCATCACGCCGATGACTGTGTTCGGACGGCCATCCAGCATGAGCACACGGCCGATCACATCGTCAGCCCGATTGAAATGGCTCTGCCAGAATCCGTAACTCAGGACAACTTTGAGGCCGCCGGGCCCGCCGCCCGCTTGCTCATCCGCCCGCGTGAAACCGCGGCCAAGCATCGGCTTGACGCCGAGCACGTCGAAGAATTCCCCGCTCACCTTTTCTCCCCGCACGCTTTGCGCTCCCTTTTCGTCGACCAGCGCGACGGTGCGGTCCCGATAAACCGCCATGCTCGAAAAGCTGCGGTTCTGTTCCCGAAAGTCGGCGAAGTCCGGAAAGCACAACGAGTAGAGCCGGGGAGGCGAGACGGTCTCGCTCAGATCGACGCCGCCCACGGCCACGAGTTCCTCCGGCGCCGGAAAGGGCAGCGGCTTCAACAAGACCGCATTGACCACGCTGAAGATGGCGGTGTTTGCGCCGATCCCGAGCGCGAGCGTGAGCACGGCGATGAGGGTGAAGGCGGGATGTTTGAGCAACTGCCGCAGGCCGTATCGGATGTCGGTTAGCATAGGTTGTGGGTGCGTCGTTGAGGTTGAGTGAGAGTTACGTCGTTGGTAGGGCGAGACTCTGTCGAGCCGTCTGGATGAGGTGGCGCTACGGGCCACGGCTCGACAGAGTCTCGCCCTACCAATCGGATCAACGGATTCGGATTCATCTTATTCGGCGCGCAGGGCGATGATGGGATCGACGCGGGTTGCGCGTCGTGCGGGCAGCCATGCGGCCACGAATGCGACGGCCGAAACGAGCAGGACGATCGAGATGAAGGTGACCGGATCTGACGCGCCGACGCCGAAAAGCAGGCTGTGCAACAAACGCGTGGCCGCGAACGCCCCGGCCAGTCCAACGATCAGACTGATGCCGACCAGCGTCATAGCCTGGCCCACGACAAGGCGGAAGATGGAACCCTTGCCGGCGCCGAGTGCGATCCGAATTCCAATTTCGCTGGTCCGTTGGGCGACGGAATAAGCCATCACGCCGTAAATTCCAATCGCGGTGAGGAGGAGCGCAGTCCCGGCGAAAATGGAAAGCAGGAGCGCGTTGAAGCGCGGCCGTGCGAGTGAGCGCGAGACGTACTCGTCGAAAACCTGGATGCTCGTCAGCGGAATGGAGCTGTCCATCGCCGCCAGTTCCTTCCGGATGGCGGAGGTGAGCGTGGCCGGATTTGAAACAGTGGTCCGAACCACGAGCGACATGATGCTGAACGGCATTTGCGTCTGCGGCAGATACATTTCGGGCGAGTCTTCGTTCTTGAGCGCGAGGTGTTTCACATTCCCGACGACACCCACGATCTCGCGCATTTTTTCGCCGGTATCGTCGGCGCTGAAGCCAGGCATGATCCGCTTCCCCAGAACATTTTGACCGGGAAAGAACTTGTTCGCGAAGCGTTCATTCACGATCACGACCGGCTTGGAATCGAAGCGGTCCGTCTCATCAAAGACCCGGCCTTGTCGAACCAAGATGCCCATCGTTTTGAAGTACTCCGTGCCAATGATGCGAATGGGAGCGCCCGGGCGCTGTCCATCGGGCAGCGGGTGTTCTTCGTCATCAAAAGTAGTCACCATGTTACCCCCGCTGAGCGGGAGCGGCACAATCGCGCTCGCCCCTTCCACGCCGGGAAGCGCGCGCACGCGGGGCAGAAATTGCTCGAAGAACGCGATGATGTTTTCATTCTTCGGGTATGCGATGTCGGGCAGCTGGACCCGCGCCGTCAGCAGGCGTTCCGTGCGCAGACCCGGCTGGACGCGGCCGAGCCGGGCGAAGCTCTGGATCAAGAGCCCGGCCGAAATCAACAAGATCAGCGCAAGCGCGACTTCCGCCACGATGAGGCCGTTTCGGAGCCGGCCTTTGCGTTCGCCGCCGCCCCCGGTCCGCGTTCCGGATTTCAGGGCCGTATTGAGATCCACATGCGACGCCTGCCACGCCGGCACCAGTCCGAAAATCACGCCCGTCGCGAGTGAAACGAGCAAGGTAAAGGCAAGGACGGTGGCATCCAGCTGAATGGTGCTAATGCGCGGGATGTTTTGCGGCACCGCTTTGATCAGGGCTTCGGTTCCCCATTGGGCAAAGAGGAGGCCGACTGCGCCGCCGAGAGCCGAGAGCAGAACACTCTCGGTGAGCAATTGACGGATAATACGCGCGCGGCTGGCGCCCATCGCGGCGCGCAAGGCGATTTCTTTTCCTCGAACGGATGCGCGGGCCAGGAGCAGGTTGGCCACGTTCGCGTTCGCGATCAAGAGGACGCAAACAACCGCTCCAAAGAGCACATAAAGCGCGGTGCGGACATCACCGATCAAGTCTTCGCGCAAGGGCTTGAAGGCCACGCCAAAGTTGGTGTTGGAATCGGGAAATTGTTTCTCGAGATTCGCCGCAACCGTCCCGAGATCGGCCTGCGCTTGCGCGATGGTGACGCCGGATTTCAGGCGCGCGATCCCCATCAAACTATGGCTGCCGCGCTGTTCGGTCTGTGGCTTGGAGCCGTCGGGATTCGCCGCGTCTTCCGCGATCGTGACGTAAAACTCGACCGGGTCCGCCTGGATGGGAAATTGGAAGCCGGCCGGCATCACGCCGATGACGGTGAACAATCGGCGATCGAGTTCGATCGTGCGGCCGAGAACGTCTTGATCGCCGCCGAAATGCTTTTGCCAGAAATCGTGGCTAAGAATGATCTTGAACCCGCCCGGTCCGCCACCGGCCCCCTCATCCGTCCGCGCGAAAGAGCGGCCGATGATCGGTTTGACCCCGAGGACGTCGAAATACTCTGCACTCGATTTAACGCCGAACAGGCTGGTCGCTCCCTCGGTGCTGGTGATCGCGAAGGACCGGCCGCGGTAGACCGCAACGCTCGCGAGAGTGCGGTTTTGTTCCCGAAAATCGAAGAAGTCGGGATAGGACAACGAGCCGAGTTCGACCTGGACGTCGCTGATGCGCGTGTTCTTCATGCCGACGGCGACCAGTTGTTCCGGCGCGGGAAACGGCAGCGGCTTCAGGAGCAGCGCGTTGACCACACTGAAGATGGCGGTGTTGGCGCCGATTCCGAGCGCCAGGGTGAGGACGGCAACGAAGGTGAAGCCGGGATGTTTTAGCAATTGCCGTAGGGCGTAGCGGATGTCGTTTAACATAGGATTTTCGGGTTCGGTGGCGGCTCGACCATCGGAGGGACGTGCTTCCGCACGTCCCACTCTCGAACGCCGGACGCGCTGCTCACGAAAGAATGGGACGTGCAGAAGCTCGTCCCTCCGAGCAATCGTATCTTCATTCTGTGCGCAACGCCTCCATTGGACTAACGAGACTGGCGCGCCGCGCGGGAATCAGGCCCGCGATGGCGGCAGTGAGTGCGAGCAGAAAACAGGCGGCGCCATAGCTGAGAAGATCGTTGCCGCTGATTCCGAAAAGCGAAGCCTGCAATACGCGGGAAACGATTAGAGCGCCGCCGATTCCAAAGGCCAGACCGAGAGCGACGGCGCGCATTCCCTGCCCGAGGACGAGCCGCAGCACCGCGCCGCGAGTCGCGCCCAGCGCCATGCGGATGCCGATCTCCCGGGTGCGTTGCGCCACGCCGTAGGCGACCGCGCCATACAATCCCGCCGCGGCCAGCGTGAGCGCGACGATCGAGAAAAATCCGAGCAACCATCCGCGCAGCCGTTGTTGCCACAGGGAGTTGGCCACCTCATCGCCAAGCGAAACAAAGTTGAAGACGCCCACTTCCGGGGCTGCCGCCGCGACTTCTTTTCGAAGCGCCGGAGCAAGGTTGAGCGGCCGGATGCCTTCGCGCACCCGGACAAGAAAATGCATCTGCTTCCAGGCAAGTTGCAGACTTGGCTTGTAAAGGTCGGGACCGGCCTCGCCCTCGAGCGATTGATGGCGCACATCAGCCACCACCCCCACGATAGTCATCCAGACCGGGTCGGGGCTGGCGCTGCTCCAACCACTCTCGGGCTTCCCGAGTTTCACGCGCTTGCCGACCGCATCTTCCGCCGGCCAGAGACGCTTCTTCAAACTCTCACTGATCAGGCAAACGCGTGGCGCCTCCAATTTGTCGCGCTCGTCGAAAACTCGGCCGTGCCGAAGTGGGATCCGGACGGTTCGAAAATAGTCGGAGCTAACGGTCTGAAAGTTCGCGCGCGGATTTCGGCTTTGCTCGTCGGCCGATTGATGCTCGGCCGTGAACTCCGTGCGGTTCCAGGGCCGCTGTGGCACAAACGGCGGACTGTTGTTCGCACCGACCGCTTCCACTTCCGGCATCCCGCTCAGCCGATGGAGCAAGCGCGAGAACCGGTCGACCCGCGCCTGGGCCGGTTCGTCGCTGTTGTAAGTGGGATTTACTTCCATCATCAGAACGTTGCGCGCCTCGAACCCGGGATTGACCTCCTTCAGTTTGAGCATGCTGCGCAGGACCAGGCTGGCGCCGACGAGCAGGACGATCGAAAGGGCCACCTGCGCCACCGTCAGGATTTCCCGCCAACGTGCGCCGGCTCCAGTGCCGCCCATGTTGCCGCCCGAGGATTTCAACGATTGAGAAATGCCGACGCGCGCGGCCTGCCACGCCGGCAGCGAACCGGCGAGCAAAGCGGTGATGCAGGAGACAACGACTGTGAAAATGAGGACGCTGGCGTTCAGATCGATCGTGATCCAGAACGGCAGCTCGATGGGAATCGAGGTGGCGACGACGTCCACGAGCCAAAAAGCCAGGACGACGCCGGCCGCGCTTCCCACAAGGGCGAGCAACGCGCTTTCCGTGAGGACCTGCCGCGCGAGCCGCCAACGGCTGGCGCCAAGCGCGGCCCGCACGGAGAGTTCGCGTTCGTGGGTGGTGGCGCGCGCCAGCAAAAGCTGGCTCACGTTCGCGCACGCGATCAAAAGCACGCCGCCGCAGGAGGCCAGCAGGAGGACCAGCGAGAAACGCACGCCGCCGGCGAAGTGATCGCGCAATGGAACTACGGCAGCGCCGATCTCTTTGTTGGTATCGGGATATTGCAACGCGAGGCGCTCGGCGATGAGCGCCATCTCAGCCTGCGCTTGTTGCGCGGTGGCGTCCGGCTTCAACCGGCCGATCGCCTGGTCCGAGCGCCAGGAACGATCGTCGTTCATTCCGAAAAAGGAAGCCATCGGGACCCAGAGATCGGTCTGGGAAGGAAAACGGAAACCGGCCGGCATCACGCCGACGATCGTGCGCGGAGTGCCGTCGAGACGAACATCGCGGCCGATGATGGAGGGATTGCCGCCGAACGATCTTTTCCAAAGCCGCTCACTGATGAGCATGACTTTCGGCGCGCCTTTCTCGTCATCGGCGGCGGTGAGGTTGCGGCCTAACACGGGCCGCACCCCAAGGAGATCGAAAAGGTTCGCAGTCGTGAAGGTTGTCTTGAGCGTCTCGGTCGCGCCGCCGTTCGGCTCCAGATTTCCATTCCAGCGCAGGTTGAAAAACGCCAGGTCGGAAAAGCTGCGGCTCTGTTTCTGCCAATCGACGAAGTCGAGATAGTTCACTCCGAGATCGCTGCCCGAACGTGTGCTGCGCGATTGGAGCATCACGAGCTTTTCCGGGTCGGCGAACGGCAATGGCCGGAGCAGGAACGCGTAGAGCACGGCGAACATCGCGGTGGTCGCGCCAATCCCGAGCGCCAGCGCGAAGATCGCAGTCGCGCTAAAGCTCGGGGATTTGATCAGCTTCCGGAAAGCGTAGCGGATGTCCGTCATCATGAATCCCTATTCTGTGCGCAGGGCCGCCATTGGGCTGATCTTCGTGGCGCGGCGCGCGGGCAGCCAGGTGGCGAGCAAGGCTGCGATCGTCAGGACCGCCGGAGCAAGAGTGAACGCGAAGGGATCCGTTGGGCTGACCTGGAAAAGAATGCTGCCGACAATTTTGCCGGTGCCAAAGGCGAGGAGAAGTCCCAGCGCCAGACCCGCAACCACCATCGCAATCCCTTCGCGAAGAATCATCCATTGCACTGCCTTCCCTTGCGCGCCGAGCGCCATCCGGATCCCGATCTCGCGGGTCCGCCGTGCCACCGAATACGCTTTCACCCCATAGACGCCGATCACTGCCAGGCTAAGCGCCAGCCCGCCGAAAATGGAGAACAACGCCGCCCCGGCGCGAACGATCCAAAGCTGCGGATTGCCATCCATGTGTTTTTCGAAAGTTCTCAACTCCAGAACGGGCAACAACGGATCGACGCTTTGCACAGCACGGCGCAGCAAGTCCGCCGTAGCGGATTCGGCGCTCGCCGGAAGCGAGGCAAATTTCACGAAGAAGAAGACGTCGTTTTGAAATCCGCGGGAGAACGGAAGATAAAGCGAGCCGGCCGGTTCTTTTTCGAATAATCTGTTTCTCGTCCCTGGAACGATGCCGATTATCTCGACCGGCTCGCCGCGTTTGATCTCGCCGCTGCCATCGTCGCCACTTTCCGGCAGCGCGTTTTCGCGCAGGGGAAATTGAAGGTGTTGTCCGAGCGCGTCGCCGTCCGGCCACAACTTCTTCGCGAGCACTTCGTCGATGATGGCCACCGCGGGTCCGCCAGGCTGGGTCGCTTCCGCGTCGGTGAAGGTCCGGCCCCGGAGGAACGGCAATTCCACCGCTGCGAAATAATCCGCGCCGACGCTGTTCCACACCGGAGTGAAACTCCGCCCTTCCGCGGGTGTCGCGGGCTTCGCATTGGGCGCGGGACGAAGACCGGCCCGGAGCACCGCTCGATGTATCGTGTTGATCCCAAATGGAACCGTAGCCGAGATACCGGCGTGTTGAACTCCCGGAAGCGCCGAGAATTTTTCGCCAACGAGGCGATACAGATCCTGGGCGCGTTTCCGATCGAACCCACCAAGGCTCGCATCGAGTTCCACCAGGAAAGCGCTCTCCGCCTGCAATCCGGTGTCCACCGAAGCCGCTTTCGCGGCGCCTCGAATGAAAAGCGCCGCGGCGGTGACGAGGGCCAGGGAAAAAGCGATCTGCACCACGACAAGCGGATTGCGCGGCAGAAATTTCCAGCGCGGCCGGGACACATCTTCGCCCGCTTGTTGTTTCAAATCGCCAATGACGGCCGCGCGCGAAAGCTTGAGCGCGGGCCCGAGCGCAAAGCCGATTGTGCCCAGAACGCAGAAGCAAAGCGTCGCTCCCAGCATCATCGGATTGGGTCCGCTCAACCAGACGACATCCATCGGCAAAATTTTGCTGAGCGAGGCGACGAGCAGATCGGACGACCAAAGGCCCAGGACCAATCCGCCCACGCCGCCGAGCAAGGCGAGGACAAACCCTTCGGTAAGAAGTTGCCGGACGATGCGGCTCCGACTCCCGCCGAGCGCGAGGCGGATCGCTATTTCCTTGCGCCGCGCGGTGCCGCGCGCGAGCAGCATGTTCGCCAAATTCAAACAAGCGACGAGCAGGACCACGGCCGCCATCGCGGCCAGCAACGCGCCGATCATCGGAACCGGGTCGTCTTCCACCGGATCCGTACTGGTGGCAAACCGGTTGAGCGGCGCAGTTATCAAGGTTTGGTCCTTTTGTTCAACCGGAAACGCAGCCTCCAAATTCGCCGCGAGACCTTTCAACGCGGGTTGGGCCGCTTCCGCCGTAACTCCCGGTTTGAGTCTGCCGATGACCAGGAGCCGGTCGCTCCCGCGGTCGGCCAGCGCTCTGATCTGCGCGCCTCCCCGATCACTCATGATTTCGTCGTAAACGCCGAGCGGGAGCCAGGCTTCCCGTGAAAAGACGCTCTCCGTCCCGGTAAATCCCTCCGGCATGATGCCGACTATGGTAAAGGCCCGGCCGTTGATGAGGAGTGCACGTCCGAGGACCGAAGGATCGCGCGAATGTTTCTGCCAATAGCTGTAGCTCACGACCGCAACGCGCTCGCCGCCGGGTTTCTCCTCCTCGGGGAGAAAGGGGCGTCCGTAGGCCGGCACCACCCCAAGCACGGAAAAGTAATTGGAGCTGACGATGTCCACCACTGCGCGGCGGATATTTCCCTTTTCGCCGAGTCCCACCAGAGCGTCGTCGTGCGCCAAGAGGCCTGAGAAAACCGAGTTCTGGTCTCGAATGTCGCAGTAAGTCGGATAAGAAAAGGCGCGGAAATTTTTTGGATCCTTCTTGTCCTGCGAAAACAGCTGCACGATCTCCGCCGGTTGCTTGTAGGCCGGCGGCTGGAAGACCATCACGTTGACCAGGCTGAAGATCGCCGTGTTCACTCCGATGCCGAGAGCCAGGACGGCAACCGCGGCAATGGTGAAGCTGGGCGCTTTCCAGAGCTGGCGGAAGGCGTAACGCAAATCGTTCATAGAATAGGCGCGCAAAACCTTTCGCTCGGAGGGACGTGCTTCCGCACGTCCCACTTTGAAACTTCGGAGGCGCTCATTGCGAAAGAATGGGACGTGCAGCCTCCTGCGCGCCAAAGCCGCTTCGGCGGCGGAGCGAAGCCCGTCCCTCCGAAAAATTGTGTTCTCATTCGGTGCGCAACGCTTCGATTGGGTTCACGAGACTCGCGCGGCGCGCGGGGATCAGGCACGCCAGGAGCGCAACAATCGCCAGCGTCGCCGAGGTCGCCCCGAGCAACACAGGGTTATGCGCGGAGACCTGGTAAAGTTGCGCCGTGATTAATCGCCCGAGGCCCAGCGCGGCCACGACACCGAGAACAAGGCCAATGATGACCGGGCTCATGCCCTGTCGTACAACCAGCCGCAAAACGTCGCCGGTTTGCGCCCCGAGGGCCATGCGCACACCAATTTCGCCGGTGCGTTGCTCAACCGTGTAAGCAACGGCCCCGTAAATTCCGACCATGGCCAGGACGAGCGCGATGGCGGCGAACGCGCCCAGCAGCGTCATGGTGAGCCGCTGCTGGCCTAACGATTGGTCGATGAATTCTTCCATCGTCCCGGGTTGAATGATCGGCAGCGCAGGATCGATCCGGCTGAGCGCATTTCGCACCACGCCCGCGGCCGCCTCAGGCTTGACCGCCGTCTTGACCGTCACGCTCAAAAAAGGAAATGAGCGCTGGGCCCAGGGGCGGTAAAACTCGACGTCGTTAGGCCGATCCAGGCGAACCGAGCGCACGTCAGCAACCACGCCGATAATTTCTGCCGGCAAACCGGTGTTGTTGTCGGTTCCGAAGAAAACTCGTTTGCCGATCGGATCTTCGCCGCCGGGGAAAAGCTTTTGCGCGGTCGACTTGCTTACGAGCACGACGAGCGGCTTGTCCAATCCGTCGCGCTCATCGATGTCGCGGCCGGCGAGCAGAGGAATTCTGAACGTTTCCAGGAACCCGGGCGATATGCTGCGAGTGAGACCAAGCGGGCGTTGATTGACTGGTGGCGGGTTGCCTTCCACGAGCGCATAAGGCGAACGCGATTGACCGCCGGCCAGGGGGACGCCGTCACTGACCGCGGCCGACTCGATGCCGGCCGTGTTTTTCAATTCCTCGACGAGCCGGTTAGCGAAACGCTCTTTCGCTCCCGGATCGGGATACTGACCGGGCGGGAGGCCAATGAATCCCACCCAGAGGCGCTCCGGACTAAACCCTGAGGGCTGTTGGCTCAGGCGAACAAAGCTGGCGATAAGCAAGGCGGCCCCCGCCAGCAGCACGACGGAAAGTCCGACCTGCGCTGCGACCAGGCCCCGACGGAAACGCATTTGTCCGCGGCTGCCGGTCATGGCCCGGCCCCCATCTTTCAAACCATCCACGAGATCGGCCCGCGAACTTTGCCACGCGGGATAGAGTCCCATCGCGACGCCAGTGAGAAGCGAGAGCCCGAGCGTGAAGAGAAGCACCGGTGCATTCAGCGCGACGCTCTGCTCCAGCGGGAAATTGTTGCCCGCCAGTTTTGGAATGACCGAGACGACCCAGAGTGCAAGGCAGGTGCCGACCACGCCTGCGAGCAAGCTGACCAGCGTGCTTTCAAAGACGAACAACCGGACCACGCCGCTCCGTGACGCACCCAGGGCCATGCGCAAGGCGATCTCGCGGCGGCGTCCGGTAAACCGGACGAGCAGGAGGTTAGCGACGTTGCTGCACGCGATGAGCAAAACAAAACTGACCGCGGCCAGCAGCGTAATGAAGGCCGGGCGCAAATTCCCCGTGGCATCTTCCGCGGCGGAAATGACTACGGGCGACCAACTGTTGTCGGCGTTGTCGGGACGCTGCGCGCGGTAACTTTGCTGAAGAACCTGGAGGGACGCGCGAGCCTGTTCGATCGTCACCCCTGGTTTCAGCCGGCCGACCACGCGCAGGAAACTGACGCCGCGCATGAGTCGCTCTTGCGTCAGCCCCGGGAGCTCGAATGGGCGGGCCGTGACGATCTCGAAATCGCGCCCGAACCAGGTGATCGGCATATTCGGCAGAACGCCGACGATGGTGGTCGCTACCCCGTTTAGAGTGATGTTGCGCCCGACGACCTGCGGATCGGAGTTGAGGCGCCTGCGCCAGAAGTTCGTGCTCACCAACGCGACGTCCGCCTTCATTTCCTCCTCGGGGAGGAAGTTGCGGCCCAGCACCGGCTGGATGCCAAGAGTATCCATGTAGCTCGCGGTCATGTTAGCCCCGTTCAGTTGAATGGGATCGCCGAGGCCGGTGAGGATGTAGCCTGTGCCGGTGTCGGCGGCGAAATGCGAGAAAACCGTCTGGCCATCGCGAAAATGCCAGTAGCGCGGGACCGACATCGGGAGCTGCTCGAGGTTCCGTTCTTTGGCTTCGGCCTGGAGGATGACCAGACGATCTGGTTCTTTGAACGGCAGGCCGCGGAGGAAGAGATCGTTAATCAAGCTGAAGATCGCGGTGTTCATGCCGATGCCGAGCGCGAGCGTGATAACGGCGAGGAGCGTGAAGCCGGGAGATTTGAGCAGTTGGCGAAGGGCGAAGCGGAGATCGATCATGGGAATTTGTGATTTTTGATTTGCGATTTGCGATTGGGAAAAATCATTGCCGAAATGGAGGGACGACCGCTGTGTCGTCCCAAATCAATGGGACGGGACAGCGCCCGTCCCTCCAAGATGTGAATGGCGATCGTTCTTGTCATTCCGCGTGAAGCGCTACGATGGGATCGACCACGCTGGCGCGGCGCGCCGGCAACCAGCAGGCCAGGAACGCGACCGCCAATAAGGCAATCGACAGAGCCAAAAACGTCACTGGGTCGGTGGCGCTGACGCCGTAAAGCAACGTGGCCATTAACCGCGTCAGGCCGATCGAGGCGGCGATGCCGAAGACGATGCCGGCGGCGACCAGGGTCATGCCCTGTCGCAGGATGAGGCGCAAGACATCGCTCCGCTGCGCGCCGAGCGCGATGCGGATGCCGAGCTCGCGCGTGCGTTGCGCGACGGAGTACGAAATGACGCCATACAAGCCGATCGCGGCCAGGAGCAGCGCGGCGCCGGCGAAAATGCTGAGGAGCAGCATCGTGAACTTTTTCTGGAGCAACGTCCGCGCGATCATGTCGTTCATCGTCCGTGGATTGCCGAGCGGCACCGATTTGTTCACGTTCCAGACGGCTTGCTGCACCGCCGGCAGCAGGGTCAGCGGATTTTCCGGGGCGGTGCGAACGGCGACCTGCATCAAGGGCCACATCCCCTGGCCGAGCGGCTGGTAAAGTTCAGGGCGGGGCGCAGTCTCGAGGGCAAGATGGCGGACATTTCCCACCACACCCACGATCTGAAGCTTTTCGTCCTTCGGCCCGTAATTCTCGACGAACTGGCCAATGGGATCTTCGCCGGGGAAAGCCTGCCGCGCGGTCTCTTCGTTGATGATCGCGACGAGCGCCGAGCCCTTCGTGTCGTGCTCGGTGAAATTGCGGCCGCGCACGAGCGGGATGCCCATCGTTTGGAAATAATCCGGCGTCGCGATGCGGATGTCGGCCTCGTCCTCTTTCGTGGTGCCGGGGCGATTGAAGGTGCGCGCGCTGTTACCGCCCGAGAACGGCAACCGGCTGACCGCCGCGACCCGCTCCACCCCTGGCACAGTCGCCACGCTTCGCGCGACCTCCTGATAGAACTGGAGCTGGCGGTCCTCGTCGGCTTTCGCAGACGCGCCTACACTAAATATGAGAAGCCGATCGGCTTTGAACCCGGGTGCTACTTTGGTCAGGTTCGCGAAGCTCTTGATCATCAGGCCGGCGCCGATCAACAGGATCAGCGACAGTCCCACTTCGGTGGCGATGAGGAACGCGCGGCGCCGGCCGCCGCCGGCCGTGCTTCCGCGTTCGCCTTGCTTCAAAGATTCCGCCGGGCTCCCGGACGAAGAAGAAAGAGCCGGGACGAGCCCGAACAAAATGCCGGTGACGACCGACACGCCGAGACTGAACGCGAGGACCTGGCCATTGAGGCCGACCTCCTTGAAGCTCCGCAAGCCGGGAGGCGCCATCGACATCAAGAGCGGGATCGCCCAC